>NZ_JBVIHH010000002.1:420435-759935 GCF_055570395.1 Streptomyces sp. NPDC031210
TCCCACCCACCCCCCCCCCCCCCCGCCCCTCCCCCCCCCCCCCCCCCCCCCCCCCCCCCCCCCCCCCCCCCCCCCCCCCCCCCCCCCCCCCCCCCCCCCCCCCCCCCCCCCCCCCCTGTGCCGGGAGAGAGGCCGGAGCGCGCCCCGACCGTGCCGCGCCTAGAGCTTCGGCGACTCCGCGTCGGGTGCGGGCGAACCCGCCCGCATCCGCTGGCGCACCAGCGCGATGACGGCCAGCACCACGCCGAAGCCGGCCGTGAACAGCAGTTGGAGGCGCTGGTTCTCGTCGCGCAGCATCAGCAGCAGCACGACGGAGACGCCGGCCAGCGCGACCCACGTGAGGAAGGGGAAGGCCCACATCTTCACGACGAGCTTCTCGGGCGCCTCGCGCTCCAGCCTGCGGCGCATCCGCAGTTGGGCGACGGCGATGAAGCCCCAGACCACGAGCACCGCCGCGCCGACCATGTTGAGCAGCCACTGGAAGACCGTGGTGGGCCACCAGAAGCTGAAGAGGACCGCGAGGAAGCCGAAGGCGGAGCAGAGGATGACCGCCCGGCGCGGGACGCCGCCGCTGACCTTGTTGAGGAACTTCGGGCCCTGGCCGCGCGAGGTCAGGGAGTACGCCATCCGGGACGAGCCGTAGATGTTGGCGTTCATCGCGGACAGCAGGGCCACCAGGATGACGATGTTCATGATCTGGCCGGCGGCCGGGATGTGCAGGTAGTTCAGGACCGCGACGTACGGGCCGTGCTCGGCTATCGAGGCGTCGTTCCAGGGGATGACGGTGACGATGATCGCCATGGAGCCGACGTAGAACAGGGCGATGCGCCACATCGCGGTGCGCACCGCGCCGGCGACGCCGCGGACCGGGTCCTTGGACTCGGCGGCCGCGATGGTGACCGTCTCCAGGCCGCCGTAGGCGAAGACGGAGGCGAGCAGGCCGACCATCAGGCCGTCGACGCCCTTGGGGAGGAAGCCGCCGTCCCCGGTCAGGTGCGCGGCGCCCGGCGCGGCGGTGCCGGGCAGCAGGCCGAAGATGGCGAGCAGGCCCAGGATCAGGAAGATGCCGATGGCGGCGACCTTCAGCGCGGCGAACCAGAACTCGAACTCGCCGAAGTTGCTGACGGCGGCCAGGTTGGTGCCGGTGAAGATCACCATGAAGAGCAGGACCCACATCCAGGGCTCGGTGCCCGGGAACCAACTGGTCATCACGCCCGCGGCGCCGAGCGCCTCGGCGGCCACCGCCACACACAGCAGCGCGGTGAACATCCAGCCCACGGTGAAGCCGGCCCAGGAGCCGATCGAGCGCTCGGCGTGCACGGAGAAGGAGCCGGAGGCGGGGTTGGCCGCGGCCATCTCGCCGAGCATCCGCATCACCAGCATGACCAGGCCGCCGGAGACCGCGTAGGCCAGCACGATCGAGGGGCCCGCGGCGGCGATGCCCTCGCGGGAACCGACGAACAGGCCGGCGCCGATCACGCCGCCCAGGGCGATCATCGAGAGGTGGCGCTGCTTGAGGCCGTTGGAGAGCGAGGAGCCGCCGTCCTGGCCGGCGCCCGGGACCGCGTCGGTCTGCTCGCGCGCGGGCGCGGCCGACGGGGGTGTCCGATTCATGTCGTACCTGTCCCAGTAGGTGAGAGCGGAGCGGGGCGAAACTGCGTTCTCCCGGGGCCGCGACCGGTGCGACTGTGCTGCCGGGCCCCCTGGACCCCCGCCGGGGCAGCGGGTCGCGCAGGGCTGCCGACGGTTTGGCTCCGGAGGTCCTCGGTGAAGCGCGCTCAGTTTGAGTGCCGGTGTCCGCTCAGGGCAACAGTCCTGCGGCAGATGTTCGGTATTCAGACGCGATCGTCACCGTCCGTGCCTGATTCCTCGTCGGTTACGACGCGCTGTGACCCCCGGCTCAGGGGCGGCCGGCGCTCCGGCGGGCCCGCAGCTCGCGGACGCCCGCGACGAGCAGGACCGCGGCGGTCGCGCCGGCCGACCACAGGAGCTGCGGCCGGGCCGTCTCATCCGTCAGCATCAGCACCAGGACGCCGCCCATCGCGGCCAGCGCCACCCAGGTCAGGTACGGGAAGGCCCACATGCGCAGGGTCAGCTTCCCGGGCGCCTCGCGTTCGATACGCGGACGCAGGCGCAGTTGGGAGACGGCGATCAGGCCCCAGACGAACAGCAGCACCGCGCCGACCGCGTTGAGCAGGTAGAGGAAGACCGAATCCGGCCATTTCAGATTGAGCAGCACGGAGACGAAGCCGAACGCCACGGACGCCAGCACCGCCCGGCGCGGCACCCCACCCGCCACCTTCAGCAGCGCCCGCGGCGCCTCACCGCGCTCGGCCAGCGAGAACACCATCCGCGACGAGCCGTAGAGGTTGGCGTTCAGCGCCGACAGCAGCGCCACGAACACCACGATGTTCATGATCTGCCCGGCGCCCGGCACGCCGATGCTGTCCAGCACCGCGACGTACGGGCTCTGGCCGGGCCGCATCGAGGTCCAGGGCAGCAGGGTGACGATGACGAGCATCGAGCCGACGTAGAAGAAGAGGATGCGCCAGACCGCGCTGCGCACCGCCCGGCCGACCGCGCGCGCCGGATCGTCGGACTCGGCGGCGGCGATGGTGACGACCTCCAGGCCGCCGAACGCGAACACCACCGCCAGGACGCCGGAGATCACCCCGGACCAGCCGCTGGGCAGGAAGCCGCCCCGCCCGGTCAGGTTCGCCAGGCCCACCGGCTCGGTATCGGGCAGCACACCGAAGACGGCGAGGACGCCGAGGGCGAGGAACAGCACGATCGCGGCGACCTTGAGGGCGGCGAACCAGAACTCGAACTCGCCGAAGTTCTTCACCGCCGCCAGGTTGGCGAGCGTGAAGACGACCATGAAGATCAGCACCCAGCCCCATTGGGGGACCGCCGGCACCCACCCGCTCGCGATCTGCGCCGCGCCGGTGGCCTCCACGGCGAGCACGACGACCAGCAGGAACCAGTAGAGCCAGCCCACGCTGAAGCCCGCCCAGCGGCCCAGCGCCCGCTCCGCGTGCACCGAGAACGCGCCGGAGGCCGGCATCGCCGCCGACATCTCACCCAGCATCCGCATCACGAGCATCGCGAGCGCGCCCGCGATCAGATACGACAGCACGATGCCGGGCCCGGCCACCGCGATGCCGGCGCCCGACCCCACGAAGAGGCCCGCGCCGATCACCCCGCCGAGCCCCAGCATGGTCAGATGGCGCTGCTTGAGCCCGGAGGTCAGCGGCTCTCGCTCGCCGGTGCCCTCACCGAGAGGGGGCGTCCCGGCGGTGGTCGGTGCATCGTGCATGGGCTCGTACTCTCGCAAGGTGGTTTGGGGGAACTCCACAGGTCTCCGCGGGGCGGCCCCAGTTTCCCCGCAAGCCGCACGCCAGCACAAAACGCCCCCCGCACAATGACGCGTTCCGTGACGGACATCACGTGACCTGCGAAGACACCGGCGGCCCGGCGGCATGGCGGTTGTTCGGAACTCTCCAAGCGGGCCGGTGCGGCTTTGTGGCCGCCTCACGATGATCGCCGGCGCCTTCCTGGACTACCGTCATCGCGTCCCGTCCTCCTCCCGTATCCCTCTCACACCTCGCGGAGCCCCGATGAGCACTGCCGCCGTCATCCGTCCCGGTACGGTCCTCGCCGACCTGCTGCCGGCCGCCACCGCCACCCGCGCCCGCGTCCGCGACGCCGCGCTGGTGCTCGGCGGTGCGGCGCTCACCGGCGTCGCGGCCCAGATCGCCGTCCCCGTCCCCGGCTCGCCGGTCCCGGTCACCGGCCAGACCTTCGCCGCCCTCCTGGTCGGCGCCTCGCTCGGCGCGGGCCGCGGTCTGCTCTCGCTGGCGCTGTACGCCCTGGCGGGCATCGCGGGCATGCCGTGGTTCGCGGGCGGCGCCTCGGGTGCGGGCGGCGCCACCTTCGGCTACGTCCTGGGCATGCTGCTCGCCGCCACCGTCGTGGGCGCGCTGGCCCGCCGCGGCGGCGACCGCGGCGCGCTGCGCACCGCCGCCACGATGGCCGCCGGCACGGCCCTGGTCTACGCCGTCGGCGTCCCCTACCTCGCGCTGAGCACCGGCATGCCGTTCGGCCAGGCCGTTTCGCTCGGCCTCGTGCCGTTCCTGATCGGTGACGCCCTCAAGGCCGCGCTGGCGATGGGCGCGCTGCCCACCGCCTGGAAGCTGGCCGGCCGCCGCGGCTGACCGAGCCGCCGCGCCTGCCGTCCGACGGGCCGGGCCCCGCACGCACCCCAGGGTGAGCGCGGGGCCCGGCCCGTTCCCGTCCGCCTACTTCGGCCCGGCGATCTGCCCGTCGGTCCGCCCGGCCGTCCGTCCCGCCTCGCGCGGCCGCCGCCGGTCCAGGACCAGCCCGACGGCCAGCACCACGACGGCGGCGACCACGGACAGGACCATCTGCTCCCGGCCGTCCGGGTCGTAGAACATGTAGCCGACGACGAAGACGATCAGACCGATCGTCGCGTACGTCAGCCACGGATACAGCCACATCCGCACCGTCAGCCGCTCCGGCGCCTCCCGTTCGATGACCCGCCGCATCCGCAACTGCGAGAAGCAGATGACCAGCCAGACGAACAGCGCCACCGCGCCCGAGGAGTTCAGCAGGAACTGGAAGACGGTGTCCTTGGACGTGTAGCTGAAGATCGTCGCGATGAAGCCGAAGGCGACCGACGCCCAGATGGCGACCGCCGGCACCCCGCCCCTGTTGACCTTCTTGAACGCCTGGGGCGCGTCGCCGCGCTCACCGAGCGAGAAGGCCATCCGCGAGGCGGTGTAGAGCCCGGAGTTCAGGCAGGACAGCACGGCGGTCAGCACCACCACGTCCATCACCGTGCCCGCGTACGGAATGTCCAGCGACTTCAGCACCGCCACGTACGGGCTCTTGATCACCGCCGGGTCGTTCCACGGCAGCAGCGTCACGATCACCGCGATCGAGCCGATGTAGAAGAGCGCGATCCGCCAGATGACGCTGTTGACGGCCTTGCGGACGGCCCGCACCGGATTCGGCGACTCGCTCGCCGCCAGCGTGACGATCTCGCTGCCCATGAACGAGAAGACCACCAGCAGCATCCCGGAGAGGATCGCGCCGGGCCCGTTCGGCAGGAACCCGCCGTGCCCCGTCAGGTTGGACATGCCCACCGCCGTACCGCCCGGCGGCAGCCCGAAGACCGCCAGCGCGCCGACCACGATGAACACCACGATCGCGACGACCTTGATCCCGGCGAACCAGAACTCGAACTCGCCGAACGACCCCACCGATATCAGGTTGGTGCCGGTCAGCACGGCCATCACCAGCAGCGCCCAGGCCCACTGCGGGACGGCCGGGACCCAGCCGGTGAGGATCGCGGCGGCCGCGGTCGCCTCGACGGCGAGGACCACCGACCAGAAGAACCAGTACAGCCAGCCGATCGTGAAGCCCGCCCAGCGGCCCAGCGCCCGGTCGGCGTACGCCGAGAACGACCCCGACGTGGGGGAGGCCGCGGCCATCTCGCCCAGCATCCGCATGACCAGCACGACCAGCAGCCCGGTCAGCGCGTAGGACAGGAGAATGCCCGGCCCGGCGGCCGAGATGCCGGCGCCCGATCCGACGAAGAGGCCGGCGCCGATGACACCACCGATGGCGATCATCGACAGATGACGGTTCTTGAGTCCTGCCTGCAGTCCGTCCCGTTGCTGCTCCCCGGTGGGCCCGCCGCCGGGTTCGCCGGTGGTGGGGGCCTCTGGGATGAGAGGCGGGCGCGTGCCCATGTGCACCGTCCTTCTGTGGCTCTTGTGTGGTTCTTGGTGAGAACCCTGCATGAGAACGTGGCCGATGATCGATTCCCACGATCCGGATCCGGCTCGTGGGGGTGACCTCCGGCCGGTCGAAGACCCGGCGGCGCCTACCCGCCGAGTGCCGTGCCACACTCTTGCCATGCGCGTGTATCTCGGCTCCGACCATGCAGGTTTCGACCTCAAGAACCACCTCGTCGAGTGGCTCAAGGCCCACGGCCACGAGCCCGTCGACTGCGGTCCGCACATCTACGACGCCCAGGACGACTACCCCCCGTTCTGCCTGCGCGCCGCGGAGAAGACCGCCGCCGACCCCGACAGCCTCGGCATCGTGATCGGCGGCTCGGGCAACGGCGAGCAGATCGCCGCCAACAAGGTCAAGGGCGTACGGGCCGCGCTGGCCTGGAGCGAGGAGACCGCCAAGCTCGGCCGCGAGCACAACAACGCCAACGTCATCTCGGTCGGCGGCCGGATGCACACCCAGGAAGAGGCGACGAAGTTCGTCGAGCTCTTCCTCAGCACGCCGTATTCGGGCGAGGAGCGCCACACCCGCCGCATCGACATGCTCTCGGCGTACGAGACGACCGGCGAGCTGCCCCCCGTACCCGCCCACCACCCGCAGGGCTGACCGACCCGCAGACCCACGCGCCCGCCCGCCCCGCTCGCCGGGCCGGGCGGGCGCGCCCACTGGAGGACCCCCATGCCCGAGGGGCACACGATCCATCGCCTCGCGCTGGACCACCGCGCCCGCTTCGAGGGCGAACCGGTCCGGGTGAGCAGCCCCCAGGGGAAGTTCGCGGACGGCGCCGCGCTCCTCGACGGCCAGGTCATGGACACCGCCGAGGCGCACGGCAAACACCTCTTCCTCGGCTTCGGCCCGGACCGCTGGGTCCACATCCACCTCGGCCTCTTCGGCAAGCTCGGCTTCGGCGACGCCCCCGCCCCGCCGCCCACCGACACCGTCCGGCTACGCCTGGCCGGCGCGCGGGCGTACGCCGACCTGCGCGGCCCCACCACCTGCGCGCTGATCACCGACGCCGAGAAGCGGGCGATACACGACAGGCTCGGCCCCGACCCGCTGCGCCCCCAGGACGACGGCGCGCGCGCCTGGCAGCGGATCAGCCGCAGCCGGACGACCATCGCGGCGCTGCTGCTCGACCAGAAGGTCATCGCGGGCGTCGGCAACGTCTACCGCGCCGAGGTCCTCTTCCGGCACGGCATCGACCCCTACCGGCCCGGCCGCGACCTGACCCGCGCCGAATGGGACGCCCTCTGGGCCGACCTGGTGTTCCTGATGCGCGAGGGCGTCCGCCACAACCGCATCGACACCGTCCGCCCCGAGCACATGCCCGAGGCGATGGGCCGCCCACCGCGCGTCGACGACCACGGCGGCGAGGTCTACGTCTACCGTCGCGCCACCGGGCGCTGCCACATCTGCGCCGGCGAGATCCGCACCGCCGGCCTCGCCGCCCGCAACCTCTTCTGGTGCCCGGGCTGCCAGCCGGCCACGGCCCGCGCCGACGGCTGACGACACCCGGCCCGGCCCGTACACCCAGAGGCCCTACGTCCGGACCCCGCACGGCCCAGCCTGCCGTACCACGCGTCCCACTCCGCCGGCCGCAGCTCCCGTAATTCTGTCGTCATGCGCGATCACCAACAGGACACTCTCCGCCCGCGCGACCGTATTTCGAACGCGATTTCCCGGCAATTGACCTGGGCGTCGTGCGGCGAATCGACGCACCGCCGAACGGGTGGATAAGGTCCAGAACAATGGCGAGCGGCCCGGGAACGGAAACCCTGACGGCCCGGGTGCACAGAGCCCTGCACCGGGCTCGCATCGGCGTGCGCAAGGCCGGCGTCGACTACTTCCGCGGCGACGGCTCCGACTGGATCGCCCTGGCCGCCCTGCTCCTGGCCATACCCGCCATCGCCGCCGGCACGCTCTGGCACCCCGACTGGATCGCGCCGGTCGCGCTGGTCCTGCCGGTCATCGCCGGCGGACTGCTGCTGCGCCCCGCCAACCTCCTCGCCCTGTACGCCACCTCCGCGACCGCCCTGATCGTGGAGGCGGCCCTGCTCGACCCGTACGACCAGGGCCCGGCCCGGATCACGCCCGGGACGGTGCTGGTCGTCGCCGCGGTCGGGCTCTTCGGACTGCTGATCGCCCAGTTCCGCAGCCGGGTCGGCGTGCCCTGGCGGCGCGGCGGGACGATGCTCTTCGACCTGCGCGAACGCATCCGCGTCCAGAGCAAACTGCCGGATCTGCCGCGCGGCTGGCACCGCGAGATGGCGCTGCGGCCGGCCGGCGGGCAGTCCTTCTCCGGCGACTTCGTGGTGGCCTCGCGCACCCAGGGCGGCAACATCCTCGAAGTCGTCCTGACCGACGTCTCGGGCAAGGGCATGGACGCGGCCTCCCGGGCCCTGCTGCTGTCCGGGGCGTTCGGCGGCCTGCTCGGCTCGCTCCCGCCGCACGGCTTCCTGCCCGCCGCCAACGGATATCTGCTGCGCCAGGACTGGGACGAGGGGTTCGCGACCTCCATCCACCTCGTCCTCGACCTGGAATCCGGCGACTACGAACTGCTCTCCGCCGGCCATCTCCCGGCCCTTCAGCTCAGCGCCGGCACCGGCCGCTGGGAAGAGAAGTCGGGCGACGGGCCGCTGCTCGGTGTCTACGACGGGGCCCAGTTCGACCCGGTCAAGGGCACCCTGCGGCCGGGCGACGTCCTGATGATGTTCACCGACGGCCTGGTGGAGGCCGCCGACCGCGACCTCACCGAGGGCATCGACCGCCTGACCGGCGAGGCCGACCGCTATGTCACCGCCGGCTTCGCGGGCGCCGCCTGGCACCTGATCGAAGCCGTCGCCAAGGACGTCAACGACGACCGCGCCCTGCTGCTGATCTGCCGCGACGCCTGACCGCAGGGCCTCCGCCGCAGGCCCTGCTCACGCCCCGCTCACACCTTGACGCGCTCCCGCTCCTCCTGCCGCGCCCCCGCCCGCGCCCGGTCGGCCGGATCCTTGACGAACGCCCACGCCATCGTCGGCTCCATGGCGAAGCGGAACACCTTGCGGACCGGTGGCGTGCACAAGGCCGTCACCACGGCCCCGGCGAGCAGCGTGACGGCGATCTCGCCGAGCGGAGAACGCAGCCACGCGTAGTCGTCGAACCAGCCCCAGAACCGCGAGCCCTTGGCCAGGAAGCCGTGCAGCAGATAGCCGTACAGCGTCCCCGCGCCCAGCACCGTGAACCACGTCCGCCGGGTGGGCACCCAGGAGAAGAAACAGGCCACCAACACGATCGAGCAGCCGAACAGGGCCAGCGTCATCAGGGCCCCGATCCACCAGGTGGTGCCCAACTCCTCGCCGCTGTCCCGGTGGTAGAACCAGGCCGAGGTCATCCTCGGCGCCGCCCAGTACGCCATCAGCAGCGCCCCCGCGAAGACCGGCACGGACGCGATCCGTACGACGCGCCGCTGCACGAGCTTGAAGTGCTCGGGCCGCACATACAGCCCCAGCACGAAGAACGGCAGGAACTGCAACACCCGTTGCAGGTCCAGGTCATCGCCGATGTCGGACGAAACGGACGCGAGGACGGCGATGGCCAGCGCGAGCGGAACCGGCCAGCGCACGACCTTCCACAGCGGCGTGGTCAGCCGCCAGATGAACAGGGCGACGAGGAACCACGTCAGGAACCACGGATCGAGCAGGCTGATCGGATGCCCCGGATCGTCGTCCGCCCAGCGCTTGAAGAAGGCGTACGCGGTCTCGAAGAGGACGTAGGGAACCGCGACGCCGGTGACGAGCCGCTGCAGCCGGTCCTTGCGCATGTCGAAACTGCGCGAGAAATAGCCGGAGATGATGATGAAAGCCGGCATGTGGAAGGCGTAGACGGTCATGTAGAGCGCTTCGGCGGTGCGGCTGCCGTCGGTCAGCGGCTCCCAGGCGTGGCCCATCGCCACGAGGACGATGGCCAGGTATTTCGCGTTGTCGAAGAACGCGTCCCGGCCGGTCTTGGGGGAGGGCGCGGGGGCGGCGGGCTCCGCCACGCCCGGTGGCTGTGCCGCACGCGCCGTCCGGTCCGCACCCGTCGCCTCCCTGGCCGGCGGGAGCGCGCGTCGAGGTGTGGGGGCAGCGTGAAACATCTGAGGCACGATAGCGGCGGGCGGCGAATGCGTAAAACCGCTCCGCAACACTTCCCCAATTTCTCCTGGACACGCTGCCGGAGGCGATCCCTATACCCCCCGCCGGTGTTCCCCATAAAACCGCTGGTCGATACGGCGTGTCCCGTCGCACACTCCCACGATTCCGCCACCCTCAGCGCGCGTCGCCCACCTCACGTGACCCGGTATGTCCCGCTTCTCCCGCCTAAAACGGGCGGTATCCCCCGCGGGCGCCCCGGAAGGAATGTCCACTTCTTCCTCGCTATGCCCGAATGGCCGACCGCCCCCACACGCGTCGACAATTCTGTGAGAGATGCCACGGAATTCGCCCGTCCCGGAGGGGTTTGCCGAAGTCGCGGAAGGTCTCGACGGGCCGGAAAAGAAATTCACCCGGTAAGTGACCAGGTCGAATTGCCGAGTCGCGTCAGGGCGCGGAATGCGACCTTCCGGTTGCCCCGGCCCGCCCGGCGGGGAACGGGTCGCGGGGCAGGGGGAAGAATCGGGCAAAGCGTTGGCCGATGATTCGTCACCCTCCTGCAGTGGGCAAGCAGTTGGTGGCACGATGTGGTGCAGGGGGTGTGGGCGGCATGCTCCCGGGCCGGTGAGGCGTTCCGACCAAGGGTGTGATCAGTTGTGGCTCTTTCACTGTCAGTTGTGCTGCTGTTGGGGATCGTGCTGATCGTGCTGATCAGAGCGAAGTCGATCAAGCCGGGGCCGGCGATCGTCGCCATACTGTTCGGCTTCTTCCTCGCCTCCACCGGCATGGCGCCGTCCATCAACCGGTTCCTCAACTCCCTCGCGGACACCATCAACCGCATCACCTTCTAGGCGCCCACCGCCGGCCTCCACACCACCGGGCGACCGACCGCTGACCGCTAGCTAGGCGAGGTCTGGGCCCCCGGTCCGCGACGCGGCGTCCCGCACGGCCTCCTCGCTGCGCCCGACCAGAGCCGACCCGTCGTCGGCGGTGATGATCGGCCGCTGAATCAACCGGGGGTGCGCGGCGAGCGCACCGATCCACCGCTCGCGCTCCGCCTCGGTGCGCTCCCAGCGGGCGACCCCCAGCTCCTTGGCCTCGGCCTCCTGGGTCCGTGTGATGTCCCACGGCTCCAGCCCCAGCTTCTCCAGGACGGCCCGCAGCTCCGCCGCTGTCGGCGGCTCCTCCAGATACCGGCGCACGGTGTACCGCGCGCCCTCCTCATCCAGGATCCGCACGGCGGACCGGCACTTGGAACACGCGGGATTGAGCCAGATCTCCATACCCGCCACCCTATTGACCCCCACCCACCCCACCGAAGCACCCACCCACCCGACGACGGCCGCCGGTCCGAGCCGGCTGGGCAGGACCGCCGCTCGCCGAACCTTGGTGACCGCGGGGTACGCGATCACGCTCGGGCTCTTCGGCGTTCTCCTGTTCCCCTACCGGCTTGTCCGCCGCAGCCACCGCAAGCGGCGCGGCTACAGAGGGTGGAGCCGGCGACCGTGCAGGCGATGCCGCTCAACCAGCAGCGGGCCCTGAGCGAGCGGAAACAGCCCAGGTGATCTCACCGAGCGGCAAAGACGCAGGGCCAGATCCGAGGAAACACCCTCTGACCTGGCCCTTGAGTCGTGCGGAGCGGGCGACGGGAATCGAACCCGCGTAGCCAGTTTGGAAGACTGGGGCTCTACCATTGAGCTACGCCCGCGAGCGCCGCAGGTCGCAGGACCTCGGCACGCAGTGCATCGTAGCGGGTCGGGGCGGGGTGTCGCACACCGCGGGGGTGGTGCGCCCGCGCGCCGGCGCGTGAGCCCGCCGGCCGGCCCCCGGCCGGTACCGCGTCCGGGCGCCGCCGCCCGAAATCTGGCAGCCGTACGGCCCTTGGCCATGTACCCTACGTGTCGCACCGACGGGGTGTGGCGCAGCTTGGTAGCGCGTCCGCTTTGGGAGCGGAAGGTCGTCGGTTCGAATCCGGCCACCCCGACCAGCAGGACTTCAGTCAGGACCCGTGTCCACTCGGCGGCCGGACCGGCCGCCGATCAAGATCGCGTTGTGGGCGTCCTCCTCCTTGCGGTTACTATGCAGACTGCGTGCCCGTGTGTCTTTGTACCGGGTGCGATCGGCCGGGCCCCGGACCACGGGTGCCGGAAGATCTCAGGCAGAACCCCAGAAGTCAGCCCCAAGGAGACCGAACCGTGAAGAGCGCCGTGGAGACCCTGAACCCGACCCGGGTTCGGCTCACTGTCGAGGTGCCCTTCGAGGAGCTCAAGGACAGCCTCGACGCGGCGTACAAGAAGATCAACCAGCAGGTCACGGTGAAGGGCTTCCGCAAGGGCAAGATCCCCGCCCGGGTCATCGACCAGCGGTTCGGCCGTGGCGCCGTGCTGGAGGAGGCCGTCAACGACGCGCTCCCGAAGTTCTACACCGAGGCCGTCAACGAGGGTGAGCTGAACGTCCTCGGCCAGCCCGAGGTGGACATCACCGAGCTGAAGGACGGCGAGGTGCTGGCCTTCACCGCCGAGGTCGACATCCGCCCCGCCCTGGAGATCCCGGACTACTCCGGTATCGAGGTCGAGGTCGACGCCGTCGAGGTGTCGGACGAGGACATCGACAAGTCCGTCGAGCAGCTCCGCGAGCGTTTCGCCTCGACCACCCCGGTCGAGCGTGCCGCCCAGGACGGCGACGTCCTGACGCTGGACCTCGAGGCCAAGGTGGACGGCGAGGTCCTGGAGGACGGCGTCGCCAGCGGCGTCACCTACACCGTCGGCTCCGGTGAGCTCCTCGACGGCATCGACGAGGCCGTCAAGGGCCTGGAGGCCGGCGGCAGTGCCACCTTCACCTCCGAGCTCAAGGGCGGCTCCGCCCAGGGCAAGGAGGCCGAGGTCAAGGTCGACGTGACCGAGGTCAAGGCCCGCGAACTGCCCGAGCTGGACGATGACTTCGCGCAGCTCGCGAGCGAGTTCGACACCCTCGAAGAGCTTCGCGCCGACAGCCGCAAGCGCCTCGCGCAGATGAAGAAGTACGACCAGGCCACCCAGGCCCAGGAGAAGGTGCTCGACGAGCTCCTGAAGCTGGTCGACGTCCCGATGCCCGAGAAGCTGCTCGAGGACGAGATCAACACCCGCAAGCACAACCTGGTCAACCACCAGCTCGGCCAGATGGGCCTCGACCTCGCGAAGTACCTGGAGATCCAGGGCAAGACCGAGGAAGAGTTCGACGCCGAGACCAAGGAGCAGGCGGAGAAGGGCATCAAGACCCAGTTCATCCTCGATGAGCTGGTCAACAAGGAGAAGCTGAACGTCAGCCAGGAGGAGCTCACCGAGCACCTCATGCGCCGCGCGCAGTCCTCCGGCATGTCCCCCGACCAGTTCGCCCAGGCCGTCGTCGAGGGTGGCCAGGTGCCGATGCTCGTCGGCGAGGTCGCCCGCGGCAAGGCGCTCGCGGTGGTCGTCGAGGCCGCCACGGTCAAGGACACCAACGGTGAGGTCGTCGACCTGGACGACGAGGACGAGACCGCCGAGACCGTCGAGGCCGCCGCCGACGACGCGACCGCGGCCGAGGACAAGACCGAGGACAAGCCCGAGGCCTGAGCCCCGGCTGCTCCACCCCTCGCCTGACACGGGCCCGAACACGCACGTCCGCGTGTTCGGGCCCGTGTGTCATCACCGACCGGTAGCCTGCGCTCACAGCGAACAGTTCTCGAAGCGGGATGGCGTTGTCCGACCTGCGCGTTAGGGTCCGTAGATACGAGGGCAGGGGAGTCCCTGAAATCGCGCCGGGCGCACCACACGGCGCCGATCCCCGCGCCCCAGCAGACGACGCTGAGACGGTCTCGAACCGTCCGACAACGAGCAGGTGGACACGTGACGATCCCGATGCCTTCCGCCGCCGCTGAGCCGACCTTCGGTGGCCTCGGCGACCAGGTCTACAACCGGCTGCTCGGCGAGCGGATCATCTTCCTCGGCCAGCCGGTCGACGACGACATCGCCAACAAGATCACCGCGCAGTTGCTTCTCCTCGCCGCGGACCCGGACAAGGACATCTTCCTCTACATCAATTCCCCGGGCGGCTCGATCTCGGCCGGCTTGGCGATCTACGACACCATGCAGTACATCAAGAACGACGTGGTGACGATCGCGATGGGCCTCGCCGCCTCGATGGGCCAGTTCCTGCTCAGCGCGGGCACCCCGGGCAAGCGCTTCGCGCTGCCGAACGCGGAGATCCTGATCCACCAGCCGTCCGCCGGCCTGGCCGGTTCCGCCTCGGACATCAAGATCCACGCCGAGCGGCTGCTGCACACCAAGAAGCGGATGGCCGAGCTGACCGCCTTCCACACCGGCCAGTCCGTCGAGCGCATCACCCACGACTCCGACCGCGACCGCTGGTTCTCCGCCGACGAGGCCAAGGAGTACGGCCTCATCGACGATGTGATGACCTCCGCCGCAGGCGTTCCGGGCGGGGGCGGCACCGGGGCCTGAGCCCCGTACCACTCGCCCCACAGCCACCCCAGCCCACTTGATCGCCACCAGGACGGTGAACACCACGATGAACAACTACTTCGGCAGCGGCTTGCGCGAGGGCGCCGAGTCCGAGTTTTCCGGCCCGCGCGCCGAGTCCCGCTACATCGTTCCGCGCTTCGTCGAGCGCACCTCGCAGGGCGTGCGCGAGTACGACCCGTACGCGAAGCTGTTCGAGGAGCGCGTGATCTTCCTCGGCGTGCAGATCGACGACGCCTCGGCCAACGACGTCATGGCGCAGCTCCTGTGCCTGGAGTCGATGGACCCGGACCGTGACATCTCGATCTACATCAACTCGCCCGGTGGCTCCTTCACGGCGCTCACCGCGATCTACGACACGATGCAGTTCGTCAAGCCCGACATCCAGACGGTCTGCATGGGCCAGGCGGCCTCCGCCGCGGCCGTGCTGCTCGCCGCCGGCACCCCCGGTAAGCGGATGGCGCTGCCGAACGCCCGTATCCTGATCCACCAGCCGTACAGCGAGACCGGCCGCGGTCAGGTCTCCGACCTGGAGATCGCCGCCAACGAGATCCTGCGGATGCGCGCCCAGCTCGAGGACCTGCTGGCCAAGCACTCCTCGACGCCGATCGAGAAGATCCGGGACGACATCGAGCGGGACAAGATCCTGACCGCCGAGGAGTCCCTGGCGTACGGTCTGGTCGACCAGATCGTCTCGACCCGGAAGTCGTCCGTCCACATCGGATAGTGACCCTCGCAGCAGTGAGCCGGAGAGTCGCCCCCTTGGACCGAGTGAACCCAGTCGGTTCAAGGGGGGCCCGTACGGGGGGCCCGGCAAGGTACCGTCGATAGGCAAGCACCCGGGTCCGTTGGAGCAATGCGGATCCCAGGCGAAGGGGAAGCACCTCGTGGCACGCATCGGTGACGGCGGCGACCTGCTCAAGTGCTCGTTCTGCGGAAAGAGCCAGAAGCAGGTGAAGAAGCTCATCGCGGGACCTGGTGTGTACATCTGCGACGAGTGCATCGACCTCTGCAACGAAATCATCGAGGAGGAGCTCGCCGAGACCTCCGAGGTGCGGTGGGAGGAGCTCCCCAAACCGCGGGAGATCTACGAGTTCCTCAACGGCTATGTCGTCGGCCAGGAGCCCGCCAAGAAGGCGCTCTCGGTCGCCGTCTACAACCATTACAAGCGGGTGCAGGCGGGCGAGAACGGCGGCGGCCGCGGCGACGAGGGCATCGAGCTCTCCAAGTCCAACATCCTGCTGCTCGGCCCGACCGGCTCCGGCAAGACCCTGCTCGCGCAGACCCTCGCCCGGATGCTGAACGTCCCGTTCGCGTTCGCCGACGCCACGGCGCTGACGGAGGCCGGCTATGTCGGCGAGGACGTCGAGAACATCCTCCTGAAGCTGATCCAGGCCGCGGACTTCGACATCAAGAAGGCCGAGACCGGGATCATCTATATCGACGAGATCGACAAGGTCGCCCGCAAGAGCGAGAACCCGTCGATCACGCGGGACGTCTCCGGTGAGGGCGTCCAGCAGGCGCTGCTGAAGATCCTGGAGGGCACCACCGCCTCCGTGCCGCCGCAGGGCGGCCGGAAGCACCCCCACCAGGAATTCATCCAGATCGACACCACGAACGTCCTGTTCATCGTCGGTGGCGCGTTCGCCGGCCTGGAGAAGATCATCGAGGCGCGGTCCGGCGCCAAGGGCATCGGCTTCGGCGCCACGATCCGCTCCAAGCGCGAGATCGAGTCCAAGGACCAGCTCCAGGAGGTCATGCCGGAGGACCTGGTGAAGTTCGGGATGATCCCGGAGTTCATCGGCCGTCTCCCGGTCCTCACCTCCGTCCACAACCTCGACCGCGAGGCGCTCCTCCAGATCCTCGTCGAGCCCCGCAACGCGCTGGTCAAGCAGTACCAGCGCCTGTTCGAACTCGACGGTGTGGAGCTGGACTTCGACCGCCCGGCGCTGGAGGCCATCGCCGACCAGGCGATCCTGCGGGGCACCGGCGCCCGCGGTCTGCGCGCCATCATGGAAGAGGTCCTGATGTCGGTGATGTACGAGGTGCCGTCCCGCAAGGACGTCGCCCGCGTCGTCATCACCGAGGACGTCGTTCACTCGAACGTGAACCCGACCCTGGTACCGCGCAACCGCGGCGAGTCGGGCGAGCCGCAGGAGAAGAGCGCGTAGCCCGTACGCGCACAGAGCAATGCCGCCCGGCAGCGTCTCGCTGCCGGGCGGCTGCCGTTCGGGGTGCGGTTACTTCTCCTTGCGGACCTCGTTGCGGATCTTGGCCGCCTTCTCGGAGAGGTCCTCCGCGCCGGGCGTCGTCGCGCCGGTGGTGCCGTCCGGGGAGGGCGGGACCAGGGCCTGGACGATGCCGATGGCGCTGCTGTCGCCCCAGATGCAGGTGGAGACGGTGATGGGAACGCTGATGCCGCTCTGCGAGACCGTGATCTTCTGCGTCCGGCACTTCATCACCGCGCCGTCGAAGTCGTTCGGTGAGTACTCGGTCGGCGCCGTGACGTCCTCGACCTTGGCGTTCCGGCTCGCCAGGGACTTCTTCTGGTCCTCGTCCATCTTGGCGAACATCTGGGTCACGGCGCTGTCGGGGTCGGCGACGCTTCCGTAGGCGCCCAGCACGTGCAGGCTCAGCTTGCTGTCGTTCTGGTAGGCGCCGCTGACGCCCTTGCCGTTGGTGATTCCCAGCGCCCGGATCTCCTTGTCGCTGGAGAGGTCCTCCGTACCGCCGGTGCTGGACTTGCCCGACTTGTGGAACTCCCCGAGCACGGTGTCCGGCAGCGCGATCGTGTACGGCTTCACGTCCCCGCCCGAACCGAAGACGACGTACGCGCCGACACCGATGGCCGCGACGACGGCGACCGCGCCGACGATGAGGCCGATCTTCTTGCCGTTGCCGCCGGAGGTCTCGGGCCCCTGCGGGATGGTGCCGTAGGGCGTCTGCGCGCCGTACGGGGCCTGCTGGCCGTAGCCGGGCTGGGCGGGCTGCTGCTGCGGGTAGCCGTACCCCTGCTGCGGGGGCGTGGGGGCGCCCTGCTGGGGATAGCCGTAGCCCTGCTGCGGGGGCACCTGGCCGCCCTGCTGCGGGTAGCCGTAACCCGGCTGGGGGGCCGGCGGCTGCTGCGGCTGGCCGTACGGGCCGGGCTGCTGGGGCTGCTGGCCGTACGGGCCGGGAGGCGGCTGGTTGTAGCTCATGGAGCGGTTCCCCTCGTGACAACTGATGAAGCTGCTATGCCGTGCGTGATGTTTATGCGCTGCCGACATCCTGTACGACGCCGCCGAGGCCCGTCGCCCCGGGGGCGAAACCGGTTCGAGACCGCTACATCCGCGCCCGTACACTGTCCGTCGTGACCGAGAACACTCAGCAGAGCACCCACAGCGCCCCCGAACTGCCGACTCAGTACACGCCGGCCGACGTAGAGGGGCCGCTGTACGAGCGCTGGGTGGAGCGGGGCTATTTCGAGGCGGACGAGAAGAGCGAGAAGCCGCCGTACACGATCGTCATCCCGCCGCCGAACGTCACCGGCTCCCTGCACCTGGGCCACGCCTTCGAGCACACGCTGATCGACGCGCTGACCCGCCGCAAGCGGATGCAGGGCTTCGAGACGCTGTGGCAGCCGGGCATGGACCACGCCGGTATCGCCACCCAGAACGTGGTCGAGCGCGAGCTGGCCAAGGAGGGTGTCTCCCGGCACGACCTGGGCCGGGAGGCGTTCGTCGAGCGCGTCTGGCAGTGGAAGGCCGAGTCCGGCGGCCAGATCTCGGGCCAGATGCGCCGCCTGGGCGACGGCGTCGCGTGGTCGCGCGAGCGGTTCACGATGGACGAGGGCCTGTCCAAGGCCGTCCAGACGATCTTCAAGCGGCTCTACGACGACGAGCTGATCTACCGCGCCGAGCGGATCATCAACTGGTGCCCCCGCTGCCTGACGGCCATCTCGGACATCGAGGTGGAATACCAGGACGACGACGGCGAGCTCGTCTCCATCCGGTACGGCGAGGGCGAGAACTCCATCGTCGTCGCCACCACCCGCGCCGAGACGATGCTCGGTGACACCGCCGTCGCGGTGCACCCCGAGGACGAGCGGTACGCCCATCTCGTCGGCACCGAGATCGAGCTGCCGCTGACCGGCCGCCGCATCCCGGTCGTCGCGGACGAGCACGTCGACCCGGAGTTCGGCACCGGCGCGGTCAAGGTCACCCCGGCCCACGACCCGAACGACTTCGAGATCGGCCGCCGGCACGGCCTGGCCAACCTCGCGGTCATGGACGAGCACGCGGTCATCACCGCGCACGGCCCCTTCCAGGGCCTGGACCGTCTGGAGGCCCGCAGCGCCATCGTCGGCGCGCTGCGCGCCGAGGGCCGGATTGTCGCGGAGAAGCGCCCGTACCCCCACTCCGTCGGTCACTGCTCGCGCTGCAAGACGACGATCGAGCCGCGGCTGTCGATGCAGTGGTGGGTCAAGGTCGGCCCGCTGGCCAAGGCGGCGGGTGACGCGGTGCGCGACGGCAAGGTCGCCATCCACCCCAAGGAGATGGAGTCCCGCTACTTCGGCTGGGTCGACAACCTCCATGACTGGTGCATTTCGCGGCAGTTGTGGTGGGGTCACCGCATCCCGGTCTGGTACGGCCCGAACGGCGAGGTCGTCTGCGTCGGACCGGACGACGAGGCGCCGACCGGCGAGGGCTGGACGCAGGACTCCGACGTCCTGGACACCTGGTTCTCGTCCGGGCTGTGGCCGTTCTCCACGCTGGGCTGGCCCGAGCAGACCCCGAGCGTCGAGAAGTTCTACCCGAACTCCGTCCTGGTCACCGGCTACGACATCCTGTTCTTCTGGGTCGCCCGGATGATGATGTTCGGCATCTACGCGATGGACGGCACCCCGCCGTTCCACACCATCGCGCTGCACGGCATGGTCCGTGACCAGTTCGGCAAGAAGATGTCCAAGTCCTTCGGGAACGCGGTCAATCCGCTGGACTGGATGGACGCCTACGGCGCCGACGCCGTCCGCTTCACCCTCGCCCGGGGCGCCAACCCCGGTGTCGACGTGCCGATCGGTGAGGACTGGGTCCAGGGGTCCCGCAACTTCGCCAACAAGATCTGGAACGCGACCCGCTTCGCGCTGATGAACGGTGCGACGGTCGAGGGCGAACTGCCGCCCGCCGAGGAGCTGTCGGCGACCGACCGGTGGATTTTGTCGCGGCTGAACTCCGTGGTCGCCGAGGTGGACGCGTACTACGACGACTACCAGTTCGCCAAGCTGTCGGACACGCTCTTCCACTTCGCGTGGGACGAGGTCTTCGACTGGTACGTCGAGCTGTCGAAGACCACGTTCATGGCGGGCGGACCGGCCGCCGACGCCTCGCGCCGGGTGCTGGGCGAGGTGCTGGACGTCACGCTGCGGCTGCTGCACCCGATCGTCCCGTTCGTGACGGAGACGCTGTGGACGACGCTGACCGGCCGCGAGTCGGTCGTCATCGCCGAGTGGCCGGCCGCTGTGGCGGTTCCCGGGGCCGACGTCCCGGGCGGCTTCCGGGACGAGGCGGCGGAGCGGGAGATCGGTCTCGTCCAGCAGGTCGTCACCGAGGTCCGCCGGTTCCGGTCGGACCAGGGTCTGCAGCCCGGCCAGAAGGTTCCGGCGCGGCTGGACCTGTCCGGTACGGCGCTGGCGGCGCACGAGGCGGCGATCCGTTCGCTGCTGCGGCTCCAGCCGGCCGGCGCGGAGTTCAGCGCGACCGCCTCGCTGCCCGTCGCGGGCGCGACCGTGGCACTGGACCTGTCCGGGGTCATCGACGTCGAGGCGGAGCGCAAGCGGCTGACGAAGGACCTGGCCGCCGCCGAGAAGGAGAAGGCCCAGGCCACCGCCAAGCTCGGCAACGAGGCGTTCCTCGCCAAGGCGCCGGAGAAGGTCGTGGACAAGATCCGTGGCCGGCTCCAGGGCGCGGAGGCGGACATCATCCGGATCACCGCGCAGTTGGCGGCCCTGCCCAAGGCGTAGGCGCGGGGCCCGGCCGGGCGCCGGGTTCCGGGCCGTCCGCCGGAGTGTCGTTCGCGGGCCCCTCGTCCTTACGGGTGAGGGGCCCGCGGCGTCCCCGGGCGCGGGCGCCTCGTTCGCGTACCGGCCACAGCAGCACGTACGCCGTCGAGACGGCCACGAAGGCCAGGCGGATCAGGCCGCGCGCGGCGTCGTCGGGGACGGCGAAGACGCTGCCGTACAGCATCAGCAGCGCGATCCAGCTCCACCACGGGACGAGCCGGCGCTGCCCGATGACGTCCCACAGCAGGGTGCCGAGCAGTACGGACGCGGTGTAGTAGGTGTAGACGCTGGGGTCGAGGACGATGCGGGCGTTGGCGCCCAGGAGGACGACGGCGGCCCAGCGGCCGCGCCAGACGGCGATGGTGCCGAGCGCCAGGCCCAGCGCGGCCTGCGCGGGACGGTCCCAGCCGGGGGTCTCCGGGTCGCCGACGCCGAGCCAGCGCAGCGCGGACGCGGGGTGGTTGGGGATGGCGAACTTCGCCGCGGCGAAGGACTGCGGGGCGCCGATGAAGAACGGCAGCCAGGCCAGGGCCACCAGCCCGGCGCACCACAGGGCCGCGCGCGCCCATTTGTCCCGGGGCAGGGCGAGGAGCAGGGGGACGAAGGCCAGCGCGGTGGGCTTGGAGTCCATGGCCAGGGCCAGGCAGGCGCCGGTGAGCGCGGCGTTGCCGCGGGTGACGGACCGGACCGCGAGGGCGGTGAAGAACAGCGCCAGGACGTCGTCGAGGTGTCCGAAGCGGACCGCGACCTCGGTCCACATGGGGATGAAGGCGAGCCCGGCGATCAGGACGCGCCGGCGCAGCCGCTGGTGGTTGGTGCCGGTGCCCAGGAAGTGGTGGGCGGCGCTGCGGCCGGCCAGGACGACGATGACCAGCCCGAGGAGCGACATCAGGGCGGCGGCGAGGAACTGGCCGGTGGCCTCGGGGAAGGGGTTGAACAGGCCGGCGACCAGGAAGCTGAGCGGGCCCATCTGGAGCTCGGGGTGATGGGCGTAGAGGTTGAGCCCGCCGGTGCCGTCGCCGGAGGCGCCCTGGTAGAGCAGTTCGCCGCCGGTGCGCAGATAGTGCCAGGAGAAGCCGCCGTTGGGCTCCACGAGGACGAACCACAGCACGGTCCAGGCGGTGAGCAACACTAAGTGCATCCGCTGACTGATTGCCGGCACCGTCTTCAGCTCCCGCTCTCCGTGGGGCGCCTCGGTTGCGAAGCGCCTTCCGCCGCCCTCGGGGCGTACAGAGCCCGTCGTCGAAGAGGGCGGAAAACGGGGGAAAGTTGTCCCGTTCGGCAAGGAAGTGTGAAGAAGTGCTCGCGGACGTGCTCCGCGCAGGTGTTCTTGCGTGGGCGCCCTGCGGTGCCGTGGGAGCGCATGCGGTGCGGTGCCGGGGCCGACGGGGCGTGGCGCCCGTCGCGGGCAGCGCAGCGCGACCGCTGTCACAGGTGCCTCGTAGACTGGTCGGCGTGAGCGAGCGCCCCCAGAACGACGACCCTGACCCGACCGACGCCTTCGACGAACTGGTCGAGGCCGAGACCAGCCGTGACCCCGACCTCGCGGTGATCGAAGCCGGCAGCCGGACCCTGCGCGCGCAGGCCGGCCCGCCTCAGGGGGACGGTGTGCCCACCCGCCCCGCCGACCCGGAGGTCGACCGTGCGCTGCGCGCGGTCGAGGAGGAGCTGGCCGGCCGCTGGGGGGAGACCAAGCTCGACCCGTCGGTGCAGCGCATCGCGGCGCTGCTGGATGTGCTGGGCTCGCCGCAGCGCGCGTATCCCGCCATCCACATCACCGGCACGAACGGCAAGACCAGCACGGCCCGCATGATCGAGTCCCTGCTGTGCGCCTTCGACCTGCGCACCGGCCGCTACACCAGCCCGCATGTGCAGTCCGTCACCGAGCGGATCAGCCTGGACGGCAGCCCGATCTCGGCCGAGCGCTTCATCGAGACCTACCGCGACATCGCTCCGTATGTGGAGATGGTGGACACCCAGCAGCAGTTCCGGCTGTCGTTCTTCGAGGTGCTGACGGCGATGGCGTACGCCGCGTTCGCGGACGCGCCGGTCGACGTCGCGGTCGTCGAGGTCGGGATGGGCGGCACCTGGGACGCGACGAACGTCATCGACGCCGGTGTCGCCGTCGTCACCCCGATCTCGCTCGATCACACCGACCGGCTGGGGGAGACCCCCGAGCAGATCGCCGTCGAGAAGTCCGGGATCATCAAGAAGGACGCCACGGTCGTGCTGGCCCAGCAGCCGGTGGACGCGGCGTCGGTGATGCTCAAGCGCGCCGTCGAGGTGGACGCCACGGTCGCCCGTGAGGGCATGGAATTCGGGGTGCTGGCGCGCGAGGTGGCGGTCGGCGGCCAGATGCTGACGCTGCGCGGACTGGGCGGCGAGTATCCGGAGATCTTCCTGCCGCTCTACGGCGCCCACCAGGCGCACAACGCCGCGGTGGCGCTCGCCGCGGTCGAGGCGTTCTTCGGCGTCGGCTCCGAGCACGCCCGTCCGCTGGACATCGACACCCTGCGCTCGGCGTTCGCGGCGGTCACCTCGCCCGGCCGGATGGAGGTCGTGCGGCGCAGCCCCACGGTCGTGCTGGACGCGGCGCACAACCCGGCGGGGGCGCGGGCGGCGGCCGAGGCGGTCACCGAGGCGTTCGGATTCAGCCGTCTGGTGGGTGTCGTCGGTGCCAGTGCCGACAAGGACGTGCGGGGGCTGCTGGAAGCCTTCGAACCGATCTTCGCCGAGGTCGTGGTGACCAGTAATTCCAGCCATCGGGCGATGGACGCCGATGAGCTGGCGGCCGTCGCGGTGGAGGTCTTCGGCGCCGAGCGGGTCCAGGTCGAGCCGCGGCTGGACGACGCGCTGGAGGTGGCGATCACCCTCGCCGAGGAAGAGGGCGAGTTCTCCGGAGCGGGTGTGCTGGTGACCGGCTCCGTGATCACGGTCGGCGAGGCCCGGCTGCTCTTGGGAAGGAACTGACCATGCGCACCTTGTGTGCGAGCACGCTGATCGGCGAGTTCTTCGTGATCGGTTTCGCCGGACTGGTCGCGATGCAACTGAGCGAGGTGCCGGCGGCCACGGTCTGGACGGTCAGCGGGATCGCGATGCTGTTGTGCGTGCTGCTGTGCGGGATGCTCACCCGGCCGGGCGGCGTCCAGCTCGGCTGGGCCCTGCAGATCGCGCTGATCGCCGCCGGTCTGGTCATTCCGGCGATGTTCTTCCTCGGCGCGGTGTTCGCGGCCCTGTGGTGGGCGTCGGTGCACTTCGGCCGGAAGATCGACGCGGCGAAGGCACAGTGGGCGGCCCAGGCCGAGGCCCAGGCGGACGGCGAGCCGGTGGGCGGCCCGGCCTAGGCCCTGTCGCGGCCCCTCCACGCCGGGCCGGGGGCCTGGCCCGGAGG
The DNA here is from genome assembly GCF_055570395.1 of Streptomyces sp. NPDC031210. Lineage (NCBI taxonomy): Bacteria > Bacillati > Actinomycetota > Actinomycetes > Kitasatosporales > Streptomycetaceae > Streptomyces > Streptomyces sp. NPDC031210. The sequence goes on from NZ_JBVIHH010000002.1 coordinate 444,295, forward strand.
GGCTGGGGCCCCATGTAGCCTCAGGTCACCCGCTGACCGTCGATTCGTATACAGGGAGTCCCTTCGTGAGCCAGCGCACCCTCGTCCTTCTCAAGCCCGATGCCGTCAAGCGCGGTCTGATCGGCGAGATCATCGGCCGGATCGAGCGGAAGGCCGGCTGGACGATCAGCGCGCTGGAGCTGCGCGGCCTGGACCGCGCGATCCTGGAGCAGCACTACGCCGAGCACGTCGGCCGGGACTTCTACGAGCCGCTGGTCAAGTTCATGTCCTCCGGACCGGTGGTCGCGATGGTCGTCGAGGGTGAGCGGGTGATCGAGGGCGTGCGGGTGCTCGCCGGTCCCACCGACCCGATTACCGCACCGAGTGGGTCCATTCGTGGGGACTTCGGCACGATTACCCGGGAGAATCTGATCCACGCCTCGGATTCCGAAGAGTCCGCCGAGCGCGAGATCAAAATTTTCTTTCCCGGGATTTCCTGACGGATCTTCACCCTCAAACCCCTTGTGACCAGGGGCGACCGATGGAATCATCGGTCGCCCCTTGGCATATGCGCCGTCATCGGGGGAACGCTTCCTCGCGACACGACGTCACCATTAAGGGGGGCGGGTGCGTGGAGAGCCGACAATGGCGGAAGTCCTCCCACTGCGTTCGAGTGGGCGAGACTACGAGACTACGATGGAAGCTTCCGCGCCTTACGGCGCATCACCTCCTGCCGACCTCCAGTAAGCATTCGCTCCAGTTGGGAAGGCCAGACGTATCCTCATGGGGAACAACATGTCGTTCATCGGCCGTGACATGGCTGTCGACCTCGGGACCGCCAACACGCTGGTGTACGTCAGGGGCCGCGGAATCGTCCTCAACGAACCGTCGGTCGTGGCCATCAACACCAACACCGGCGGCATCCTGGCGGTGGGTGCCGAGGCGAAGAAGATGATCGGGCGGACGCCCGGCAACATCGTCGCCGTGCGGCCCCTGAAGGACGGCGTCATCGCCGACTTCGAAATCACCGAGCGGATGCTCCGCTACTTCATCCTCAAGATCCACAAGCGTCGCTATCTGGCGCGCCCCCGCGTGGTGGTCTGCGTTCCCTCCGGCATCACCGGAGTCGAGCGCCGTGCCGTCATCGAGGCGTCGACCCAGGCCGGCGCGCGCCAGGTGCACATCATCGAGGAGCCGATGGCCGCCGCGATCGGCTCCGGTCTGCCGGTCCACGAGGCCACCGGCAACATGGTCGTGGACATCGGCGGCGGCACCACCGAGGTCGCGGTGATCTCGCTCGGCGGCATCGTCACCGCCCAGTCCATCCGGGTCGCCGGTGACGAGCTCGACAACGCGATCATCCAGCACATCAAGAAGGAGTACAGCCTTCTGCTGGGCGAGCGGACCGCCGAGAGCATCAAGATCACCATCGGTTCGGCGTACGACCTGGAGCAGGACGAGCACACCGAGATCCGCGGCCGCGACCTGGTCTCCGGACTGCCCAAGACCGTCGTCATCTCCGCTGCCGAGGTCCGCAAGGCCATCGAGGAGCCGGTCAACTCCATCGTCGACGCGGTCAAGACGACCCTCGACAAGTGCCCGCCGGAGCTGTCCGGTGACGTCATGGACCGCGGCATCGTGCTCACCGGTGGCGGCGCCCTGCTGCGCGGCCTGGACGAGCGGCTGCGCCGCGAGACCGGCATGCCCATCCACATCGCCGAGGACCCGCTCGACTCCGTCGCGCTCGGCTCCGGCAAGTGCGTCGAGGAATTCGAGGCCCTCCAGCAGGTCCTCGACTCCCAGCCGCGCAGGTAGCAAGCCCCCGGCCCCCGGCCCGTCCCGCGGACGTCATACGGCGTTCGCGGGGGGCGGGGAGCATCCGGCTCACGGCCGGAACGCTTTCGGCCGAGCCGATGAGACATCGCTGATATACAGGCACAACACTTCGACAACCCCGGCGCCCTGACATCTTGTCACCCGGCGTCGCACACACAGGCACAACGCTCAACTCCCGAACGAGACCGGCGAGGGCCCGCAGCCGGCCGGTCCTACGAGGAAGGACACGGCCGCCGCACGTGAGGGACACACGAGAGAGCCGGCTGCTACTGGTGCTGCTGGTAGCGATCGCGTTCGCGCTGATCACGGTGGATATCCGCGGCGGCGAGCAGTCCCCGCTGGACGGTGCCAGGCAGGCCGCCGCCTCCGCCTTCGGCCCGGTCGAGCACGGCGTCGCCCGCGTCGTCGACCCGGTCGGCAACGCCGTCGGCGCGGTCCGCGACTCCGGCGAGCGGCACACCCGCATCAGCGCCCTGGAGCTGGAGAACGCCGCGCTCAAGGCCAAGCTCGGGTCCTCCGACCGCAACCGCAGCCGGGCCGCCGAACTGGACAAGATCCTCAAGACCGCGGGCACCGGCCAGTACGGCATCAAGGGCGCCCAGGTCATCGCCATCGGAGCCGCCCAGGGCTTCTCCTGGACCGTCACCATCGACGCCGGCAGCCGCGACGGCATCGCCCGCGACATGACCGTCCTCAACGGCGACGGGCTGGTCGGCCGGGTCACCACCGTCGGCGCGGACACCGCCACCGTGCTGTTGGCCAACGACCCCGACTTCACCGTCGGCACCCGCATGGAGAAGACCAACGAGATCGGCTTCGCCAACGGTCAGGGCGGCCGCTCGCTGCGCGTCCAACTGCTCAACGGCCGGGCCGCCGTCAACAAGGGCGACCGCCTGGTCACCTTCGGCTCCAGCGCCGACAAGCCGTTCGTGCCCGGCGTGCCGGTCGGCCAGATCGTCAAGGTGGAGCCGTCCACCGGTGACCTGACCCGCACCCTCCAGGTCCGGCCCTACGTCGCCTTCTCGCAGCTCGACATCGTCGGCGTCGTCGTCCAGCCGCCCCGCGAGGATCCGCGTGACACCGTCCTGCCGCCCAAGCCGGCCAAGCCCAAGCCGGCGCCGACGGTCACCGTCACGGCCACCCCGACCGCGAGCGCCCCTCCCAGGAGCTGACCGATGCGCATCAACCGGATCCTGCTCGCCACCCCCCTGGTGGTCGTCGCCCTGGTCATCCAGGTCAGTGTCCTGGCCCGCCTCCAACTGCCGGGCGCCGTACCGGACCTGCTGCTGCTGGTCGTGCTCGGCCTCGCGATGGTCTACGGCCACGTCGGCGGCGCGCTGGTCGGCTTCGGCGCCGGCCTGGTCGCCGACCTCGCCCCGCCCTCCGACCACGCCATCGGCCGCTACGCCCTCGTCCTGTGCGTCATCGGCTACGCCGCCGGCCTGACCCGCCCCGACAACGGCCGGCACCGCTCCGCGACCCTCTCCCTGATGGTCGTCACCGGCGCCGCCATCGGCTCCACGCTGCTCTACGCCGGCGTCGGCGCGCTCGTCGGCGACACCGCCGCCCGGCATGTCGGCGTCGCCGGACTGCTGCTGAGTGCCACCCTCTACGACCTGCTGCTCGCCCCCTTCGTCGTCCCGCTCGTCCTGGCGCTGGCCCGCAGAACCGAACACGATCCGCTCTCCGGTGACGGCCAGAGCGGTATGTCCGGCGGCCGCGAGGCCGCCTACGGCTGGCTCAGCACCAGTACCGGCCTCAAGAGCAGCCGCGGCCTCATGAAAGCGGCCCGGATCGGCGGCCAGCGCGGCGGACTGATGGGCAAGTCCGCCCGCGGCAAGGAAGCACGCGTCAAGGGGGTCAAGCGGCTGTGAGCAACATTCCCGAGACGGGCCGCACCTCCCGCGTCAAGGTCCGCCTCATCGCCATCCAGATCCTCGTCTTCTCGCTGCTGCTCACCCTCGGCGGCCGGCTGTGGTTCCTCCAGATCCGCAATGGCCAGGAGTACGCCAACGAAGCCAAGAGCAACCACGTCCAGCAGGTCATCGAGCCCGCCACCCGCGGCTCCATCCTCGACGCGCGCGGCGTGCCGCTGGCCGACAACCAGACCCGACTCGTCGTCTCCGCCAGCCGCACCGAGCTGCTGAAGATGAAGGACGACGGCAAGGCCGTGCTCGGCCGGCTCTCCAAGGTGCTGAAGATGTCCGAGAAGGACATCCGCAACAAGACCCGGCTCTGCGACGCCAAGACCCCGCAGCCCTGCTGGAACGGATCGCCCTACCAGCCCATCCCGATCACGGACGAGGCCACCACCCAGCAGGCCCTCCAGATCCGGGAGCGGTCCGAGGACTTCCCCGGCATCAGCGCCGAGCCCACCGCCGTCCGCCGCTACGCCGCCCCCGGCAGCGCCCACACCGCCCAGGTCCTGGGCTACCTCTCGCCGGTCACCGACGAGGAGATCACCAAGGCCAAGGACAGCCGCTCGCCGCTGCTGCGCTCCGACCAGATCGGCCGGTCCGGGCTGGAGCGTACGTACGACAGCGATCTGCGCGGCAAGGCGGCCGTCACCCGCTACGAGGTCGACAACCTCGGCCGGGTCATCGGCCAGACCAAGAGCGAGAAGGGCCGGCCCGGCTCCAGCGTCGTCACCAGCATCGACGCCCGCGTGCAGGCCATAGCGGAAAAAGAGCTGGACCAGGCCATGAAGGACGCCCGCAAGGAAATCGACCGCAACACCAACCGCCCCTACGAGGCGGACGCGGGCGCGGTCGTGGTGATGGAGGCGAAGACGGGGCGCGTGGTGGCGATGGCCTCCAACCCCGACTACGACCCCAACGCCTGGGTCGGCGGCATCGACGCCAAGGACTACCGGCGGCTCACCAGCAAGCAGTCCAACTACCCGCTGCTCAACCGGGCCATCCAGGCGCAGGCGGCCCCCGGCTCGATCTTCAAGGTCGTACCGACGGCCGCCGCGGTCAACGCCGGCTACGACTTCAACGGCAGCTACCCCTGCGGCGCCTCGTACAGCATCGGCGGCCAGGTCTTCAAGAACTTCGAATCCAGGGGCTACGGCGCCATCAGCCTGGGCCGCGCGCTGGAGGTCTCCTGCGACACCGTCTTCTACAAGCTCTCGCACGACGAGTGGAAGAAGGACGGCGGGGACAAGCCGAAGAAGGACGCCAACGACTGGTTCTACAAGACCGCCCACCAGTTCGGACTCGGCGCGGAGACCGGCATCGACCTGCCCAACGAGGTCCGCGGCCGGGTCCCGGACCGCGACTGGAAGAAGAGGTTCTGGAAGGCCAACAAGGCCGGCTGGTGCGAGCAGGCCAAGGCGTACCCGAAGAAGAAGGACTACCAGACGCTGCTCGCCCACGAAGGCTGCGTCGAAGGCATGAAGCTGCACGCCTACGACTCCGTCAACTACGCCATCGGCCAGGGTGACACCCTCGTCACCCCCATCCAGATGGCGACGATCTACGCCGCGATCAGCAACGGCGGCACGCTCTACAACCCGAGCGTCGGCAAGGCCGTCATCAGCCCCGACGGCAAGCACATCCGGCAGATCAAGCCCACGCCGCACGGCCAACTGCCGGTCTCGCGGCAGACCCTCGCGCAGATGGACAGCGCCCTGGCCGGTGTCGCCACCCGCGGCACCGCGGCCTGGCGGTTCACCGGCTGGCCGCAGGACAAGATCCCGATGCACGCCAAGACCGGTACCGCGGAGGTCTACGGCAAGCAGACCACGTCATGGTTCGCGACCTACACAAAGGACTACGCGATCCTCATGACGATCTCCCAGGGCGGTACGGGCTCCGGCGCCTCGGGCCCCGCCGTACGCAAGATCTACAACGCCCTCTACGGCGTCAACGACAAGGGAGAGATCAACCCCAAGGCCGCGCTGCTCCCGCGTCCGCAGCCCACCCTTCCCAAGATCGAGTCCGACGGCACCATCCAGGCCCAGCCCATCAAGCCGGTGGCGGCCACGCCCCCGCCGGCCCCGGCGGGGAGGCGAGAACAGTGACCAGCCCCACCTCCCGGACGTTCTCCATCCGGCGCTACACCCCCGAGCTCGGCACCTGGGCCAAGATCACCGCGCGTGACTCGGTGGTCCGCAAGCTCGACTGGGTCCTGCTGCTGGCCTGCGTGGCGCTGTCGCTCATCGGCTCGGTGCTGGTCTTCTCCGCCACCCGCAACCGCACCGAGCTCAACCACGACGACGAGTACTTCTTCTTCCTGCACCACCTGCTGAACACCGGCATCGGGCTGGCGCTGGCCGCCGGCACGATCTGGCTGGGCCACCGCACGCTGCGCGGCGCGGTCCCCATCCTCTACGGCCTGTCGGTCGTCCTCGCCCTGCTGGTGCTGACGCCGCTGGGCGCGACCATCAACGGCTCCCGCTCCTGGCTGGCGATCCCGGGCGGCTTCTCGCTCCAGCCCGCCGAGTTCGCGAAGATCACCATCACGCTCGGCATGGCGATGATCCTGGCCGCCCGGGTCGACGCCGGTGACCGCCCGCACCCGGACCACCGCACCGTCGTCCAGGCGCTCGCCATGGCCGCCGTCCCGGTGGCCATCATCATGCTGATGCCCGACCTCGGTTCGGTCATGGTGCTGGGCGCCATCATCCTCGGCGTGCTGCTGTCCTCCGGGGCGTCCAACCGCTGGATCATCGGCCTGCTGGGCACCGGCGTCATCTGCTGTCTCACCGTCTGGCAGCTCGGCCTGCTCGACGACTACCAGATCGCCCGCTTCGCGGCGTTCGCCAATCCGAGCCTCGACCCGGCGGGCGTCGGCTACAACACCAACCAGGCGCGCATCGCCATCGGCGGCGGCGGTCTGACCGGCTCCGGGCTCTTCCAGGGCAGCCAGACCACCGGCCAGTTCGTCCCCGAGCAGCAGACGGACTTCATCTTTACCGTCGCCGGTGAGGAGCTGGGCTTCCTCGGCGCGGGCCTGATCATCGTGCTGATCGGCGTGATCCTGTGGCGCGCCTGCCGGATCGCCCGGGAGACCACCGAGCTGTACGGCACGGTCGTGGCCGCCGGCATCATCGCCTGGTTCGCCTTCCAGGCGTTCGAGAACATCGGGATGACGCTGGGCATCATGCCCGTCACGGGCCTGCCGCTGCCGTTCGTCTCCTACGGCGGTACGTCCATGTTCGCCGTGTGGATCGCCATCGGGTTGCTCCAGTCGATCCGGGTGCAGCGGCCGGTGTCCGCGTCCCGCTGAGTGCGCCGCACGGCCGGGGGCGGCGCCTCGGAGGCGCCGCCCGGTCGTTGTAGCGCCGCGGACGGCGCGATCCGGGGAGCCGCAGGTCGGTGGCCGCCGGTGTGGGCCGATGACTAGATTCGACGCATGGCGGACACCGTGCGGGAAGTCGAGCGGAAATACGAGGCCACCGGCGAGACGCGGCTGCCCGACCTGACCGTTGTCGACGGGGTCGCGGCCGTGGTGGACCAGGGCGTCACCGACCTCGACGCCACCTACTACGACACCGCCGACCAGCGCCTCGCCGCGGACGGCATCACACTGCGCCGGCGCACCGGCGGCCACGACGCCGGTTGGCACCTGAAGCTGCCGGTCGCGCCGGGCGTGCGGGACGAGGTGCGGGCGCCGCTGTCCGACACGCCGCCCCCGGAGCTGACCGCGCTCGTCCGCTCGCGGGTGCGCGGCCGCGAGCTGGCTCCCGTCGTACGGCTGCGGACGCGGCGTACCGTGCGGCTGCTCCAGGACGCGGAGGGCGCGCCGCTGGCCGAGGTCGCGGTCGACGCGGTGCGGGCGGAGCGGGCCGGTCCGGCGAGCGGGGCGGCTGGGGCCGTGGGGGGCGAGGCGGGCGCCGCTGTCGGGGACGCTGATGACGCCGAGGGGGACGCCGGCCACGCCGGGGGTGGGGGGCAGGCCAGGGGCGTTCGGGGTGCCGAGGCGTCGGCGGGACCGGGGGACGCCCGGCGCGAGGCCCGGTGGCACGAGATCGAGGTGGAGCTGACGGGCGCCGGAGAGGGCGGTGCCGGGCTGCTGGACGCCATCGGCCATGCGCTGGCAGCGGCCGGCGTGCGCCCTGCCCGGGCCGCGTCGAAACTGGCGCGGGCGCTGGCGGAGACCGCGCCTGAAGGCCCGCCGGACGCGACCGGCGGCCCGGTCCGGCTCGACAAGCGGGCAGGCGTCCGGCTCGACAAACCGGGAGACACGGCAGCGGCCACCGCATCCGGCACGGCACCGGCCACCACATCCGCCCCCCTGGCCACCGCACCGGCCACCGCCGGCGACCTGGTGCTGCGCCACCTCCGTACCCAGGTCCGCACGCTCGTCGAACTGGACCCGGCCGTACGGCGCGGCCTGCCCGACTCCGTCCACCGGATGGGGGTCGCCACCCGCCGCCTGCGTGCCGCGTTCCGCTCCTGCGCGAAGGTCCTCGACCCCACGGCCACCGCTCGCCTCGACGGCGAACTGCAGTGGCTGGCCGACGCGTTGGGCGCCGACCGCGACTGGAGGGTGCTCGCCGCGCGGCTGGCCGCCGGGCTGGCGGAGCTGCCCGGGGCGCTGCGCATGGGCCCGGTGGACGCGCGGCTGCGCCTGTGGTCCCGGCGGTGCGGCCTCGCCGCACGCCAGGAGCTGCTCGACGCCCTGGATGGTGCGCGCTTTCTCGCGTTGCTGGACGCCCTGGACGCGCTCCTGGCCGAGCCGCCCCTGAAGCGGGCCGCCGCCAGGCCCGCGCCCGAAGTGCTGGCCAAGGTCGTGCTGGCGGAGTACGCGCGGCTGGCCCGCCGCGTCACGGCGGCGCTGGACACCCCCGCCGGGCCCGCGCGGGACGCGGCCCTGCACCGCGCCCTGAAGGCGGCCGAGCGGGCGCGGTACGCGGCGGAGACGGCGCGCCCGGCGCTCGGCCGCCCGGCGAGGAAGTTCGCGCGACGGATCGAGCGGGTGCGGCGGCTGCTGGACGATCACCACGACGGCGTGCTGGCGCGCGAGGCGCTGCGTGAGCTGGCGGCCCAGGCACAGAGCGCCGGGGAGGGCGGCTTCGCGTTCGGGCTGCTGTACGGGCGGGAGGAGGCCCGCGCCGCCGATCTGGAACGGAAACTGGCGGCGCGCTGGAAGAAGGCGTCCCGCCGCAGGCACCGCGCCGCCTTGCGCAAGACGGCGCGACTCAAGACGGCGCGACGCACGACGCCACAACGCACGACGCCACCACGCAAGGCAGCGCGCCGCGAGACCGGCGACACGGCGCGCCAGGGGCCCCATCGCCGGCCCTGGTACGCGCTGCGCCGGGCGTCCTCCCGCCGCTAGCGAACGACGCTGCCGCCATGCCCGGCGGGCGGTCACCCACGGCCGCCCGCTCCGTTTCGTCAAGGCCGCCTCCCGAACACGTTAGGCTTGAGGGTCACCCCTGCCCGCTGATGAAAGATCACCACGATGCCTGTCGAGTCGGTCTTCCCGCGCCTGGAGGCCCTCCTCCCGCATGTTCAGAAGCCGATTCAATACGTCGGCGGAGAACTGAACTCCACGGTCAAGGACTGGGACGCCTGCGATGTCCGCTGGTCCCTGATGTACCCCGACGCGTATGAGGTCGGCCTGCCCAACCAGGGCGTCATGATCCTTTACGAGGTCCTCAACGAGCGCGAGGGCGTGCTGGCCGAGCGCACGTACAGCGTCTGGCCGGACCTCGAAGCGCTGATGCGCGAGCACGACGTGCCGCAGTTCACCGTCGACGGGCACCGCCCCGTCGGCGCCTTCGACGTGCTCGGCGTCTCCTTCTCCACCGAGCTCGGCTACACCAACCTCCTGACCGCCCTGGACCTCGCCGGCATCCCGATCGAGTCCAAGGACCGTACGGAGGACCACCCGCTGATCCTCGCGGGCGGCCACGCGGCGTTCAACCCGGAGCCGATCGCCGACTTCCTGGACTGCGCCGTCGTCGGTGACGGCGAGCAGGCGGTGCTGGAGATCACCGAGATCATCCGCGCCTGGAAGGCCGAGGGCCGGCCCGGCGGCCGCGACGAGCTGCTGTTCCGCCTCGCGAAGACCGGCAGCGTGTACGTCCCCAAGTTCTACGACGTCGAGTATCTGGCCGACGGGCGGATCTCCCGCGTCGTGCCCAACCGCTCCGGCGTTCCGTGGCGCGTCTCCAAGCACACCGTCATGGACCTCGACGAGTGGCCCTACCCCAAGAAGCCGCTCGTCCCCCTGGCCGAGACCGTCCACGAGCGGATGTCGGTCGAGATCTTCCGTGGCTGCACCCGCGGCTGCCGTTTCTGCCAGGCCGGCATGATCACGCGTCCCGTGCGGGAGCGAAGCATCACCGGCATCGGCGACATGGTGGAGAAGGGGCTCAAGGCCACGGGATTCGAGGAGGTCGGCCTGTTGTCGCTGTCCTCCGCGGACCACACCGAGATCGGCGACATCGCGAAGGGGCTCGCCGACCGGTACGAGGAAGACAAGATCGGTCTGTCGCTGCCGTCGACCCGTGTCGACGCCTTCAACATCGATCTTGCCAACGAGCTGACGCGCAACGGCCGTCGCTCCGGTCTCACCTTCGCGCCCGAGGGCGGCAGTGAGCGGATCCGCAAGGTCATCAACAAGATGGTCTCGGAAGAGGACCTGATCAGGACCGTCTCCACCGCCTACGGCAATGGCTGGCGGCAGGTGAAGCTGTACTTCATGTGCGGCCTGCCGACCGAGACCGACGAGGACGTCCTCCAGATCGGCGACATGGCGGTCAAGGTCATCGCCGAGGGCCGCAAGGTCTCCGGGCAGAACGACATCCGCTGCACCGTCTCCATCGGCGGCTTCGTCCCCAAGCCGCACACCCCCTTCCAGTGGGCGCCGCAGCTCTCCGCCGAGGAGACCGACGCCCGCCTGGAGAAGCTGCGGGACAAGATCCGCGGCGACAAGAAGTACGGCCGCTCCATCGGTTTCCGCTACCACGACGGCAAGCCGGGCATCGTCGAGGGCCTCCTCTCGCGCGGCGACCGCCGCATCGGCTCGGTCATCCGCGCCGTCTACGAAGGCGGCGGCCGCTTCGACGGCTGGCGCGAGCACTTCAGCTACGACCGCTGGATGAAGGCCGCCGAGGAAACGCTGCCCGCGTACGGCGTGGACGTGGCCTGGTACACCACGCGTGAGCGCACCTACGAAGAGGTCCTGCCCTGGGACCACCTGGACTCCGGCCTCGACAAGGACTGGCTCTGGGAGGACTGGCAGGACGCCCTCGACGAGACCGAGGTCGAGGACTGCCGCTGGACCCCGTGCTTCGACTGTGGCGTCTGCCCGCAGATGGACACCGAGATCCAGATCGGCCCGACGGGCAAGAAGCTGCTGCCCCTGACCGTCGTCAAGTAGCGCACCGCGCACGCCCTTTCGGCCCGGCCACCGCACCCCGCGGGGCCGGGCCGAGGCGTGTCCGCGGACAATGGGACCGCCGGACACGAACGGGGCGGGCGCCGGGTGAGGCGAGTCGGCCCGGCCGGCGCAGGAGCGTTTCCGCACCACTGGGGGGAAGAACAGATGGAGCCCACCGACCGGCGTGAGCCGCCCGTCCGCTACGAGCCGGCCGAGGGCTGTCTGACCACCATGATCCGGCTACCGGTGCGGATCGTGGTGCTGGTGCTCGTGGTGCCCTTGCGGGTGGTCTGGGACGTCCTCGTCGCCTGCGCCAAGGCCGTGGACCGGACGGTGCTGCGCCCCTTCGGCCGCGGCCTGTCCTGGCTGTGGCGCACGCTCGTCGTCACACCAGTGGTGTGGAGCTGGCGCACGCTCGTCGTCACACCAGTGGTGTGGAGCTGGCGCACGCTCGTCGTCACACCAGTGGTGTGGAGCTGGCGCACGCTCGTCGTCGCCCCGCTGGCGTGGTCCTGGCGCGTTCTCGTCGTCGCCCCGTTGGTGTGGGTTTACCGCAGCGTGTTGACGCCGATCGGGCGTGGACTGGCGTGGTTGGCGCGTGGTTTGGGTGTCGGGTTGGTGTGGTTGGCGCGGGCGTTGTTCGTGTGGCCGTGGGTGGCGTTGTGGCGGTTCGTGGTGGTGCCGGTGGGGTGTGCGGTGGCCGCGGCGGTGGTGTGGTTGGTGCGGTATCTCGTGGTGGTGCCGGCGGCGTGGTTGTACGCGTCCGTGCTGGCGCCGATCGGGCGGGCGATCGTCTGGCTGGCGCGCGGTCTCGGGGCGGGCGTCACCGCGCTCGTGCGGTGGCTGGTGATCGTGCCGGTCGTCGCCGTGTGGCGCTATGTGCTCCAGCCGGTGGGCCGGGCGCTGGCCGCCGTGGTGACCGTCGTCGTCCGCGAGGTCGGGGACGCGCTGGGGCACTGCTGGCGGGCCGCCGGATTCCTCTCCCGGGCCCTCGGCCGGTTCCTCGCCCGACTGCTGCGGTGGATCTTCGTCGAACCGTTCCGCTGGGCCTACCGCCACGTCCTCATCCCCCTCGGGCACGGCATCCGCTGGGCCTACCGCCACGTCCTCGCACCCCTGGGGCGCGGCATCCGCGACGGCGTCTGGCGCCCGGTACGGCAGGCCCTGGGCGACGCCGGCCGGGCCACCCGGCAGGCCCTGCGCACGGCCCGCGAGACCGCGCGGCAGACCCGCCGGGACATCCGGCACGCCCTCTTCGGCGCCCCCGCGGAGCCGGAGCGGGCCCTGCCGGTGCCGCCCCACCGGGAACCGGCCGCGCCCCGGGCACGTACTCTTGGTAGCAGTACGACCGCACTCACGAAGGACTGAGCGACACTGGGCAAGCGACAGCCCGAAGGCCCGCCGCCCGCACCGGCGGTGCAGCGCATCCGACTGCGCTACACCAAGCGCGGCCGCCTCCGGTTCACCAGCCACCGCGACTTCCAGCGCGCTTTCGAGCGGGCGCTGCGCCGCGCCGAGGTCCCCATGGCCTATTCGGCGGGCTTCACCCCGCACCCCAAGGTGTCGTACGCCAACGCCGCCCCCACGGGCACCGGCAGCGAGGCCGAGTATCTGGAGATCGCGCTCACCGAGCGCCGCGATCCGGAAAAGCTCAGGGAACTGCTGGACGAGTCGCTGCCGGCGGGGCTCGACGTGATCGACGCCGTCGAGGCGCACACCAGCGGACTCGCCGACCGGTTGCAGGCCTCGGTGTGGGAGATGCGGCTCGACGGGGTGGCGGCCGAGGAGGCCGCGCGCGCCGTCGAGGCGTTCCTCGCCGCCGAAGAGGTGCAGGTCGAGCGCCGTACGAAAAACGGCATGCGGGCCTTCGACGCGCGCCAGGCGGTGGCCCGGCTGGAGGCGGCCGAGGGCGTGGACGATAGGCCCGACGGCAAAGCCTGTGCGATACTGCGGCTGGTTGTTCGGCATCTGACACCTGCCGTTCGACCCGACGACGTCCTGTCCGGCCTCCGAGCTACGGCCGACCTGGCGCCGCCGGTCCCCGCTGCGGTGACCAGGCTGGCGCAGGGGCTGCTCGATGAGGAGACCGGCGCGGTGACTGACCCGCTAGCGCCCGACCGCGACGCTGCCACGGCCGCCCCACCCACGGCCGCCGGGCTGAGTGCCGCGAAGGCGCCGAGTGGGGCCTCCCCGGCAGTTTCCGGGGAAGGTACTGCGTAGGACCGCCGTCGTCGCGTCGCCGATCAGCCAGGGAGCCACCCCGGTCCGGCAGACGCACTGACCAGGAGACTTTCGCCGGTCCCCGACCTACGGGCCCGGCGAGCGAGACGACAGCTCCCGTGCGGCGCCCAGGCCCCGGACAGCGGAACCGCGCACATCACGCGGACCGCGACCGGAAGCAGGCCCGGCGCCCGGGAGCGTGACGGGAGAACCGCCCGCATGCTCGAACCAATTGAGCCCACCGAATCCACGCGCTCCACGGATCGTGGTGCCGACGACAACAACTCACCCGGCGACACCCTGCCGCCGCGCCGCAGGCGCCGAGCGGCTTCCCGGCCGGCCGGCCCGCCGGTGGCCGGCGACGCGGCGCCCGCCGTGGTGACCGCCGAGCCCGCCGCGTCCACGCCGCAGCCGGCCGCCGCCGAGGACAGCACCGCCACGGCGGTCACCACCGGCGACGACGCCAAGCCCGCCCGCACCCGCCGGCGCGCGACCCGCAAGGTCACCGCACCGGCCGGTTCGCCGCAGACCGACGCCGCCGAGCCGGCCGAGGCCGTGGCAGCCGCTCCGGCCGCCGCCCCCCAGGCCGCCGCCGAGGCCCCGCAGGCGGAGGACGAGGCCCCGCGTGGCCGCACCCGCCGCCGCGCGACCCGCAAGGTCACCGCCCCGGCCGGGTCCCCGCAGACCGACACCGCCCCCATGGAGACGCCCGCTGCCGCCGAGGCGCCCGAGCCGAGCGCCGAGCCCGTCGAGCAGGCCGCTCCGGCCGCCGCCACGGAGGACGACGCACGGCCCGCCCGCAGCCGCCGCCGCGCCACCCGTAAGGTCACCGCCCCGGCCGGCGCTCCGCAGAGCGCCGTCGAGGAGAGCGCCGCCGTGGTCGTCGAGACCGCCGCCGCGCCGGCCGAGAGCGCCGCTCCGACCGCCGCCGACACGGTCGCCGAGGCGCCCGCGGAAGACGCCAGGCCGACTCGTTCCCGCCGTCGCGCCACCCGCAAGACCACCGCTCCCGCCGGTGCGCCGCAGGCCGCCGAGGAAGCCGCTCCGGCTCCGGCAGCCGCCCCCGCAGAGGAGCCTGCGGAGGCCCCCGCCGTCGAGGCCGAGGCCCCCAAGCGCCGTACCCGCCGCCGTGGCGAGCGGGTCGCGGAGCCGGCCGCCGAGCAGCCCCGCGCCGCCGAGCAGGCCCGCGCCGAGGAGGAGCCCGCACCGGAGGCGCCGGTGCGCGGCCGCCGCCGGGCGCAGCGCCCGCCGACCGCCGTCTTCCAGGCGCCGGTCTTCACCGAGCCGATGTTCCAGACCCCCGAGAGCGCGGCCGCTGCCGCCGCCGCGGCCCTCCAGACCGAGGAGGAGCCCGAGGCCGAGGCCGAGGCCGAGCAGCTCCCCGAGGAGCAGCCCGCCGCCCCGCGCCGCCGTCGTCGTCGCGGTGCGCAGGCCGAGCCGGAGCCGGTCGCCGTGCCCGCCGAGGAGGCGGAGGCCGAGGAGCCGGCCGAGGCCGAGGAAGAGACCGAGCAGGGCGAGTACGGGCCGGGCGAGGACGAGTCCGGTGACCGTCCCTCGCGCCGTCGCCGCCGTGGTGGCCGTCGCCGCCGGCGCGGTGAGTCCGCCGACGCCGACGAGCAGCCCGCCGAGGGCCGGGGCGCCGGGACGCGGGCCGCCGCCGAGGCGGACACCGAGGCCGAGGAGGCCGAAGAGGCCGACGAGCGGGCCGCCGACCAGGACCAGGACGCCGAGGCCGACGAGCAGGGCGGCGGCTCCAGCAGCAGCCGCCGGCGCCGTCGCCGCCGCCGTCGCAGCGGTGACGCGGGCGAGGCCGAGGCGAACAACGGCGACGACCCCGAGCGCACGGTCGTCAAGGTCCGCGAGCCCCGCAAGAAGGACGAGAGCACCAGCGCCGACGAGGTCCAGTCGATCAAGGGCTCGACGCGCCTGGAGGCGAAGAAGCAGCGTCGCCGCGAGGGCCGTGAGCAGGGCCGCCGTCGGGTGCCGATCATCACCGAGGCGGAGTTCCTCGCGCGCCGCGAGGCCGTCGACCGGGTGATGGTCGTGCGCCAGAGCGGGGAGCGCACCCAGATCGGCGTCCTTGAGGACAACGTGCTCGTGGAGCACTACGTCAACAAGGAGCAGGCGACGTCGTACGTCGGCAACGTCTACCTCGGCAAGGTGCAGAACGTCCTGCCGTCGATGGAGGCCGCCTTCGTCGACATCGGCAAGGGCCGCAACGCCGTCCTGTACGCCGGTGAGGTCAACTTCGAGGCGCTGGGCATGGCCAACGGCCCCCGGCGCATCGAGACCGCGCTGAAGTCCGGCCAGTCCGTGCTGGTGCAGGTCACCAAGGACCCGATCGGCCACAAGGGCGCCCGGCTCACCAGCCAGGTCTCGCTCCCCGGCCGCTACCTCGTCTACGTGCCCGAGGGCTCGATGACGGGTATCAGCCGCAAGCTCCCGGACACCGAGCGGGCGCGTCTGAAGCAGATCCTCAAGAAGATCGTCCCCGAGGACGCGGGCGTCATCGTGCGTACCGCCGCGGAGGGCGCGAGCGAGGACGAGCTGGCGCGTGACGTCCTGCGGCTCCAGGGGCAGTGGGAAGAGATCCAGAAGAAGGCCAAGAGCGGCGGCAGCTCGAACGCGCCGACGCTGCTCTACGGCGAGCCGGACATGACCGTCCGGGTCGTCCGAGACATCTTCAACGAGGACTTCTCCAAGGTCATCGTCAGCGGTGACGACGCCTGGGAGACCATCCACGGCTATGTCGCGCACGTCGCGCCGGACCTCACCGACCGTCTGCAGAAGTGGACTTCGGACGTCGACGTCTTCGCGACGTACCGCATCGACGAGCAGCTCATGAAGGCGCTGGACCGCAAGGTCTGGCTGCCCAGCGGCGGTTCGCTGGTGATCGACAAGACCGAAGCGATGATCGTGATCGACGTCAACACCGGGAAGTTCACCGGTCAGGGCGGCAATCTCGAGGAGACCGTCACCAGGAACAACCTGGAGGCGGCCGAGGAGATCGTGCGCCAGCTCCGGCTGCGCGACCTCGGCGGCATCGTCGTCATCGACTTCATCGACATGGTGCTGGAGTCCAACCGGGACCTGGTGCTGCGGCGGATGCTGGAGTGCCTGGGCCGCGACCGTACGAAGCACCAGGTGGCCGAGGTCACCTCGCTGGGCCTGGTGCAGATGACGCGGAAGCGGGTCGGCCAGGGTCTGCTGGAGTCCTTCTCCGAGCCGTGTGTGCACTGCAACGGCCGCGGCGTCATCGTCCACATGGACCAGCCGACCTCGGTCGGCGGTGGCGGCAAGCGCAAGAAGAAGGGCAAGGCCGGCAACGGCGCGCAGCCCGAGGTCGAGCACGTCCACGAGGCAGAGGTCACGGCGGAGGAAGCCGCGCCGGAGCTGGAGCCCGCTCCGGTGACGGAGGCCGAGCTGCAGCCCGCGGTGGCGGACGCCGACGAGTGGTTCAGCAGCCCCGCGGAGGCCGAGGCCGCCGCAGGCCGCGGCCGTGGCCGCCGCCGGGTGAGCCGGAAGGTGTCCGCCCCGGCGGGCGCCCCCAAGGCCGCCGCCGAGGCCGCCGCCATCGTGGTGCCGAGCGAGCCCGTGCCGGCGCCCGTCGCCGAGCCGGAGCCCGCCGCGCAGCCGGTCGCCGAGGCGCCGGCCGCGGAGCCCGCGCCGGCCCGTCCGCGCCGCCGGGCGACCCGTAAGGCGACCGCTCCGGCGGGCTCGCCGCAGGTCTCCGATGCCGCCGCCGAGGCGACCGTGGTGGTCCCGGCGCCGGTGACGGAGCCCGTCATCGAGCCGGCCGCCGAGGCAGTCGCGGAGCCCGTCGAGGCAGCCGAGCCCGAGGCCGCCGAAGCCGGCGAGCCCGAGGGTGCGGAGGCGGCGCCGGCGAAGAAGACGGCGAAGAAGGCCACGACCCGTAAGGCGGCGGCCAAGAAGACCGCCGCGAAGACGACGACGGCCAAGAAGACGGCGGCGAAGAAGACCACCGCCAAGAAGGCCGTGACGAAGAAGACCGCCACGAAGACCGCCGCCAAGACGACGAAGAAGGCGACGGCCAAGAAGACCGCCGCCGCCGAGCAGCAGGCTGTGTCTTCGGTCTCTTCGGTGTCGGCCTCCGCGGAGGACTGAGCACCACCCGGCACCACAAGCCGTGCCCCGGGCCGTCAGCGGTCCGGGGCCGGTTTGACCCCCTGGTCAAGGCCCCGTAACCTTGACCGTCGGTGTCTGTGACACCAAACCCCTGAGCAAACACCTCTCGGTCCGCCGAGAGAGGCCGCTCGTCCACTCGGATTCCACGGGCGTTTCCCAACCCGTGTGAGCGGCTGGCATCAGAGGATCCGTTCCTAGCGAAAGAGAGTTCCGCGTGTACGCGATCGTGCGCACCGGCGGGCGCCAGCAGAAGGTTGCTGTCGGCGACGTCATCGAGGTTGACCGCATTTCCACCAGCAAGGTCGGCGACACCGTCGAGCTCTCGACGCTGCTGGTCGTTGACGGCGACTCGGTCACCAGCGACCCGTGGGTCCTGGCCGGCGTGAAGGTCCAGACCGAGGTCGTCGACCACCACAAGGGCGACAAGATCCGGATCCAGAAGTACAAGAACAAGACCGGTTACAAGAAGCGGATCGGCCACCGCCAGCTCCACACGGCGCTGAAGATCACCGGCATCGACGCTCCGGCGAAGTAAGGGACTGAGGAGACATGGCACACAAGAAGGGCGCATCGTCCACTCGGAACGGTCGCGACTCCAATGCTCAGCGGCTCGGCGTGAAGCGCTTCGGCGGTCAGGCCGTCAACGCCGGTGAGATCCTGGTCCGCCAGCGCGGCACCCACTTCCACCCGGGCACGGGCGTCGGCCGCGGCGGCGACGACACCCTGTTCGCCCTGGCCGCGGGCGCCGTGCAGTTCGGCACCCACCGTGGTCGCAAGGTTGTGAACATCGTCCCGGTCGCCGAGTAATCACGGCACGGACGTAGGCAGCACCACTCCAGGGGCGGACCGCCTTTCTCGCGAGAGCGGGAAGGCCGGTCCGCCCTTGGCGTGTTAGTACAGAGACATTCCCGCAGTTACTGGAGGACCCACCATGACCACCTTCGTGGACCGCGTCGAGCTGCACGTCGCCGCGGGTAGCGGAGGCCACGGCTGCGCCTCCGTTCACCGGGAGAAGTTCAAGCCCCTCGGGGGCCCGGACGGCGGCAACGGCGGCCGTGGCGGCGATGTGATCCTGGTCGTCGACCAGGACGTCACCACGCTCATCGACTACCACCACCACCCCCACCGCAGGGCCACCAACGGCCAGCCGGGCGCGGGCGACAACCGCGAGGGCAAGAACGGCAACGACCTGGTCCTGCCGGTGCCCGACGGCACGGTCGTCTTCGACCGCAACGGCGAGGTACTGGCCGACATGGTCGGCCAGGGAACCACCTTCATCGCCGGCCAGGGCGGCCGCGGCGGCCTCGGCAACGCCGCGCTGTCCTCGGCCCGCCGCAAGGCCCCCGGCTTCGCGCTGCTCGGCGAGCCCGGTGAGGCCCGCGACATCGTGCTGGAGCTCAAGACCGTCGCGGACGTCGCGCTGGTCGGCTACCCCAGCGCCGGAAAGTCGTCGCTGATCTCCGTGCTCTCCGCGGCCAAGCCGAAGATCGCCGACTACCCCTTCACGACCCTGGTGCCCAACCTGGGCGTGGTGACGGCCGGTTCGACCGTCTACACCGTCGCCGACGTACCGGGCCTGATCCCGGGCGCCAGCCAGGGCAAGGGCCTGGGCCTGGAGTTCCTGCGGCACGTCGAGCGCTGCGAGGTGCTCGTCCACGTCCTGGACACCGCCACGCTGGAGTCCGACCGTGACCCGGTCTCCGACCTGGACGTCATCGAGGCGGAGCTCGCCCAGTACGGCGGCTTGGACAACCGGCCGCGGGTCGTCGTCCTGAACAAGGTCGACATCCCGGACGGCAAGGACCTCGCCGAGATGATCCGCCCCGACCTGGAAGCGCGCGGCTACCGCGTCTTCGAGGTCTCCGCCGTCGCGCACCTGGGCCTGAAGGAGCTGTCCTTCGCGCTCGCGGACATCGTCGCCAAGGCGCGCGCCGCCAAGCCCGTGCAGGAGGCCACCCGCATCGTGATCCGTCCGAAGGCCGTGGACGACGCGGGCTTCACGGTCACGGAGGAGGGCGACCACTTCTACCGCGTGCGCGGCGAGAAGCCCGAGCGCTGGGTCCGCCAGACCGACTTCAGCAACGACGAGGCCGTCGGCTACCTGGCGGACCGCCTCAGCCGCCTCGGCGTCGAGGCCGCGCTGATGAAGGCGGGCGCCCGCGCCATGGACGGCGTGGCGATCGGCCCCGAGGACAACGCCGTGGTCTTCGACTGGGAGCCCACGATGGCGGCCGGCGCGGAGATGCTGGGCCGGCGTGGCGAGGACCACCGTCTGGAGGCGCCCCGTCCGGCCGCCCAGCGCCGCCGGGACCGCGACGCGGAGCGGGACGAGGCGGACGAGGAGTACGAGGGCTTCAAGCCCTTCTAGGGGCGGCCCGGCCAGGACGGCCGGTCACCCCGCACCGGTTGACGGGGAAGGCCCCCGGGAGGATCTCCTCCCGGGGGCCTTCCCCGTCTCGGTGCGCCGCGCGGCCGAAGCCGTGGGCGCCCGTCTGCGGCCTAGACGGCGGCCGGGGCGTCCGATGCGCCGTCGGACTCCCGTTCGGCGCTCTCGTCGGCGTCCATGCCCTCCTGCGAGCGCTGCCCGGGGATGCCGGCCAGGCGGGTCTCCATCCGGAGGCGGCGTTCGTCGGCCTTGGCGGCCAGGTCGAGCGCGGCCTGGTTGAAGCGGACCGGCGACGGCGGGTCCGAGGGGCCCAGCAGGTGCTCCTTGAGCTCGGCCCGCTCCGCCGCAAGGGTGTCCTTCTCCGGGTTGCGGACCGCGTCGAGCAGGCCGGGCACCTCCTCCGCCCCGGGCGTGAGGATCGTCGCCGCCCGGACGGTCGGGAAGTTCGCCCGGAAGTCGTCCTCGCTCATGCCGGAGGTGTTGGCGACCGCGTACGGCTTCTCGCTGGTCAGGTAGTCCGAGACGACGCTGGAGACGTCGCTGATCAGCACGTCGGCCTCGTTGAAGCAGGAGAAGATGCCGGGCCGGGCGGTGGTGATGACGCGGTGCTCCCACTCGGGGAAGGAGTTCCAGTACGCCTCCTCCCACGCGGTGACGGCGGCCGCCACGGCGGCGGCGCGGCCCTCCTCCGGGGTGCCCTGCAGCCGCATCCGCTCCAGCTCGTCGGCGCTCTTGCGGAAGGCCGAGGTCGTCAGCCGGTCCAGCTCCTCGGTACGGGTGACAAGCTCGGCCGCGGCCTCGGGGCCGGGCATCGCGCCGCCGCGCAGGGCGTTGGCCTCGGCGATCATGGCCTGGATGCGGCTGTTGGCGGCGCCCGCGCGCGGGTCGACCGAACCGGTCATCGGGTGCGGCTTGTACAGCAGCCGCACCTTGTCGTCGGCGAGCAGCGCCCGGACGATGTTCTCGCCCGCCAGGATCACCGAGGTGTTGCCCGGGTTGCCGTCCCAGCCCTCCCAGGTCGGGGCGTACAGCACGGTGGTGTGGCCCACGGGCGCGCCCTCGTACGGGCGGATCGGGGCGAGCTGGGGACGGCCGACCTCGACGACGTCCTTGTCCTCGACGCCGATGTCGGCGAGCTGGTAGCGGTCCCGGGCCGCGGGGCCGGCCACCCACACCTCGTCGTACGCCTTGGCGTAGGGGTTGCAGGAGGACAGCTTGTCGCTCTCACCGTGGTTGGTGAAGGCGTGCTTGATGGACGGGATGCGCAGGATCTGCGAGGTCTTGCCGGAGTTCGCCGGGTGCAGCAGCACCTTGAGCGTGGTGTGCTCCAGCCGCATCAGGTGGGCGACCTTGGGGATGCAGATGATCGGGATGTCGGTGGCCTCGATCTTCTGCACCATGAAGCGCTCGCGCAGCACGATGATCGGCTTGCCGTCCAGGCCGGCGAGGGTCCCCAGCCACATGTTGGCCTGGTAGGCGGAGGAGGCGCCGCCGGAGAAGTACATGCCGACGGTGGGCTGGTAGTCGGCCAGCCAGGCGTCCAGCCACTCCAGTGCCCGCTGCTCGCCGACGACCCGCTTCTTGGGCAGCAGCCAGGTGGCCAGGTACACGGCGCCGCCGGTGGACAGGAGCAGGGACACGACCAGGCCGATGCCGCCCCAGGCGGCGTCGGTGGTGATCGCGGTGAGCATCATGCCCGCGGTGGTCGGCACCGAGAAGCGCAGCAGCCGCCGGCCGGTCTGGCGGGAGAGGATGCGCGGCGGGGCGTCCGACAGGCGCAGCGCGGACGCGTCGATGTTGCGCGTCACGAACGGCAGGGAACGGGTCCTGCGGACCAGCACCGCGACGGCCTGGCACACGAAGTGCGTGCCGTAGAAGAGCAGCAGCGTGATGGTGAGCGGCGCCTGCTCGTTCAGGGGGTTGATGCCGTCGATGTGCAGCAGGCCGACCAGTATCAGCATGTCGCGCAGCAACTGGCGGACGGTGACGTCGAACCGGATCCGGCCGAGCACCGAGAGCAGGCCGGGCTGCTTGTGCTGGAGGATCAGGTCGAGGCCGAGGTTGACCACGGACGCGGCGATGAACAGCGGGATGACGGGCAGCAGCGCACCGACGAGCTGGGCGGTGAACGCGACCATCATCGCGAGAAGTGCCGCGAGCTGTACGACTCGGCGGGGGGCGATTCCGGCGGAAGGCACGGGGGAGGGCTCCTGGCAGCAAGAAGGTCAGGGGGGAGGCCGTGGGGGGCGGCCGGGTCCCGCGCTGCGACGCCGCCGGAGCGGCGAAACGGGACCGATGGACACCCGACCGTATGACCTTGTTGGCCTCGGTGACAATCTGCTGTGGCTCTCATCACCGCGAAAGCGGATCAATCGAACGCAACCTCTTGGCGGCCCGCGACATCTTAAGAAAATCCCAGGAGGCCCGGGCCGCGTGGCGGAGGGGCGCGCGCCGGTCGGCGCGGTGACGGGTGCGCGGTGTCCGGCGGGGCGTCCGCCAGGCGATATCCCGGCGCGCGCGCAAGCCGGCCTGCCGTAGATTGCGGCGTAGGGGCCCGTACGGATTGTCCGTGCGGCAGCGGAACACAGGGGTACGCAGGTGGCAGGCGCAAGGCAGGACGTGGCTCAGGCCCGCAGGATCGTGGTGAAGGTCGGTTCGTCCTCACTGACCACGGCCGCCGGGGGACTGGACGCGGACCGCGTCGACGCGCTGGTGGATGTGCTGGCCAAGCACCAGGACAAGGAGATCGTGCTGGTCTCCTCCGGCGCGATCGCCGCCGGACTCGCCCCGCTGGGGCTGGCGAAGCGCCCGCGCGACCTGGCCAGGCAGCAGGCCGCCGCCAGCGTCGGCCAGGGCCTGCTGGTCGCCCGCTACACCGCCTCCTTCGCCCGCTACGGCCGCCGCGTCGGCCAGGTCCTGCTGACCTCCGACGACACCAGCCGCCGGGCCCACTACCGCAACGCCTACCGCACGCTGGACCAGCTCCTGGCCATGGGCGCGGTGCCGATCGTGAACGAGAACGACACCGTCGCCACGGACGAGATCCGCTTCGGCGACAACGACCGCCTGGCCGCGCTGGTCGCCCATCTCGTCCGCGCCGACCTGCTGGTCCTGCTCTCCGACGTGGACGGCCTCTACGACGGCGATCCGGCCACCCCCGGCACCTCCCGGATAGCGGAGGTCAGCGGCCCCAAGGACCTGGAGGGCATCTCCATCGGCAGCGCCGGCAAGGCCGGGGTCGGCACCGGCGGCATGGTCACCAAGGTGGAGGCGGCCCGGATCGCCGCCGCGGCCGGCATCCCCGTCGTCCTGACCTCCGCCGTGCACGCCGCCGACGCGCTGGCCGGCGGTCCGACCGGCACCCACTTCCTGCGCACCGGCCGGCGCTCCGCCGACCGGCTGCTGTGGCTCGCGCACGCCTCCACCCCGCGCGGCGCGCTCGTCCTGGACGACGGCGCGGTGCGGGCGGTCGTCGAGCGGCGCTCCTCCCTGCTGCCGGCCGGCATCGCCTCCGTAGAGGGCGACTTCTCCGCCGGTGATCCGGTGGAGCTGCGCGACGGCGGCGGCCGGGCCGTCGCCCGCGGTGTCGTCAACTTCGATGCCCGGGAAATCCCCCGTTTGATAGGGCGTTCGACGCGGGATCTGGCGCGCGAACTGGGCCCGGCCTACGAGCGCGAGGTCATCCACCGCGACGACCTGGTCCTGCTGCACCACTGAGCGGGACCCGGGCGCGGCCAGGAGTCCGGCCCCTGTCCGGCGCGCGCCGGAACGGCCCGGTGGCGGGAAAACACCGTGCGGCGCGGGGGAGACGCGGTCCGGTCCGCGGTGCGAAGACCAGCCTTTCCACGCAGACCTTCGTCAAAACGGCCCCGCGACGGCTCGCGGGCTGGTCAACTTTGTTGCGGGGCGCCGTAGGGGAACGGCGCCCGCAGCGCGAGAGCGCACGCCGAAGTACGACCGCACAATCGGCTCCGCACCCCCGGGCGCGGAGCGATTCGCATCACAGGAGGCCGCCGGTGAGACGAGGGCGCCCAGGGGCACCGCCCCGAGGGACGGCGGAGCGCACCCTGACCAGTGTCGGGACCGGTGAGGACGCCGGCCGGCCGGGTCAGGAGAAACGGGCGGAGCGGGACGCGGCGCGGCCGGCGCCGCGGGGCGAGTGCCAGGACGCCTCTCGGCTGTGGCACATCACCCTCAGCGTCTCGGGGGCCGAGGCTCCCCTGAAGGAGGTCCGGCGGGCGCTCGAACAGCTCGCTCACGACCATCCCTTCCTGCTGACCAGCCGCTACGCCAACGACCACGCCGAGATCCGCTACTGGGAGGAGGCGCGGGACCTGCACGACGCCGCGGCCGTCGCACTGCGGCTGTGGGGCGAACACCGCTCGACGGCCAACCTGCCGCCGTGGGAGATCGTCGGCCTGGAGGTCATCGACCGCGAGACCTACCACCAGCGCATCGCGGAGGGCTACGGCCCGCCACCGGCGTCACCGGTCGGCGTGCATCCCTACTGAGGCGGCGCGCGTCGCCGCTCAAGGATCCGGCCCGACGGCACCCGCAGCCGTGGGACGAGCGTCCCGCACTGTGAAATGCGGCATGGCCGCGGCCCGCCACCCGGTTAGGCTGCGGCCATGACCAGCAGCACAGCGCACTCCTCGCCCGTCCTTGAGACCGCCCGCCGCGCGAAGGAGGCGGCCGCCCTTCTGGCGCCGCTGCCGCGCACGGTCCGTGACGGAGCGCTGCTCGCCATCGCCGACGCCCTGGTGGCCCGCACCGACGCGATCGTCGCCGCGAACGCCGAGGACACCGCCAAGGCGCGGGCGGCCGGCACCGCCGAATCGATCGTCGACCGGCTCACCCTCACCCCGGAGCGGATCGCCGCGATCGCCGCGGACGTCCGCCAGGTCGTCGCGCTGCCCGACCCGGTGGGCGAGGTGGTGCGTGGCTCGACGCTGCCCAACGGCCTCGACCTGCGCCAGGTCCGCGTCCCGCTCGGCGTCATCGGCATCATCTACGAGGCCCGGCCCAACGTGACGGTCGACGCCGCCGCCCTGTGCCTGAAGTCCGGCAACGCCGTGCTGCTGCGCGGCTCCTCCTCCGCGTACGCCTCCAACAGCGCCCTCGTGGACGTCCTGCGGGACGCCGTCGGGAGCGCCGGGCTGCCCGCCGACGCGGTGCAGCTCGTACCGGGCGAGAGCCGCGAGTCGGTGCGCGAGCTGATGCGCGCCCGCGGCCTGGTCGACGTGCTCATCCCGCGCGGCGGCGCCTCCCTGATCCGTACGGTCGTCGAGGAGTCCACCGTCCCGGTGATCGAGACCGGCACCGGCAACTGCCACGTCTACGTCGACGAGGCCGCCGACATCGACATGGCCCTCGACATCCTCATCAACTCCAAGGCCCAGCGGCCCAGCGTCTGCAACGCCGCCGAGACGGTGCTGGTGCACGCGGGAATCGCCGAGAAGTTCCTGCCGCGCGCCCTGGAGGCGCTGACCCAGGCCGGTGTGCTCGTGCACGGCGACGCGGCCTGGCAGCAGGCCGGCCCCGGCCTGGTCGCCCCGGCCACCGACGAGGACTGGGCGACGGAATACCTCTCGTACGACATCGCGGCCGCCGTCGTGCCCGACCTGGACGCCGCCGTGGCGCACATCCGCCGCTGGACCTCCGGCCACACCGAGGCCATCGTCACCACCTCGCAGGCCGCCGCCCGCCGCTTCACCCAGTTGGTGGACTCCACGACCGTCGCGGTCAACGCCTCCACCCGCTTCACCGACGGCGGCCAGTTCGGCTTCGGCGCCGAGATCGGCATCTCCACGCAGAAGCTGCACGCCCGCGGCCCCATGGGCCTGCCGGAGCTGACCTCCACCAAGTACATCGTCACGGGAGACGGCCACACCCGCTGAACCATCCCCCGGATTCCTCGTTCTCCCTGCCCAAAGTGACGGGCCGGGGCTAATCTGGACGGGTGCCGGACGACGTGGGGGGCAAGCCGTTCCCGGACGGTGAAGAGCCCGACGAGCACCACCACGGGAGCCACGGAAGAGCGGACGAGGAGTTCGCCTCCGTGGTCTTCGACGAGGAGTTCGTCCGGGCCGCGCGGATCCATGAGCCCTCGGCGGTCGAGCGGATGCTCGCCGCCGCGCAGGCGCGCGCCGAGGCCGAGGCCCGCTCGGGCGCCGGATTCGGCCCGGACGGCGCGGAGGAGCCCGAGGGCGAGGTCGGACCGCGCACCCGCCGGCGCCGCCGCCGCGGCCAGGACGGCTGGGACCCCGAAACCGGCGACGTCGACGCCTACGGCGACCGCACCGATCACGCCGCGTACGGCGAATACGACGCATACGGGCCGTACAGCCCCTACGGTCCCTATGGCGGCGCGCTGCGCCCCTACCGCGGCAGTGCCCGCTGGCACCGCCCGGTGGCCTGGGTGCTGGCCGTGGTGATGGGCATCGGGCTCGTCGCTCTGGCCTTCAGCGCCGTCTACCGCGGCGCCTCCGGGCGCGGCCAGGGCCCCGCCCCGTCCTCGTCCTCCAGCGGGGTGGACGCGCCCTCCTCCGGCGGCCCCGACGGCGTCCGGCCCGGGCACCCCGGCCTGCTGCCGTCCGCGTCCGCCGGCTCCCCGGGGCCGTCGGCCTCCGCCGCTCCCCGGGCCCGCTGACGCCGCCGCCCCACGCCCGGCGGTAAGCGGAGCACGGGCGTCCGGTGAAGTCGCCGCCACCGTCGCGTTTACGGCGGCCCCGGCAGACCTACCCTTGTTGTATGAGCGGGCCTGGTGACCCTCCCGAAGGGACGCCCAACGGCGCCCCGGGAGGTGGTGAGGACGAATACCGATCCGTTGTCTTCGACGAATCGTTTGTGCGTGCTGCCCGGCTGCAGGAGTTCTCCGCTGACGAGCGGCTGGGCGAGCATCACGCGCCGGCCGTCAAACCCCGCCACCGCTGGCTGCTGCGGGCCGGCGGCCCCCGGCAGGCACTCCTGCTCGTCCTGCTGATAGTGCTCGCCTTCGGCACCGCCGTCTACATGGGCGTACGCCACCCCTACAAAACCCCGCAGGCTGTCCTTGCGCAGCCGCTGCGCTCCTCCGTCGTGCCGCTCGCGCCCGGCCAGGCCGTCCCGGGCGCCACCCCCGACGACCTCTTCGCGCACAGCCCGGCGGCCGATTTCCGGATCGGGGCCGCCGGCGTCAACCTGCCCGTCGTCGAACGCACCGCGCACTTCTCCGACGGCCAGATCGTCGCCGCCCTGACCATCGCCAAGGACTACCTCGTCCGCTCCTCGCTGGATCCGGCCACCCTCACCCAAGGCTCCGTACGGCCGGTCCGGCTGCTGCTCGACACCGGCCAACTCGACCAGTTCGACCGGAGCCTGGCGCGTCCTGACGACGACGGGCGCCACGCGGCGACCGGCTGGCTGGTCCGCTTCGACCCCCGGACGACCGAACTCGCCGACCCGGAAGTCCGCGTCAACGGCACGCTCTCGGCAACGGAGTTGAGCCCTGACGCCCTGGCCATCACCGCGGACTACACCTTCGTCTACGCCGTGCGGCCCACCGACGGCGCGCAGCGGACCGGCGCCGTGAACCAGGGCACCGGCAAGGTCACCCCGGGCGCCGCCTCGCTGTTCACCGTCCGCCGGGAGGTGCACTTCCGCCTCGGCCGGGACGACCTCGGCGACCACCGCCTGGAGGTGCTGCAGAGCAACCTCCAAGCGGGACCGCTGGCCTGCTCCTCGAACCCGGCCGACACGCTGCGCCCGCTGCTCGCCGGACAGCGGGCCGGCGACGACGGGCCGGCGAGCACCGATCCCTACTCCGAGAACCGGACCAACGCCGCGCTGTGCGGGAAGCTGGCGGCTACTTCCCAGCCGGACCCGAGCCACCCGATCCGTTAGCGCCGCCCTCGCCGCCGGACCCCTCCGGCCGCGAACCGCCGCGGAAGACCGTGTCGCGCAGCTTGCCGCCCAGGTCGCCCGCCCCGCCCGCGATGTCGCGCACCAGGCCCATGAGCGGGTCCTTGCTGTTGCGCACCGTGTCGGCGTAGTGGTTCGCCGACTCCTTGAACGAGTCGGAGACGGAGGTGTCCTTGTCGCCGTCCCGGCGCGGGTAGTGGCCGTCCATGATCCGCTGGTAGTCGCGGCTGGCCGCCCACTTCTTCAGCTCGGCCGCCCGCACGGTGGTGAACGGGTGGCTGCGCGGCAGGAGGTTGAGGATCTTCAGCACGGAGTCGCGCAGGTCGCCGCCCGACTCGTATTCCTCCGCCTGCTCCAGGAAGGCGTCCACGTTCATCTCGTGCAGGTGATTACCGCCGGCCAGCTTCATCAGGCCGCGCATCGAAGCCTTCAGGTCCTGCCCGACCAGCAGTCCGGCCCGGTCAGCGGACAGCTCCGACTTGCGGAACCACTCGCGCAGCGCCGTCACGATCGCCATGATCGCGACATTGCCCAGCGGGATCCAGGCGACCTTCAGGGCGAGGTTCGTCAGGAACAGCAGCACCGTGCGGTAGACGGCGTGCCCGGACAGGGCGTGCCCCACCTCATGGCCGATGACCGCCCGCATCTCCTCCTCGTCCAGGAGCTCGACCAGGCCGGTCGTCACCACGATGATCGGCTCGTCCAGGCCGATGCACATGGCGTTGGGCTGCGGGTCCTGATTGACGTACATCGGCGGGACCTTCTCCAGGTCCAGGATGTAACAGGCGTCGCGCAGCATGTCGTTCAGGTGGGCGAACTGCTGCTCGCCGACCCGGACGGAGTCCGACAGGAACAGCAGCCGCAGGCTGCGCTCCGGCAACAAGCCGCTGAGCGTCTTGAAGACCGTGTCGAACCCGCTCAGCTTGCGCAGCGCCACCAGCGCCGAGCGGTCCGCCGGGTGCTCGTAGGACCGCGAGGAGATTCCGGGGAAACGCCTGCGGTCACGGCTCGGTACGTTTTCGCTGCCGCCTGGGCTCTCCGACATTGGGGCCTCCCCCTGTTCGACTGCGTGTGTTCAGACTAGAGGACGCCACTGACAGGCGATTGGATGC
Source organism: Streptomyces sp. NPDC031210 (assembly GCF_055570395.1). NCBI lineage: Bacteria > Bacillati > Actinomycetota > Actinomycetes > Kitasatosporales > Streptomycetaceae > Streptomyces > Streptomyces sp. NPDC031210. Next base: position 473,212 of record NZ_JBVIHH010000002.1, read on the forward strand.
CCGGGCGTACGCTGGCGATCGCACCGATGACCGCACAGGCCCGTACAAAAGGGAGCGCACCGTCATGACGAATCCGAGCGTGCTGCTCGCGGCCGCCGTCCAGGAGACCTCCAAAGCCGACGGCCCCGGATGGGCGCTGCGCACCGTGATCATCGTCGGCGTCGTGGGCGCGGTCCTCCTGGGCTGGTTCCTGCTGCGCGGCTACGGCGACAAGGACTGACGACCGGGCCCCGGCGGGCCCGTGCGCGGAGTCGCCGTGAGCCCGCGGTGAACTGATGCTTACGATGTGGCGGACGTCTCTACCCGACTCAGCCCGGATTGGTCCCGACAATGAGCCTGCACTCCACCGCACAGTCCCTGGTCTCCCTCGCCGAAGGCGAGCACGGGGGTGGCGGTCACGCCAGCCTCAGCCCGCTCGTGACCGGCGGCGGCGCACTGATTGTCCTGCTTCTCCTGCTCTGGATCACGACGCGTTTCAACCGCGACCGCTGAGCCTTCCCCGCACCCGGCCCCCGGCACGGCGCGCCGCCCAGTAGGGTCTGCACGCATGGGAGAGCACACAGGGCCCGTGAAGCGGCGACTCGGAGTGATGGGCGGCACGTTCGACCCGATCCATCACGGACACCTGGTCGCCGCCAGCGAGGTGGCCAGCCAGTTCCACCTCGACGAGGTCATCTTCGTGCCGACGGGGCAGCCGTGGCAGAAGAGCCACAAGAAGGTGTCCCCGGCCGAGGACCGGTATCTGATGACGGTCATCGCGACCGCCTCGAACCCGCAGTTCTCCGTCAGCCGCATCGACATCGACCGCGGCGGCAAGACGTACACCATCGACACCCTGCGTGATCTGCGTGCCCAGCACCAGGACGCGGACCTGTTCTTCATCACCGGCGCCGACGCGCTCGGCCAGATCCTGACCTGGCACGACGCCAAGGAGCTGGTCTCGCTCGCCCACTTCATCGGCGTCACCCGGCCCGGCCACGTCCTCGCGGACCCCGGGCTGCCCGAAGGCGCGGTGTCCTTGATCGAGGTGCCCGCGCTGGCCATTTCGTCGACCGACTGCCGGGCGCGCGTCGTCCAGGGGGAGCCGGTCTGGTATCTGGTGCCGGACGGCGTGGTGCGCTACATCGACAAAAAGCAGTTGTACCGCGACGACCGCTGACGGGGCTGACGGAAAGGGGCGACCGGTGAGCGACCGACAGGAACCGTACGGGCCGCAGGACCCGTATGCCCGCGACCCGTATGCCCGGGAGCAGGGGCAGCCGGGCTACACCTATGACGCCTACGGGCAGCCGGTGTACCAGGAAGAGGCGCGGCAGCCGTACGAGCAGCGGTACGACCAGTACGGCCGGCCGGTCGCCCCCGCGGCCACGGCCTACGACGGCTACGACCCCTACGACGGCGGGCAGGCCGCCGCGCCCTACGGGGAAGAGCGGTACCAGGGGCAGCAGGGATACGACGCCTACGGCCAGGGCGGTCCGGCACAGCAGCCCGGCTACCCCCAGCAGTACGACCCGTACGCCCAGCCCCAGCAGCCACCGGCTCACCAGCAGCAGCCACCGCGGCAGGACTGGATCCCCCAGCAGGCGCCCCAACCGCCGTACGAGCAGGCGCCGTACGAGCAGAGCCCGTACGAGGAGCGGCAGCCCCGCTACGACGAGCAGCCCCGCTACGACGAGGCCGGGCCCCGGCAGTACGACCGGGCGCGGCCCCCGGCGCAGCGCGGCGCGCCCTCCGGCACCGCCGCGTCCGACGAGGCCCCGGAGTACCGCACCGAGCAGTTCTCGTTCATCGAGGAGCCCGACGAGGACTCCGAAGACGTCATCGACTGGCTGAAGTTCACCGAGAGCCGCACCGAGCGCCGCGAGGAGGCCAAGCGCCGCGGCCGCAGCCGGATCGTCGCGCTCTGCGTCGTGCTGGCCCTCGTGGTGGCCGGCGGTGTCGGCTATCTGTGGTGGGCGGGCAAGCTGCCCGGACTGGCCGGCCCGGACACCGGTGGGACCGTGGCCGGCGGCGGCCAGAAGCGAGACGTGCTCGTGGTGCACCTGCGGGACACCAAGAGCGGCAACAGCTCCACGGCGCTGCTGGTGGACAACGAGACCACCCACAAGGGCACCACCGTCCTCCTGCCCAACAACCTCGTCGTCTCCAAGGACGACGGGACCACCACCACCCTCGGCAAGTCCGTCAAGGACGAGGGCGTCGACCCGACCCGGGAGTCCCTCAACTCCCTCCTGGGCGCCGACCTCAAGGCGAGCTGGCGGCTGGACACCCCGTATCTGGAAAACCTCGTCGAGACGGTCGGCGGGATCACCCTCGACACCGACGCCACCGTGCCCGGCGCCAAGAAGGGCGACGCCCCGGCCGTCAAACAGGGCCGAGGACAGCTCCTCAACGGACAGGCGGCCGTCGCGTACGCCACCTACCAGGGGCCGGGCGAGACCCAGACCGCGCAGCTCCAGCGGTTCGGGCAGATCATGCAGGCCACGCTGAAGAAGGTCTCCAGCGACGCGGACGGCGCCACCGCCGTCGTCAAGACGCTCCTCCAGGTGCTCGACCCGCCGCTCACGGAGGCCCAGCTCGGCAGCTCGCTGGCGCAGCGGGCCGAGCTGGCGAAGACCGGGGCCTACGGCACGACGATGCTGCCGGTGCGCACGAACGGCACCCTCAGCCAGGAGGCGTCGGCGCGCGTGGTCAAGGACGTCCTTGGCGGCACGGTCAAGAAGACCGCCCCCGACGTGACCGCCCGGGTCGCGGTCCGCAACGCCGGCGGCGGCGCGCGAGCCACCGGAAAGGCGCAGGTCGCCCTGGTCAACGGTGGCTACACCTTCGTCGACGGCGGTACCGCCGACGCGCCCGTGGCCGTCTCCCAGGTGACGTACGCGGACGCCGGCCAGAAGGCGAAGGCGGAAGAGGTGGCCAAGACGCTGGGGCTGCGGACGAGTGTGGTCAAGCGGGGCCAGGGCGCCTCGAACGCCGACATCACCGTCGTACTGGGCCAGGACTTCAGGGGCTGACGGCACGGTCGGGCCCGTGGCCGGGCCTGGGGCCGGGCCGACCGGAGGCCCCGGGCTGCCCGGTCCGCCACCGGCCTCGCGCGCGGGTTCGAAAAGCCCGCCGGGAGTGTCGGTGGTCCGTGAGACCCTTGAGGGGTATCTGACCGCTGATCCGGCCGCCCCGGGCCACGGCGCGCCGCGGCCCCGCCGCGAGCCGCCCGCCCCGGCCGGAGAAGCTGCCCTCGACCGGAAAGCCGCTTGTGACCGCCACGGACCGCTCCATCGAGCTCATCAACGCCGCCGCTCAGGCAGCGGCCGACAAGCTCGCGCACGACATCATCGCGTACGACGTCAGCGACGTCCTCTCCATCACCGACGCCTTCCTGCTGGCCTCGGCGCCCAACGACCGCCAGGTGAAGTCGATCGTCGACGAGATCGAAGAGCGCCTGAGCAAGGAGCTCGGCGCCAAGCCGGTCCGCCGCGAGGGCGACCGCGAGGCCCGCTGGGTGCTGCTCGACTACATCGACATCGTCGTCCACGTCCAGCACAGCGAGGAGCGTGTGTTCTACGCCCTCGAGCGCCTGTGGAAGGACTGCCCCGAGCTGGACCTCCCCGAGGAGGCCAAGGCGACCCGCGGCAAGGCCGCCGCGCACGCCGAGACCGCGGCGGACGAGCAGGACGGAGAGCTGCGCTGAACGGCACCAAGGGCGGCCGGGGCCGCCGCATAGTCCTCTGGCGCCATGGCCAGACCGCCTGGAATCTGGAGCGCCGCTTCCAGGGCTCGACGGACATCGAGCTGACGGAGGAGGGCCTGGGACAGGCGCGCCGCGCGGCCCGGCTGCTCGCGGCCCTCAAGCCGGACGCGATCATCGGCTCCGACCTCCAGCGGGCCGCGGCCACGGCCCGCGAGCTGGCCGCTCTGACCCGGCTGGACGTCACCTATGACGCGGCCCTGCGGGAGACCTACGCGGGCTCCTGGCAGGGCCTGACGCACGAGGAGATCGTCGAGCGGTACGGCGAACAGTACGCCGCCTGGAAGCGCGGCGAGCCGGTGCGGCGCGGCGGCGGCGAACTGGAGACCGAGGTCGCCGACCGGGCCGCCCCGTATGTCCTCGGTCACGCCGGCAAACTCCCCGACGGCGGCACCCTGGTCGTCGTCAGCCACGGCGGCACGATCCGCACCACCATCGGGCGGCTCCTGGGCTTGGACGCCCACCACTGGGAGGGCCTGGGCGGTCTGTCGAACTGCTGCTGGTCCGTGCTGGGCGAGGGAGCCCGCGGCTGGCGCCTGCTGGAGCACAACGCCGGCACCCTGCCGGAGCCCGTGCTCGGCGACGACGACTGAGCCCCGCGCCCGGGGCCGGCCGACCGGATTTCACATCTGGGCAGGTCGCAGGCTAAAGTTCTTCTTGTTCGCGGCGCCGCCGGGGGAAACCCGGAGGGGCGGAACAAGATCCGGGGCTATAGCTCAGTTGGTAGAGCGCCTGCATGGCATGCAGGAGGTCAGGAGTTCAATTCTCCTTAGCTCCACAACCCGGAAGATCCCGTCTCCCTCAGGAGGCGGGATCTTCGCGTTGGGCAGGCGGGTGTGCGCGCCGGGGGAGCGGCGCCGCGCCTGCCGGCCGTTCCTCGCCCCCTCCGGTGGGCCGGCGCGGGCTCCGTTTGCTAAGGCGGGCCTGACCCGGCCCCCGGTCCGTGGCAGAATCGGACGGCGCCGGCAGGGGAGGAGATATCGCGATGCCCACGAGCATCCTCGGGGAGGTCACTGACCTGCTCGAAGTGGCCGAGGCGCGACGTTGTGACAGTCTGCCGGAATCCGCGCTCCGCTTCACCGGACCGGTCGGCGGTCCTGGATCCACATGCCGGGGTGGCGATGCTTCCGCTTTGCAGTGCCCCTCTTGCGGGTCGGTCCATGTCGCCCAAGTCCTAGGCGACAACGGAGGAATCTCCTTCGTCTGTACGGCCTGCGGCCACAGTTGGAGCTGACTGATGGGCGCCCACAGCAGGAAATGCGACTGGTGCGGCAGCGGTACGCCGATCGTCCGTGACATGGAACCGGTCAACGCCGACTACCAGTACTGGTGCGAGGAATGCGCGCGCGCCCTGGTCATAAAAGGCGACCCCATCGAGACGTACCGGGAACTGGACGGGGAGCCGATCTACGGGCGCCTGCTGGACGAGCACTGCACCCTCAAGCGGTTCTACTCGTTCGCGACGGCCTGAGCGGAGAAACCGTTTCTCCTGGCGGCCGTTGACGGGGCGTCCGGTGCGGTGCCCGCGCGCGGTCACCCCGTCGGAGGCTCCACGGCCCGCTCCCGGCGCCCCTGGAGCCGCCGCAGCCGGACCGCCGTCAGCGCGAGCAGCGCCAGACCGGCGAGCGGGTAGACCCCGGAGAGCAGCATCTGGCCGCCGTTTTGGCGCAGTTCCTCGTGGTGGTGCCAGCGGTGCGGCACCCACCACAGCGCGAACGAGGCGAACAGCAGGGCCATCAGGACGGTCGTCACCCACCAGCGGCGCCCGGCGCGCCCGGTGCGGCGCATCGCCTCGGAGCCGAGCAGGACCAGGAACGGTACGGCCCACACCCAGTGATGCGACCACGATATGGGGCTGACCAGCAGCGCGGTCGCCGCGCACGCGACGGCGGCCCAGGCGCGCTCGCCGCGCAGCAGCGCCCCGGTCGCCAGGGTCAGCCCGAGCACGGCCGTCAGCCCTGCCACGACGAGCCAGGCGGCACCCGGATCGTGCGTGTGCAGCAGCCGGGCGAGGACGCCGCGCAGCGACTGATTCGCGGTGATCTCCACCTCACCGACCCGGTCGGCGGCGAACACGATCTCGGTCCAGAAGCGGCGGGAGTCGCCCGGCAGGGCCAGGGCGGACAGGAGCACGGTGGCGAGGAAGGTCACACAGGCGACGGCGGCCTGCCGCAGCCACGGATTCCAGGCGCCGCGCACCCCCGCGCCGGCCCGCAGGAGCTGCCCGGCGCGGACCGCTCCGGCCAGCGCCAGGAAGACGGCGAAGAGGGCCGGCGTGAGCTTGATGCCGGCCGCCAACCCGATGCCGACGCCCGCCCACCGGTGGGTGTCCTTACGGGTCAGGTCCCACAGGACCAGCACGGCGAGGAGGAGGTTGATCTGGCCGTAGCGCAACGTCGTCCACACCGGCTCGCACCACACCAGAAGGGCGGAGACGGCGAGCGTCGCCGCGGGACGGGGCAGTCGGAGGGGCCGGCCGGCCAGGCGCAGCGAGAGATGTACGACACCCACCAGGAGCAGCAGGTTGCCCGCGGTGGCGAGCGTCCGCATCGTGGGGACGTCGAAGACGGTCAGCGGGGTGAAGAGCAACGCGGCGAAGGGCGGATAGGTGTTGGGCAGGTGCGCCGAGGTCGCCACCAAGTCGTAGAGGGAGTCGCCGTTGCGGGCGGTCCAGCCCTCGGCGCGGTAGACCATCAGGTCGATCATGGTCACGTGCAGGAGGCGCTGGACGATCCAGCAGGCGGCGAGCGAGATGCCGCAGGCCAGGGCGGCCATCAGGGTCGGGCGCCGGCGCAGGAGGCCCCGGCCGGGGCCGGCGTCGCTGGGGTCGGTGGGCTGTTCCAGCTCCAGCGCGGTCACGGCGTACGGCTCCCCAGGACGAATCGGGCACGGATCGCCGACAGTACCGCGCGTCTCCCTCAAGGGCCGCCGGTAAACCGATTTGGCAGAAGCCCGGGAGATCCGTGTAATGTAGGCGATGCCGCAGCGGGGAACCGCGCGGGGCAAGACCTGGGGCTATAGCTCAGTTGGTAGAGCGCCTGCATGGCATGCAGGAGGTCAGGAGTTCAATTCTCCTTAGCTCCACAGAACACAGAGCGGGTCGTCCGGAATCGGACGGCCCGCTCTGTCGTGCGCTGAGGGGCGGCCAGCGGCCGATGGCGGACCCGACAGGCTTCGCGACCGGCCCGCGCAACCACCGCGAAAGCGGGCGCACTTACGGTGCTCCGGCGCGCCGGGCACGACACCTCGCCGAACTGCCGCCGCCGTCCGGCGTCTTCTGTGACGGGCGACACCGGCGATACCGGCGAGCGGGGGCCTGCCGGAATCGGGCGACGACCCGCCCGACCCGCTCGGCAAGATCGTCGACGGTCGCCGCGCCGCGCCGGACGGGGCAAGGGACCCGGGCCGGGGCGGTCCTCGGCGCGGGCCCCGCACGCCTGCGGTACCCTGGCGCCATGCGTGCCGTACGCCTTCTGCTTAGCGGGCCGCGCTGATCAATCCGTCCGGGCCATCCGCTGTGGCCGCCCGGGTCGGCATCGGCGCGGCGTCCCCTCCTGTGCGAGGGGCATTTTTGTTTCCGCAGAAACCGTGTCCGCAGCAGCCGCAGGCAGAGACGATCGATGGAGCTTTGAGGACGATGAGCGAGACGACTAACTCCCCCGCTGCTGAGGGCGCGGGAGGTGCCCCCATCGAGGTGGCATCGCCGCACCGCTATACGGCCGCGCTGGCCGCGGACATCGAGGCACGCTGGCAGGACTTCTGGGAGGAACAGGGCACGTACGAGGCCCCGAACCCGACGGGTGAGCTGGCCGGCGAGGCCGCGCTGGTGGCCCGCCCCAAGAAGTTCATCATGGACATGTTCCCCTACCCCTCGGGCGCGGGCCTGCACGTCGGCCACCCCCTGGGCTTCATCGCCACCGACGTCTACGCCCGCCACCAGCGGATGACGGGCCACAACGTCCTGCACACGCTGGGCTTCGACGCCTTCGGCCTGCCCGCCGAGCAGTACGCCGTGCAGACCGGCACCCACCCGCGGGTCTCCACCGAGGCCAACATCGTCAACATGCGGCGCCAACTGCGCCGCCTGGGCCTGGGCCACGACCAGCGCCGCTCGATCGAGACGATCGACCCGGCGTACTACAAGTGGACCCAGTGGATCTTCCGGCAGATCTTCAATTCCTGGTACGACCCGGAGGCGGACGCCGCCCGCCCGATCGAGACCCTGATCGCGCAGTTCGAGGACGGCACCCGCCGGACCCCCGACGGCCGCCCCTGGGCGGAGCTGAGCAACGTCGAGCGGGCCGGCGTCCTGGGCGAGTACCGCCTGGCGTACGCCTCGGACGCGCCCGTCAACTGGTGCCCCGGCCTGGGCACGGTGCTGGCCAACGAGGAGGTCACCGCCGACGGCCGCTCCGAGCGCGGCAACTACCCGGTGTTCAAGGCCAAGCTGCGCCAGTGGAACATGCGCATCACCGCCTACGCCGACCGGCTGCTGAACGACCTGGACGCGCTGGACTGGCCGGAGGCCATCAAGCTGCAGCAGCGCAACTGGATCGGCCGGTCCGAGGGCGCGCGGGTCGACTTCCCGGTGGGGGACGAGAAGATCACCGTCTTCACCACCCGCCAGGACACCCTGTTCGGCGCGACGTACATGGTCCTGGCGCCCGAGCACCCGCTGATCGCCGGCGCGGAGAACGGCAATGGCGCGGGCAACGGCACCGGCTCGATCGTGCCGGACGCCTGGCCCGAGGGCACCCATGAGGTGTGGACCGGCGGTCACGCCACCCCGGCCGACGCCGTCGCCGCCTACCGCAAGCAGGCCGCGTCGAAGTCGGACGTCGAGCGGCAGGCCGAGGCCAAGGACAAGACCGGCGTCTTCACCGGCGTCTACGCGACCAACCCGGTCAGCGGCGAGCGGGTCCCGGTCTTCATCGCCGACTACGTCCTGATGGGCTACGGCACCGGCGCGATCATGGCCGTCCCGGCGCACGACAGCCGTGACTTCGCCTTCGCCCGCGCCTTCGAACTGCCGATGCGCTGCGTCGTCGAGCCGTCCGACGACCGCGGCACCGACCCCGCCACCTGGGACGACGCCTTCGCCTCGTACGACGCGAAGATCGTCAACTCCTCCGGCGAGAGCGTTTCGCTGGACGGCCTGGGCGTGGCCGAGGCCAAGGCGAAGATCACCGACTGGCTGGCCGCCAACGGCATCGGCGAGGGCACCGTCAACTTCCGGCTGCGCGACTGGCTGTTCAGCCGCCAGCGCTACTGGGGCGAGCCGTTCCCCATCGTCTACGACGAGGACGGCGTGGCGCACGCCCTGCCCGAATCGATGCTGCCGCTGGAACTGCCCGAGGTCGAGGACTACTCGCCGCGCACGTTCGACCCGGACGACGCCGACACCCAGCCCGAGACCCCGCTGTCGCGCAACGAGGACTGGGTCTACGTCGACCTGGACCTGGGCGACGGCGCCGGCGTCAAGCGCTACCGCCGCGAGACCAACACCATGCCCAACTGGGCCGGTTCCTGCTGGTACGAGATGCGCTACCTGGACCCGACCAACGCCGACGCGCTGGTCGACCCGGGCATCGAGCAGTACTGGATGGGCCCGCGCGAGGGCCGGCCGGCCGGTGGCGTCGACCTGTACGTCGGCGGCGCCGAGCACGCCGTACTGCACCTGCTGTACGCCCGCTTCTGGTCCAAGGTCCTGCACGACCTGGGGCACGTCTCGTCCTCGGAGCCGTTCCACAAGCTGTACAACCAGGGCATGATCCAGGCGTTCGTCTACCGGGACAGCCGTGGTATCGCCGTCCCGGCCGCCGAGGTCGAGGAGCGCGACGGCGCGTACTACTACCAGGGCGAGAAGGTCAGCCGGGTCCTGGGCAAGATGGGCAAGTCCCTGAAGAACGCCGTCACCCCGGACGAGATCTGCGCCGAGTTCGGCGCGGACACGCTGCGGCTGTACGAGATGGCGATGGGCCCGCTGGACGTGTCCCGCCCGTGGGACACGCGTGCCGTCGTCGGCCAGTACCGCCTGCTGCAGCGGCTGTGGCGCAACGTCGTCGACGAGGCGACCGGCGAGGTCACCGTCGTCGACACCGAGCCGGACGAGGCCACGCTGCGGGCTCTGCACAAGGCGATCGACGGCGTCAGCCAGGACATGGCGAACCTGCGCTTCAACACCGCCATCGCCAAGGTCACCGAGCTGAACAACCACCTGACCAAGGCGGGCGGCCCGGTGTCGCGCACCGTCGCCGAACGGCTGGTGCTGCTGATCGCCCCGCTGGCGCCGCACATCGCCGAGGAACTGTGGCGCAAGCTGGGCCACACCGACACGGTGGTGCACGCGGACTTCCCTGTCGCCGACCCGGCGTACGTCGTGGACGAGACCGTGACCTGCGTCGTGCAGATCAAGGGCAAGGTCAAGGCCCGCCTGGAGGTCTCGCCGTCCATCTCGGACGCGGACCTGGAGACGGCCGCGCTGGCGGAGCCCGCGGTGGTCGCCGCGCTCGGCGGTGCGGGCATCCGCAAGGTGATCGTGCGGGCTCCGAAACTGGTGAACATCGTGCCGGCGTAGGTGCGCGGAGCGGTTCATGGGGGCTTTCCCCTACGGGCAGGTTGGGGGTTCCGAGGGAACCCGCGGCCTGCCCGCGCCGTTTACCGTGGGAGGAACAGGCGCGGGTTGCGAACCGGCGCCACCGACACCGCTGGGGGAAGCCCATGGAAGCCGTCGCCGCCATCTTCGGGCTGCTCTTCTTGCTGTTCGTCGCGGCCGGGGTATTCGTCACGGTCAAGGCCGTGAAGGCGGCCAAGCGGGGCGTGGACCGTACGGTCGCGCAGGCCCGCCGAACGGTCGAGGACACCGGCCTGCGGGCGCGGCAGCTCGCCCAGCCGGGGGTGATAGGAGAGCTGGCACAGCTCAGGCTGGCGCTGCGCACGTCGATGCGCGCCACTCAGGAAGTGCTGCGCACCGGCTCCCCGGAGGACGCCTCCCTCAGCGAGGCGATCGGCCTCTTCGAGCGGCTCAGCGCCCACGGCCATGAGCTGGACGACGAGCTCAGGCGGCTGGAGCGGGAGCCCGACAAGACCACGATCACGGCCCGCATGCCCGACCTGCGGGAGCGCACGGAGCGGATCACGCGCTCCGCGGAATCCCTGCGCTGGGCGGCGCGCGACCGGGCACGGAAGTTCGCCGACGACGACCTCGACGCGCTGAGCAGCCAGATCGACGTGGAGGCCGGGGCGCTGCGGCACTGGGCACGGGAGCCGATGGGGGAGGCCGGGGGTGGGCAGTCTGCGGCCGGGGAGCCCACGGCCGATGGGGGTGCGGGTGCCGGCGTGCGGCGGGGTTCGGCCTCCGGTGGGGCCGAGCGTCCGTCGTCCTGGGGCCCGGTCGCCGAGGAAGCTCCGGCGATCACCGCTCGCGACCCGCGCACCGAGCCGTCCTACCCGTGGCAGAAGGAGCCGCGGGAGCAGGAGGCCCACCGCACGCGGGGCACCACGTAACCCACGCGCACGGCGCGCCAGGGCCGGTGGCCGAGGCCGGGCTCGCGGGGTGGGGTGGGGGTCTTCCGGGGTGGGCCGGAGGTTTGCGCAGGCCCCGGGTCGACGGGCTCGGCAGACCCTTGGCCAAACGGGCTTGGCAGACGGGCTTGGCAGACCCTTGGCCAAAGCGGGAAGATCTTGGGGAGGGCCCGCACTGTCGGGCGCCGGCATCCCCGGATAACCTCCCAGTCATGTCCCGCCATGTCGCGATCGTCACCGATTCCACGGCCTACCTGCCGCGGGCGGCACTGGAGCGCCATCACATCACGGCCGTGCCGCTGACCGTCGTCCTCGGGGACCAGGCGCTGGAAGAGGGCACCGAGATCTCCGCGAGATCCGTGGCCCAGGCGCTGCAGAAGCGCCGCTCGGTGACGACGTCCCGGCCCAGCCCCGCCACCTTCGCGGACACCTATCGCGCGGTCGCCGAGAGCGGCGCGAGCGCCATCATCTCGCTGCACCTCTCCTCGGAGTTCTCCGGCACCTACGACGCGGCCGTGCTCGCGGCCAGGGAAGCGCCCGTGCCGGTCCGCGTCGTGGACACGGGCATGGTCGCGATGGCCCTCGGCTTCTGCGCCCTCGCGGCGGCGGAGACGGCCGAAGCCGGCGGCGACGTGGACGAGGCCGTGGCGGCCGCCGAGAAGCGCGCGGCCGGCACCTCGGCCTATTTCTACGTCGACACCCTCGACTATCTCCGGCGCGGCGGCCGGATCGGTGCGGCACAGGCGCTCTTCGGCTCCGCGCTCGCCGTCAAACCGCTCCTTCAACTGGCCGACGGGCGGATCGAACTCCTGGAGAAGGTCCGTACGGCGTCCAAGGCCATCGCGCGGCTGGAGGAGATCGCCGCGGACCGGGCGGGGGAGGGCCAGGTCGACATCGCGGTGCACCACCTCGCGGCGGCCGAACGCGCGGACGCGCTGGCCCAGCGGCTCCGGGAACGGGTGCCGGGGCTGCACGAGTTGCATGTGAGCGAGGTGGGGGCGGTGATCGGCGCCCACACCGGACCGGGGCTGCTGGGGGCCGTGATTTCCTCGCGGTGAGGTGGGTGCGGTGGGGGAGCGCCGTATGAGGGTGGGGAGAGCTCTTGTGGGGGACGGCGTTATCCCCAACTGAGTGGTTATCCACCGGATTTGACGCCGCTCGGCGGGATCGTCGCGAGATGCCTACCGTCGGTGGCTATGACCTCTCGATCGATTCCACCGGCTTCCCCGACTTCGGGCTCGCCCTCGCGGTGGTCCCCGGCCTCGTCCTCTTCTTCGCTCCCCTCCTCGCCCGCGTACTCGTCCTTGTCGTCTGCGTCGTCCGCGTCGTCTGCGTTGCCCTCCCGGGACTTGCCTCTCTCCGCGGCTTGGGCAGTGGTCTCGGGAGGTTCGAGTGCTGGGCCGGGGCGGGGTTCCGGTTCCGACGTGCGGGGGCGAGAGCGCCGACGAGCGCGGATGCGGGTGCGGGAGCGGGAGCGGGAGCGGGAGCGTACGCGTCGCGTCCGGCGTGCGGCCGGGCGGGCCGACCGGGGGCGTGACACGGCGGAGGCGGTGCGGGCTCGCGCCGCCGCGCTGTTCGCCGAGGAGGCCGAGGTAGCCGGACCCGTCGGCCTGGGCCCCGGCGACGATCCGCCGGATGCGCCGCGACGGCCTGCCCCTCCCCACGATCCTTCGCCCGGCGGACCGGACGCGCCCCGCGACCCTCCCGATTCCCCAGGGAGCCCACCGGACTCGTTCCGTAACCCTCCGGACCAGCCGGACCGCGGGCCGGAGCCCTCAGCCCGCGGGGCGAGGCGGTTCTGGGAGCGGGCGGGGCTCGCGGTGCGCGAACGGCTCCCCTTGTGGGTGCAGTTGCGGTGCGGCACCGACCCGAAGGCGCTCGCCGCCCTTGTCCTGGTGCTCGTGGTGACGGTGGGATTCGCCGCCCAGCACTTCTGGGCCGCCGCTCCCGAGCCGGTACGCGCCCCGGCCGCTGAAAGGGCCGGAGCGGAATCCGGCCAGGGCGCCGGTGCCGCCGCCGCACCGGCGTCGCCGGCGTCGGCTACCTCGGCGCTGAACGGCGCGCCCGGCCAGACGGATCGCCGACTGGTCGTCGATGTCACGGGCAAGGTGCGGCACCCCGGTATCCACCGGTTGCCGCCCGGCTCGCGGGTGACGGACGCGCTCCAGGCAGCGGGCGGTGTGCTGCGCGGCGCGAGCACGCGTGGGCTGAACCGGGCGCGACTCCTGGCCGACGGCGAACAGATCGTCGTGGGAGCGGTGGGTGCCGAGTCCGGACCGGGCGCCGGGGCGGGTTCAGGCGCCGGTGTGGCGGGGGACGGAGGCGCCGCCGGGGGTGGGACGGCGGGCGCCGGGGGCGGGCCGAGCGGACCGGTCAGCCTCAGCACGGCGACCGAGCAGCAACTCGACACGCTCCCCGGGGTCGGCCCCGTACTGGCCCGGCACATCATCGAATTCCGCACTCAGCACGGCGGATTCACCTCCATCGACCAGTTGCGTCAGGTGACCGGTATCGGCGACCGCCGGTTCGCCGACCTGCGGCCTCTGGTGCAGCCATGACCGCGCCCCGCTCCTCCGTGCACGCCGCGGCGGCATCCCCGCACGGCGCCTCCGAGCCGCGTCAGGAGGGTCCGGCCGACCTGCGCCTGGTCGCCCCGGCACTGGTGGCGTGGGCGGCCGCGGCCATCGGCCTGGGCACCTCGGGTGGCGCGGTCGCGGCGGCGTGTGCGGTAGCCGTTGTCCTGGCGGCGGTCGCCGTACGGGTGGCCGTGGTGCGCCACCGGCGGGACGGCGAACGCGGAGGCGTGCGGGATCGGGGAGGCGTGCGGGAACGTGAAGGGGGGCGGGATCGGGAAGGCGTGCGGGAAGGCGAACGTGGAGGCGTGCGGGATCGTGAAGGGGGGTGGGAACGGGAAGGGGTGCGGGAGCCGGAAGTCCCGGCGGGGCGGGACCGCCCGCTCCACCGCTGGTCGGCCGGGGCGCTGGTCGCCATGGCCGCGGTGCTGCTCTGTGCCGCCGCGGGGGCCGCGTCGGCCGCGCTGCATGCGGCCGATCTGCGGCGTGGCCCGCTGCCCTGCTGGGCGCAGCGCTATGGGCAGGTCACAGCCGAGTTGGAGGTGACCGGTGATCCGCGGATGACCCGGCCCAGGGTGCGCGGTTCACAACGCACGCCGCCCGCCCTGACGTTCACCGCCGACGCCCTCCGCCTCACCCCACCGGACGGCACGGTCACCACCGTCCGTACGCCCGTCCTGGTCGTCGTCCAACAACCCGGCGGCGCCTCGACGAAGCACGCCGGCCGGGCGAACAGCAAGGCGCCCCACGAACACGGGGCGCACTCCGCGCGAGAAGGGCGCAGCGGACACTTCCCGGCGTGGCGCGGGCTGCTGCCGTCGACCCGTATCCGCGTGACGGCCCGCACCGCCCCACCCCTGTCACCGGCCGACCGCGTCGCCGCCGTGCTCAGAGTCACCGCCGAGGCGGCGCCGTTGAAGACCGGCCCGCCGACCGCCCTGCAACGGATGGCCGGAAGCCTGCGCGCCGGCCTCCGCGAAGCCACCGACGGGCTGCGCCCGGACGCCCGCGCGCTGCTGCCCGGCCTCGTCGTCGGAGACACCTCGCGAGTACGTCCGGACCTCGACGCCGCCTTCCGCGCCACCGACCTGACGCATCTGCTCGCCGTCTCCGGCAGCAATCTGACGATCGTGCTCGCCCTGCTGATCGGCCCGCCGCATCTCGCCGTACGAGCCGAACGCCGGGGCCTGGCACCCCGCCTGGGCCTGTCGCTGCGCGGTACGGCCCTCCTCGGGGGCGCGCTCGCCCTGGTCTTCGTAGTGGTGTGCCGGCCGGACCCGAGCGTCCTGCGGGCCGCCGCCTGCGGATGCATCACGCTGCTCGCGATCGGCACCGGCCGCCGTCGCTCGCTGCTTCCCGCCCTCGCGGCCGCGGTGCTACTGCTGGTCCTCTACGACCCTTGGCTGGCCCGCAGTTACGGCTTTCTGCTCTCGGTCCTGGCGACCGGCGCGCTGCTCCTGCTCGCCCCGCGCTGGAGCGCGGCCCTCCAGCGGCGACGGGTGCCGCCGCGTCTGGCCGAGGTGATCGCCGCCGCGGCCGCCGCACAGGCCGTCTGCGCACCCGTTGTCGCCGTGCTGGCGGCGCGGGTCGGGCTGATCGCCGTTCCGTGCAACCTCCTCGCCGAACTGGCGGTGGCCCCCGCGACCGTCCTCGGCTTCGCCGCCCTCGCCGCCGCCCCGATCGTCCCGCCCGTCGCCCAGGTGCTGGCGTGGGGCGCGGGCTGGCCCACCGAGTGGATCGCCAAGATCGCCCGCACGGGAGCGTCGCTGCCCGGAGCGGAGCTGGGGTGGCCGGGGGGCTGGACCGGCGGGCTGCTGCTGGCCGCCGCCACCGTCGCACTGGTGCCGATGGGCCGGCGGTTGCTGCGCCGCCCCTGGCTGTGCGTGCTCTGCGCCCTGGCCCTGATCCTGGCGGTCTGGCGCCCGGCCCCGTTCACCCGCGTCCTCACCGGCTGGCCGCCGCCCGGTTGGCGGGCCGTGGTGTGTGATGTCGGGCAGGGCGACGGGCTGGTTCTGGCCGCCGGTGACGGTACGGCACTGGTCGTGGACACCGGGCCCGAGCCGCGCGCCATCGATCGTTGCCTCACCGAGCTCGGCATCCACCGCATCCCCCTCCTGGTCCTCACGCACTTCCATGCCGACCATGTCGACGGCCTGCCCGGCGCGTTGCGCGGCCGCTCGGTCGGCGCCATCGAGACCACGACCCTGCAAGAGCCACCTGGGCAGGCGGCGTTCGTACGCGGCAGCGCCGCGGCCGCCCGGGTGCCGATCGTGCGCGCCGCCCCGGGAGAACGACGTCGGCTCGGCCCCCTCACCTGGGAAGTCCTCTGGCCGCCCGCTCCCGCCGCACCGCCACCCGCGCGCCTTACGCCACCGCTCTCCGCGACAGCCCCGCAGGAGCGCGGTGCCCCCTCTCCACCGCCCCTCACCGACAGCCCCAACGACGCCAGCGTCACCCTGCTCGTCCGCACCGGCGGCCTGACGATCCTCCTGCTGGGCGACCTCGAACCACGCGCCCAGCAAGCCCTGTTGGCCACCCACCCCGAGCTCGCCGCCGTCGACGTGCTCAAGGTGGCGCACCACGGCTCCGCCTACCAGGACCCCTTCCTCATACACCGACTGGCGCCGCGACTGGCCCTGATCTCCTGCGGCGCCGACAACCCGTACGGCCACCCGTCCCCACGCACCATCACGGCCCTTCGAGCCCAGGGCGCCCACGTGCTGCGCACCGACACCGACGGCACCATCGCGATCCTCGGCACCCCGTCCCAACTCTCCGCGACGACCCAAGGCCGCCGCCCCAGGGCCGGACCGTCATCGCGTCGATCGTCTTCCCGTCGACCGGTTTCGCGTCGTCCTTCCCGGCGCCGAGCGGCCTCGGCTCTGCGGCCCCGGTGTCGGCCTGCTTCGGCTCTGCGGCCCCGGCGTCGACCGGCCTCCCGTCGGCAGTCCACAGGCCGGCGGTCCGAAAGCCGCCGTCCTTGCGAGCCGCCCTGAACTCGGGGCTCGGCCTGACCTCGGGATGAGGTCCGCCCCGGGATGAGGTCCGTCTCGGGGTCCCGCCGTCCACGGGGTCGTGGCCGGACCGGCGCCCGGACCGCCCATGGGAGCCTGGTCGGCCGGGGCCCGACCGCCCATGGGGGCCTGGTCGCTCAGGACCCGGGTCTTCGCGGGCGGGGCTGGCCGAGATGGGCTTCGGCCGTCCGCAGGGGCCGCCTGTCACCGGGCGGCGGCCTGCCCCCGGGGCCGTTCCCCAGGCGGCTGCGGCTGCGGCTGCGGCTGTGGCGGGGCCGGGATCGGCCAAGCGGTCGCGGCGCTCGTACGGGGCGGGATTCTCGCCTCCGCCCTGGCGCGCGGTGGTTTCCGGCTTGCCCGGGGGCCGGAGTGGATCAGGTTGATGGATGATGGCGTGGCAGTGATCATCGCGGACGCGGACGCGGACGCCGCCGCCGATGCCGACGACGCCGTCCTCCGCACCGAGATCCGCCATCAAGGAGCGGGGGCCGGGGCGCCCGCCCAGGAGTCCGGGCGGCCGGAAGTCCCGGCGGCCGGGAGTCCGGGCGGTCGGAAGTTCTGGCGGCCCGGAGCTCAGTCGGCCGTGCGGGAGCGTGACGGCCATGCGCTGTACGGAGCTGGAGGGAGAGGGCTTTGACCAACGCAGTCCGGGGGGCACGGGGCATGGTGAACGGGGCTCTGACGGCCGGGGCCTTGACGGGCGAGGCGTTGAAGGACGCCGCCGCCACCGACGCCTACCTGCACCGCATCGGTGCCGTCCGTCCCGCGTCCCCCGATGACGACGCGCTGCGCGCCCTCCACCTGGGCCATCTGCGTACCGTCCCCTTCGAGAACCTCTCCGTTCACCTCGGTGAGGACATCGTGCTCGCGGAGCAGGCACTGATCGACAAGCTGGTCGGCGCCCGGCGCGGCGGCTTCTGCTACGAACTCAACGGCGCGTTCGCCGCCTTGCTCATCGCGCTCGGCTACGACGTGGAGCTGCTGGCCGCCCGCGTCTTCGGGCCCGGCGGCCTGGGGATTCCGTACGACCATATGGCGCTCCGGGTGCGGACGCGTACGGGGCCGTGGTTGGCGGACGTCGGATTCGGTAAGCACAGCCACTACCCGCTGCGGCTGGACAGTCGGGCCGATCAGTCCGACCCGGGCGGTGTCTTCCGTATCGAGGAGACGCCGGAGGGCGATCTCGACGTGTTGCTGAACGGCGTCCCCCAGTACCGTCTCGAACAACGCCCGCGCGTACTCGCCGACTTCGAGACCGGCTGCTGGTGGCACCGCACGTCACCCAAGTCGCACTTCACGCGGTCACTGGTCTGCTCGCGGCTCACGGAGACCGGCCGGATCACGCTCTCCGGCCGTACGCTCGTGATCACCGGGCCGGCCGGGGCGCGTGATGAGCGCGAGCTGGGGGAGGGCGAACTCCTCCCCGCGTATCGCACCCACTTCGGCATCGTCCTGGACCGGGAACCCACCCTGCGCGGTGGCGGCAGCGCCCAGACACCCGCAACGGACGCTCCCTGAGTCGAGGCGTGAGGCGCGAGGCATGAGGCATGAGGCGCCGGCCCCGGGACCCGGAGCCGGGTGCAGCGCCGAAGCCGCCACCGCCGTCCTCGGCGGTCGGCTACCGACTGACCGCCGACCGCTGCCCACCTCCCCGGAGGCGGGTTACCGGCTGCCCCCGACCGCCCCCACCCCCCTCACTCCCGTTCCCGCCACCCTTCGTATTCCGCCGCGAGGCCGTCGAGTCCCGCCGGGTCGTACGCCGCGTCCGGGTCCTCGACGACGACCAGCCACTGGGCGTCCTCCGCGTCGTCCTCGCCCGCCAGGGCGTCGCGTACGAGTTGGGGTTCCTCGGCGACGCCGAATCGCTCGGTCAGGGCCTCGGCCACCTCCTCCGCCGCGTCGCGGTCCGGCAGTACGAGTACGTGTCGCAGGTGTCGTGCATCGTTCACCGGACCATTGTGGGACAGCGGCTGTGCGCGCCCGCCGGGCGGTCCCGGCGGCGTTGTCAGTGGGGCGTGGGATGCTGGACCGCGATGGCCAGGAAGACAGCTCACGACGACCCCCTCGCCCCCGTGACGATCGCGGTGGGCCAGGAAGACCTGCTGCTGGATCGTGCCGTGCAGCAGGTGGTGGCGGCCGCCCGCGCCTCCGACGCGGACACCGACGTGCGCGACCTCACCTCCGATCAGCTCCAGCCCGGCACCCTCGCCGAGCTGACCAGCCCCTCGCTCTTCGCCGAGCGCAAGGTCGTGGTGGTCCGCAACTCCCAGGACCTGTCGGCGGACACCGTCAAGGACGTCAAGGGCTATCTCGGCTCGCCCGCCGAGGAGATCACGCTGGTGCTGCTGCATGCCGGCGGCGCCAAGGGCAAGGGGCTGCTGGACGCCGCGCGCAAGGCGGGCGCGCGGGAGGTGGCCTGCCCCAAGATGACGAAGCCGGCCGACCGGCTGGCGTTCGTGCGGGGCGAGTTCCGGGCGGTCGGGCGGTCCGCGACGCCGGAGGCGTGCCAGTCGCTGGTCGACGCGATCGGCAGCGATTTGCGGGAGCTGGCCTCGGCCTGTTCGCAGCTGACCGCCGATATCGAGGGCACGATCGACGAGGCCGTCGTCGCCCGTTACTACACCGGCCGGGCCGAGGCATCGAGCTTCACGGTCGCGGACCGCGCCGTGGAAGGGCGTGCGGCGGAGGCGCTGGAGGCGCTGCGGTGGGCGATGTCCACTGGCGTCGCACCGGTCATGATCACCAGCGCGCTCGCCCAGGGCGTCCGCGCCATCGGCAAGCTGGCCTCCGCCCCGCGCGGTGCCCGCCCCGGCGACCTCGCCCGCGAGCTGGGCATGCCGCCGTGGAAGATCGATCGGGTACGGCAGCAGATGCGCGGCTGGTCGGCGGACGGCGTCGCGACGGCGCTGCTGGCGGTCGCCGCGGCGGACGCGGGCGTGAAGGGCGGCGGGGACGACCCGGAGTACGCCCTGGAGAAGGCCGTCGTGGCCATCGCCCGCGCGGCCCGCTCCCGCTGATACCGGCCGACATCGTCGTCTGACGCCCCCGGCCGGCCCCGGGCGCAGGTCTTGGGCGCCCGTCCCGGTCACCCGCCCTGGGCACCGGTCCCAGTCACCCGCCCCGGATACCGGTCCCGGTCAGCCGTCCCGGTCACCCGCCCTGGTCAGCGGCCCCGACCACCCGCCCCCGTCACCGCCCCCCGGAGCTCCCCAACCGCCGCAGTGTCTCCGTCGCGCTCGTCTTCAGCATCGTCGCCACCTCCGGGGAGGTCGGCTGCTTGGTGGTGCTGCTGCTCGACGCGTAGCTCGACCACGTCGACTGGTAGGTCATCCAGCCGTCCCGGACGGCGAGGATCATGTACAGGCCGCTGCTGGTGCTGTCGGTCCGAGTCACCAGATACGCCTCGTCGCCGAGGCCGGAGACCGTCTCGACCTTGTAGTGGCCCGTCGCGTCCTGCTTCTCGTACGAGCGGTAGCTGTCCGCGAACTCCGGGCCGGGGTCGGTCTTCTTGTGCAGCGTGGCGGTGTTGTAGAGCCACGTCGAGGAGTAGTCGGAGCTGCTCGCGTCCTCCTGGGCCAGCGAGATGTTGCACCACATGGTGTCCAGCGAGTTCTGCCGCGCGCCGCTGTGCTGCGGGTTGGCCTCCTTGGAGGAGGACGAGCCGCTGTTGTCCTTGGGCTTGTAGCGCGCGTTCTCGAAGGGCGTCATGGAGGTCGAGGCGCACAGGTCGCCGGTGTAGGCGTAGCCCGCGAGGTCGGGACTGGGCTCGGAGCCGCCGAAGCTTCCGGTGGCGAACATCACGGAGGCCCACATCGCCGACACGGCGACCGCCCCGCCGATCGCCCACAGCCAGCCGGACGCGCCCCGGCCGCCGCCGCCCGGAGTGCCCGGCACGCCCACGGGCGCGCCCGGAATTCCCGCCGACGCGCCCGCCGCGTTCGGCGCCGGGTAGCCGTAACCGCCCGGGCCCTGCGGCGGGACCTGCTGCGCGTACGGGTTCTGCTGGGCGGGCAGCGGGCTCTGTGCCGCACCCGGCACCTGGCCGTATGGAGAGGGCTGCGGATGCGGGTAGGGACTGCTCGGATCCCCCGATATGGACATGGGCGCAGAGTAGCGGACCCCACTGACAGCGGTTCCCCACCGGTGGCGGGGAACGTGAAAGCGAAGCGAACGCCCTCCGGAGGCCATGCCCGAAGGGGACGGAAGACCCCGAGAAGAGGCATGTCGCAAGAACCCAAAGGACCCAAGGACCCAAAGAACCCAAGAACCCAAAGGACCCAAAGGACCCAAGAACCCAAAAAGACGAAAGACCCCGCCCACCCCACAAAGGGGCGGATACGGGGCCTTCGCATCAAGCGTTCGTGGCTGATCCGGCGAGAGCCGCCGATCGAGCCGGGTGCGCCGCACCCGCGTGGCGAACGCAGGCCGTGTGCGGCGCGGTGGTGCACCGGTCAGGGAGCGGAGAGAGGGGCCGCTGGGTCCCTGCCGACAGGGGCACTACGGGGTACTACGGGTACTGCGGTAGTCGAAGGTCAGCCCTTGAGGGCGGCAACCTTCTTGGCCAGCGCCGACTTCTTGTTGGCGGCGGCGTTCTTGTGGATGACACCCTTGCTGACGGCCTTGTCGAGCTTCTTGGCAGCCTCGGCCTGGGCGGTGGCGGCCTTCTGCAGGTCGCCGGCCTCCACGGCCTCGCGGGTGCGACGGATCGCGGTCTTCAGAGTCGACTTGACAGCCTTGTTGCGCTGACGAGCCTTCTCGTTGGTCTTGATCCGCTTCATCTGGGACTTGATGTTCGCCACGAAAGAGCCTTTTCAGGTTCGTTGGAGTTTCGGTTGCGCCGCGCACTTTGAGAGGGCACGAAGCGCAGTGGACCAGGTTACCAGCAGGGTCTACGGCCTCCCAAACCGGACCGGGGCCGCCGGTCGTGGGACGATGGGGGAGACGTCACAACCCGAGGGCGCGTCTTACGGATCGGGGCGGGTCCGCAGCGCCCGGCCAGGCCCGCCCCGATCCGTAAGACACACCCAGTCCCGCCTACCCGCGTTCACTGAATGGACCCTGCGTGCCCGCGACCCCTACGAACGTGCCGGAGCCGAGCCGTACCGACCCGGCTCTCCTCCGTAACTTCTGCATCATCGCGCACATCGACCACGGCAAGTCGACGCTCGCCGACCGGATGCTTCAGCTCACCGGTGTCGTCGACCAGCGGCAGATGCGCGCGCAGTACCTCGACCGTATGGACATCGAGCGCGAGCGTGGCATCACGATCAAGTCCCAGGCGGTCCGGTTGCCCTGGGCGCCCAGCGAGGGCGAGGAGAAGAGTGGGACGACCCACATTCTCAACATGATCGACACCCCGGGCCACGTCGACTTCACCTACGAGGTCTCCCGCTCCCTCGCCGCGTGCGAGGGCTGCATCCTCCTCGTCGACGCGGCTCAGGGCATCGAGGCCCAGACCCTCGCCAACCTGTACCTGGCGATGGAGAACGACCTCACGATCATCCCCGTCCTCAACAAGATCGACCTGCCGGCCGCGCAGCCCGAGAAGTTCGCCGCGGAGCTGGCGAACCTCGTCGGCTGCGAGCCCGAGGACGTTCTGCGGGTGTCCGCGAAGACCGGCGTCGGCGTGGCCGAGCTGCTGGACAAGGTGGTGCGCGAGGTGCCGGCCCCGGTCGGCGTCAAGGACGCGCCCGCCCGCGCGATGATCTTCGACTCGGTCTACGACGCCTACCGCGGCGTCGTGACGTACGTGAAGGTCGTCGACGGCACGCTCAGCAAGCGCGAGCGCATCCGGATGATGTCCACCGGCGCCGCCCACGAGCTGCTGGAGATCGGCACCAACTCGCCCGAGATGAAGGCCGCGGACGGCCTGTCCGTCGGCGAGGTGGGCTACCTGATCACCGGTGTGAAGGACGTCCGCCAGTCCAAGGTCGGCGACACGATCACCACGCTCCAGAAGGGCGCCACCCAGGCGCTCGGCGGCTACAAGGACCCCAAGCCGATGGTGTTCTCGGGTCTGTATCCGCTGGACGGTTCGGACTACCCCGAGCTGCGCGAGGCCCTCGACAAGCTCCAGCTCAACGACGCCGCGCTGGTCTACGAGCCGGAGACCTCCGCCGCGCTCGGCTTCGGCTTCCGGGTCGGCTTCCTGGGGCTGCTGCACCTGGAGGTCATCCGTGAGCGCCTGGAGCGGGAGTTCAACCTCGACCTGATCGCCACCGCGCCCAACGTGGTCTACCGCGTGGACATGGAGGACGGCAGCGAGCACATCGTCACCAACCCCAGCGAGTTCCCGATCGGCAAGATCGACCAGGTGCACGAGCCGGTCGTACGGGCCACGATCCTGGCGCCCAGCGAGTTCATCGGCGCGATCATGGAGCTGTGCCAGACCCGCCGCGGGACGCTGCTCGGCATGGACTACCTCTCCGAGGACCGCGTCGAGATCCGCTACACCCTGCCGCTCGCCGAGGTCGTCTTCGACTTCTTCGACCAGCTCAAGTCCAAGACCCGCGGCTACGCCTCGCTGGACTACGAGCCCACCGGCGAGCAGACCTCCGAGCTGGTCAAGGTCGACATCCTGCTGCACGGCGACAAGGTCGACGCGTTCTCCGCGATCACCCACAAGGACAAGGCGTACGCCTACGGTGTGCGGCTGGTCGCCAAGCTGCGCGAGCTGATCCCGCGGCAGAACTTCGAGGTGCCGATCCAGGCCGCCATCGGCAGCCGCGTCATCGCCCGTGAGACGGTCCGCGCCATCCGCAAGGACGTCCTCGCCAAGTGCTACGGCGGTGACATCTCCCGTAAGCGGAAGCTGCTGGAGAAGCAGAAGGAGGGCAAGAAGCGGATGAAGATGGTCGGCAACGTCGAGGTGCCGCAGGAGGCCTTCATCGCGGTGCTGTCCTCGGACTCCGACGGCGACGCCAAGGCGAAGAAGTAGGCCGGTGGAAAGAATGCGCTGAGCGCATCCGCGCCGCGCCGGACAGGGCGTCGGTCCCCCAGGGGGCCGGCGCCCTGTCGGCCGTCCGGGTGGGGCGCGCGGGGGTCGCGCTGCGCCCGTGAGGCGGCGGTGCGGGGGTCCGGCGGTGGCTACGGGATGGCGGCGGAGTGGACACGGGACGGATACGGAGCAATCCGTTCCGGGGGGAGACGGTGTTGGCCAACCCGGGCTGACCTGGGGGTTTACGCGCTCCGCCGCTCACCGTGCGACGTCATGCGTGCTACGTACACCTATCGCGCTGGTCACATCGTGAACCAGTCGGCCGTAGCCCCTTACGTGGCGGGGCAACGCGCTCTACTCTGATCACTGCTCAAGGTTACTCGCGAGTCACCAGCAACGAAGCGGGCCCCGGAGGATGCCGTGACGGACACCCACACGCTGATCGAAAGCCGGCCGCCTTCGGTGGCGACCCTCTTCCTGGAGCGGGTGGCGGCCACGCCCGATGCCGAGGCCTACCGCTATCCGGTGCCGGCCGCCTCCGGCCAGGGGCCGGACGACTGGAGGGCGATCACCTGGGCCCAGGCCGCGCAGCGCGTCCACGCCGCCGCGGCCGGCCTGATCGCCCTGGGCGTGCAGCCCGAGGAGCGGGTGGCGCTCGCCGCCTCCACCCGCGTCGAATGGATCCTCGCCGACCTCGGCGTGCTGTGCTCCGGCGCCGCCACGACCACGGTCTACCCCAGCACCGACGCCGACGAGACGGCGTTCATCCTCGCCGACTCCGGCAGCCGGGTGCTGATCGCGGAGGACGCGGGGCAGCTCGCCAAGGCCCGCGAGAAGCGCGCGGAGCTGCCCGAGCTGGCCCACGTCATCGTCATCGAGGAGGCGGACGCGCAGCCCGCCGAGGGTGACCCGGACGGCTGGGTGCTCTCGCTCGCCGATCTGGAGAAGAGCGGCTCGGCCTACCTGGAGGAGCACCCCGACTGCGTCGTCGAGCGGGTCGCCGCCCTGCGCGCCGATCAACTGGCGACCCTGATCTACACCTCGGGGACCACCGGCCGCCCCAAGGGCGTACGGCTGCCGCACGACTGCTGGTCGTACATGGCGCGGGCGATCCAGGCCACCGGGCTGGTCACCGAGGACGACGTGCAGTACCTCTGGCTGCCGCTGGCGCACGTCTTCGGCAAGGTGCTCACCGCCGGCCAGATCTCGGTGGGTCATGTGATCGCCGTCGACGGCCGCGTCGACAAGATCATCGAGAACCTGCCGGTGGTCCGCCCCACCTACATGGCCGCCGTGCCGCGGATCTTCGAGAAGGTCTACAACGGCGTCGCGGCCAAGGCCCGCGCGGGCGGTGGCGCGAAGTACAAGATCTTCCGATGGGCGGCCGAGGTGGCCCGCGAGTACGCCAAGGTCTCGCAGGACAACTTCCGGCACACCGGCAGCGCCTCCGTGCCGTTCGCGCTCGGCGCCAAGCACGCGGTCGCCGACAAGCTCGTCTACGCCAAGCTGCGGGACGCCTTCGGCGGCCGGCTGCGCGCCGCCGTCTCCGGCTCGGCCGCGCTCTCCCCGGAGATCGGCTACTTCTTCTCCGGCGCCGGCATCCACATCCTGGAGGGCTACGGCCTGACGGAGTCCAGCGCCGCCAGCTTCGTCAACCCCGGCGAGGCCTACCGCACCGGCACCGTCGGCAAGCCGCTGCCCGGCACCGAGGTGCGCATCGCCGAGGACGGCGAGATCCTGCTGCGCGGCCCCGGCATCATGCAGGGCTACCACGGCCTGCCCGAGAAGACCGCCGAGGTCCTGGAGTCCGACGGCTGGTTCCACACCGGCGACATCGGCGAACTCTCCCCGGACGGCTATCTGCGCATCACCGACCGCAAGAAGGACCTGATCAAGACCTCGGGCGGCAAGTACATCGCGCCCGCCGAGGTGGAGGGCCAGTTCAAGGCGGTCTGTCCGTTCGTCTCCAACGTCCTGGTGCACGGCGCCAACCGGAACTTCTGCACCGCGCTGATCGCCCTCGACGAGCCGACGATCATGACCTGGGCGGCGGAGCACAACCTGGCGGGCAAGACGTACGCCGAGGTCGTCGCCTCCGACCAGGTCCGCGAGCTGATCGACGGCTACGTCGAGCGGGTCAACGAGGGCGTCCAGCGCTGGCAGCAGATCCGCAAGTTCCGGCTCCTGCCGCGCGACCTGGACATCGAGCACGGTGAGGTCACGCCCAGCTTGAAGGTCAAGCGGCCGGTGGTGGAGCGCACGTTCAAGGACCTGCTCGACGAGATGTACGCGGGAACCGTCGAGGCGTAGCCGGGGCGGGGGCGGTCCTCCGGCGGCCGCCCCCGTTCCCGTCCTCCGTACGGGTTCCCTCATCCGTACGCGTCCCCGCCCGCGCCTCGCCCTCCGGGACGTGTCAGCGAAGTCCGCCCTCCCCGCACCCAGTTCGGTGACTCCGTGCTTATGTGTGCCCTCGGTCTGTCACTCTGTCGGTGGCGCATCCGGCGCTGTAGCGGAGCTGTTCGGGAGTTGCTCAATGAGGACGACAACTTCACCACGGCGGGGCGAGGGCCAAGCGGCGCGGGCGAGGGCCGGTGGGAAGGCGGCGGACGGCCCGGGCGGCGGGGTGCCCGCAGCCCGGCGGGCCTCTCTGCCCGCGGACCCGCGCGCCGCTGCCGCCGCCCGGCAGTTCGTCCGGGCCGCCTTCGCCGACTGGACCACCCAGGGCGCGCCCGGAGCCGAGGGCCTCACCGACCGGCTCGCGGACGAAGCGGTGCTGCTGGTCAGCGAGTTGGTCACCAACGCCGTGGTGCACGCGGGCACCACCGTGGAACTGCGCTGCCGGCTGGAGGAGCACCCGCGGGAGGCGTACCCGTCCCCCGAGCCGGCCGACGGCCCCGAGGGCGGCGCGGCGGACGCGGACGGCGCGGGCGTCGTCGTAGAGGTCTCCGATCACCACCCCGCACGCCCGGTACGCGGCCGCGAGGACCTCTCGGCGTCCGAAACCGGCGGCCACGGCCTCCAGTTGGTCGGTGCGGTCGCCGAGTCCTGGGGCGTCACCTACCGCCGCGCCATGAAGACCGTGTGGTTCCGCCTGCCCGCGCGGGCGGCCGGGAGCGGCGGCCGGCCCGAGCCCGAAGCCGCCTTCGACAACCACATGTTGCAGCGCGGGCTGCGGGCCGCCGAACTCCTCGCCCCGGCCCCGCGCCGCGCCGCCCGGCCGCACTCCGACGCCGACTGGATCAACCAGGGCGCCCTGTCCTTCCTCGCGGAGGCGTCCGACCTGCTCTCCGGGCAGCTCGACGCCGATCAGGTCGCCTCGCTCGCCGCCCAGTTGACGGTGCCGCGGCTCGCCGACTGGTGCGCGGTGTGGCTGTACGACGGCGACGGCGGGGCGCCCGGACGCGGTATCGACGCGGCGGGCGACGAACAGCGGCTGGCGCGCGTCTGGCACTCCAGCGAGAACCGCGTCGACGCCCTGCGGGCCGCCCTGGAGAAGGACCCGCCCCTGGGCACCGGCGGCGCCGGCGGCTCCCTGGGCCACCCGCCCGCCGCCGTGCCGTGGCCCTGGCCGCACGAACGGGGCCACGGCGAGGGCGGCGCCGCCCTCGCCTGCCCCCTGGTGGCGGGCGGCCGCAGGCTGGGCACCGTGCTGCTGGGGCGCGGCGGCCTGCTGCGGTTCCCCGACGAGGTGGTCGGGCTGATCGAGGACCTGTGCCGCCGGGTCGCCCGGGCGGTCGCCACCGCCCGCGCCTACAGCCGGCAGGAACGCATCAGCCAGGTCCTGCAACGCCGGCTGCTGCCCCGGGGCCGCGCGCGGGTGCCCGGAGTGGAGTCCGCGGTCGTCTACGAACCGCGCGAGGGCGCCTGGGCGGGCGGCGACTTCTGGGACCTCTTCGACGCCGGCGACGGCCGCTGGTGCTTCGCCCTCGGCGACGTCTGCGGCAGCGGCCCCGAGGCGGCCGCCGTCACCGGCCTGGCCCGGCCCGTGCTGCGGCTGCTGGCCCGCGACGGCTTCGGCGTCGCGGAGGTGCTCGACCGGCTCAACAAGACCATGGCGCGCGAGGCCGCCGACTCCGTCGCGGCGGTGGCGGCGGCGGTGGCGGCGGCCGGGGCGGGCGCCGAATCGCCCGTCGAGATCCGCGACGAGGGCGAACAGGCACGCTTCCTGTCCCTGCTCTACGGCGAGATCGTGCCCTACCACGGCGGCTCCGGCGGCGCCCGCTGCACCCTCGCCAGCGCCGGCCATCCCCTGCCCCTGGTGCTCGGCGCCGACGGCGCGGTCCGCGTCGTGGCGGCGCCGCAGATGCTGCTCGGCGTCGTCGAGGACGCGGCGTACGAGAGCGAGTCCTTCGACCTGTGCCCGGGCGAGACGCTGCTGTGCGTGACCGACGGGGTGACCGAGCGCCGCTCGGGCCGCCATCAGTTCGACGACGAGGACGGCCTGGCCACCGCGCTGGCCGCCTGCACCGGCCTCGGCGCCACCGCCATCGCCGAACACATCCGCAGCACCGTCCACGCCTTCGCCTCCACCCCACCCGATGACGACCTCGCGCTCCTGGTCCTCCAGACGGCGCCGAAGGGGGCGCTATAGGGCCCGCCGGGCGCGTGGCCCGCATCCCCGTCCGCATGACGGACAATGGTTCCCATGCCTTCCGCACTGCCTGATGGTGAGCCGATGCCCGAGGACGGGGCGCTGCCCGGTCATGCGCTGGCGGGGGCGACCGAGCGGCCACTCGGCTTCTACCTGCACGTGCCGTACTGCGCGACCCGCTGCGGCTACTGCGATTTCAACACCTACACCGCGAGCGAGCTGCGCGGCTCGGGCGGCGCCCTGGCCTCCCGCGACAACTACGCCGACCACGTCGTGGAGGAGATCCGCCTGGCCCGCAAGGTGCTGGGCGCCGACCCGCGCCCCGTCGAGACCGTCTTCGTCGGCGGCGGCACCCCGACCCTGCTGCCCGCCGCCGACCTCGGGCGGATGCTGGGCGCCATCCGCGACGAATTCGGCCTCGCGCCGCACGCCGAGATCACCACCGAGGCCAACCCGGAGTCCGTCGATCCGCGCTACCTCGCCGAACTGCGCGAGGGCGGCTTCAACCGCGTCTCCTTCGGCATGCAGAGCGCACGGCAGCACGTCCTCAAGATCCTCGACCGCACGCACACCCCCGGCCGCCCCGAGGCGTGCGTCGCGGAGGCGCGGGCGGCCGGCTTCGACCACGTCAACCTCGACCTGATCTACGGCACCCCCGGCGAGAGCGACGACGACTGGCGCGCCTCCCTGGACGCGGCGATCGGCGCCGGTCCCGACCACGTCTCGGCGTACGCCCTGATCGTGGAGGAGGGCACCCAGCTCGCCCGGCGGATCCGCCGCGGTGAGGTCCCGATGACCGACGACGACGTGCACGCCGACCGCTACCTCCTCGCCGAGGAACGTCTCTCGGCGGCCGGATTCACCTGGTACGAGGTCTCGAACTGGGCCACCTCCGCAGCGGGCCGGTGCCGCCACAACGAGCTCTACTGGACCGGCGCCGACTGGTGGGGTGCCGGCCCCGGCGCGCACAGCCACGTCGGGGGCGTGCGCTGGTGGAACGTCAAGCACCCCGGCGCCTACGCCCAGGCCCTCGCGGAGGGCCGCTCCCCGGGCGCCGGCCGCGAGATCCTGCCGGACGAGGACCGGCGGGTGGAGCGCATCCTGCTGGAGCTGCGGCTCTCCGACGGCTGCCCGCTGGACCTGCTCGCCCCCGCCGGCGCCCGCGCCGCCGCGCGCGCCCTGGCGGACGGGCTGCTGGAGGCCGGGCCGTACGGCGAGGGGCGGGCCGTATTGACGCTCCGGGGGCGGCTGTTGGCGGACGCGGTGGTGCGGGATCTAGTGGACTGAGCCCTCGAACGAGTGAACCGATGCGATGGGCGTGCGGGCCCGCCTAGGCTGTTCCTAGCCTGTGCCGTATACACGGCGACGGGAAACGGAGGCCATGGAGATGACCGCTGTGGATGAACGCCGGATGACGGAGCTCTTCGAGAACCTTGAGGTTCCCGAGGGCATCAAGATTGAGCTCCTCCGGGGGGAAATCGTGATGATGGCGGGGCCTGACGTGGTCCACAACGACATCGTGGAAGCGGTCATGGACCAGATTCCACGGAAGCGGTGGAGGCGTCTCCAAACACAGGACATCGCGATCCTTGAGGAGTCCAGCGAGCCTCAGCCCGACCTCGTGGTACTGAAGCGAGGACTGGGGCCGGGCACGGGCCGGCTGATGCCGACCGAGGTGATCACGATGGTTGTCGAAGTGGTCTCCAAGAACAGTGTCGACCGTGACTACGGAGCCAAGCGCTCGATCTACGCCGCGGGCAAGGTGCCCTCCTACCTGATCATCGATCCGATCGTGGCGCACTGCGTCCTCCTCACCGAACCCGTCGGCGGAGGCGACGAGGCCGACTACACCGTCCAGCGGATCACCAAATTCGGCGACCCCGTCCCGCTGGAACCGCTCGGCTTCGAACTGGACACCAGTGAGTTCGGCACGCTTCCCGGTGTCAGGCCGCACTGCCGACCGTGACGAAGTCGATCAACTCCTCCACGCGTCCCAGGAGCTGCGGCTCCAGGTCTTTGTAGGAGTGCACGCACGAGAGGATCCGCTGCCAGGCGGCGCCCGTGTTGGGCGGCCAGCCCAGCGCCCGGCAGACACCGGTCTTCCAGTCCTGGCCGTGCGGCACGGACGGCCAGGCCGCGATCCCGACCGATGACGGCTTCACGGCCTCCCACACGTCGATGTACGGATGGCCCACGACCAGCGCATGGTCACCGGTCACCTCGGCCGCGATCCGGGACTCCTTCGAGCCGGGCACGAGGTGGTCGACGAGGACGCCGAGGCGGGCGTCCGGGCCGGGGGAGAAGCCGCGGACGATCGCCGGCAGGTCGTCGATGCCCTCCAGGTATTCCACGACGACGCCCTCGATGCGCAGGTCGTCGCCCCACACCCGCTCGACCAGCTCGGCATCGTGCCGGCCCTCGACGTAGATGCGGCCGGCCCGCGCGACCCGGGCGCGGGCGCCGGGGACGGCCACCGAGCCGGACGCCGTACGCGCCGGCGAGCCCGCGGCGGGTCGCCCGCCCTGGGGCCGTACGAGCGTGACGACGCGGCCTTCCAGCAGGAAGCCGCGCGGCTCCAGGGGGAAGACCCGCTGCTTGCCGAACCGGTCCTCCAGCGTGACCGTCGGCCCCTGGGCCGTCTTCTCGCACCGGATCACGGCCCCGCAGTAGCCCGAGGTGACCTCCTCGACCACCAGGCCGGCGTCGGCGGGCACTTCGGGTGCGGGCCGCCGCTTCTTCCAGGGCGGGGTGAGATCGGGGCTGTAGCGCTTGCTCTGCATGGGGACCTGTTCTGTGACGCGCGGCCGGGCCGGTGAGGGACGGGAGCCGGTGAGGAGGCGGGAGGGGGATCGGGGGGACAGGGACGGAACGGAGGGAAGATAGGGGCCGGGCGGCTCGTCAGGCGGGTGACACGCCGAAGCGGGCGGCCAACTCCTCGCGCTGGGCCCGCACGAAGCGGGCATCGACCACGGCGCCGTGACCCGGTACGTACCGCGCGTCCTCACCGCCCAGGGCGAGCAGCCGGTCCAGCGCCGCCGGCCACTGCCGCGGCAGCGCGTCCGGACCCGCGCTCGGCTCGCCGGACTCCTCGACCAGGTCACCGCAGAAGACGACCTCGGGGTCGCCGCCCCGGCCGGGCACCAGAACTGCCAGGTCGTAGGCCGTATGGCCGGGCCCGACGTTCGCCAGCAGCACCTGCCGATCGCCCAGGTCGACGGTCAGCTCGGCGTGGACATGGTGATGCGGGACGACGAGGAGGTCGGCGGCCTCCGCGGCGAGGTCCACGTCCAGGCCGTGGCGCACCGCGCTCCACCGCAGGTCCTCCCGGCTGTGCCGCAGCCAGTCGGCCAACCCGGTGGCGCCGAACACCTCCACGCCCGCGAACGCGGCGGTCCCCAGCACATGATCGAAATGCGGGTGGGTCAGAGCGATATGCGTCACTTCGCGGCCCAGGAGGCCGCGGACGGACCGGCGCAGGTCCGCGCCGTCGCGGATCGTCGCGCCGGTGTCGACCAGCAGCACGCCCTCCGATCCGGCGATCACACCGACCGTCTCGTCCCAGCCGGTCATGCGGCGCCTGGCGATACCGTCACCGAGCCGTTCCCATCCAGCCTCTTCCCAAGCAATGCGCATACCGAGACGCTAGCTCTCCCGCGATAGCGTTGCCCGGCAAAGGTCCGATCGCCGTCCCGGGCAGGCGTTCGACGGCCTTTCGGTAGGCGTTCGCTATGGCGGCTCTTGCCGTGCCCGTGCTACCCGGCCGTACACTGGCCAGGGTCTGGCACTCGGCCCGTGTGAGTGCCAGGCGAGACGAACGGTGACGACGATCCGGCAGGACGCCCGGGACAGGAGGTGCGCGGGATGCTGAGCGAACGCAGACTCGAAGTGCTGCGCGCCATCGTCCAGGACTACGTCGGGACGGAGGAGCCGGTCGGCTCCAAGGCGCTGACCGAGCGCCACCAGCTCGGCGTCTCCCCGGCCACGGTCCGCAACGACATGGCCGCCCTGGAGGACGAGGGGTTCATCGCCCAGCCGCACACCAGCGCCGGGCGGATCCCCACCGACAAGGGCTACCGCCTGTTCGTCGACAAGCTGGCCGGCGTCAAGCCGCTGTCCTCGCCCGAGCGGAGGGCCATCCAGAACTTCCTGGACGGCGCCGTCGACCTCGATGACGTGGTGGGCCGCACGGTCCGGCTGCTGGCGCAGCTCACGCGGCAGGTCGCGGTCGTGCAGTACCCGTCCCTGACGCGGTCCACGGTGCGGCACGTCGAGCTGCTGTCGCTGGCCCCCGCGCGGCTGATGCTGGTGCTGATCACCGACACCGGCCGCGTCGAGCAGCGTCTGGTCGACTGCCCGGCACCGTTCGGCGAGACGTCCCTGGCGGATCTGCGGGCGCGGCTCAACAGCCGCGTCGTGGGGCGCCGGTTCGCGGATGTGCCGCAGTTGGTGCAGGATCTGCCGGAATCCTTCGAGCAGGACGACCGCGGCACGGTCTCGACAGTGCTGTCGGTGTTGCTGGAGACTTTGGTGGAGGAAACCGAAGAGCGGCTGATGATCGGCGGAACCGCCAATCTCACGCGTTTCGGGCACGATTTCCCACTGACCATCCGGCCGGTGCTGGAGGCCCTTGAGGAGCACGTGGTGCTGCTCAAGCTGCTCGGGGAGGCCAAGGACTCGGGCATGACCGTACGTATCGGGCATGAGAACGCCCATGAAGGCCTGACGTCCACATCGGTCGTCGCGGTCGGTTACGGTTCGGGCGACGAGGCAGTCGCCAAACTCGGCGTGGTCGGACCGACCCGCATGGACTACCCCGGAACGATGGGAGCGGTACGCGCAGTGGCACGTTACGTCGGACAAATCCTCGCGGAGTCGTAAGTGGCCACGGATTACTACGCGGTCCTGGGCGTTCGGCGCGATGCCCCGCAGGACGAGATCAAGAAGGCGTTCCGGCGGCTGGCGCGCGAGCTGCACCCGGACGTCAACCCGGATCCCAAGACCCAGGAGCGGTTCAAGGAGATCAACGCCGCTTACGAGGTGCTGTCGGACCCGCAGAAGAAGCAGGTCTACGACCTCGGCGGCGACCCCCTGTCGCAGTCGGGCGGCGCCGGTGGCGCGGGCGGCTTCGGCGCGGGCTTCGGCAACTTCTCCGACATCATGGACGCCTTCTTCGGCACGGCGTCGCAGCGCGGACCGCGCTCGCGCACCCGCCGGGGCCAGGACGCCATGATCCGGCTCGACATCGACCTGAACGAGGCGGCCTTCGGGACGACCAAGGAAATCCAGGTCGACACCGCCGTCGTCTGCACGACGTGCAGCGGCGAGGGCGCGGCGCCCGGTACGGCGGCGCAGACCTGCGACATGTGCCGCGGCCGCGGCGAGGTCTCGCAGGTCACCCGGTCCTTCCTCGGCCAGGTCATGACCTCGCGGCCGTGCCCCCAGTGCCAGGGCTTCGGCACGGTCGTGCCGACGCCGTGCCCCGAGTGCGCGGGCGACGGGCGCATCCGCTCCCGCCGCACCCTCACCGTCAAGATCCCGGCCGGTGTCGACAACGGCACCCGTATCCAGCTCGCGGGCGAGGGCGAGGTCGGCCCCGGCGGCGGCCCCGCCGGCGACCTCTACGTCGAGATCCACGAGCTGCCGCACCCGGTCTTCCAGCGGCGCGGCGACGACCTGCACTGC
The DNA here is from genome assembly GCF_055570395.1 of Streptomyces sp. NPDC031210. Taxonomy (NCBI): domain Bacteria; kingdom Bacillati; phylum Actinomycetota; class Actinomycetes; order Kitasatosporales; family Streptomycetaceae; genus Streptomyces; species Streptomyces sp. NPDC031210. The sequence goes on from NZ_JBVIHH010000002.1 coordinate 507,278, forward strand.
ACGGTCACCATCCCGATGACGGCGGCCGCCCTGGGCACGAAGTGCCCGCTGGAGACGCTGGACGGGGTGGAGGAGATCGACGTCCGCCCCGGCACCCAGTCGGGCCAGTCGATTCCGCTGCACCAGCGCGGTGTGACCCATCTGCGCGGTGGTGGCCGCGGTGACCTCATCGTCCACGTCGAGGTGCAGACTCCCTCCAAGCTCGATCCCGAGCAGGAAGAGTTGCTGCGGCGACTGGCCAAGCTCCGGGGTGAAGAGCGCCCCACGGGCCAGTTTCAACCGGGGCAGCAGGGGCTTTTCTCGCGGCTGAAGGATGCGTTCAACGGGCGGTAGGCCGACGGTTGGTCGGCTGTGTGCGGCCGGGCCGGTTCCAGGGGAAAACCCCTCGGGACCGGCCCGGCCCCCGTTCGGGCGGCGGTGGTGGGCGTGACACGATGTGGTCATGCCCACCGCGCTGACCGATCTTTGCCGCTACCCGATCGTGCAGGCCCCGATGGCGGGCGGTGCCGCCTGTCCGGAGCTCGCCGCCGCCGTCTGCGAGGCCGGCGGTCTCGGCTTCCTCGCCGCCGGCTACAAAACCGCCGACGGCATGTACCAGGAGATCAAACAGCTTCGCGGGCTGACCGGCCGGCCCTTCGGTGTGAACCTCTTCATGCCGCAGCCCACGCTCGCCGACGTGGCGGCCGTCGAGGTCTACCGCGAGCAGCTCGCGGGCGAGTCGTCGTGGTACGAGACCCCGCTCGGCGAGATCGACCCCTACGGCGGCGTCGACGACGGCTACGAGGCGAAGCTGGCGATACTGCGCGACGACCCGGTGCCGGTGGTCTCGTTCGCGTTCGGCTGTCCCTCCCGCGCGGTCCTCGACGCGTTCGCCAAGGTCGGCACGTACACCATCGTGACCGCGACCACCGCGGCCGAGGCGCAGGCCGCGCAGTGGTCCGGTGCCGACGCGGTCTGCGTCCAGGGCATCGAGGCCGGCGGTCACCAGAGCACCCACCGCGACGACCCGCAGGCCGACGGCACCGGCGCGGGCATCGGCCTGCTGTCCCTGATCGCGCAGGTGCGTGAGGCGGTGCAGATCCCGGTCGTCGCCGCGGGCGGGATCATGCGCGGCGCGCAGATCGCCGCCGTGCTGGCCGCGGGCGCGTCGATGGCGCAGCTCGGTACGGCCTTCCTCGCCACCCCGGAGTCGGGCGCCAACATCGTGCACAAGCAGGCGCTGACCAATCCGCTGTTCACCCGCACCGAGTTGACCCGCGCGTTCTCCGGGCGGCCGGCTCGTGGCCTGGTGAACCGTTTCCTGCGGGAGCACGGGCCCTACGCACCGGCCGCCTACCCGGCCGTCCACCACCTCACCTCCGGCCTGCGCAAGGCCGCGGCGAAGGCCGGCGACGCGCAGGGCATGGCGCTGTGGGCCGGCCAGGGGCACCGGCTGGCACGCGATCTGCCCGCCGGCCAGCTCGTGGGGGTGCTGGCGGCCGAACTGGACGCGGCGCGCGCCGCGCTGAGTCTCCAGGGCGGGTCCGCGTCATGACCGCGCCCGTCTTCCTCGTCGACGCGCTCGCGGGCGTACGGGCCGGCGGCACGCTGACGCTGGACGGGCCCGAGGGCCGGCACGCGGTGTCGGTGCGCCGGCTGCGGGCCGGCGAGGAGATCGTGCTGACGGACGGCAGGGGCACCGGCGCCGAGGGCACCGTCGCCGCCGTCGAGGGCAAGGACCGCCTCACCGTCACCGTCACCGGTCTGCGCACCGAAGCGCCCGCCTCCCCGCACATCACCGTCGTCCAGGCGCTGCCCAAGGGCGACCGGGGCGAGCTGGCCGTCGAGACGATGACCGAGACCGGCGTCGACGCCATCGTCCCGTGGTCGGCGGCGCGTTGCGTGACGCAGTGGAAGGGTGAGCGGGCCGCGAAGTCGCTGGGCAAGTGGCGGGCGACGGCCCGCGAGGCGGGCAAGCAGTCGCGTCGGCTGACCTTCCCCGAGGTCGCCGACCCCATGACGACCAAGCAGGTGGCCGCGCTGCTCGCCGGCGCCGACTTCGCCGCCGTCCTCCACGAGGAGGGCAGCGCCCCGCTGGCGACCGCCGAACTCCCCGGCTCCGGCAGCGTCGTGCTCGTCGTCGGCCCCGAGGGCGGGGTCTCCCCGGAGGAACTCCTCGCCTTCGGCGAAGCCGGGGCCAGGCCCTACCGGCTGGGCAGGACCGTGCTGCGCACCTCCACCGCCGGTACGGCCGCGACGGCGGTCCTGCTGGCCCGTACGGGCCGCTGGAGCTGAGCGCGGACTCCACCCGGCGACGCGCCCGGTCAGCCGACGACGCGGCGGTGCGCCGACGCCTCAAAGGCCCCTCGGCGCACCGCCGTTGACTCTCTCACCGGCGCCCGCCCGGCCGTCTCGGACCGGAGCCGCCCCGGCCGGCTCGCACGGAGCGGCCCGGACCGGCTCGGCGCGGAGCGGGATCAGACCAGCTCGGCCTGGAGCCGGATGTCCTTGACGGCCAGTGCCTGGCTGACCGGGCAGTTGGCCTTGGCGTCCGCCGCGGCCTCCTGGAACTCCTCTTCCGACAGGCCCGGCACGCTGGCCCTGACGGTCAGGACGATGCGGGTGATGCCCTCGCCCGGCTGGAAGGTGACATCGGCCTGGGTGTCGAGCGAGGCGACGGTGTAGCCCTTGCCCGCCAGGCCGTGCGAGAAGGCCATGGAGTAGCAGGAGGAGTGGGCGGCCGCGATGAGTTCCTCGGGGCTGGTGACGCCGTTCGGCTCCTGCGTCCGGGCCGGCCAGCTCACGTCGTACGTGCCGATCTTGGAGGACTCCAGGGCGACGGTGCCCTTGCCCTCGAGGAGGTTGCCTTCCCAGTGGGTCTTGGCGGTGCGCGTGGTTGCCATGGTGCATAACTCCCGGTTGTGGGGCGAACAGGCGGTCTGCGGGCCCAGCTTAGGGCCTGGCGCGAGACCGACGCCGCCGCCGCGGCCCCGCCGTCGTCCCGCCGCGGTCCGCCCCCCGGGGGACGGTCGCTGCGCTGCCGGGTGGGGGCGGCCCGGTAGCATCCGAGGCCGTACGCGTGGTGCGTACGGTGCAGGTGTGCGCCGCGACGCGATACGTGCCGCGGCCCGCCCAGCAGTTCGAAACGGCCGGCCGCCGCGCCGCGGTGGCGGCCGAAGATTCGGGAGGAGCCCACCGGTGGCGGGAGAACCGCAGGCCGACTGCCTGTTCTGCAAGATCGTGGCGGGGGAGGTGCCGGCGGACATCGTCCGGGAGACCGAGACCACCGTCGCCTTCCGCGACATCAATCCCCAGGCCCCGACGCACGTCCTGGTGATCCCCAAGGTCCACTACGCCAACGCCCTGGAACTGGCCGCGGCGGAGCCGGAGATCGCCGGTGTGGTGCTGCGCGAGGCGGGCGTGGTGGCGGCCGAGGAGAAGGTCGACTCGACCGGCTACCGCATCGTCTTCAACACCGGCCCCGGCGCCGGACAGACCGTCTTCCACGCGCACGCGCACGTGCTGGGCGGCCGCGACCTCCAGCGCCTGGTCTGACGGGGTCGACTTGTCCGTACGCGAACTGGTCGTCCTCGGCACCGCGAGCCAGGTGCCCACCCGCCACCGCAACCACAACGGCTATCTGCTGCGGTGGGACGGGCACGGGCTGCTCTTCGACCCCGGAGAGGGCACGCAGCGTCAGATGCTGCGGGCCGGGGTCGCCGCGCACGACCTGAACCGGATCTGTGTCACCCACTTCCACGGCGACCATTCGCTGGGGGTGGCCGGGGTGATCCAGCGGATCAACCTCGACCGGGTGCCGCATCCGGTGACCGCCCATTACCCGGCGAGCGGGCGGCATTTCTTCGAGCGGCTGCGCTATTCCACCGCGTACCGCGAGACGGTCCTGCTGGCGGAGCGGCCGATCGCCGCCGACGGCGTGCTGGAGCGCTCGGCGTCGTACGTGCTGGAGGCGCGCAAACTCTCGCATCCGGTCGAGGCCTACGGCTACCGCCTGGTGGAGCCGGACGCCCGGCGGATGCTGCCCGACCGGCTGGCGGCGCACGGAATCACCGGCCCCGACGTCGGCCGACTCCAGCGCCTCGGCGAGCTGAACGGCGTCACCCTGGACGAGGTGAGCGAGGTCCGCCGCGGCCAGCGGTTCGCGTTCGTCATGGACACCCGGCTGTGCGCGGGGGTGCACGCGCTCGCCGAGGACGCGGACATGCTCGTGATCGAGTCGACGTTCCTGGACGAGGACGTCCGGCTGGCCGAGGACCACGGCCATCTGACGGCCGGCCAGGCCGCGGCAGTGGCGCGCGAGGCGGGCGTACGGCATCTGGTGCTGACGCACTTCTCGCAGCGCTACTCCGACCCCGGGGAGTTCGAGAAGCAGGCACGCGCGGCGGGGTTCACCGGGGAACTGACCATCGCCCGGGACCTGATGCGCGTGCCGCTCCCCAAAAGGCGCTGATCCGCGAGGCGCTGAGCCACGAGAGGCTCAGCGCCCGCCCGGGCGCCGGCGCGGGTGACTACGGCAGGTAGTACATCGGGTTGGGCATCTTGAAGGTGCGGTCCGCGTAGCCGCCGCGCAGGTCGGAGTGCTGGTCGCCGAAGTTGGCCACGATGTCGTAGCCGAGCGACTCGATGTGCTTGCGGGTGCCGGACTTGAACTCGACGGTCGTGCAGGTCGCGCCGCAGGGCAGGTAGGCGGGCGGGTTCTTCTTGTCCTTGAGGTACACGTGCGTGCGGTCCAGCGGCACGTCGTATCCGACGTTCTTGAGGTTGCGCGTGCTCCAGTCGCGCTGCGCCTCCTTGCGACCGGTGACGAAGAAGACCTCCGCGCCCTTGGCGTGGGCCCGCTTGACCAGCTCGTTCATGCCGAAGACCGGGTCCATGTCGGTGCCGGAGAGGTAGGCGTCCTGTGCCTTCTCGCTGAAGGCGAAGCCCACCTGGAGCTCGAAGTTGTAGGTGAGCAGGGTGGTGTCGTCCATGTCGAGGACGATGGCGGGCTTCTTGTGCCCGCCCTGCTTGCTCAGGACCTGGTCGAGGTAGCGCTCGGCCTTGGCCTCTATGCCGTGGACCTGCCGGGCGTAGTTGCTGTCGGGCGAGGCGTAGTGCTGCCCGTCGGCCGTCACCGTGTCGCCGTAGTACGCCTTGATCTTGTCCTGCACCTGGGTGAGGTTGGGTATTTCCTTGTCGGTGCGGGGCACGGAGTGTTCGGCGGTGGCCTGGCCGGCGCCGAACGCGGCGGTACCGGCGACGAGGGCGGTGACCACCGCGGCGCCGAGGCGGGCACGGCGGGAGAGGGCGGGGACGGGCATGCGCGGCTCCTTCGGAGAGAGCTCCGGACCCGGGCGGATCCGGACCCAGGTAGGTCTAACAGAGGCTCATTTCGGTATCTACGCGCGGAGATTCAATGATTGGTAAAGGCTGGCGGGAGGGAGGGCCGGGGCGGCCTCCCGAGGCGTCGGCCCTGCTCCTGTGCGCCGTCGCCGGGCGCGCGTACGGTATGGCACGGCTCAGTGGCCGTGTGCCACCGTGGTCCCGTATCTGATCTTCGAGAGGGGCTGTCCCATGGCACAGGAAGTGCGCGGCGTCATCGCGCCCGGGAAGAACGAACCGGTCCGGCTGGAGACGATCCTCGTGCCGGACCCGGGGCCCGGCGAGGCCGTGGTGAAGATCCAGGCGTGCGGGGTGTGCCACACCGATCTGCACTACAAGCAGGGCGGCATCAGCGACGACTTCCCCTTCCTGCTCGGGCACGAGGCGTCCGGCGTGGTGGAGTCCGTCGGACCGGACGTCGGCGAGATCGCGCCCGGGGACTTCGTCATCCTCAACTGGCGTGCGGTGTGTGGGCGCTGCCGGGCCTGCCTGCGCGGCCGCTCCCAGTACTGCTTCGACACGCACAACGCCCGGCAGAAGATGACGCTGGCGGACGGCACGGAGCTGAGTCCGGCGCTCGGCATCGGCGCGTTCGCCGACAAGACGCTGGTCGCCGCCGGCCAGTGCACCAAGGTCGACCCGGAGGTCTCCCCGGCCGTCGCCGGGCTGCTGGGCTGCGGGGTGATGGCGGGCATCGGCGCCGCGATCAACACCGGCGGCGTCGGCCGCGGCGACTCCGTCGCGGTCATCGGCTGCGGCGGGGTGGGCGACGCGGCCGTGGTGGGCGCGCGGCTGGCCGGCGCCGCGAAGATCATCGCCGTCGACATCGACGACCGGAAGCTGACGACCGCCCGCTCCATGGGCGCCACCCACACCGTCAACTCCCGTGCCACCGACCCCGTCGCGGCGATCCGCGAGCTGACCGGCGGGTTCGGCGCGGACGTCGTCATCGACGCGGTCGGCCGCCCCGAGACCTACCGCCAGGCGTTCTACGCGCGGGACCTGGCCGGCACCGTCGTCCTGGTGGGCGTGCCCACCCCGGAGATGACCCTGGAACTTCCCCTCCTGGACGTCTTCGGCCGCGGCGGCGCCCTGAAGTCCTCCTGGTACGGCGACTGCCTGCCCTCGCGCGACTTCCCCATGCTCATCGACCTGCACCAGCAGGGCCGGATCGACCTCGGCGCGTTCGTCACCGAGACCATCGGCATCGACGGCGTGGAGCGGGCCTTCGAGCGGATGCACGCGGGCGACGTCCTGCGCTCGGTGGTGACGCTCTGATGGCGGCCCGCATCGACCACCTCGTCACCTCCGGCACCTTCTCCCTCGACGGCGGCACCTGGGACGTCGACAACAACGTCTGGATCGTCGGCGACGACGACGAGGCGCTCGTCATCGACGCCGCGCACGACGCCGACGCGATCCTGCACGCGCTCGGCGGCCGCACCCTGCGCGCGATCGTCTGCACCCACGCGCACAACGACCACATCGACGCGGCCCCCGCGCTGGCCGCCCGTACCGGCGCCCGCATCCACCTGCACCCCGACGACCTGCCGTTGTGGCACCGGACCCACCCCGGCAGCGCACCGGACGCGGCGCTGGCGGACGGCCAGGTGCTGACCATCGCCGGTATCGACCTGACCGTGCTGCACACCCCCGGCCACGCACCCGGCGCCGTCTGCCTCCTCGCGCCGGGCCTGGGCACCGTCTTCACCGGCGACACGCTCTTCAAGGGCGGGCCCGGTGCCACCGGCCGGTCCTTCTCCGACTTCCCGACGATCATCGCCTCGATCCGGGACCGGCTGCTGACCCTGCCGCCCGGAACGGAGGTACGCACCGGGCACGGCGACACCACCACGATCGGTGCCGAGGCGCCGCACCTGGAGAAATGGCTGGACCGGGGCCACTGAAACACCCGGCCCCCGCCACCGGCTCAGCTCTGCCCGGCCGCCCGCTCCAGGATGCGGGCGGCCACCGCCGGGGAGTCCACCAGCGGATGCAGGGCCAGCGCCCGCAGCGCCGCCTCCCGGTCCTTGAACATCGCGGCCTCCACCGTCGCCCGCTCCACCGCCTTGACCTGCAACATCAACCCCAACTGGTCCTCACGCAGCGGAGCGCAGGGCAGCGGCCGGGCACCCTGGGACCCCACCTCGCACACCGTCTCCACGATCGCCTCCGGCGCCAGTTGCGGCACCGTCGTCCCGTTGCGGACATTGAGGATCAGCCGGGTGCCGCGATCGCCCGCGATGGCGTGCATCACCGCCAGCGCCACCCGGTCGTAACCGCCGCCCTCCAGGTCGTGACTGTCGCGCTCCCAGCCGCCGCTGGCCTCGCGACTGTGCGCCATGTACGTCTCCTCGCGCTCCAGCCGGGTCCGCTCCCACAGCGCGTACGCCGCGGCCGGTCCGCCGGCCGTCGCGGCCCGCTCGAAGAAGCCGCCCTGCTGCTGGTCGAGGAACTCGCCCCGGGTCTCGCGGGTGTCCAGCACGGAGTGCAGCGTCTCGCGGCGGAAGTAGTAGTAGTGCAGATACTCGTTCGGCAGCGCGCCCAGGGTGCGCAGCCAGTCGGCGCCGAAGAGCCGGCCCTCCTCGAAGGAGCCCAGCGCGACCCCGTCGGCCAGCAGCCCGGGCAGCAGCTCGGTGCCGTCCACGCTCAGCGACCGCAGCCAGCCCAGGTGGTTGAGCCCCACATAGTCGTACGCGATCCGGTCCCGGTCCTCGAAGGCCGCCGGGTCCGCGCCCGCCGCGCGCGCCGCCCGGCGCACCAGCCCCACCGGGGAGTCGCAGATCCCGATCACCCGGTCGCCCAGCACCTGGGACATCGCCTCGGTCACCATGCCCGCCGGGTTGGTGAAGTTGATGACCCACGCCCCCGGTGCGACGGCCGCCACCCGCTCGGCGATGTGCAACGCCACCGGGATCGTCCGCAGGCCGTAGAGCACGCCCCCGGCACCCACCGTCTCCTGGCCGATCACGCCCTCGGCCAACGGGATCCGCTCGTCGTGGACGCGGCCGGCGGTACCGCCCACCCGGATCGCGGAGAAGACGAAGTCGGCGCCGGCCAGCGCGTCGTCCAGGCGGTCCGCGACCCGTACGGCCACCGGCGCGCCGCGGCCCCCCGCCAGGTGCGCCAGCACGTCGGCCATCACCGCGACCCGGCGCGGATCGGTGTCGTGCAGGACCACCTCGGACACGGAGCGTGCCGGGTCGTCCAGCAGCGCGCGGTAGACCAGCGGCACCCGGAAACCGCCACCGCCGAGAATCGTGAGCCTCATGTGGCGGAACGTACCGCAGCATCAGGCACACTGGCGGCACGCGCCGGAACGAGAGGAGCGAGCACGGTGAACAGTGGCCGACGTGATGTCCGCGATGCCCCACCGCCCGCCGGTTCCGGCGCCGTGCCGCACGATTTCGATCCGCTGGCCGCGGTGCGCGCCGACGACGATCCCGGCACCGACGTCTACCTCACCGGCACGGTCTTCCTGGACATCGTCTTCACCGGCCTGGACTCCGCGCCCGTCCGCGGCACCGAGTCCTGGGCCCGCGGCATGGGCTCCAGCCCCGGCGGCGTCGCCAACATGGCCACCGCGCTGGCCCGGCTCGGCCTGCGCACCTCTCTGGCCGCCGCGTTCGGCGACGACATGTACGGCGAATACTGCTGGGAGGCCCTCGCCCAGGGCGAGGGCATCGACCTGGCCCTCTCCCGCACGGTCCCCGGCTGGCACTCCCCGGTCACCGTCTCCATGGCCTACGAGGGCGAGCGCACGATGGTCTCCCACGGTCATGAGGCGCCGCCGCCCGAGTCCGCCTTCGACGGCAAGCACGCGCCGGGCTGCCCGCCCCCCTCCCGCGCCTGCGTCGCCTCGCTCGTACCCGGCCGGCGGGAGGGCTGGCTGGGCTGCGCGGCGAGCCGCGGCAGCCGCATCTTCGCGGACGTGGGCTGGGACGAATCCGGCCGCTGGGACCCCGCCGACCTCGCCGACCTCGAACACTGCGAGGCGTTCCTGCCCAACGCCGAGGAAGCGATGCGCTACACCCGCACGAGCTGCCCGCGCGCCGCCGCCCGCAAGCTCGCCGAACGGGTCCCGCTCGCCGTGGTCACCATGGGTGCCGAGGGTGCCTACGCCGTCGACGGGCGGACCGGGGAGAGCGCCGAGGTGCCCGCCATCGCCGTCGAGGCGCTGGACCCCACCGGTGCGGGCGACGTCTTCGTCGCCGGTTTCGTCACCGGCACCCTCGCCGACTGGCCGCTCGCCGACCGGCTGGCCTTCGCCGGCCTCAGCGCCGCCCTGTCGGTGCAGGAGTTCGGCGGCTCGCTCTCCGCGCCGGGCTGGGCGGAGATCGCCGCCTGGTGGCAGCGGGTACGGACGTGTGAAGCGGGCGCGCCGGCCGTGCTGCGCCGCCAGTACGCCTTCCTCGACACCGTCCTGCCCGCCGGCTACCGGCTCGCCCCCCTGGCCCGCGCCGTCCCGACGATCGGCTTCCGCCGCCCGGCCTGAGCCCGCTGGCCCCGGGCCGCCCGCGCGCCGCCGCCCGTACCCGAAATCCCTTCGGGCTTGTCGGTGCACCGTCGTACTCTTGATATCCGAGGAGTCGGTCTTCCGGCGCCTTGAGGAGCCGAGTTCCCGGCAGTCATCTGAGCAAAGGATGGGAGTTGAGCAGGCCCCCGAGCCGGCCCATGACTCAGACACCCCCGCAACCGCAGGCGAGCGCCCAGTTCACCGTCCCGGCCAAGCACCCGATGGTCATGGTCCTGGGTTCGGGAGACTCGCTCCTGCGCGTGATCGAGAAGGCCTTCCCGGCGACCGACATCCACGTCCGGGGCAACGAGGTCAGCGCTGTCGGCGACGCCCGCGAGGTCGCCCTCATCCAGCGCCTGTTCGCCGAAATGATGTTGGTGCTCCGCACCGGACAACCGATGACGGAGGACGCGGTGGAACGCTCCATCTCCATGCTGCGCACGACCGAGGAAGACGGCGAGGGCCCCATCGGCGAAACGCCCGCCGAGGTGCTCACCCAGAACATCCTCTCCAACCGCGGCCGCACCATCCGCCCCAAGACGCTCAACCAGAAGCGCTACGTCGACGCCATCGACCAGCACACCGTCGTCTTCGGCATCGGCCCGGCGGGCACCGGCAAGACGTATCTGGCGATGGCCAAGGCCGTCCAGGCCCTCCAGGCCAAGCAGGTCAACCGCATCATCCTGACCCGCCCCGCCGTCGAGGCCGGCGAGCGCCTGGGCTTCCTGCCCGGCACGCTCTACGAAAAGATCGACCCGTATCTGCGCCCCCTCTACGACGCGCTGCACGACATGCTCGACCCCGACTCCATCCCGCGCCTGATGGCCGCGGGCACGATCGAGGTGGCGCCGCTGGCGTACATGCGGGGCCGCGCCCAACCGACCTTCACGAACGTCCTGACACCGGACGGCTGGCGCCCGATCGGGGACCTCCGGGTGGGCGACCTCGTCATGGGGTCCAACGGCGAGCCGACACCGGTACTCGGCGTCTACCCGCAGGGCGAGAAGGACATCTACCGCGTCACGGCCCAGGACGGTTCCTGGACCCTGTGCTGCGGCGAGCACCTTTGGACGGTCCGTACGGCGTCGGACAAGCATCGCGACGAACCCTGGCGGGTCCTGGAAACCAAGGACATGATCGGCGGGCTCCGCGCCGCGCACGCACGCCGGTACGAACTGCCGCTGCTCACCGCTCCGGCCGGCTTCCCCGAGCGCGAGGTCCCCATGGACCCGTATGCCCTCGGGCTGCTGCTCGGCGACGGATGCCTCACCGGCTCCACCACCCCCTCGTTCTCCAGCGAGGACCCCGAGCTCGCCGAGGCCCTGGAATCCGCGTTGCCGGGTGTCGGGGTGCGCGCGACGGGAGGACCGGATGACGTCCCGAACCGCGTGAAGGCGCCGGGTGACGTGGTCACGCTGGAAAACCCGGTCACCCGCGTCCTTCGCCAGTTGGACCTGTTGGGCAGCCCGCACACCAGGTTCGTGCCTCACGCGTATCTGCAGAACTCCGCCGACGTCCGGCTCGCGCTGCTCCAGGGCCTTCTGGATTCCGACGGCGACCCCGTCGCCCAAGCCGACCGCACCTGCCGGGTCCAGTACACGACCACGTCGATCCCGCTGCGGGACGATGTCGTCTCGCTGGTGCAGTCCCTCGGCGGAGTCGCGTACCGGCGCGACGCGCATGTCGTCGACATCCGGCTTCCCGAGGGCATCGAACCGTTCCGGCTCGCCCGCAAACGGGAGAAGTACCTCGCGGCCGGGGGCGGCGGACGTCCGATGCGTTTCGTCGACAGCATCGAGCCCGCGGGCAGGGAGGAGTGCGTCTGCATCCAGGTGGCCGCCGAGGACTCGTTGTACGTCACCCAGGACTACCTGCTCACGCACAACACCCTCAACGACGCGTTCATCATTCTCGACGAGGCGCAGAACACCAATCCCGAGCAGATGAAGATGTTCCTCACCCGCCTCGGCTTCGAATCGAAGATCGTCATCACCGGTGATGTCACCCAGGTCGACCTGCCCGGCGGCACCAAGAGCGGCCTGCGTCAGGTCCGGGACATCCTCGAAGGCGTGGACGATGTGCACTTCTCGCTGCTGACCAGCCAGGATGTCGTCCGGCACAAGCTCGTGGGCCGTATCGTCGACGCGTACGAGAAGTACGACAGCCTCAACGGAAAGTAAGAACCCCCTCCATGTCGATCGACGTCAACAACGAGTCCGGTACGGACATCGACGAGCAGGCCGTCCTGGACGTCGCCCGCTACGCCCTCGCCCGGATGCGCATCCACCCGCTCTCCGAGCTGTCCGTGATCGTCGTGGACGCCGAGGCCATGGAACAGCTCCACATGCAGTGGATGGACCTTCCCGGCCCAACCGATGTCATGTCCTTCCCGATGGACGAACTGCGTCCGCCGGCCAAGGACGACGAGGAGCCCCCGCAGGGGCTCCTCGGTGACATCGTGCTCTGCCCCGAGGTCGCCAAGAAGCAGGGCGAGGAAGCGCCGACCGGGCACTCCATGGACGAGGAGCTCCAGCTACTGACCGTCCACGGCGTCCTGCACCTCCTGGGCTACGACCACGAGGAGCCGGACGAGAAGGCCGAGATGTTCGGCCTCCAGGCGGCGATCATCGACGGCTGGCGCGCCGAGAAGGGCCTGACCGGCCCCTCGCCCGCCCCCACCGTGAGCTGACCCGGCCGCCCCGATGACCACCCAGTTGATCGCGGTCGCGGTCCTCCTCGTCGTGATCGCCTGGCTCGCCGCCTGCGCCGAGGCCGGCCTGTCCCGTACGACGATCTTCCGCGCCGAGGAGGCCGTCCGGTCCGGCCGCCGCGGCAGTGCCAAGCTCGCCGCCGTCGCCGCCGACCCCACCCGCTACCTCAACGTCGCCCTGCTGGTGCGGGTCGGCTGCGAGATGGCCGCGGGCGTCCTGGTCACCTACGCCTGCCTGCGCTCCTTCGAGGAGATCTGGCAGGCGCTGACCGTCGCCATCGGCGTGATGGTGCTGGTCTCCTACGTCGCCGTCGGCGTCTCGCCGCGCACCATCGGCCGCCAGCACCCGCTCAACACCGCGACCGCCGCCGCGTACGTCCTGCTGCCGCTGGACCGCGTCATGGGCCCCGTCCCGCAGTTGCTGATCCTCCTCGGCAACGCCCTCACCCCCGGCAAGGGCTTCCGCAAGGGCCCCTTCGCGTCCGAGGCGGAGCTGCGCTCGATGGTCGACCTCGCGGAGAAGGAGTCGCTGATCGAGGACGAGGAGCGCCGGATGGTGCACTCCGTCTTCCAGCTCGGCGACACCCTCGTGCGCGAGGTGATGGTGCCGCGCACGGACCTGGTGGCCGTCGAGCGCTACAAGACCATCCGCCAGGCGCTCACCCTCGCGCTGCGCTCCGGCTTCTCCCGCATCCCGGTGACCGGCGAGAACGAGGACGACATCGTCGGCGTGGTCTACCTCAAGGACCTGGCCCGCAAGGTGCACATCAACCGGGACGCCGAAACGGAGCTGGTCTCCTCGGCGATGCGCCCGGCGGTGTTCGTACCGGACACCAAGAACGCCGGGGATCTGCTGCGCGAGATGCAGCAGGACCGCAATCACGTCGCGGTGGTCATCGACGAGTACGGCGGCACGGCCGGCATCGTCACCATCGAGGACATCCTGGAGGAGATCGTCGGGGAGATCACCGACGAGTACGACCGCGAGCTGCCGCCGGTCCAGGATCTGGGGGACGGCCGCTACCGCGTCACCGCCCGCCTGGACATCGGCGACCTCGGCGAGCTGTACGGCCTCGCCGAGCTGGACGACGAGGACGTCGAGACCGTCGGCGGTCTGCTCGCCAAGCTCCTGGGCCGCGTCCCGATCGCCGGCGCCACCGCCGAGGTGGATCTCTCCGACGACGCGTCGCCCGGCTTCACCGGCGGCAACCCCACCGACCCGGGGCTGAAGGGGCTGCGGTTGACCGCCGAGTCCCCGGCCGGCCGCCGCAACAAGATCATCACGGTCCTGTGCGAGCCGGTCCGCGCCACGGACGGCGCGGACGGGCCGGACGGGTCGCGGGCGAGGACGCTGGGGGCCTGAGGGGCCTGAGGGGCCTGAGGGGCCTGAGGGGCCTGAGGGGGCTGAGGGGGTGCCGGGGCGGGCCGTGAGGGTTTCCGCCCGCTCAAGCGCCCGTACGCTCAGCGGCCCGCCGTCGTACGGACCCGGCTCAGTCCGAAGGCGACCAGGACCGCGACCGCCGCGACCAGGGCGGCGTCGACGCCGAGGCCGAGCTTGATGCCGCCGAGGGTCGCCTCCGCGAAGCCCGTACCGCCCTCGCGCAGCGCGGCGATGTGCGCCGAGGCCACCGCGCTCAGCAGCGGGATGCCGATGGTGATGCCCACCTGCTGGGAGCTGCTGACCAGGCCGGTCGCCAGTCCCTGCTCGTGGTCCGGCACGCCGGAGGTCGCCGTCACGCCGTACGCGATGATCGCCCAGAGGTGGCCGAGGCTGCCGAACGTCACGCCGGTCAGGGCCAGCCACAGGCCCGAGCCGGTGCCCAGCCCCAGCAGCGTGGCGGTGAATCCGGCCTGGATCAGCAGCCCCAGGAGCAGGGTGCGGCGGGCGCCGAGGCGGCCGATGACCTTCGGGGCGACGATGCCCGCGCCGGCCGAGACGACGCCCTGCACGCCGAAGACCAGACCGGTCTGGAAGGCGGAGAGCCGCAGCACTTCCTGGAGGTAGAGGGTGAGCAGGAAGATGACCGTGCTCATCATCGAGAAGGTGGTCAGGCCCGCGAGGTTGCCCCATGCGACGGTACGGCGGCGCAGCATCGGCAGCGACACCAGCGGTTGGGCGGCCCGGGACTCCACGACGACGAACGCGGCCAGCAGGAGCAGGCCCGCGCTCAGCGTCACGAGGACGTCCGGGTGGCCGAAGCCCCGCTCGGCGGCGGTCGACAGGGCGTAGATCACCGACAGCAGGCCGCCGGTGACGGTGACCGCGCCGGGTACGTCGATCCGCGGCCGCTGGGGGTTGCGGGACTCCACCAGCAGCGCCGGCGCGGCGGCCAGCACGGCCACCCCGGCCAGGCTCAGCAGGCCCATCGTCGAGCGCCAGCCCAGGACGTCGGTCATCACCCCGCCCAGCACCATGCCGATGGTGAAGCCCATCGACATCAGCGTGCCGCTGATGCCCAGCGCGCGTTCGCGCTGCGGGCCCTCGGCGAAGGTCGTCGTCAGCAGGGACATACCGGTGGGCACGATGACCGCCGCGCCCAGGCCCTGCAACGCCCGCCCGGCGAGGAAGGCGGCCGGCGACCAGGCCAGCGCGGCCAGTACGGAGGCCGCGGTGAACAGCGCGAGCCCGATGAGGAACAGCTTGCGCCGGCCGAAGAGATCGGCGATCCGGCCGAACAGCAGCAGGAAGCCGCCCGAGGGCAGTGCGAACGCGGTGACCGCCCACTGGAGATCGGCCTGGTCCATGCCCAGGTCCCTGCCGAGCACGGGCAGCGCCACGTTCAGGATGGAGAAGTCCAGCGCGATGACGAACTGCGCCGCGCACAGGAGCAGGAGGACCAGTTTGGCGCGAGTGGTCATCCGCGCGGCGGCGGGCGGGGCGGTGGACGGGGCGCCGCCGGCGGGGACTTGGCCGCCGGCGGGCGCGGTCGGTCCGGCGGGGCGGGTCTTCGCGGTCGGCGCGGTGTCGGTGCGCGGGGAGGTGTCGGTTGGCATGAAAGGAGCTTGCGGCCGCGGAATACGCGGTGGGGAGCGGGAACTTATCGTGGTGTCCGCACCACCAGCCACGCCGACAGGGGGAGACACGTGGCCACGAGCCATGCCAGGGGCGACACCTCGCGCCGCCGTCAGGAACTGCGCGACTTCCTGATGAGCCGACGGGCCCGGGTCACCCCGGCCGAGGCGGGGCTGCCGGACGGCGGCCGCCGGCGCACGCCGGGCCTGCGCCGGGAGGAAGTCGCCGTCCTCGCGGGCGTCGGCGCGTCGTGGTACCAGTGGCTGGAGCAGGGCCGCGACATCACCGTCTCCCCGCAGGTGCTGGACTCCGTCGCGCGGGTCCTGCGGCTCAGCGGCGCCGAGCGGCGGCATCTTTACGTCCTGGCCGGCCTGAACCCGCCGCCGCGCCGGGACCCCGAGGAACTGGCCATGACCGATCTGTGCGGGGGCCTGCAACGGCTGATCGACGCCTGGATGCCGTTCCCGGCGCACATCATGGACCCGTACTGGAACACCATCGCCTACAACGACTCGGCGCATGTGGTCCTCGGCCACGGCCGTCCCGGCGTCTCGCTCAACTGCCTGATCGCCTTCTTCACCGACCCGGTCTACCGTGCCCGGGCCGCCAGTTGGGAGGCCAACGCCCCGCTCGTCGTCGCGCAGTACCGCGCCGCCTGCTCGGCGCGGCCGGGCGACGAGGGCTTCGACGAGGTGGTGCGCGAGGCGGCCGGGGTCAGCGAGGAGTTCGCCGCGCTCTGGGCGCTGGCCGAGGTGCGGGACGGCGGCCAGCTCCACAAGGAGATGGACCATCCGCTGGTCGGCGCGCTCCTGTTCGAGACCACCCAACTCCAGGTCCCGGTACGCCCCGATCTGACCGTCGTGCTGCACAATCCCCGCCCGGAGACGGACACCGCGGCGAAACTGGAGTGGCTCACCTCGCCGGAGGGACGGCGCGGCCGGATGTACTCGGTCGCGGGGTGAGGCGCGGCCTGTGACGTACGCCCCTTGGCCGGCCTGTGACGTACGCCCCTTGGACGCCTCTTGGGGAGGCCCCGCATATGCTCGCTCCCATGAGCGAAGCCGCACCGCTGGACCCCGAAGACCGCAAGATCATCACGCTCGCGCGCTCGGCGCGGGCCCGTAACGGCGTGCCCGAGGGCGCCGCCGTGCGCGACGAGACCGGGCGTACCTACGTCGCGGGCACCGTGGCCCTGGAGTCCCTGCGGCTCAGCGCGCTGCGGACGGCCGTGGCGATGGCCGTCGCCAGCGGCGCCACCTCGCTGGAGGCCGCGGCCGTCGTCACCGACGCCGAGAACGCCACCGACGAGGACCGCGCGGCCGTACGCGACCTCGGCGGCCCTGACACGCCCGTCCTGGTCGCGGGCCCCGACGGCACGCTGCGCACCACCGTCCCGGCGGGCGGTCCCCAGGTCTGACCCGGGTGGCCGCGCGGGCACCTCGTAAGCGGGTCCGGCCGCCCCCGGGCGGGGCCGTCCGGCCACCCCGGGCGCGCCTCGTGGTCGGCGGTGCCCCAGGGATCGGGGAGAATAGGCGCCATGAGCGTTCGTACAGACTCCTCCGCCCCGCACCGCGCCGGCTTCGCGTGCTTCGTCGGCCGCCCGAACGCGGGCAAGTCCACCCTCACGAACGCTCTCGTCGGCACGAAGGTGGCCATCACCTCCAACCGCCCGCAGACCACCCGCCACACCGTGCGCGGGATCGTGCACCGCCCCGAGGCCCAGTTGGTCCTGGTGGACACCCCCGGCCTGCACAAGCCGCGCACCCTGCTCGGCGAGCGCCTCAACGACGTCGTGCGCGCCACCTGGTCCGAGGTCGACGTGATCGGCTTCTGCCTGCCCGCCGACCAGAAGCTCGGCCCCGGCGACCGCTACATCGCCGCCGAGCTGGCCGGGATCAAGAAGACCCCCAAGGTCGCCATCGTCACCAAGACCGACCTGGTCGACTCCAAGGCCCTGGCCACCCAGCTCATCGCCATCGACCAGCTCGGCAAGGAGCTGGGCATCGAGTGGGCGGAGATCATCCCGGTCTCGGCGGTGGGCGACACCCAGGTCTCCCTGCTCGCCGATCTCCTCGTCCCGCTCCTGCCCGAGAGCCCGCCGCTCTACCCCGAGGGCGACCTCACCGACGAGCCCGAGCAGGTCATGGTCGCCGAGCTGATCCGCGAGGCCGCGCTGGAGGGCGTACGCGACGAACTGCCGCACTCCATCGCCGTCGTCGTCGAGGAGATGATCCCGCGCGAGGACCGCCCCGCCGACCGGCCCCTCCTGGACATCCACGCCAACGTCTACATCGAGCGCCCCAGCCAGAAGGGCATCATCATCGGCCCGAAGGGCAAGCGCCTGAAGGAGGTCGGCATGAAGTCCCGCAAGCACATCGAGGCGCTGCTCGGCACGCCGGTCTTCCTCGACCTGCACGTCAAGGTCGCCAAGGACTGGCAGCGCGACCCCAAGCAGCTCCGCAAGCTCGGCTTCTGACCCGGCTCGGCCGCCCGCACCGTCCCCGCCCGACGCCACGCCCCGTGGCTCACCGGGCGGCCGGCCCGCCCTACGCCACGCCCCGGATCCGCCGCACCAACAGCGCCCCCAGCAGCCCGATCGCCCCCGCCACCAGGTACAGCGTGCGGTAGCCGCCGAGGTGGCTCACGATCGGCGCGGCCAGCGCCGGGGCGGCAACCTGCGGCAGGGAGTTGGCGATGTTGATGACGCCCAGGTCCCTGCCCCGGTGCGCGGCGGCCGGCAGGACATCCGTCATCAGCGCGAAGTCGACGGCCGTGAAGACGCCGAAGCCGACGCCGAGCAGCGCCGCCGCGCACAGCGCCCCGGCCCAGGTC
This sequence comes from Streptomyces sp. NPDC031210, assembly GCF_055570395.1. Lineage (NCBI taxonomy): Bacteria > Bacillati > Actinomycetota > Actinomycetes > Kitasatosporales > Streptomycetaceae > Streptomyces > Streptomyces sp. NPDC031210. The sequence goes on from NZ_JBVIHH010000002.1 coordinate 525,710, forward strand.
TGCCACACCGCCAGCAGCAGCGTCGCCACCGTCATGATCACGCCGGCCCACAGCACGAACGGCAGGCGCCGGCCGGCCCGGTCCGACCAGATCCCGCCGACGACGACCGTGCCGAGCAGGGTCACCCCGTTCACGGCGGTCAGGACCAGTACCCCGCCGCCCGGATCGGGCCGGTGCAGGGCGTCCCGCAGGTAGTACAGGAGATACAGCAGCGCCAGCGCGTTCCCCAGGTTGATCAGGAAACGGGTCAGCCAGGCCCAGCCCAGATCGGGATGCCGGCGCGGGCTGATCCAGAAGCCGGCGACGAAGCCCCGCCAGGTGAAGGCCGGTCGCCGGCCGGCCGGCAGGGCCACGTCCTTGTGCAGCAGTGCGTAGGGCAGGGCGGCCAGCACCGTGAACGCCGCACAGGCCGCGTATCCGGCCGTGATCCCGCCCGCCACGGTGGCCAGGGCGGTGCCGACGACCACGCCGAGGATCTGCGCGGCGCCCAGCTTGCCGCCCACCGCGCCCCGCTGCCCGTGCGGCACCCGGTCCGGCACCGCCGCCGTGATCGCCGCGAACGCCGCGTTGAGGGCGAGCTGCGCCAGACACCACCCCACCACCATGCCCGGCACACCGCGCGCGCCCGCCAGCAGCACCAGCGCCGCCGCCCCGCCCAGCACCCCCGCGACGATCCACGGCGTACGACGCCCGCAGCGCGCCGTCGTACGGTCCGACAGTGCCCCGCACACCGGGTTGGCCACCAGCGAGACGACGGCGCCCGCCCCCGTCACCCATGCCAGCACCGTTTCCTTCGAGGTCCCGGGCGGGGCCAGCGTGGCCGCCTGAAGCGCCAGCAGGACCTGGATCGGGCCGTACCAACCCACCCATATCGCGCCGTTCGCCAACGCCAGCGACGCCACCCAGCGACGGCCCACCCGCTCCGTGGGCTCCGCGGGGACGGCGGTCACCCCCGGCCTTGATCCGGCGCATCCCGCAACGCGCCGCGCAACGCGTCCCGCAACCAGTGGTACGACGCCTTGGGCGTGCGAGCCAGCGTCGCGTAATCGACATGCACCAACCCGAACCGCCGCGCGTACCCTTCCGCCCACTCGAAGTTGTCCAACAACGACCAGACGAAATAGCCCCGCACGTCGACCCCCGCGTCCATCGCCGCCCGAAGCGCCCGCAGATGCCCGTCCAGGAACGCGATCCGCTCGGCGTCCTCGACACCCTCGTACGAGCAGCCGTTCTCGGTGATCACCACCGGTGGCAGCCTCGCCCCGTACCGCTCCCGGAACGACAGCAGCAGCTCGGTCAGCGCCTCGGGCACCACCGGCCAGCCGAAGTCGGTCTTCGGATACCCCTCGATCTCCCGTGGCGCGAACGGCAGCCCGGGCGGCAACACGATCCCCGCGAACTCGGCGGCCGCCCCGCCCGCCTCCGCCGCTCCCGGATCCGGCGGGGCGCCCACCGACGTCGGTTGGTAGTAGTTGATCCCGTACCAGTCCAGCGGCTGCGCGATGACCTTCAGATCGTCCGCGACCGGTCCCGGCAGCAGCGCCGCCAGGTCCTCGTCCGGATAGCGGCCGAGCAGCACCGGGTCGGCGAACATCCGGTTGAGCAGCAGGTCGTAGAGGCCGGCCGCCTCGATGTCCGCCGCTTGCCCCGACGCCGCCCAGGTCGGCCCGTGGGAATTGGCGATCCCGATGTTGCTCGCCCCGCGCGCCCGCAGGGCCTGTACGGCCAGGCCGTGCCCGAGCAGTTGATGATGGGCCGCCGGTAACGCGTCGAACGCCAGCCGCCGCCCCGGCGCGTGCTGCCCCAGCCCATAGCCCAGCAGCGTCAGCTCGGCGGGTTCGTTGAGCGTGATCCATCGCCCGATCCGGTCCCCGAGCCGCCCCGCCACGACGTCCGCGTACGCGGCGAACCGTTCGGCGGTCTCCCGCACGAGCCACCCGCCGCGCTCCTCCAGCACCTGCGGCGTGTCCCAGTGGAACAACGTCGGCACCGGCTCGACCCCTGCCGCCAGCAGCGCGTCCACCAGCCGCTCGTAGAAGTCCAGCCCCGCCGCGTTGACCGCCCCGTCCCCCTCCGGGATCACGCGCGGCCAGGCCACCGAAAACCGGTAGGCCCCCACCCCGAGTCCCTTGAGCAGCGCCACGTCCTCCTGGTAGCGGTGGTAGTGGTCGGTGGCCACCCGGGCGTCCGTCCCGTCCTTGACCCGCCCGGCGCCCTCCACGAACACGTCCCAGGCCGACCGTCCCCGCCCGTCTTCCGCCACCGCGCCCTCGATCTGCGCGGCGGACGTGGACACCCCCCACACGAAGTCACGGGGGAAGCGGGGCAGGGGCGATACCGACTCCGTCGTCATGCCCGGGATCCTCTGTACCGTCGGTAACAGTGTCAAGGGGGCCGACTCGGCGTCACCGAACCGGCGTCACCGACCCGGCGCCTACGCCCCCTCCTTCAGCACCCGCCCGATCAACTCCCGCTGCGCGTCGGTCAATCGGGGGTCGGCGCAGTACACCGTCCGCCCGTCGACGGTGATCTCGTAGCTGAAGCCGTCCGCTACGCCGGTGGGCGGGGTGGTGGCGGCGGTGGCGAGGGCCTGTTCGGCGAGGGCGTGCCAGGCGGGTGCGTCGGAGCGGGTCGAGGTGTCGATCTCGGCCTGGCGCTCGATACCGGCGAAGCCGCCCGTGCGGCGGATGTGGATACGCATGAGGCCCTTCTACCCCGCTGGAGGCGCCGTAGGAGCGGGCGGCGCCTCCAGCGGGTGCGTCGGCTACTTCGGCGTCACCCCCACCTGCGTCCACGCCTTCACCATCGCCTCGTGTTCCGCGCCCGCGCCGAAGCGGGTCCGGGCGGCGGCGACGGTGCGGGCGGCGAACGTGGCGAAGTCGGCGTTCGCGGGGAGGTCGCCGCCGGTCAGCACGTCGTACCAGACCTGGCCGGCGCGCTCCCAGGCGTTGCCGCCGAGGGCGGTGGCGGCCAGGTAGAAGGCGTGGTTGGGGATGCCGGAGTTGATGTGCACCCCGCCGTTGTCCTGGCTGGTCTTGACGTAGTCGGCCATCTTCGCGGGCTGCGGGTCCTTGCCGAGGACGTCGTCGTCGTACGCCGTGCCGGGGGCCTTCATCGAGCGCAGGGCCTTGCCCGTGACGTTCGGGCCGAGCAGACCGGCACCGATCAGCCAGTCGGCCTCCTCGGCGCTCTGGCCGAGGGCGTACTGCTTGATCAGGGCGCCGAAGACGTCGGAGACCGATTCGTTCAGGGCGCCGGACTGGCCCTGGTAGTCGAGGTTGGCGGTGTACTGCGTGACGCCGTGGGTCAGCTCGTGGCCGATGACGTCGACGGGGATGGTGAAGTCCAGGAACAGGTCGTTGTCGCCGTCGCCGAAGACCATCCGCTCACCGTCCCAGAAGGCGTTGTCGTACTTCTCGCCGTAGTGGACGGTGGCGTCGAGGGCCAGGCCCGCGCCGTCGATGGACTTGCGGCCGTAGACCTTGAGGTACAGGTCGAAGGTGGCGCCCAGGCCGGCGTGCGCGCGGTTGACGGAGGCGTCCTGGGCGGGCCCGTCGGCCTCGGCGTGCACCTTGGTGCCGGGCAGGTCCTCCCGGTGGCCGGCGTCGTAGACGGTGCGCCGGGGCTTGTCGGCGCCGGCGGCCGGCGCGGACGGGGTGAAGGCGCGGGCGGCGACGCCCAGGCGGCGGGAGCGCTGAACGGCGTCGTGCTCCAGGGTGCGTCGGGCGGGCTCGTGCCGCGCGGGGTCGTCGGACTCCGCCAGCTTGTCCAGGACGTGCGGCGGGACGATCGTGCAGAAAACGGGAGTGTGGGGAAGAGGTGAGGTGGCCCGAGGGGAGGAGGTGACCGGTGTGGACGGCGTGGCCGAGGTGTCCGGCGTCTTCGAGAGGTCCATAACAAGACGGTGGCACTGTGTGACCTTCATGTCACTGCCCGCTGCTCAGATTCCTGAAAACGTGTGGTTGCTCGCACTTCGGCCGTTACGTCCGTCCGGTCCCGCATACTGATACGGACCGCCCATCACGGCGGACCTCGGCTAGGGTGCTGTGCATCATGCGTTTCGGGCTGCTTCTCCTTAGCTGCCGCGGCGAGGGCCTGTAGTCGTAGGCCGACCCCCTCCCCGCGGAGTTCGGTGTTGCGATCTTTTCGCCCCGTCGGCCTCTCCCGGCTCCCAAGGAGCAGGGGGAACCCCATGCGGACACACGAGGAGCCCCACGCATCATGACGAATCCGTCGAGCCCCGCTGAGAACGCCGTAGGCCGCCCCACCCCCGTCACCAACGCCACGCGGCTCCAGCGCCCCTCCGGGATGCCGATCCACAAGTACGGCCGCTACGAAGCCGTCGACATTCCCGACCGCACCTGGCCCGACAACCGCATCACCGCCGCGCCCCGCTGGCTGTCGACCGACCTGCGCGACGGCAACCAGGCGCTGATCGACCCGATGTCCCCGGCCCGCAAGCGCGAGATGTTCGACCTGCTGGTGCGCATGGGCTACAAGGAGATCGAGGTCGGGTTCCCCTCCTCGGGCCAGACGGACTTCGACTTCGTACGCTCGATCATCGAAGAGGGCGCCATCCCCGAGGACGTGACGATCTCCGTCCTGACGCAGGCCCGCGAGGAGCTGATCGAGCGGACGGTGGAGTCCCTGCGCGGCGCCCACCGCGCCACCGTCCACCTCTACAACGCCACCGCGCCGGTCTTCCGCCGGGTGGTCTTCCGCGGCTCCAAGGAGCAGGTCAAGCAGATCGCGGTGGACGGCACCCGGCTGGTCATGGAGTACGCCGACAAGATCCTCGGCGAGGAGACGATCTTCGGCTACCAGTACAGCCCGGAGATCTTCACCGACACCGAGCTGGACTTCGCGCTGGAGGTCTGCGAGGGCGTCATGGACGTCTGGCAGCCCGAGGCGGGCCGCGAGATCATCCTGAACCTGCCGGCCACCGTCGAGCGCTCGACGCCCTCCACGCACGCCGACCGCTTCGAGTGGATGTCGCGCAACCTGTCGCGGCGCGAGCACGTATGCCTGTCGGTCCACCCGCACAACGACCGCGGCACCGCCGTCGCCGCCGCCGAGCTGGCGATCATGGCCGGCGCCGACCGCATCGAGGGCTGCCTGTTCGGGCAGGGCGAGCGGACCGGCAACGTCGACCTGGTGACGCTGGGCATGAACCTCTTCTCCCAGGGCGTCGACCCGCAGATCGACTTCTCGCAGATCGACGAGATCCGCCGCACCAGCGAGTACTGCAACCAGATGGAGGTCCACCCGCGCCACCCCTACGCGGGCGACCTGGTCTACACCGCCTTCTCCGGCTCCCACCAGGACGCCATCAAGAAGGGCTTCGACGCGATGCAGGCCGAGGCGGCCGCCGCCGGCAAGACCGTGGACGACATCGAGTGGGCGGTCCCGTACCTGCCGATCGACCCCAAGGACGTCGGCCGTTCCTACGAGGCCGTCATCCGCGTCAACTCGCAGTCGGGCAAGGGCGGCATCGCCTACGTCCTGAAGAACGACCACAAGCTGGACCTGCCGCGCCGGATGCAGATCGAGTTCTCGCGCATCATCCAGGGCAAGACCGACGCCGAGGGCGGCGAGGTCACGCCGGGCGCCATCTGGTCCATCTTCCAGGACGAGTACCTGCCCACCCCGCAGAACCCCTGGGGCCGGATCGCGCTGCGGTCCGCGCAGAGCTCGACGACGAGCGACGGCACGGACGCGCTGACCGTCGAGGCGGTCGTGGACGGCGCGGACACCGCGCTGACCGGTAGCGGCAACGGCCCGCTGGCCGCCTTCATCGACTCGCTGGCCGCGATCGACGTCGACGTCCGCGTCCTGGACTACGTCGAGCACACCATGAGCGAGGGCGCCGGCGCCCAGGCCGCCGCGTATGTCGAGTGCGCGATCGGTGACAAGGTGCTGTGGGGTGTCGGCATCGACGCCAACATCGTCCGCGCCTCGATCAAGGCGGTCGTCTCCGCGGTCAACCGCGCGGGCCGCTGACCGACCGAGGTCAACCGCGCGGGTCGCTGACCCGCGCGGTCACGGCACCCCCGCCACCCTCACCGTTTCGGCCAAATCGACGGCACGCCCGCCCTGTTGGCGTGCCGTCGAGCACGGTTGTCCGATACGAGGTGCTGACGCCGCATCAACGATGTGGCTAACATCACGCCCATACGGCGACGGAGCCACAGGGGTGCCTCCCGTGTCTTGAGGGCTACCGGGGAGTTACGGAGGGCCGGCGTGATGCACAAGGTCTGTGTGATGGGCGTGCACACGTCCTGGCGTACCGTCGCCGACGGCGAGTTCTTCTGTCCGGACTGCGGCGGGGACCGCAACTACCTCCGTCAGGCGGGCCGCCGCCGGCTCACCGTCCTCGGCGTCCCCCTCCTCTCGCGGGGCGCCGCGGGCCCGGTCCTGGAGTGCTCCGCCTGCCACGGCCGCTTCGGCCTGGACGCCCTGGACCACCCCACCACCGTCCGCTTCTCCGCGATGCTGCGGGACGCCGTCCACACCATCACGCTCGCGCTGCTGGCCGCCGGCGGCACCTCCGCCCCGGCGGTGCGCGACGCCGCCGTCGCCGCGGTCCGCGCGGCGGGCTTCACGGACTGCTCCGAGGACCAACTGCTCACCCTCCTGGCCGCGCTCGCCGCCGACAGCGGCCGGCTGACCGGCACCTACGGCGCGGTGACCGGCGGCGACGGCGGTTCCGGCGGCCTCGACCCGTGCGGCACGGCGCTGGCCATAGAGCTCCACGAGTCCCTGGAGCCGCTGGCTCCCCACCTCGCCCCCGCCGGCCGCGAGGCCCTTCTCCTCCAGGGCGCCCGCATCGCCCTGGCCGACGGCTCCTACACGCCCGCCGAGCGCGAGGTCCTCACCACGGTCGGCGCGGCGCTGACGCTGCGCCCGGCCGACACCGAACGTCTGCTGACCGCGGCACGCACCCCGTCCTGAGGAACACCGCAGCCCCGGGGAACACCGCCGGCCCGACGCACGCCGACGACGACCGGGCCGCCTCCTACGCGGCCCGGTCGTCTTCGTGCGCCGGCTCTCAGGCCCGCGTCAACCGCACCGGCAGCGCCCGCAGACCGCCCGAGACGAAGCCGCTCGTGGGCTCCAACTCCTCGGCCGCCACGGCCAGTTCCAGCTCGGGGAAGCGCGCGAAGAGGGCCGGGAGGGCGATGCGCGCCTCCATCCGGGCCAGCGGGGCGCCCAGGCAGTGGTGGACGCCGTGGCCGAAGGCGAGGTGTTCGGTGGCCCGGCGCCGGATGTCGAAGTGCGAGGCGCTCTCGCCGTGCTGCTCCGGGTCGCGGCCGGCCGCCGCGTACGCCGGGAGGATCGCCTCGCCCTTGCGGATGACCTGACCGCCGGGGAGCTCGATGTCCTCGACGGCGAAGCGCAGCGGCAGACTGGCGATGCTGGGCGCCCACCGCAGCGTTTCCTCGATGACGTCGTTCCACGAGGAGCGGCCCGAAAGCACCAGTTCGAGCTGGTCGGGGTGGGTCAGCAGGGCGTGCACGGCGTTGCCGAGGAGGTCGACGGTCGTCTCGTGGCCCGCCCCGATGACCAGCAGCAGGGTGTCGAGCAGTTCCTGCTCGGTCATCCGCTCGCCCTCGTCGTCCCGCGCGGAGACCAGGAGGCTGGTGAGGTCCTCGGCGGGCTCCTTCCGCTTGGCGGCGACCAGGCCGCTGAGCAGCCCGTGGACGGCCGCGGCGGTCGCGCCGGCCTGCTCGGGGGTGGCCGTGGTGTCCATGATGGCCTCGACCAGGCGCGCCAGTTCGGCGCGCGGCTCGCCCTCGGGGAAGCCGAACAGCTCGCAGATGACCTGCATGGGCAGCGGATGGGCGAAGGTCTCCCGCAGGTCGACGACCGCGCCGGCGGGCAGCGCGGCGAGGCCGTCGAGGAGGTCCGCGGTGACCCCCTCGACGCACGGGCGCATGGCGTCGGTCCGGCGGGCGGTGAACGCCGGGGCGATCAGCTTGCGCAGCCGCCGGTGGTCGGCGCCGTACGCGGTGAACATGTTGGTGACGCCGATCCAGGACTGCAGCCAGCTTCCGCGGACCTCGCTGCGCTGCCAGGCGGGCCAGTGGTCCCGGGGGTTCTTCGACACCCGCGGGTCGGTCAGCAGCCGCTTGAGCAGGGTGTGGCTGGTGACGGACCAGGCTTCGATGCCGCCGGGGAGTTCGACCAGCGCCGCCGGGCCTAGTGCGCGGAGGCGGGCTGCCTCTGCGTGGATGTCGGCTCCGACCGGGTCGATGACGACGGGTGGCTGTCCCATGGCGTGGCTCCTGCCTGGTCGGGAGTGATGGGGGTGAAGCGGGCGGGGAGCGCCGCGAGGGCGCGGTGGAAGGCGCCGTTGCGCCACACCAACTGCTCACGGTCGACGGCGAGTTCGATGTCCGAGAGCCAGGCGGTCAGCCGCTCGATGGCGGTGGTGGCGATCAGCAGCGCGTCCCGCTGGACGGGGCAGGCGTGCGGGCCGGCCGCCCACGAGAGGTGCGAACCGCTGCCGGAACGATTCGGTCGCAGGGGGCCCACGTCGAACTGGCTGTTGGCGGCGGCGTAGGACACCATCACCAACTGGCCCTTGCGGATCCACGTGCCGTGGAAGAACACGTCGCGGACGGGGAAGTGCGCGGAGTAGTTGGTCAGCGGCGGGTCGTTCCACAGCACTTCGTTGATCGCGTCGTGCGCGGTCAGCGCGCCACCGGAGAGGGTGTTGTAGTAGCGGTCGTCGGAGAGCATCCGGGCGAGCGCGTTGCCGATGAGGTTGGCCAGCGGCTCGTTGCCGGCGCCCATCGTCAGGATGATGTTGTGGATCAGTTCCTCGTCCGACAGCCCGTTGGGGTGGTCCATGAACCACGAGGTCAGGTCCGGGCCGCGCCGCGCCTTCTTCGCGCCGACCAGTTCCATGATGTAGGTCGTGAACGCCTCGTTGGCGGCCGCGGCCTCCTCGGGGGAGTTGCCCTCCAGCATCCCGGCGATCGCCTCGATGAGCCGCTCGCTGTAGGAGTCGGGCAGCCCGAAGAGGTTGTTGAACATCAGCAGCGGGATGAGCCGGGCGTAGTCCGCGATGAGGTCCACCCGGCCCTCGGCGCCGAAGCGCTGGATGAGGGTGTCCGCCGCGTGGTGGACGCGGGCGCGCAGCTCGTGCGGTTCGACGAGCCGGAAGCTGTCGGTGATGACCTCGCGGTAGCGGTCGTGCGCCGGACCGTCGCTGAAGAAGACGTTGGGGCGCCAGCCGATCATCGGCATGATCGGGGAGTCGGGCGGGACGGTCTGCATCCACTCCCGGGAGTCCTTCGACCAGGTCTGGTCGTCGTGCAGCAGGTCCAGCGCGGCCCGGTAGTCGGTGACCAGCATCGCGGTCACGTCGGGGGCGATCTCGACGGGTGCGAGCGCGCCGTACCGGCGCAGGTGCTGGTAGAAGCGGTGCGGGTCGGCGGCGAAGTCCGGTCCGTAGAGCTTTACGGGTGCCTGGTTGTCGGGCTGGACCGGGGGCCGGCCGGCCGCTTGCCGCGGCGCGGCGTGGGCCGGGCAGCCCGCGGGCGGCTGGGGCACGTCCTGGACCGGGCAGCCCGGTGGCGGCGTGGCACCCGGCTGGTGGTGCGGGGAGGTCACGGGGTCTCCTGGGGCGTATGGGCCAGGACGTGGCCGACGAGCGCGATCAGCGCGTCGACGGACTGGTCCCGGTCGCGGGCGTCGCACAGCACGAGGGGCGTATCCGGGTGCAGGTCGAGGGCCTCGCGGAGCTTTTCGACGTCGTACTGCGGCGCGTCGGGGAAGGTGTTGACGGCGACGGCGTAGCGCAGCCCGGCCTCCTCGACGATGTCCATCACCTCGAAGGAGTCCGCGAGGCGGCGGGTGTCGGCGAGGACGAGGGCGCCCAGCGCGCCGCGGGCGATGTCCTGCCACAGGGGCCGGAAGCGCTTCTGCCCGGGCGTGCCGAACAGGTAGAGCACCAGGTCCCCGGGCAGGGTGAGCCGCCCGAAGTCGATGGCGACGGTGGTGGTGGTCTTGTCCCGGACCCCGGCGAGATCGTCGACGATCGCGCCGGTCTGCGTCATGACCTCTTCGGTGTGCAGCGGCGGGGTTTCGGACAGCGCCCGGATGAGGGTGGTCTTGCCGACGCCGAAGGGGCCCGCCACCAGGAGCTTGACCAGCGTCTGGTCGTCACCCGAGAGGTACATGTTGCCGGTGTTAGGACTTGAGAGAGCGGAGTCCATCGAGAACCCTCTCCAGGATCTGCCGGTCGAATTGCTCGGCTTCGGGAATGGGGACACGGGCGTGCAGACGGCCGGCGTCGACAAGGTCGGCGACCAGCACCTTCACCACGCTCACGGGCAGGTGGAGGTGGGCCGCGACCTCGGCCAGAGACAGCGCGCCGGGCTGGAGCAGCTCCAGGATCCGGTGCTCTTCCGGACGGACCTCACTGGTGATCGGCATCCCCGCGCTGTGCAGTAACGAGAGCCGGTCCAGTGTGTTGCGGCTGGGCCGGGCGCGTCCGCCGGTCGCCAGATAGGCCGGTACGAGGCGCCTGCCGCTGCTCTGGCGCGGGGTCATGCCGGGCTACCGAGATCCCGTGCCGGGCTGTTCATGACCTTCTTGCCGAGGGTCGTCACCTGGATCTGCATGTGATGCGCGACGACGCCCATGTTCACCTCCGGCCCGCAGAAGACGGCCAGGCAGGTGTTCTCGCCCGCCGGTATCGCGAAGACGAAGCCCTCGTCGGACTCGATGACGGTCTGCCGCAGCTTGGCGTCGTCCTGGCCGGCGAACGCCGCGGTCACCGCGCGCCCCGCCCCCTGGAGCGCGGACATCATGGCGGCCACGCCCTCGGCGGCGTCCCGCTGGAGGCCGGGCGAGCAGCCCTCGATGAAGCCGTCGCCGGAGATGACGGCCGCGTGGATCACGTGCGGCAGGTCGAGGAGCGGGGCCAGCACCCAGGACTTGTCCTCGGTGACACGGCGGCGGGTCGGGCTGTTCATGAGTGGGCGTTCCCTTCAGGACGGTGAGGGGGTTCTGTCTGGGCGGCGGCCGCCCGGCCGGATTCGGTGCCCTGCTGGAGCGCGGCCCAGCGGGTTCCGGTCTCCTCCGGGGACCGCTCGGGAGCCGGCTCGACGCGCGGCGCGGCGTCCTCGGGCTCGGACAGCGGCTTCCGGCGGCGCCGGCGCGGGAGTTCACCCTCGGCGGGCGCCGGGCCGTCGGCCGGGTCGGCGGGTACGTCCGCCCGGTGCCGGGCCGCGGCCGGAGCCGGTGCGGCACCGGTGGCGGTGGCGGTGGCGGTGGCCGGCGCCGCGGCGCCGGCCGGGAGGATGGGGGCGGACCGGTCCTGCGCACCGGAGTGGCGCGGCAGCGGGGCCATCACGGACATGGGCTGGGCGCTCTCGTCGAGGACGGTGAGGAGGGGGTCACCCGGGATGTACACGACCGCACGCACCCCGCCGTACGGCGACGACTCGACGTGCACTCCGAAGCCGTACTGGCGCACGAGCTGGCCGGCGGCCGCGAAACCGGACCGGGGCGGGTCGCCGAGCTGCGTGAGCAGCACGTCGTCGGAGCCGGACAGCAGCTCGGTCGCGCGCTTGATCTCGTCGTCGTGCATGCCGACGCCGTAGTCGTCGATGATGACCGAGGCGCCGCGGTTGCCCTGCTGGAGGGTGACGACGACGGGCAGCTCCTGGTGCGAGTGGTGCAGCGCGTTGGCCAGCAGCTCGGTGACGGTGATCGCGATCGGCTCGACGGCCCGGGCCACGACCGCCACCGGGTCGCGCAGTTGGTTGCTGACCTGGACGCGCTCGTAGCCGCGCAGCCGGGAGGTGGCGCCGACGACCAGCTCGGCGAGGTAGGAGTCCTCGCGGGTCAGGCCCGGCCAGGCGCCGCACACCACGCCGGTGGCCTGGACGCGCCGCAGCGCCTGCTCGTTGAGGAAGTCGGCGGTCAGCAGGTCCTGCGCCACGTTCGGGTCGTCGTAGCGGTGCTGCATCTCCTGGAGCGCCGTCTGGAGCTGGTAGAGCAGCGCCTGGATGGTGGTGGTCGCACCCCGCAGGGTGGACTGCGCGGCCGCGTCGACGCGCTGCCGCTCGGTGGTGACCGCGTCGCCGAGCTGGTCCAGGACGGCCGTCAGCGCGTGATCGGTCTCGCTGCCCGCGAACCGGGAGTCGAGCAGGCCGCGTACGGGCACGTGCGGGTGGGCGAGCGCCATCGTGAGGTCGGGGATACGGGCCCCGGCCAGGTGCCGGATCTCGGCTTCGGTGGCCCGCAGCCGGGCCGACAGCTCCGTATTGCTGTGAAGGGTGGCGCTGCTTCGTTCCTCGGCGGAGCTGAGACGCGCGCTCAGGTCCAGGCGCCGCTTACGGGCCCGGAACAGCAGCGCCGCCAGGACCACGGCGGCGGCCGTACCTGCGCTGAGGCACCACAACAGCGCCTCCGGTATGGATGTCATCGAGATCCTTGTGTGGGGTACTGAGGGGGGACGGCCGGCCATCACGGCGTCGGGCCGCCGATCATCACGCGATGCTACCGGGGAGTTGACGTCCCGTGAGGTGGAGTTCCCGGGCCGCGACTGAGAAGTACGGAAGGTCACGTTCCGCCCGCGATGACCGGACCGTAACGTGATGCGACCCCGCCATCCCAGGGGGGATGACGGGGCCGGTGGGTCGCTGAGGCCCGATCAGGCGCGCGGAAACGCCCCGCCCTTCACGCCGTCGATGAACGCGGTCCAGCCGGCGGCGGGGATGACCAGCGCGGGGCCGTGCGGGTCCTTGCTGTCGCGGACGGGGACGACGCCGGGAAGTCCGTCGCGGACCTCGACGCAGTTGTCCCCTGCGCCGCTGCTGTAGCTGCTCTTGCGCCACTGGGCGGTGGACAGGTCGTATCGGCTCATGTCGTCCTGTAGCTCTCCGCCGCCGACTCGATCATGGATAGGGACGCCTCCGGCGACAACGCGGCGGCCCTGAGGAGATCGTAGACCTCTTGAGCCTCTCTCACGATGGCTGGATCATCCAGCAGTTGGCCCCAGAACAAGCCCTCTGTATAGACGGTGGGTGGTGTGTCCTCGAACTCCATGACCCTGAGGGTCTTGTTCATGGCCGCGTAAGCTCCCTGTGCGTACGGGATCACCTGGATCAGCATCCGGTGGTTGCGCGCGACAGCCACGACGTGATCCAGTTGCTCGGCCATGCAGGCCCTACTTCCGACCGGGATTCTTAGCATCTGCTCGTGAACGATTGCCCAATACTCTGGCGGCGAGGGCGACTTGAAGATGTCTGCGCGCTCCAGCCGCGCTTTGACCCTCTCGTGCACGTAGCTGTCGGGGGCGAACGGAGTGGCTGCCACCACTACCGCGCGGGTGTAAGCGGCAGTCTGAAGCAATCCAGGTACGAGCACTGGCTCGAAATCGCAGATCTTGGTCGCAAGGGCCTCCAGCTCCGCAACGGCTGCGAAATAGTCGGTGAACCCCGAGACATCGATCAGCTTGCGCCACATCCGCTCGGAAAAACCGCCGGTTTGTAGCGTCTCGTCGATCCGAATCGCCACATCCAACTGAGGCTTACGGATCGCCTGCTCGAACTGGCCGATATAGCCGCCCGACACGAAGACCCGTAGGCCCAGGCTTTCCTGGGTCAAGCCGGCTTCCTCGCGGCGCCGCTTCAGCTCCGCGCCGAAGAACTCCCAGGCGGCCTGCCGTTGACCATTGGCCATGGACTAACTCCCTGACTGTACGCGGCGGTTGTAGTGCCCACCTCGTTGCGCAGCCTAGCTCCGCACCGTCACGCTCTGAATGCGAACGGTGAAAGATCTCACGGAAAGTGTGCATGGCGATGAAGCGGATCAAGGAAGTCGAAAGCGCGACGAGGGAATTGCGCGAGGCGCTCGCGCAGGCCGGCATCGTGCTGCCCTCGCTCGGCCCGGACCCCGTCTCGTGCGCCAATGAGGCGATGCTGCCGCTCGTCGAATTGGGGCGGTGCTCGATCGACGTGGCGCGGCGGCTGGCCGACGTACTGGTGGAGCGCGGGTGACCGGGCCGGAGGAGCCGGTGCCCGCCTCGTACGTCGTCGACACCCGGACCGGCCGGGTGGGCCGGGTGATGGGCCGGGAAGGCCCGTATCTCCTGCTGCGGCCGGTCGGGGGCGGGCGGGAATGGGAGTGCGCGCCCGGCGCGACCCGGTGCGCCACGGCGGGCGAGCGGCTGAGCGCCGCCACCGCGTACGCCAACGCGCGCAGCAGAGGGGAGCTGGCCTGAGGCGAGGCGGCGCGCGGTGATGCGCGAGAATAGGCCGTATGAGTCTGTTCCGCGACGACGGCATCGTGCTGCGCACCCAGAAGCTGGGTGAGGCGGACCGGATCATCACGCTGCTCACCCGGGGCCACGGACGGGTCCGTGCCGTGGCCCGGGGCGTGCGCCGGACGAAATCCAAGTTCGGGGCGCGCCTGGAGCCGTTCTCGCACGTCGATGTGCAGTTCTTCGCGCGCGGCGGCGAGCTGATCGGGCGCGGCCTGCCGCTGTGCACGCAGAGCGAGACGATCGCCGCGTACGGCGGCGGCATCGTCACGGACTACGCCCGCTACACGGCCGGTACCGCCATGCTGGAGACCGCCGAGCGGTTCACCGATCACGAGGGCGAGCCGGCCGTGCAGCAGTACCTCCTGCTGGTCGGCGGGCTGCGCACGCTCGCCCGGGGCGAGCACGCGCCGCACCTGGTGCTCGACGCCTTCCTGCTGCGCTCGCTCGCCGTCAACGGCTACGCGCCCAGTTTCGACACCTGTGCGAAGTGCGGGCTGCCCGGTCCCAACCGGTTCTTCTCGGTGGGGGCGGGCGGCGTCATATGCGGCGACTGCCGGGTGCCGGGCAGCGTCGTACCCTCCTCTGAGGCCATCGGCCTCCTGGCCGCGCTGCTCAGCGGCGACTGGGAGACCGCGGACGCCTGCGAGGCGCGGCATGTCCGGGAGGGCAGCGGGCTCGTCGCGGCGTATCTGCACTGGCACCTGGAGCGGGGGCTGCGTTCCCTGCGGTACGTAGAAAAATAGTCCGACCAGTCCGAGCCGAGATCTGACGAGATCCGACCGAGAACGCATATAGGAGACGTGGGCCGCATGGCACGACGCGGGATTCTGGGCCGTAACCGACGTGAGTACGACAGGCCCGAGCCGCACCCTTCGGGTGCGCGTCCGCCGAAGATCCCTGGGGAGCTGGTCCCCAACCATGTGGCCGTCGTCATGGACGGCAACGGCCGGTGGGCCAAGGAGCGCGGACTGCCGCGTACGGAGGGCCACAAGGTCGGCGAGGGCGTCGTCATGGACGTCCTCAAGGGCTGCATCGAGCTGGGCGTGAAGAACCTTTCGCTGTACGCCTTCTCGACGGAGAACTGGAAGCGATCGCCCGACGAGGTGCGTTTCCTGATGAACTTCAACCGCGATGTCATCCGGCGCCGGCGTGACGAAATGGACGCGCTCGGTATTCGTATCCGCTGGGTCGGGCGGATGCCGAAGCTGTGGAAATCCGTGGTTCAGGAACTCCAGATCGCGCAGGAACAGACCAAGGAAAACGACGCGATGACGCTGTATTTCTGCGTCAATTACGGCGGGCGGGCGGAGATCGCCGACGCGGCGGCGGCCATCGCGGCGGATGTGCGGGCGGGCAAGCTGGACCCGTCGAAGGTGAACGAGAAGACCGTCGCGAAGTACATGTACTACCCGGACATGCCGGATGTGGATCTCTTCGTCCGGCCGTCGGGCGAGCAGCGGACCTCGAATTACCTGATCTGGCAGAGCGCCTACGCCGAGATGGTCTTCCAGGACATTCTCTGGCCGGATTTCGACCGGCGGAACCTGTGGGACGCCTGCCACGAGTACGCCCGCCGCGACCGCCGATTCGGCGCGGCCCCCGCGGAGGACGACTCCGCGACGTAGGGATGGACGTAGGGATGTAAGGACGTAAGACGGGCGCGGCCCGGCCCCCCCCGGGAGTACGGGGAGCCGGGCCGCGGGCGTCAGGAGTGCCAGATCTCGCTGAGCCGCGAGACGTCACCGGAGCCGTTCAGGGTGATCTCGTAGATGTCGCCGCTGCACGCCAAGGGGGGCCTGACGCTCTCATGCCGCAGACAGGCCGTGAGGTGCTCGGTCCACTGGGCGACCGTCACCGTCCGGTGGTCGACCGCGCCGGTGGCCAGCTCGGCCGTGGCCTGTGAGGACAGCCGGTAACGCGCGGCCTTCCCCGTCCCCGCGTACCCTCCGCCGTTGGGATCGCAGGCGAACTCCGCTTCCTTGACGGGCAGCACCCCGCCGGACGGGGCGCCCGTGATCCGCACCATCCGGTGGCCCTTGGCCAGTTTGCGGGGCGTGCAGTCGGCGGTCGGTTCCGGGTCGACCGGCAGGTCCTTCACCGGCGAGGCCGAAGCCGAGGGGGAGGCCGGGTCGGACGGCGCGGACGCCGTGGCGGAGGCGGCCGAAGCGGACGGTGTGTCCGTACCCGGGGAAGCGGCCGGGTCGGTGCCCTTGCAGGAGGTGAGCGTGGCCAGGGCCGCGCCGAGGACGGCTGCGGTGAGCAGGCGGCGGGTGAACATGAGGGTGTTCTCTCTCGTGTGCGTTACGGGGACCGGGGCGCCGGAGACCGTGGTGCGGACTACAGGCCGTTACGGCGGTAGGGCACGTACGGCTTGCCGATCGACCTCTCGTGAGCGGCGTCGCCCGAGTAGTACGGGTAGGGGATGACGTGCGAGACGGTGCCCTGCGAGCCGTTGTCCTCCAGGGCGATGTACTTGGTGTGCGCCTCGTCGGCCCAGCCGCCGAAGACGACGGTGTGGTCGCCGGCGATCAGGGCGTCGCCCGGCTGGAGATCGTCCTTGGTGATCACGTGGGCGACGTCCTTCTCCATCAGGCCGTACGTGTTGAGCCCCGGCGGCTCCAGGCCCCAGGCGGCGGAGACGAAGCCCGAGCAGTCGTCCCGGTAGCCGTTGGTGGTGGCCGACTGGCTGTAGCCGATCCGGTGCTCCACCCGCTCCAGGGCCCGGTCGATGATGTCCTTGCGCTCCTTGGGGAGCCCGGAGGCGTCGGGGGCGTCCTGCACGCCCGCACCGGTGGTGGTGTGGTGCTTGCCCGGCGACCAGGCGTCCCAGTCGCCCTTCGTCTCCCACTTGCCGTCGCCGTGCCCCTGGGCGGGGGCCTGCCCGGTGCCGCCACCGCCCGCACCGCCGGTGCCGCCGGCGCCACTGCCCGCACCGCCGCCACCGCCCCCGCCGCCTCCTGTGGAGCCGGCGCCGTGCGAGGTCCGGGAAGTTGCGCGAGCGGTGCGGTCGCGAGGTCGATCCCCGCCGCGGTGACCAGCGTCTGCTTGATCTCCCCCAGCCGCTGGTTGAGTTCCTGCATCCGCCGGCTGACCGCGTGCCAGTCCTTCTCGATCTTGGCCAGCTCCGCCACCTCGACACCGAACGTGTCGCCTGCCATCTGTCACAACCCCCGTGATGTGTGTTGAACGCGAAGAACCCAGCGCGAAGCGCCCGTCGCGCCCGATGGCGACGGGATGTTGACGAAGTGTCAGTAGACCTGGGAAAGCCGGGTGACGGCCTTGCCCAGTGTGGAGAGATCGTCGGAGATCTTGTTCATCTCCTTGACGCGGCCGTGTGCGACGCTGGTGAAGGCGTCGGATGCCGGGCCGTGCCAGGTGAGGTGGTCGAGGGCGGTATTGATCTCTTTGGTGAGTCCGTCCAGTTCGGAGCTCAGCTTCGTCAGCTCGCCCGCGATCTTCTGGAGGTCCGCCTCGCCGCCGCCGAACATCTGGGTCAGCACCCAGTGCGCGATCTCGGCCGGCGCCATCATGACGTCCTTGCCGATCTCGACCACGTCACCGACGAGCTTCTTGCCGTCGTCCCAAAGCTCGCCGATAACGCCCATTGCTACCCCCCGGTACGTGCCTGATGCTCCGTCAAGAATATCAGCGGCGTGTACCTGTCATGCGTGGCAGCCATCGCCTACCAGGCCGCACTCCACCTCGCCGGCATCCTCATCCGGACCCGACGCTGACCATGAAATTCTGGCCCACAGGCCCCACCAAGCGACTGATCAGGCAGCGCCCCTGTGTGCCGTCCCCGAACCGCTCACCCGCGCACGGACCCCCACCTCGACGCGCGCCGAAGAGACCGCCTCGGTGGAGTCCTGCACGAATACCGACACGCAGCCTGAGCTGCACGGATGGGGTTTTCGGCAGGCGCAATGCGGGGTGGCGTCGATGCTCACCTACCCCTTGTGAGTCAAGCCGCCCCGTAGTGGTGGGCGCGCCCGCCCCGCCCTGTCACCCCACACCGGATCATCGAGCAGGCCCGCCGCATCCGGCAGTCCGGCTCGACGCAGGAACTCCAAGAGGTCGGTGTCGTCGTGCGCGAGGCCGTCCGCGCGCGGTGACGCGACGCCCGCGCGGCGACGGCGGCCCGTTTACAGCCCAGGGTGACTGAGCGGCGTCTCGGGCGCGTCGCGGGTGTCAGCCGGTCGCCGCGACCCCGGCTTTGATGATGAGCATGTCGAGAAGCGCGAGCAGGGCACCGCGAGCTTCGTCACGGGAGCGGGCATCGAGCATACGGATGGGTGTGTTCGGGTCACGCAGATGCAGCGCCGCCCTGATCTCCTCGGCGGTGTAGGGCTGTTCGCCGTGGAAGCAGTTCGCGGCGACCACGAACGGAAGCCCTCGGTTCTCGAAGAAGTCGACGGCCGGGAAACTACGGTCAAGGCGTCGTGTGTCAACAAGGACGATCGCACCGAGTGCCCCGTTCAGCAGGTCGTCCCACATGAACCAGAAGCGCTCCTGGCCAGGTGTGCCGAACAGGTAGAGCACGACCTGTGCGTCGGTGAGGGTGATGCGGCCGAAGTCCATCGCGACGGTGGTAACCGCCTTGGACTCGATGCCGTCGAGGTCATCGACGCCGACGCCCGCGCTCGTCAGCCGCTCCTCGGTGCGCAACGGCTCGATCTCGGAGACCGTCTCGACCAGGGTCGTCTTGCCGACGCCGAACCCCCCAGCGATGAGGATCTTGACGGGGGCCGCTTCCTGGGCAGGGGTGTCATATCCGGGCAAGGTTGTCCCTGATTCTCATGAGCAGGTGGACATTGGTGGTCTCGGTCCCTTCAAGGGGCGACCGGTGCTCGATCAGCCCCCGATCCGCGAGTTCGCCGAGAAGAAGCGTCATGGGAGTGAGGCGGATGTGCATGCGCGCCGCGATCTCGGCGACCGCCAGGCCGCCCGGAGGCGAGCACATCGCGAGGATGGCCTGCCACTCGCTGGGCAGAGCGCGGTGGCCGTCCGCGACGGCCACCGCCGTGATCGTGGTGTCCATGGTGAGGGCGGCGTGTGCAGCCGCCGTACGTCCATCAGTCAGCGCGTACAGCCGCGTCCGGCGGCGGCCTCCCTCTCGCGGCCCAGGCTCGTCCGCCATTACGACCGCTGCGCCTGGCCGCGCTCAGGCGTGCTCAGCCACTCACCGAGCGCCTGGGCGGTGCGCACGGCTTCACCGCCCAGCTCCCCTAGCCGCGCATTGCGGGAGGTCACCACGATAAGCGTGCTGCCCTCCCCGCACCCGACGATGCAGAGATAGCTGTCGTCCATCTCGACCAGCTGGCGGATCACCCGGCCGCCGTCGACCTCCCTGGATATCGCCTTCATCGTGGAAGCGATACCGGAGGACGCGGCGGCTATGCGCTCCGCCTGGTCCCGTTCCAGTTCGTACGAGCTGAGCTTGATCCCGTCGTTGGACAGGAGTACGGCTCCCTGGATGCCGGCGATCCTGCTCAGGTTGTTGTCCAGGACGCTGTAGATCATGTCGTTCGTTGTCGTCGTCATGGCTGATCCTGTCGGAGTTCTTCTTCCACTGTCTGAGTCCCGTGTTCGTAGTCCGCCCAGGCGTCGGCCACTTCTTCGGGTGTCGCCGTGTCCTGATGGACGGCAGTCTCCGGTGCGTGTGGCGCGCGGAGCTGCTCGGTGATGTGAGCCTGCGGGACCCGCTCGGGGAGGGCCGGCTTCGCGTCACCGTCCCGTGTCACGGGAGGGACCGGCGGCTTGCTCTCCACCGGCCGCTCGGGCGAGCGCTCCGGCGTCCTACGGCCGGCCGGCCCGGTCTTCGTGTGCAGGACCAGCTCGGGCTTGCGTTCGTCGAGCGGGCCCGGTGCGGGGGCGGGCGTCGCCGCCGCACGCGGCGCTTCCTTTCCTGCCCGGACCGGTTCGGTCGGCACAAGGAGTTCCTCGGGAAGGATCACCACGGCCGACGTCCCCCCGTATACCGAGCGGCGCAGCGTCACTGTGGCCCCGAGCTGTTCGGCGATGTGGCCGACCACGAAGAGTCCGAGCCGGTGCGCGTTCTCCGCCAGGACGGAATACGGCGGGGCCGAGTGCAGACGCCCGTTCATCTCCTCGTAGGTTGCGGCGGTCACCCGAGGCCCGCGGTCCTCGATGTCGACCAACAGCCCGTCTGTCACCAGTTCGGCACGGACGACCACCTTCGACCGCGGCGGGGAGAACCGGGTGGCATTGTCGAGGAGTTCTGCCAGGAGGTGGCTGATCTCGCTGATCACCCGCGGTGCCACGCTGATCTCGTCCAGGGCCTGGCGCTCGATCCGCCGGAAGTCCTCGACTTCCGCGGCGGCTTCGCGCAGCAGGTCGGCGACACGCATGGGCTCGGTGTGCGGATCGGGGATCTCCCCACCTGCCAGGATGAGCAGGTTCTCGATCTGCCGCCGCATACCCACCGTCAACTGGTCGGATCGCATCAACCGGGCGAGAAGCTCCTCGTCGTGACCGAAGGCGTCCTGCAGTTCGTCGGTGAGGGCCAACTGGCGGCTGACCAGGTTTCCGGTGCGCGAGGCGATGCCCGCGGCGAACATACCGAAGCCCTGACGCTCGGCCGCGAGCTGCGCATGCCCGTCGACGGATACGGAGACGACCCGGGCGAACGCGTCGCTGATACGTCCGACCTCGTCCTGGTCTCCGCTCACCGCGGGCAGCGCATCGTCGTCGACGGGCTGCCCGCGCTGGAGCCGGGCCACGACCTCCGGCAGCGTGTCCTCAGCAATGGCCACCGTGCGTTGGTGCAGACCGCGCAGGCGGCGGAGCACGGAGCGCGTGGTGAGCACGATGACGGCAGCGATGGCAAGGAGGGCTGCGCCGTTTCCGACGATCAGCCAGAGGACCTCGGTCTCCAGCTGCGTGGCCTTGGCGTCGGCGTGCACGAGTAGTGCTCGCGCCTGTTTCGCGTCGAGCGCGGCAACGCGCGCCGCGAACTTGTCATACGCGGCCCGCCAGGCGTCGACCTCCTTGGGCAGCTTGATGCCGGACGCGGTGTTCTGGTGGCGGGAGATGACCGCGTCCTCGATGCGGACCTTCGTCTTCCAGGCGCCCGAGGCGATGACCTGGTCGTAGGCCGCTCTCTCCTCGGCCGTCAGATACGGCGCGACCCACTCGTCGTACTGGTACCGCTGGGATCCGACGGAGTTGACGAATTCGGCGAACCCGGAGGGGCTCAGCCGCCTGGACGGCCCGGCCGTGGCGAGGATGGTGGTCTCGCGCGCCACCATCTCGGACACCGTGAACACCGTGACGACCACGCCGCTCTCCTGGATGAGCTCGGCGTCTTCCGCATGGCTGAACTCGTTCTGGTACACCCGGATGATGCGGTCGACGAGGTCGGAGTAGTAGCCGATCGTCCGCTCCGCGCCTCCGCTGCGGGCGTCCGCGCGCTCGCGGTACGCGGCCAGATCCGCGAGGCTGTGCTTCAGCTCCGCGACGTAAGGTTCGTCCTCGCGCCCGGTCGCCGCCAGAGCTGCGTCCGCCGACCGGCGGAACTCGTCCGCGGCCCGGTCCGTGGCCGCGCGCCGCTCGCGTAGCTCGTTCTCGGACACGGAGCCGCCCGCCCACCGTGTGGCGGTCATCGTCCGCTCAGCCTGCACTTTGACCATCAGCCTGGTCAGGGGTACGTCGGTCCGCTCACCAACTGCCACATCAGCGCGCAGGCGCTCCGACTGGTGCACCAGCCGCTGTGCGGTCATGACCACTTGGGCACTCATCGCCAGAATAGGGACGATTGCCAGCCAAATGAGCAGCGTACGCAGGCGCAGGGTACGCCGCCGACGAGTCGTCGACTGCCCTCGCGTGCCTTCGGGTTCTATGGGAGACATCAGTCCTCGGAGAGCGGGGAAACAGTGGGGACGGCCCAACAGCCGAGACCAGACGCAGTCCTGGGTTCAGGACTGGGGGAAGCCTGGTTCGGCTTTGGCGCGATGTGGGGTGCCGATCATAACCAGCCACACCGGAGAAACGGAGAGATGACTTCCGTTGATCACATGTGGTAGTGGCGACGGAGACGTTGCGCACCGGACGTTGGCCAGGAGATCGTGCGCTCGACGACGTAGCGGAAGATGCCCAGGCCCGTACCGTGCGGCTGGCCTCGCTCTGCGATCACGGGTCGGATTCCGCGCTGCCAGAGGAGTCGACGGTACTTGTCGTGGTCGTAACCGCGGTCGGCCAGGAGGGCATCTGGCAGTCGGCGTGGTCTTCCGACGCGGCCCGCGATGGCCGGGATCTTGTCGAGGAGCTGCAGAAGTTGAGTGACGTCATTTTCGACCGCAGTTCCTTCAGCAGCACGACGTGCAGGCGGTCTCAGACACCCGCCTCGTTCCACGCGGCCAGCCGCGGCCAGCAGGTCATGCCGAAGCCCAACCCCTGAGGCAGGTACTCCCATTGGATGCCGGTGTGCAAGTGCCTTACCGCGCTCACACACCGCGGTGAACCCGTCGACCCGGTCACGATGCTGTGGGAGGCTCAGCACCGGGGCCTCCTCACCCAAAGCACCACCTCACGCGACCTGATGACGCTGCGCTCCACACCGGTCGGTTTGCCCAAACACTGGGGCGAGAAGATCGTGCAGCGTGCCCTGCTCTACCGCGCGCTCACACGGTCGCCGACCGCATTCCGCCTACACCAACGACCCGGCCAACACACCCCACCAGTTGATCACCGGAAGCCGCCGCATCCTGGCCGATTTCACCGCTACGCGCACCCGATGGCAACGCAGCACCGCCCCTGCCTCGCCGCCCATCTCCCGCACAACGAGATGTGTTGCGCTCCTTGTAAGCCTCGCGGTCGAAGCCGGGCGGGCGGCCGCCTCGGCGGCCTCGCCGCTGGCGGTGGCCGATCTGGTCGGACGGCTGCGGGATGACCGCGCGGATTCGGCGGCGCCGCAGGCGAGCGGTCGTGCACCGCCGTCCGCGGCCAGGTGGAGCTTCGTGCTCAGCCCGCCGCGGGAGCGTCCGAGTGCGTGACCGGTGGGCTCGCCGGAGCGGGCCGCCCCCTCTAGCCCTCCTGGGCGGCCCGCTCGGCGCAGTCGCCGCAGGTGCCGAAGATCTCGATGGTGTGCGCGACATCGCGGAAGCCGTGCTCGGCGGCGATCTGGTCGGCCCACTTCTCCACGGCCGGGCCCTCGACCTCGACGGCCTTGCCGCAGGCGCGGCACACCAGGTGGTGGTGATGGTCGTCGGTGCTGCACCGGCGGTAGACGGCCTCGCCGTCGCTGGTGCGCAGCACGTCCACCTCGCCGGCGTCGGCGAGGGACTGGAGCGTCCGGTAGACGGTGGTCAGCCCGACGGAGTCACCCCGGTGTTTGAGCATGTCGTGGAGCTCCTGCGCGCTGCGGAACTCGTCCACCTCGTCGAGTGCGGCCGACACAGCGGTCCGCTGCCGCGTCGACCGGCCGCGTACCGGAGATCCCGCGCTCGTCGCCACCGTTGCCTCCCTAAGACGTCAGGTCCGCCCCCTGGTCGCGGGGCGCCCCTCCCGCGCCCTTGAGGCGTGGGGGAGTCCGGCCATTGTGCCAGGTGATGACCGGACCCCTGGTGGGACGCTTACGCCTTCGTCGCTCTGCGTGTCGTCGCCGCGTCACACACTGACATCGTCCGCCGGGCTCCGGCCGCCGGGTACCTCAAGAGTGCACCCCTTTCCCGTCCGCGCGGCAGCCCTGGCACGCTTTTTCGCCAGGGGCGCGGCGAGCCCGGTGAAGAGCACGAAGAGGGCGATGGCGTAGAGGACGATGGTCGCGCCCGACGGCACGTCCACGTAGTACGAGGTGGTGGTGCCGGTGAGGGTGACCGCCACGCCGATCCCCAGGGCGAGCGCGAACGTCGTCGCGAAGCTGCGGCTGAGCTGCTGGGCGGCCGCCACGGGGATCACCATCAGGGCGCTGACCAGCAGCAGGCCGACGACGCGCATCGCGACGGTGACGGTGACCGCGGCGGTCACGGCGACCAGGAGGTTCAGCAGACGCACCGGCAGGCCGGTGACGCGGGCGAACTCCTCGTCCTGGCAGACCGCGAACAACTGGCGGCGCAGGCCGATGGTGATCAGCAGGACGAAGGCGGCCAGCACGCAGATCGTCGTCATGTCCTGTGGCGAGACGGTGGTGATCGAGCCGAAGAGGTACGTGCCGAGGTTGGCGTTGGAGCCGGCGTCGGAGAGGTTCATCAGCATCACGCCGCCCGCCATGCCGCCGTAGAACAGCATGGCCAGCGCGAGATCGCCGCGGGTCCTGCCGTACCAGCGGATCAGCTCCATCACGACGGAGCCGGCGACCGCGACGGCGGTCGCGACCCACACCGGGCTGGTGTTGAGCAGGAAGCCCAGGCCGACGCCGGTGAGGGCGACGTGCCCGATGCCGTCGCCCATCAGGGCCTGGCGGCGCTGGACGAGGTAGATGCCGATGGCCGGGGCGGTGACACCGACGATCAGCGCGGCGAGCAGGGCCCGCTGCATGAAGGCGTAGTTGAGGATTTCCATCAGGTCAGCAAGCCCGTCCGGATCGGTTCCGCGGCCGCGTCGGCGTGCGGGTGGACATGGTCGTGGCCCGGCAGCGCGTGCTGGCCGACGGCCTCGGGCGGCGGCCCGTCGTGGACGACGCAGCCGTCCCGCAGCACCACCGCGCGGTCGATGAGCGGCTCCAGCGCGCCCAGCTCGTGCAGGACGAGCAGCACGGTGGTGCCGGCCGCGACCTGCTCGCGCAGCGCGCCGGCCAGCACTTCCTGGCTGGCCAGGTCGACGCCGGCCATCGGCTCGTCCATGATCAGCAGTTCGGGTGCGCCGGCCAGCGCCCGGGCTATCAGCACCCGCTGGTGCTGGCCGCCGGAGAGCGCGTTGACGGAGTCCTTGGCGCGGTCGGCCATGTCCACCAGCTCCAGGGAGCGGCGCACGGCGGCGCGGTCGGCCTTGCGCAGGAGGCCGAGCTTCGTACGGGCGAGCCGGCCCGCCGTGACGACCTCGCGGACGGTGGCGGGCACACCGCTGGAGGCGGTGGTGCGCTGCGGGACGTAGCCGATGCGGGCCCAGTCGCGAAAGCGCCGGAATTCGGTGCCGAAGAGGGACAGCTCGCCGCCGGTGAGCGGCACCTGGCCGATCACCGACCGTACGGCCGTGGACTTGCCGGAGCCGTTGGCGCCGAGCAGGGCGACGACCTCGCCGGCGCGGACGGTGAGGTCCACGCCGCGCAGGACCGGACGGGCGCCCAGCGAGGCGCTGGCCCCGCGCAGGTCGATGACCGGCTCTTCCATGGTGACCTCCGTCACGTGCTGGGTCGGTGGGGCGTCGGGGATCACTTGCTGCCGAGGGCCTTTTGGAGCGCGGCGAGGTTGGCGCGCATCACGCCGAAGTAGTCCTCGCCGCGGGACTTGTCCGTGATCCCTTCGAGCGGGTCCAGGACATCGGTCTTCAGGTGGAGGTCGCCGGCCAGGGCCTTCGCGGTGGCCGGGTTGGCGATCGTCTCGAAGAAGACCGTGGAGACGTGGTGCTCCTTGGTGAGCTCGTGCAGGTCCTTCACGCGGTTGGCGCTGGGCTCGGACTCGGGGTCGAGGCCGCTGATGGCCTCCTGGGTGAGGCCGTAGCGCTCGGCGAGGTATCCGAAGGCCGCGTGGGTGGTGACGAAGGTGTCGGAGGACCGGTTCTTCAGCCCGTCCTCGAACTGCTTGTTCAGCCCGTGGAGCTTCTTCACCAGCGCGTCGGTGTTCTTGCGGAAGTCGGCCTTGTGGTCGGGGTCGGCCTTGGCGAGGGCCTTGTTCACGCCCTCGGCGACCTCGGCGTACTTCACGGGGTCGAGCCAGATGTGCGGGTCCTTGCCGGCCTCGGCCTTGGAGTGCGAGTGGTTGTCGCCGGTGGAGTGGTCGTGGCCGTCGACCTCGGTGCCGTGTTCCTTGAGGCTGGTCAGGGAGGTGGCCTCGACGATGTTCTCGACACCGGACTGCGCGACCGCGTCGTCCACGGCGGGCTGGACGCCCTTGAGGTAGAGGACCGCGTCGGACTCGCCGAGCTGGGCGGTCTGCTGCGGGGTGAGGTCCAGGTCGTGCGGCTCGACACCGGGCTGGGTGAGGTCGGTCACCTCGACGTGCTTCCCGCCGATCTCCTTGGCGAGGAACTCCAGGGGATAGAAGGAGGCGGTGACGCGCGGTTTGCCGTCGGCGCCGCCACCCGAGCCGCCCGCGAAACCGGAGGTGGAGCAGGCGGAAAGGGCCAGAAGGCCGAGCGCCGAGGCTCCGGCGAGGGCGGCGGTGGATATGTGGCGGCGTACGTTCATGACAGTCATTTTCAACTAAGTTGGAAACGGTTGTCAACAAAGCGGGTGCCGGGCCGGGCACGGCGAGAGGTCACGCGTGGACGGGAGCAGACTGGAGGCCGGGGAAGCCGGAACCGATTTGATCCGGGGGGTACGGCCGCCGGTACCCTGAGCCATTCGCTGTTCGTCGTCGTAATGAAGAGAGCACCGTGGCCGCCGACAAGATCGATACCATCGTCAGCCTGAGCAAGCGCCGTGGCTTTGTCTACCCCTGTAGTGAGATCTACGGCGGCTCCCGCGCTGCCTGGGATTACGGTCCCCTCGGCGTGGAGCTCAAGGAGAACATCAAGCGCCAGTGGTGGCGCGCCATGGTCACCTCGCGCGAAGACGTCGTCGGTATCGACTCGTCGGTGATCCTGGCCCCCGAGGTGTGGCAGGCGTCCGGCCACGTCGCCACCTTCACCGACCCGCTCACCGAGTGCACCTCCTGCCACAAGCGCTTCCGCGCCGACCACCTGGAAGAGGCGTACGAGGCCAAGCACGGCAAGCTCCCCGCGAACGGCCTCGCCGACCTCAACTGCCCGCACTGCGGCAACAAGGGCGGCTTCACCGAGCCCAAGCAGTTCTCCGGCCTGCTCTCCACCCACCTCGGCCCGTCCCAGGACACCGCCTCGGTCGCCTACCTGCGCCCCGAGACCGCCCAGGGTATTTTCACCAACTTCGCCCAGGTGCAGCAGACTTCGCGCAAGAAGCCGCCGTTCGGCATCGCCCAGATGGGCAAGTCCTTCCGCAACGAGATCACGCCCGGCAACTTCATCTTCCGCACGCGTGAGTTCGAGCAGATGGAGATGGAGTTCTTCGTCAAGCCGGGCGAGGACGAGCAGTGGCAGGAATACTGGATGGAGCAGCGGTGGAACTGGTACCGCGACCTCGGTATCCGCGAGGAGAACATCCGCTGGTTCGAGCACCCCGCCGAGAAGCTCTCGCACTACTCCAAGCGCACCGCTGACATCGAGTACCGCTTCAACTTCGGCGGCACCGAGTTCTCCGAGCTGGAGGGCGTGGCCAACCGCACCGACTACGACCTGACCGCGCACTCCAAGGCGTCCGGCCAGGACCTGTCGTACTTCGACCAGGAGGCCGGCGAGCGCTGGACCCCCTACGTCATCGAGCCGGCCGCCGGCGTGAACCGCGCGATGCTCGCGTTCATGCTCGACGCCTACATCGAGGACGAGGCGCCCAACGCCAAGGGCAAGATGGAGAAGCGCACGGTCATGCGCCTCGACCCGCGCCTGGCGCCGGTCAAGGTCGCGGTCCTGCCGCTGTCCCGCAACCCGGAGCTGTCGCCGAAGGCCAAGGGCCTGGCGACGGACCTGCGCAAGAACTGGAACATCGAGTTCGACGACGCGGGCGCCATCGGCCGCCGCTACCGCCGCCAGGACGAGATCGGCACGCCGTTCTGCGTCACGGTCGACTTCGACACCCTCGACGACAACGCCGTCACGGTGCGCGAGCGCGACACGATGAAGCAGGAGCGGGTCAGCCTCGACCAGATCCAGGCTTACCTGGGCGGGCGACTGCTCGGTTGCTGATCGGTTGTCGACCGGTCGCCGGTCACTTGCTGATCGGCGGCTGAGGGGGCGGGGTCGGCCGCGGAGTGATCCGCGAGGACCGTCCGCCGAGTGAACCTGGCGCCGGCCGGGCTCGATCCTCTTCGAGTCCGGTCGGCGCTTTTGTGTGCCGGGTTGCGCGCCGATGTGTGTGCCGACGTGCGGGACGGGCGGCGGGCGCGTGCCGGGTTCGGGGGCGCGCGCCGGGTCACGGGCGGCGGGCGGCGAGGGCCGTGCACAGGGCCGCGAGGGGGAGTTCCGCGCCGAGGGCCATCGCTATGGCGCAGGCCAGCTCGGCTCCGGGGGCGGCCGTCGCCAGGTCGAGACAGGCGTCGGCGACCAGCAGGACGGCCGCCGCGGCCGCCGGGGCGCGGTGACGCGGATCGGCGCGCAGCAGGCGGACGCCGGCCGCCAGGAGGCAGGCGGCCTCCAGCGAGTCCAGGGCCACCCAGGCCGCGGCCTCGCCCGGTGGCAGCGTCCCGGCGAGGTAGCCGAGCCACGGCAGCAGCGCCAGCCCGGCGCCCGTCAGGACCCGACCCTGCCACCGGCGGGCGGTGGAGACGGCGGACGGTCCTGATGCGTAACTACCCGACTTTATGGGGCAGTTGAGGGCGGTGAGTGCCATGGAAAGGGGCCTCTTTCGGCTGTCGCGAACCCGGCCGTCGGGCTCACCACCACACTCCAATCCCGGCCGGCCACAGTCAGTAACACCGCTTTCCGACTTGGGGTGGCACTGGCTTCACCCCCGTTCCGGACACTGCCTTCATGGCCGCCGCCGACCGCCGCCGCATACCGTTGGATCATGACCATCCCGCCCCGCCCGCGCCGCGCACTCGTGCGGCTGCGGCGCGACGTCCTCTTCCTCGCCGCCGGCGTGCCGCCGCACCTCGTCCCGCTCCCGCTGTTCTTCTGGG
Source organism: Streptomyces sp. NPDC031210 (assembly GCF_055570395.1). Classification (NCBI taxonomy): domain Bacteria; kingdom Bacillati; phylum Actinomycetota; class Actinomycetes; order Kitasatosporales; family Streptomycetaceae; genus Streptomyces; species Streptomyces sp. NPDC031210. Next base: position 554,798 of record NZ_JBVIHH010000002.1, read on the forward strand.
CCCTGCTCCTGACGAGCCGAACGGTGGCCGGGACCTCCTCCGAGGCCCCCGTGATCCTGGCCGCCCCGCTCTGCCTGCTGGCGGTCGCCGGGTACGGACTGACCGAGGCCCAGCGGTGGCGCTTCCGGGCGCTGTGCGGAGTGGAACTACCGCGGCTGCGACGGAAGGAGGCCAAGCGGCAGTTCGCCTACAACTGGCTGATCGGGCCGCTGCTCGGGCTGCTGGAATTCCTGCTCCTGGCGCTGCTGCTGGCCGGGCTGGCGGCCGCGCTGACCCTGGTGTGGATCTGGCTCGTGCCCTCGCAGTGGCGGATCGAGCACCCCGGCTACACCACCCAGGCCACCTACTTGACCGTGCTCGGGCTGGCGGTTCTCGCCGCGGTGCCGGCGCTGGCCGCCGGGCTCGTACGGCTGGAGGAACTGGTCGGGCGGGCGGTGCTCGGCGTCAGCCGCTCCGACGAACTGGCGCGGCGGGTCGAGGACCTCACCGAGAGCCGGGCCGGCGCGGTGGACGCCGCCGACGCCGAACGCCGACGCATCGAACGCGACCTGCACGACGGCGCGCAGCAGCGCCTCGTCTCCTTGGCCCTCAACCTCGGCCTGGCCAAGGCCACACTCACGGATCTGCCGCCGCAGGCGCGCGAGGTCATCGACACCGCGCACCGCGAGGCGAAGGACGCCATCGAGGAGCTGAACAGCCTGGTGCGCGGCCTGCACCCGGCCGTCCTGGACGAACTGGGCCTGGACGCCGCCCTGTCCGGACTCGCCGCCCGCGCCCCGCTCCCCGTACGGCTGCGGGTGGACCTGGCGCGGCGGGCCGCACCGGCGGTCGAAGCCGTCGCCTACTTCGTCGTCTCCGAGGCCCTGACGAACATCGCCAAGCACGCGCGCGAGGCGACCAGGGCGGAGGTGACGGTCACCCGGATCGGCGCGATACTGCGGGTGGTGATCGCCGACGACGGACCGGGCGGCGCCGATCCGTCCAGGGGGAGCGGCCTGAGAGGGCTCGCCCAGCGGGTGCGGTCGGTGGACGGGACCTTCCGGATGAGCAGCCCTGTGGGGGGCCCGACCATGATGAACGTGGAGTTGCCGTGCCCGATGTGAAACGCGCCGTGATCGCCGAGGACTCCGTGCTGCTGCGGATCGGGCTGGTCAAGGTGCTGGAGATGGCCGGCTTCGAGGTGGCGGCCGAGGCGGGCGACGCGCAGGGGCTCCTCGCGGCCGTCGAGGAACACCGGCCCGACATCGCGGTGGTGGATGTCCGCATGCCGCCCGGCTTCACCGACGAGGGGGTACGCGCCGCCCTGGCGATCCGCCGGCAGTGGCCCGGCACGGCGGTGCTGCTGCTGTCGCAGTACGTCGAGGAGCGGTACGCGGCCGACCTCATCGCGACGAACACCAGCGGGGTCGGCTACCTGCTCAAACAACGCGTCGCCGACGTGGAGGAGTTCGTCGAGGCCCTGCGCCGGGTGGCGGCCGGCGGCACGGCCCTGGACCCGCAGGTCGTCGCCCAGCTCCTGGTGCGTCGCGCGAGCGACCCCCTCGAACGCCTCACCGCCCGCGAACGCGAGGTGCTCGCCCTGATGGCCGAGGGCCGTTCCAACGCCGGGATCGCCGCCCAACTCGTCGTCAGCGAAAGCGCGGTGGCCAAGCACATCAACAACATCCTCGCCAAACTGGACCTGCCGAGGGCGGACGCGGACCACCGACGGGTGCTGGCGGTGCTGCGGTTTCTGGGGGTGGGGGGTTAGCCGTTCGCTGTTCGTCGTCCTCCGTTCGCCGTTCGCCGTTCGCCGTCAGGCGACGGCGTAGTCGGCGAGTGCGGGCTCCAGCAGATCGAAGACGACGGTCGCCTCGGCCCCGACGGCGTCGGCGATCTCGGCGTTGGCCCGGCCGGCGAGGGTGAGTTCCTGGATGCGCTGGAAGAGGACCCGGTGCGCGGTGCCCAGGAGGGCGGCGGCCGTCCGGGGCGTGATGGTGTCGGAGGTGACGCCCGTGGCGTCGGCGAGAACCTCCGCCAGGGCCTCCTCGCGCTGGTCGTGCAGTTCGCGCAGACGGGCGGTCAGGGTGGGGCTGTCGAAGACCATGCGGGAGAACTCCCGGCCCGCGAATCCCGCCACCGGATCCTGACTGCCGACGGCGGCCAGGAACGCGCGGCGCAGCGCCGCCAGCGCCGACTCGCCCGCCGCGCGGTCGGCGACCGTGAGCGCCAGGCTCGCGACGAACTCCTCGTGGTGGTCGAGGGCCAGATCCTCCTTGCGGGGGAAGTAGTTGGTGACCGTCTTCTTCGCGACCCGGGCCGCCGTGGCGATCTCCGCGATCGTCGTCCGCTCGAAGCCTCGCTCGACGAACAGCCGGGTCGCCTGGTCGGAGATGAGCTGCCGCGTCTCCCGCTTCTTGGACTCCCGGAGTCCCATCATCTCGATAGTCATGGCGCAATCTTACATCCGTAGCAAAAATCTCTTGACGGCCTCCATGCGCTCGGTCTAAATTTACGCCCGTCATAAAAATACTCCGAGGGAAGATCCCGACAAGGGGCCACGCACCTCAGTCGTGACCACACCGCCCCCGCACCGCCTCACCACACCGCGCCGCTTCACAGGAGCCCCCTTGCAGATCACCGCCTCCGCCGTCTCGCTCACCGTCGAGGACATCGCCGCCTCCCGGGCCTTCTTCACCACGCACCTCGGCTACGAAGAGGTGGCCGCCGCCGACGGGTTCGTCTCGCTTTCCCGCCCGGACGCGGCGGTTGACCTGGTCCTGCTGCGCCGGGGCATAGAGGTGCTGCCGGCCGACCAGCGCGACCAGCGCGCCACCGGCCTCATCCTGGCGTTCACCGTCACCGGCCTGGAAGCCGTCCAGCGGCGGCTGACCGACGCGGGCGTCGCCCTCACGATGCCGCTCCGCGAAGAGCCGTGGGGCGAGCGGCTCTTCCAGGTCACCGACCCCAACGGCGTCGTCGTCCAGTTCGTGGAGTGGACGCAACCGTCCAGCACCTGAAAAACGTCCCCCCTCGCACCACGGCCCGCGTCACCGCACCGGAAAGGGAGGGCGATGAGAGCCCTGCAAACCGCCACACTCCTGGCCGCGACCCTCACCGCGGGCCTCATGGCCGGCCTGTTCGCCGCGTTCGCCTACGCGGTGATGCCCGGCCTCGGCCGGTCGGAGGACCGCACGTTCGTCCAGGCCATGCAGAACATCAACAGCGCCATCGTCAACGGCTGGTTCCTGCTCCCCTTCCTGCTGCCCCTCCCTCTCCTCGTCCTGGCGACGGTCCTGGCCTGGCGCGGCCAGGGCCGGGTGGCCCTCCCGTGGATCGTCGCCGCACTCGTGCTGTATCTGGTGGCGTTCCTGATCACGGGCGGGGTCAACGTCCCCCTGAACGACGCGCTCGCCAAGGCCGGCACCGTCGGCCACGGTGACCACCTCAAGGCCGCCCGGGCAAGCTTCGAAGGTCGCTGGGTGACCTGGAACGTCGTACGCGCCCTGGCGCACACCGCCGCCTTCGGCTGCCTGGCCTGGGCCCTCCACCTCCACGGCACCCATGGCGGCCGAGCTTCGGCCGCCATGGACGCACTGGCCGGGTAACCGGCCCCGGCCCGGCCCGGCCGGAGTGAGCGGTTCAGCGCAGCGCGCGGGGGAGGCGGAGGCCGAGCGCCGTCGTGGCCAGCACGAGAGCCAGTTGCGTCAGCAGGGCGGCCAGGAGCGCGTCGCGGATGCCGACGGAGGGCACCAGCGCCAGGAAGAGCGTGCCGAGGGTGGCGACGCCCAGTGCCAGTCCGGACTGCTGGGTGGTGACCATGACGCCGCCGCCCACCCCGGCCTGCGTCGCCGGCAACTCGCTCAGCACGATGCGCATCAGCACCGGCAGCACCATGCCCTGCCCCAGCCCCAGGATCGCCATGCTCGGGGCGAGGCCGGCCACCGAAAGCCCGGGCCAGCCCGCGCGGATGGTCAGCGCCAGCGCGACCAGCCCCGTCGCCTGGATGAGCGAGCCCGCCAGGACCACACGCCGCCCGAAACGCAGCACCAACCGGGGGCCGGCCAGCGAGGCGAAGAAGAAGGTGACGCACAGGGGCGCCAGGGCCAGACCCGCCGCGAACGGCCCGTAGCGCAGGCCGTCCTGGAGGGCGACGGCCACCACGAACATGAAGCCGCCGAAGCCCACCGAGAACGGCACGATCATGGACAGACCGCTGTGTACGGACGGGATGCGCAGCAGGGAGGGCGGGACCAGCGCCGTGCGGCCCGCGCGTTCGGCGCGCCGCTCGACCAGGACGAACGCGGCGGCCGCGAACGGGAATCCGGCCAGCAGCAGCCAGGACCACAGGGGCCAGCCGGCCGCCCGCCCCTCCGTCAGCGGCAGCAGCAGAGTGATCAGGGTGACGGCCAGCAGCGCGGTGCCGGGCCCGTCCACGCGGGACGGACGCGGTGAACGGGTCTCGGGGACCGTACGGGCGGTCAGTAGCCAGGCCGCCGCGGCGATCGGCACGTTCACCAGGAAGACCGCGCGCCAGCCCGTGCCGCCCAGGTCCGCGGAGACCAGCAGGCCGCCGAGCACCTGGCCGACGGCGCTGGACACACCGGCCGTGCCGCCATAGAGGCTGACCGCCTTGGCGCGCCGCTTGCCGGTGGTCGTGGCCTGGATGGTGGCCAGCGCCTGCGGTAGCAGCAGGGCGGCCGCGGCTCCCTGGGCGACCCGGGCGGCCACCAGCGTCCAGGGGCCGGGGGCCAGGCCGCAGGCGAGCGAGGTCACCCCGAAGGCGGCCAGGCCCCACAGGAACAGCCGGCGGCGACCGATCATGTCGCCGAGCCGGCCGCCGAGGACGAGCAGCATGGCGTACGCGACGCCGTAGCCCGCCACCACCATCTCCAGCATCGCGGGGCCGGCGTGCAGGTCGTGGTCGATGGTCGGCAGCGCGACGTTGACGATGAAGAAGTCGATCATCGGCAGGGCCGCGCCGAGCAGCACGGTCAGCAGGCCGAGCGGGGTCAGGGCGGTGGTGGCCGACAGGGGCGGTGCGGAAGTGGTCGGGGAGGCGGGCAGGGCCTCGGGGGCAGCCGCTGGGACGGTGCTCGGTGCTCGGGTATCGCTCACGGGAAAGACGATCGCCGGTCTCTCAGGCTGGTACCAGAGTCTTCTTATCCTGGTACCCGCTCTACCTGGCAACGGGCTTGCCGCTCCGGCACCCTGGGGGCATGACCGTGGACGTGAGCCCGCCCCAGCCTGCCGTATCCCCCGGCAGGACCGCCCCGCGCGCCAACGACGGCGACGGCGCCGACGCCGTTCGGCGTGCCGAACTCGCCGCCTTCCTGCGCAGCCGGCGCGAGCGGATCACGCCCGAGCAGGTCGGACTGCCCCGCGGCACCCGCCGCCGTACGCCGGGACTGCGCCGTGAGGAGGTGGCGCAGCTCGCCGCGGTCGGCGTCACCTGGTACACGTGGCTCGAACAGGCCCGGGACATCCACGTATCGCCGCAGGTCCTCGACGCCGTCGCCCGCGCGCTGCTCCTGGACCGGGCCGAGCGCAGCCATCTCTTCTCCCTGGCCGGCGCCGTCGACCCGCTGCCGGGCACCGAATGCACCGGCGTGCCCCGGGCGTTGCGGCAGATCCTGCACCAGCTCTCGCCGTTCCCCGCCCTCGTCCAGAACAGCCGGTTCGACATCCTCGCCTACAACACCGCCTACGGGAGCCTGATGTGCGACCTGGACGCGGTGCCCGAAGAGGACCGCAACTGCATGTGGCTGGCGTTCACCGATCCCCAGTGGCGGGCACGTGTGGTGGACCGGGACGCCACGGTGCGGATCATGGCCGCCAAGTTCCGGGCGTCGATGGCCGAGCATGTCGCCGAGCCGGCCTGGAAGGCGCTGGTGGCGCGGCTTTCGGAGGCGTCGGCGGAGTTCCGGGAGATCTGGGCGCGCCATGAGGTCGTCCGCCCGGTCAGCGACACGAAGGTGTTCCGGCACCCCCGGGTGGGCATCCTCCAGCTCTCCCCGGCCAGCTTGTGGACGGGCCCCAACCCCGGCCCCAAGGCGCTGGTCTACACCCCTGTGGACGAGGCGTCCCATGAACGGCTGGAGCGGTTGCAGCGCCTGGGGGAGGAGCCCCGGGCCGGGGGGTGAGCCACGACCGCTCCCTCGGCGCCACGGCGGCCGCCATACCCGCCCGGAGGGGCCCGCTGACGCCCAGGGCGGTGCCCCCGGCAGCAGCCGGACGGGGCCGGTCGCGCGGTGCGGGACAATGGGAGGTCGCGACGCCCGCTCGCCCGGCGGTCGCCGCCCGCCCCGACCCGTCGAAGGAACCTCTCCCATGACTTTGCTGAAGATCGGTCCGCACGCGGTGCAGCCGCCCGTCGTGCTCGCGCCGATGGCCGGGATCACCAACGCCCCGTTCCGGACGCTGTGCCGGGAGTTCAGCGGCGGCAAGGGCCTGTTCGTCAGCGAGATGATCACGACGCGGGCGCTGGTCGAGCGCAACGAGAAGACCATGCAACTGATCCACTTCGACGCGACCGAGAAGCCGCGCTCGATCCAGTTGTACGGCGTCGACCCGGACACCGTCGGCAAGGCCGCCCGCATGATCGCCGAGGAGGACCTCGCCGACCACATCGACCTGAACTTCGGCTGCCCGGTCCCCAAGGTCACCCGCAAGGGCGGCGGCTCCGCGCTCCCCTACAAGCGGAACCTGCTGCGCTCCATCCTGCGCGAGGCGGTGGCCAACGCCGGCGACCTGCCCGTGACGATGAAGATGCGCAAGGGCATCGACGACGATCACCTCACCTACCTCGACGCGGGCCGGATCGCGGCCCAGGAGGGCATCACGGCGATCGCGCTGCACGGCCGGACCGCCGCCCAGCACTACGGCGGCACGGCCGACTGGGACGCCATCGCGCGCCTGAAGGAGCACGTGCCGGAGATCCCGGTGCTCGGCAACGGCGACATCTGGTCGGCGGACGACGCGCTGCGGATGATGCGCCGGACCGGCTGCGACGGCGTCGTCGTGGGGCGCGGCTGCCTGGGGCGGCCGTGGCTGTTCGGCGATCTGGTCGCCGCCTTCGAGGGCACGGGGACGTACTCCCGACCGGTCTTCAAGGAGGTCGCGGCGGTGATGGTGCGCCACGCGACGCTGCTCGGTGAGTGGATCGGCGACGAGACGCGCGGCGTGATCGACTTCCGTAAGCACGTCGCCTGGTACACCAAGGGCTTTTCCATCGGGTCCGAGATGCGCCGCAGCCTGGCGGTCACCTCCTCGCTCGACGAGCTGGACGCCCTGCTGTCGGAGGTGGACCAGGACCAGCCGTGGCCCGAGGGCGCGGACGGCCCGCGCGGGCGCACGTCGGGCCGCAACCGGGTCGTCCTGCCGGACGGCTGGCTGGAGGACCCCTACGACTGCGCGGGCGTGGACGCGGACGCGGAACTGGACACGTCGGGCGGCTGAGAGCTTGCCGGTGCGCGCGGGCACTCACGGGTGCGCGCGGGCGCTTGAGGGCCTTTGGGGGGCTCGCCGCCGGGGCCGACCGGGGCCGGGGCGCGGTCGGGCGGTATACGACCCCGGCCGTCCGTGCGGTGTTCCGCGCGCCCGAAAACGATTGGCCGGATCCGGACGCTCGGCGGCTCCCGAACGGGTCGCCCCGGGCCCTGTTGGGCGCGTTTTCCAGGCTCTCCGTACGGCGTGCCCCCTCACCACCCCTGGCGCGCCCTTTCACCACCCCGGCGACGTCCTCCCCGGGTGTCCGGCGATCGTCCGGAAGCGGGTCCGGATGATGGGATCGGCGGGCGCCCGAGCGCGTGATTCTCGCCACCCCTGATAGGGGTCGCGCTCAGATGAGCGTTTGGGGCGGGACTCCACCTCTCCAATGATGGCACCGGGTGCCACGCGTCATTCGTTCGAATGATCAAGCCATGCGTGGCGCTGCGTAGCACAGCGGCCGTCCTCCGATTGCGTAGCGGAGTGATGCATTCAGGTAATGAACTCACCTCTTCGAGTGAGATCACTTTCGATCTGCTGGCGGACGGCTGGTTACGCACACATGTCGACCAAGTGGACGTACCCATGTGCCTTCGATCTGGGTATGTTCCTCGCCGTCAGGGCAGCCCGTCGGCGAGGAGTCAGTCCCGTGCCGGAAACACAAGATCCCCACGTAAGCCAGCCTTCGTCCACGAAGTTCGTCTACGACTTCACCGAGGGCAACAGAGACCTCAAGGACCTCCTCGGTGGCAAGGGCGCGAACCTCGCCGAGATGACCAACCTGGGGCTTCCCGTCCCTCCCGGCTTCACCATCACCACCGAAGCCTGCAAGGTCTACCTCGACAGCGGCACGGAACCGGCGGCACTGCGTGCCGAGGTCTCCGAGCACCTCGACGCCCTTGAGCAGAAGATGGGCAAGAAGCTCGGCCAGGCCGACGACCCGCTGCTCGTATCGGTGCGCTCCGGGGCGAAGTTCTCCATGCCCGGCATGATGGACACCGTCCTCAACATCGGCCTCTCCGACGCGTCGGTTTCCGGCCTCGCGGCGCAGGCCGGCGACGAGCGGTTCGCGTGGGACTCCTACCGCCGCCTCATCCAGATGTTCGGCAAGACCGTCCTGGACGTCGACGGCGAGCTCTTCGAGGAAGCCCTCGAAGAAGCCAAGCAGGCCAAGGGCGTCACCGTCGACGTCGACCTGGACGCCGCCGATCTGCGCGCGCTCGTCGACCAGTTCAAGGAGATCGTCGCCAAGGAGACCGGCCGCGACTTCCCCCAGGAGCCCCGCGAGCAGATGGACCTCGCCGTCCGCGCGGTCTTCGACTCCTGGAACACCGACCGCGCCAAGCTCTACCGCCGCCAGGAGCGCATCCCCGGCGACCTGGGCACCGCGGTCAACGTCTGCTCCATGGTCTTCGGGAACCTCGGCCCCGACTCCGGCACCGGCGTCGCCTTCACCCGCGACCCGGCCAGCGGTCACCAGGGCGTCTACGGCGACTACCTCCAGAACGCGCAGGGCGAGGACGTCGTCGCCGGTATCCGCAACACCGTGCCGCTCGCCGACCTCGAAGGCATCGACAAGGCGTCGTACGACGAGCTGATGCAGATCATGGAAACGCTCGAAACGCACTACAAGGACCTGTGCGACATCGAGTTCACCATCGAGCGCGGCAAGCTGTGGATGCTCCAGACCCGTGTCGGCAAGCGCACCGCCGGTGCCGCCTTCCGGATCGCCACCCAGCTCGTCGACCAGGGCCTGATCGACGAGGCCGAGGCCCTCCAGCGGGTCAACGGCGCGCAGCTCGCGCAGCTCATGTTCCCCCGCTTCGACCTCGACGCGAAGTCCGAGATGATCGGCCGCGGCATCGCCGCGTCGCCCGGCGCCGCGGTCGGCAAGGCCGTCTTCGACTCCTACACCGCCGTCAAGTGGTCCCGGTCCGGCGAGAAGGTCATCCTCATCCGCCGCGAGACCAACCCCGACGACCTCAACGGCATGATCGCCGCCGAGGGCATCCTCACCTCCCGCGGCGGCAAGACCTCGCACGCCGCCGTCGTCGCCCGCGGCATGGGCAAGACCTGTGTCTGCGGCGCCGAGGAGCTGGAGGTCGACACCAAGCGGCGCCGGATGACCACCAAGGACGGCACCGTCATCGAGGAAGGCGACGTCGTCTCCATCGACGGCTCGACCGGCAAGGTCTACGCCGGCCAGGTGCCGGTCGTACCGTCCCCGGTCGTGGAGTACTTCGAGGGCCGCATGCACGCCGGCGCCGACGACGCCGACGAGCTGGTCAAGGCCGTCCACCGGATCATGGCGTACGCGGACCGGGTGCGCCGGCTGCGCGTACGGGCCAACGCCGACAACGCCGAGGACGCCGCCCGCGCCCGCCGCTTCGGCGCGCAGGGCATCGGCCTGTGCCGCACCGAGCACATGTTCCTCGGCGAGCGCCGCGAGATGGTCGAGCGCCTCATCCTGGCCGACACCGAGGCCGACCGGGACGCCGCCCTCGAAGACCTGCTGCCGCTCCAGAAGGCCGACTTCACCGAGCTTTTCGAGGCGATGGACGGGCTGCCGGTGACGGTGCGGCTGCTGGACCCGCCGCTGCACGAGTTCCTGCCCGACATCACCGAGCTGTCGGTCCGCGTCGCGCTCGCGGAGGCCCGCAAGGACGCCAACGAGAACGACCTGCGCCTCCTCCAGGCCGTGCACAAGCTGCACGAGCAGAACCCGATGCTGGGCCTGCGCGGTGTACGCCTCGGCCTGGTCATCCCCGGCCTGTTCGCGATGCAGGTACGGGCCATCGCCGAGGCCGCGGCCGAACGCAAGAACGCCAAGGGCGACCCCCGCGCGGAGATCATGATTCCGCTGGTGGGCACCGTCCAGGAGCTGGAGATCGTCCGCGAGGAGGCCGAGCAGGTCATCGCCGAGGTCGAAAAGGCCCGCGGCGTCAGCCTCAAGCTCACCCTCGGCACGATGATCGAGCTGCCCCGTGCCGCGCTGACGGCCGGGCAGATCGCCGAGTCCGCCGACTTCTTCTCCTTCGGCACCAACGACCTCACCCAGACCGTGTGGGGCTTCTCCCGGGACGACGTGGAGGCCAGCTTCTTCACCGCGTACCTGGAGAAGGGCATCTTCGGCGTCAGCCCGTTCGAGACCATCGACAAGGACGGCGTGGGCTCCCTGGTCCGCAGCGCCGCCGAGGCCGGCCGCGCCACGCGCCCCGACCTCAAGCTCGGTGTGTGCGGAGAGCACGGCGGCGACCCGGAGTCGGTGCACTTCTTCCACGAGGTGGGCCTGGACTACGTCTCCTGCTCGCCGTTCCGCATCCCGGTCGCGCGCCTGGAGGCGGGCCGCGCGGCGGCCGAGTCCCTCGGGAGCGACAGCCGCTGAGCATGACCCGGGCAGGTGTGCGCCGCACGCCCTCCTGCCCCTGAAACCACCCGGAGCCGGCGGCCTGGTACCCAACCCTCAGCCTCGCCGACGGGCTCCGGAACCCCAACGAGGGCGGCACCTGTGCGGAGGTGCCGCCCTCGCTTTTCTCCGGACTCCCCCCTCGGGAGTTGCCGCCACCCCAGTCGGCGCGGGAAGGCGGCCTTCAACGGAACTGCCGAGCGGCCGGTTAACTGCCCATCACCCCCCACGGGATCGAGCAATCCGTTCCGTTCGCACCGCCGTTGAATTGAGTACAGCATTCCTCGCGCGCCCCCCGTGGCGCGACCCGTTTCAACTCTGGCCAAAAGGGCATGGTGACCGCGCGTGTTGGCATGCATACTCAGGCGTGCCGGGGGCCGACTGAGGAAACAAGAGTGGGGGATCGGTGTTACGCGTCCATTTCAGTGGACTCGATCTGGCCCGCGTGCGGATTGCTGCACGCCCTGACGCACTGTGGGAGACCGTTTTAAGTTTTCACCGTCTGCGCGACAGGCGCGACGAGGCGGCGTTCGGGAAATGGCGGGCGGAAACGCGCGGAAGGTTGAATGGCGAAACGCGGCTGCTGGCTCCGCTCGTACCCACCCGCGGCTACTTTCCCGATTTCCTGACGCCCGCCGAGGGACTCCTCGGGCTGGACGACGCGCTGTCCGCACTGCGCGAGACGCCCGCCATCCGGCTGCACGACGAGCTTTCCCGGCTCTCGACCGCCCGGCCCCTGCCGTCGTGGCTACGGGCGATGGCCGACGGCGAGACGCGTCAGCTCGGGCGCCTCGCCGGCATGCTCCGGCGGTACTACGAGGCGGCCGTCGAGCCCTACTGGCCACGCGTCCAGGGCCGCATCGAGGCCGACCGGGCCACCCGCGGCCGGGCGCTCCTCGACGGCGGCGCCGACCGGCTCCTCGCCTCGCTGCCGCCGATGATGCGCTGGCGGCCACCCGTCCTGGAGGCGGACTACCCGGTGGACCGGGACCTCCACCTCGGCGGCCGCGGCCTGTTGTTGCTGCCGTCCTACTTTTGCCGCCGTACTCCCGTGACGTTCCACAACCCGGACCTGACGCCCGTACTGGTCTACCCCGTCGAGCACCAGGCGCCCCGGCTCACGCCGCCGCCCCCGCCCGAACGCTCGCTGGGCCGGCTCGTCGGCCAGACCCGCTCCGCGATACTGCAGGGCATCGGCGTCGGCTGCACCACCAGCGAACTCGCCCGCCGCGTGGACGTCTCCCTCGCCTCCGCCAGCCAGCACGCGACCGTACTCCGCGACGCCGGACTCCTGGTCACCCTCCGGCAGGGCAACGCGGTCCTGCACACCCTCACCCCGCTGGGCGCGGCCCTGCTGCGCGGGGCACGACCGGCGGAGGCCCCGGGGGTGACTCCGGCGGAGGCCAGGGGGTGAGGGGGAGGCCAGGGGGTGGTGGGGATCCGGGGTGGCACCGGGACGGCGCGGCCGGAGAGGGCGCTCCCCGCACCCGCCCCGCCCCGCGGCGTCGTCAGTCGCCAATGCCGCTGCGCTAGTCGTCAATGCCGCTACGCTCCACCCCCGCGACGATGTACCGCTGGAGCAGCAGGAAGACGACCACCAGCGGAGCGATCGAAACGGCCGCGGCGACGAAGAGTTCGTGCAGGTTGACGTTCTGCGCCGTGGTGAACGTGGACAGCGCCACCTGCACCGTCCACGCCTCCTGATCCTGGCCGATCACCAGCGGCCACAAGAACGCGTTCCAGGCGCCGATGAAGACGATGGTGCCCACCGCCGCGAAGACCGGCCGGGCGTTGGGCACGACGATGCGCCAGTACGTCCGCCAGTAGCCGAGCCCGTCGACCCGCGCCGCGTCCTCCAACTCCTGGGGAAAGCCCAGGAAGTACTGCCGAAAGACGAAGCAGGCGAACGCGCTGAACAGCGTCGGAATGATCAACCCGCGCAGCGTCGAGATCCACCCGAGCGAGGACACCAGCACAAAGCTGGGCACGAACGTCACCGCCGCCGGGACCATGAGCGTCCCCAGGATCGCGTAGAAGACGACATTGGCGTGCCGGTAGGGGATACGGGCCAGGCCGTACCCGGCGAGCGAGGCGAGCACCACCGTCCCCACGGTCGTCGACACCGCGATCACCGCGGAGTTGAGCAGCGACCGCGCCAGCGGCAGGCTCGGGTCGTGGAAGACCTCGGCCAGATTCGACCACTTCAGCTCGCGCGGAAAGAACGTCCAGTCGGGCGCGGTGATGTCCTGCTCGGTGGCCAGCCCGTTGCGTACCAGCAGATAGAACGGGATGAGGAAGAGCAGCGCGAGCGCGACGAGCAGAACCACCCGCAGCGCGCGCCCGGCCCGGATCAGCCCGTCCTGCACCGTACCGACCCGTCGCACTGTCCGTCCTCGTCGCCCTCTTGCCCCTCTTGGCTCTCTTCGTTCTCTTCGTTCTCTTCGTTCTCCGCGCTCCCCGTACCCCCTCCTCATCGTTCCCTCACTCCTCCTTGCGGCCGAGGCCGAGCCAGCGGGCCTGGGCGACGGTCGCCACCGCGATGATCAGCGCCAGGATGACCGCGCCGGCGCTACCGAGTCCGAGGTTCTGCTCGCGCCCGAGCGCGGTGTAGTAGAGGTAGACCAACGGCGGCCGGGCGTACGGCGGATACCCCCGCGCGTCACTCAGCAGGTTGTAGAACTCGTCGAACGCCTGGAACGCGTTGATCACCAGCAGCAGGACCACGGCGACGGACGTGGCCCGAAGCTGCGGAAAGGTGACGTATCGGAAAACCTGCCAGCCGGGCCGGGCCCCGTCCACCGCCGCCGCCTCGTACAACCGCGGCGAGATCCGTTGCAGCCCCGCCAGGAACAAAATCATGTAGAACCCGGCCTGCAACCACAGCCGTACGGTCACGATCACCAGCCAGTACCAGGGCGGATCGGTGGTGGACAGCCAGGCCGTCTGGTCCGCGCCGAACCACCCCAGCACGGTGTTGGCCAGCCCGAACCGCACCCCGTTGAAGAGCGACAGCTTCCAGATCAGCGCGGCGACGACGTACGAGCACGCGGTCGGCAGGAAGAACACCGACCGGAAGAACGCCTGGGCGAACCGCAGACGGTTGACCATCAGCGCGAGTGCGAGCGAGAGCGCGTATGTCGCCGGCACGATGAACGCCGTGAACAGGACAAACGTCCCCAGGCTGCCCAGGAAGGCGTCATCGGTCAGCATCGTGCCGTAATTGCCCAGTCCGACGAAGTCCGTCGGGGTCACGGTGTTGTGCGCGTCGAAGAAGCTGAGGTAAACGCTCCAGGCCAGCGGCACGTACGTGAACAGCCCCAGCCCGATCGCGAACGGCCCGACGAACACCCAGAACCAGAGGTTGCGGCGCTGCGCCCCGAGGACGGACGGCCCCTGCGCCCGCGCGACCCGCCGCCCACTCACTCCCTCCACTCCCACCACTCCCACCCCTCCTTCCCCCTTCTCCTACTTCTTCCTGACCCGCTGAAGCTCGGCGTTGACCGTGCGCACGACGCTCCTCAGCTCGCTCTCCGGGTTCGCGCCGTCCTTGATGATGCGGCTCAGCGCGTCCTGGTAGGCCGTACGGTCCGCCGTCGTCCACAGCAACGGCTCCGCGTAGCCGTACTCGGTCGCGAACCGCACGGCGTCCGCCGCCGCGCCCTCCTGGAGCCGCGCGGCCTTCTTGGCGAGCGAGAGCCGGGCGGGGATATGGAAGCCGTACGAGAGCGCGAAATCCTGCTGGTAGTCGGTGCGGTCCACCCACAGCCACTTCGCGTACGCCTTGGCCTCCGCCTTCCGGGCGCTGCGCGCGCTGACTGCGGAGGCGTACGCGCCCACCGGGACCGACGGCTTCCCCGCCGCCCCGTCCGCCGGAAACGGCAACACCCCGAAATCGTCCCCCAACGCCTTTTTGACCTGCGGCAACGCCCACAGCCCGGACCACTGCATCGCGGTCAGCCCCTGGAGGAAGGCGGCCGGGTCCGACCAGTCCGCCGGGGCGCCCAGCAGCAGCGACTTGTCCGCGTACAACTGACGGATCTTGCCGAGGGAGCGAGCGGCAGCCGGATCATCGAACCCGACCTTGCCGTCCTCACCGATCAAACTCAGCCCCGCCGCGAACAACGGCGTACCGCCGAGCACCCCTGCCCCGCCGTCGTTCCCCAGGAACAGTCCCTTGACCTTCTTCGTGGTCAGCTTCTTCGCCGCGTCCACCAACGCGTCGAGGGTGCGCGGCGGTTCGACCCCGGCCGCCTTCAGCAGGCTCTTCCGGTAGTAGAGCAACTGCATGTCGATGGCCTGCGGGATGCCCCAGATCTTGTCCTGCCAGATCTTCGGCGCCAGCACCGCCCGGGCAAAATCATCCTTGACGGGCTCGACCTCGGCGGTCACATCGACCACCTGGCCGCCCCGGATCTGGTCCAGCAGCGGCCCGTTGACCTCAAACACATCGGGCCCGGAGTCGGTCAGCAACGCGGCCGCGGTCTGCCGGTCGTAGTCCCCGGGCCGCCACTGCACCCGGACCTCGGCCTTCTCATAGGCGGCGGCATATCGCTTCACGGCCTGCTCGACACCTGGCTCACCGTACTGGTGATACCACTGACTGATCCCAGAACCCGAACGACCGCCGCCCCGCCCGGTGTTGGCCCCACAGGCCGCGAGCGCACCGGCGAGCGCGAGACCACCGAAAGCGGCCAGCAACCGCCGCCTGTCGACCGCCCCCGCACCGCTGAGGCGCCCATCTTCCCCCGACCCGTGCCCGCGCTGGTCCTCTCTCTGCCTAGGGCCGTTTCCCGTTCCGGTTGCCCTTCCCGTTCCCGTTCCGGTTGCCCTTCCCGTTCCCGTTCCGGTTCCGGTTCCGGTTCCTGTCACGTCCGTCCACCCCCAGCGGTCCGAGCCAAGCCAACCCCTCGCTGATCGTCGATCACCGAGTGCTACGTCCCGACCACTTTGCCCCACCCACGTGAAGCCCGCATGGCACCTGTGCGAATCCGGCTTGGGGCGAGGAGTTTTTCTTACACCACGTCGGGATCGTCCCAGTGGCCCGAGAGAATGGCGATCCAGTGGGGGTGCTCGGCGGCCACCGGGTCGATTTCGCGGGCCCAGGAAGCCAGGGAGCGTTTTGCGTCCGACTCTTCTGACCAGACGGTGAAGCCACTTTCACGGCGCTTCACGGCGAGGGCCAGCAGGGTAAGGGCTTGCCTCAGGCCACCACTGACGAGATATCCGGCATCGCCGTCGCCGACATCTGTCACGTAGAGGTGTCCGGACGTCCCGTCCACCACCAACTCCCCCTGACCCACCTGCCCACACGGAAGAAGGGACCGGAGCCGGCGGAGGCGGGCAGGACGGCCGGGCGAGCGACTTCCGTCAGCGAATGCGGCTCGGCGAAGGAGACGTAACGGAACTCCTCACCAAGCGTCGGGAGCCCGATCTCGGTGAGGCGTGACCTTGGACTTCCGCAGCGAACGAACGCCAGACCTGGGCGCATTCGATCAGCTTGTCCTCGTCCGCGGTAGGCCAGTTGAAGCGAGGTTCCGTTCCGGTGCGGAATTGCCGGCGTCGGGAGGGCGGAACCCGAAATGTGGCCGTTAGGTTTTGCCGCATCCCTCGCGTGTCCGCATGACGTGTGCGGCCTGCTCGGTGACTCGTGGAAGCTCTCGCCCTCGACTACTGCCTGGGCATGGAGGTCCCTCGGGGCCTGCCGCGCGGGCCCGCTCCCAGCGTGCTCAGACCGGTCATGAGCCGCTTCACCGGGTCGTCGAAGGCTTCGCCCAGGTCGCTGAAGCTGGTGCCCTCAGGCCTCGGGGGCCTCATGGTGTTCTGGGTGGGCGGTGACAAGCCGCCAGGCACTCCCCGGCAAGGACATGGAGCGTACGAGAGGTGAGGACGTCCGAGAGGTGAGGACGTACGAGACGTCAGGACGTACTTGGACGGTAGAAGCGGTGGTAGAGCTCCACCGCCTCCTTTGGGGGGAAGTTGGGCAGGAACGTTATATCGCCGTTCACCTTGGAGATGGCGACGTTGCTGCCACCGGGGTCGGTCGGCGGGGCGTCGGGGTTCTCCCGGGCCGGCCAGCTCGCGTGCACCAGGTAGCCGACGTCGAATTCGTGGACGTGCAGACCCGCGGGGCCGCCGGCCGAGCCGACCTCGGGGAAGTGCTGCCGACCGATCTCCAGGGCTTCCTCCTGGCTGGTCGGCACCGGCTGCGGTCCGCTTTCCGTCGCTCCCACGTGCGGAGGGGTGGGGGGCGGGGACGGCGGCAGGGGTGGCGTCGGGGCAGCCTGACCGGGGTTGCTACCCGCCGTGTCGTGATCACTCATGGACGCTGCCGCTCCTTCTGCCCGATCTTCCCGGAGGTGGTCAACTCTTCTCCGGGGCGGTCAACCTAACGCACGCCGTTTGGGCTCGGTCGGTTCCCCACAGCGCTGAGACCCGAGGCCGACGAGGGCGGCAGCCGTGGCTCGGGTCCGTCAAAGGGAGCGCATCGCCGTGACCTTGGGCGGCGCGGCCGTCGGGTCGGACCAGGCCTGCTTGTTGCTGGGCGCCACGGTCGGATTGCCACCAATCGGCATGCGCTGCCCGGTCACCCGAAGCCGAGCCGTGCCCCTCTCCGGTCGCCCGACCCGCGCCCTGTTCCGGTCACCCGAAGCCGACCCGTGCCAGCCAGAAGTCGAGGAGGTCGGAGTCGCCGAGGATTTCGATGTCCGGGCTGTGGGCGGGGCGGCGTCGGTAGACGAGGAGGAGAAGGTCGGACAAAGGGGCCCGGACGGCGACGGCGGCCTTCTCGTGGGCGGGGCGCCAGGCGGGCGTGGGGCCGGTGAGGTCGACCAGCCATTCCGCGGCGGCTTCCGGCGGCGTGTCGGTGGCGTGCAGGTGGAGGGTGCGGCCGGGGCCCAGGAGGTCGCGGAGGTGGGGCTTGAAGTCGAGGGTCTGGGGCAGCGAGCCGAGTTCCATCCACTCGTCCATGGCGTCGAGGGCGACGTCCGTGGCCACGTCGTACCGGGCGCCGGTGGCCAGGGTCGCGTCGGCGCGGTGGATGACGGTCTCGTGCGTCATGCGGCGGGCGAAGGACGAGGCCGTGCCGCGGGTGCCGGGGAGCGGGCTCCACATCTCCGCGTCGGGCCCGGCGGCGCGCAGTGCCCCGACCAATTGCTCCGCACCCTCGGCGAGCCAGGGGTCGAGAACCGCGAGGTCCTCGTCGGTGTAACGGGTGAGGTCGCGGACCGGCTCCTCGGCGGACGGCTGGGCCACCCGGGTCCGTACGACCTTCTCCGTCCAGCGGTGTGCGCCGCCGAGGTGGCGCAGCAACTGGCCGACGTTCCAGCCGGGGCACGACGGCACCGGGGTCGTCGGGTCGGCGCCCTTGACGGTGTGCCTGAGCAGGTCGGTCTGGGTGAGGAGTTCGGCGCACTGGCGGTCGTAGCTCAGGAGCTGGCGGGTCATGCCGTCACGGTAAGGCGTGCCACTGACAACGGTAAGGCGCGCCACTGACAAGCGGCGGCAGCGGCGTCAGCGGCGTCAGCGGCGATGCCGACGTCAGTGACGTCAGTGACGTCAGTGACGTCAGTGACGTCAGTGACGTCAGTGACGAGAGGTGTGCTGACCGGGGGGGGCCAGGTAGCCCGCCCGTCCCCCCCCACACACCACCCGTCACAGAGCCCACCCGTCACAGAGCCACCCCTCACACAGCAGCCCGCAGCGTGAAGTCGTAGCGGACGCCGGTGAGTTCCTCCGAGGCGTCCCACAGGGCCTTGGAGGTGGTGTCGTTTCTGGTCCAGGGGGCGCGGAAGGACTGGGCCGGGGCGCCGCGGAGGCCGTTGCGGGGGCCGACGAAGGAGTCCGGGCGCATGTGGGGGGCGGTGGCCGCGCAGAGGGTGCCCAGGGCGCCGCCGTCGGGGGACTGGCCGATGAGGTGGTTGCCCAGCTCGATGAGCCGTTGGGCGGACCTGCGGCCCTCCATCCGGGCGCCCGCGGTTTGCAGGTTCGTGGAGGCGTAACCGGGATGCGAGGCGGCCGCGACGATCCGGGAGCCGGCCGCCGCCAGCCGCTGGGACAGCTCGTGGGTGAAGAGCAGGTTGGCGCTCTTGGAGCGGCCGTAGGCGATCCAACGGCGGTAGCGATGCTCGCTGTTGAGGTCGTCCAGGTCCACGTCGGAGACGGCGTGCAGCATGCTGGAGACGGTGACGACGCGGGCGCCCGGGGTGGCGAGCAGCTTGGGCAGCAGCAGCCCGGTCAGCGTGAAGTGGCCCAGGTGGTTGGTGCCGAACTGCATCTCGAAGCCGTCGGCGGTCGTGCGCTGCGGCAGGGCCATCACGCCCGCGTTGTTGATGAGCAAGTCGAGCCGGTCGCCGTCGAAGTCGTCCAGGGTGGCGGCGAAGTCCCGTACGGAGGACAGGTCGGCCAAGTCCAGGCGCCGGAACTCGGCCTCGGCGGTGGGGACTTCGGTGCGCAGGCGCTCCAGGGCGGCGGTGCCGCGGGCTTCGTTGCGGCAGGCCAGCAGGACGCGGGCGCCCGCGCGCGCCAGTTCGCGCGCGGTGACGTAGCCGATGCCGCTGTTGGCGCCCGTGACGACCGCCGAGCGGCCCGTCTGGTCGGGGATATGGCTGGTGTTCCACCGGGTCACGCCTGCACTCCTCCGTAGGGGGCCACCCAGGGTAGCCCCGGGGTGGCCGGGGCCCCACGGCGGTCGGTGGTCGGTGGCCGGGAGAAGGCGATGAGGGGCCGTGAGGGGGCTCCATGGGGGCCATGAGGGAGCCCCATGAGGGAGCCATGAGGCCATGAGGGAGCCATGAGGGGGTGAGCGCGCCGGCCGGGCCCCCTCACCCCCTCCTCACCCCCTCCTCACCCCTGGGCCCCGCCCCGCGTGCGCGCCCGGTACGCCGGGACCGACACCGACGGGTCGTCCAGGCAGTCGCCGGTCGCCAGGTCGAAGCGCTGCTTGAGCAGGGGCGAGGCGACGAAGGGGCGGTCGGCGGCGGAGCCGGTCAGGCCGCGGGAGAGGACGTAGGCGCCGGTGAACGGGTCGCGGTTGCCGATCGCGTAGGCGCGGCCGGCGCGGTCGCGGAACAGGGCGATCTGCTCACCGTCCGGCAGGAGGGCGGCGACGCCGCGCCCCGGGATGAGGTCGTCCAGCGCGCAGATCGACACCCAGCCCTGCGGGCACAGGATCTCGACGGTGGTGGACCCGGTGGCTCCAGCGGCCCCGGATCCCGTAGGGGCGCCGGCCGCCGTCTCGGGGGCGGCGGTCGCGGTGGTGGTCGGTGCCGTGGTCATCAGGCTGAGGTCCCTTCCAGGGTGCGTACGGGCAGGGTCGGGCCGGCGAGCAGCGTCAGGTCCGGCTTGACCTGGTCGCGCTCGGGCACGAACCGGACCGACGGGTCCGGGGCGTCCGGCGCGTTGACGAAGGAGACGAAGCGGGCCAGCCGCTCGGGGTCGGCGAGGGTCTCGGCCCATTCGTCGCGGTAGTGCGTGACGTGCGCGGCCATCAGCGCCTCCAGCTCGTCGCACAGGCCCAGGGAGTCGTGGACGACGACGTCGCGGACGTGGTCGAGGCCGCCCTCGATGCGCTCCAGCCAGGCGGAGGTGCGCTCCAGCCGGTCGGCGGTGCGGATGTAGAACATCAGGAACCGGTCGATGAGGCGGATCAGTTCGGCGTCGGACAGGTCCTGCGCGAGGAGGTCGGCGTGGCGCGGGTCGGCGCCGCCGTTGCCGCCGACGTACAGGTTCCAGCCGTTGGAGGTGGCGATGACGCCGAAGTCCTTGCCGCGCGCCTCCGCGCACTCGCGGGCGCAGCCGGAGACGGCGGACTTCAGCTTGTGCGGGGACCTGAGCCCCCGGTAGCGCAGCTCCAGGTCGATGGCCATCCGGACGGAGTCCTGGACGCCGTAGCGGCACCAGGTCTGCCCGACGCAGGACTTCACGGTTCGCAGCGCCTTGCCGTAGGCGTGTCCCGACTCGAAGCCGGCGTCCACCAGGCGGGCCCAGACCTGCGGGAGCTGGTCGACGCGGGCGCCGAACAGGTCGATCCGCTGACCACCGGTGATCTTGGTGTAGAGGCCGAAGTCGCGGGCCACCTCGCCGATGACGATCAGCTTCTCCGGGGTGATCTCACCGCCGGGGATGCGGGGCACGATCGAGTAGGAGCCGTTGCGCTGGAGGTTGGCCAGGAAGTGGTCGTTGGTGTCCTGGAGGGCCGCCTGCTCGCCGTCGAGGACGTAGCCGTCGGCGCCGACGGACGGCGCGAGGGAGGCGATGATCGAGCCGACGGTGGGCTTGCAGACCTCGCAGCCGTCACCGTCCCGGGCCTCCGGGCGGCCGTGCGAGTCCAGCAGCTCGGCGAAGGTCGTCAGGCGCAGGGTGCGGACGATCTCGTACAGCTCGGCGCGGGTGTGCGGGAAGCAGCCGCAGAGGCCGGAGTCGATGGTCACGCCCGACGCGGCCAGTTCGTCGTTGACGACGGCGGTCAGCATCTTGACGCAACTGCCGCAGCCGGTACCGGCCTTGGTGCACTTCTTGACCTCGGGGACGGTGGTGCAGGAGTGCTCGCTGACGGCGGCGCGCACGGTGCCCTTGGTCACGTTGTGGCAGTTGCACAGCACGGCGCTGTCGGGCAGCGCGGACGGTCCCAGGGCCGCGCCGCCGCCCTCGGAGGCGAATCCGGCGGGCAGCACCAACTGCTCGGGTGCCAGCGGCGGGATGCTGCCGGTCAGCGGGCGCAGCATGCCGTACGCGTCGGCGTCACCGACCAGCACGCCGCCCAGCAGCTCGCCCTCGGAGCCGATGACCAGCTTCTTGTAGACGCCGCTGCGGGAGTCCGAGTAGACGACGTCGAGGCAGCCCTCGGTGGTGCCGTGCGCGTCGCCGAAGGAGGCGACGTCCACGCCGAGCAGCTTGAGCTTGGTGGACAGGTCGGCGCCGGTGAAGGTGGACTCCTTCAGGCCGTCGGTGTCCGGTGTCAGGGTGCGGGCCAGGGCGTCGGCCGCGGTGCGGGCCATGTCGTAGCCGGGGGCGACCAGGCCGTAGACCCGGCCGTCGGAGGCCAGCGCGCACTCGCCGATCGCGTAGACGGCGGGGTCGCTGGTGCGGCACCGCTCGTCGACGGTGATGCCGCCCCGCTCGCCGACCGGCAGGCCGCAGTCCCGGGCGAGCTGGTCGCGGGGCCGGACGCCGGCGGAGAAGATGACCAGGTCGGTCTCGATGCGGGAGCCGTCGGAGAGGTCCATGGCGGTGACGGTGCCGCCGTCGTCCGCGACGATCTCCTTGCCGCCGACGCCGGTGTGCACCTCCAGGCCCATCTCCTCGACCGTACGGCGCAGCGCGCTGCCGCCGCCCTCGTCGACCTGGAGGGCCATCAGCCGCGGGTTGAACTCCACGATGTGGGTGTGCACCCCGAGGCCCTTGAGGGCGCCGGCCGCTTCCAGGCCGAGCAGTCCGCCGCCGACGACGACACCGGCGCGGGCGTTCTTGGCGTACTCCTCGATGGCCAGCAGGTCTTCGATGGTGCGGTAGACGAAGCAGCCGGTGCTGTCCTTGCCGGGCACCGGAGGCACGAACGGATACGAGCCGGTGGCCAGCACCAGCGCGTCGTAGCGGACGGTCAGGCCGGAGCGGGCGGTCACCGTGCGCGTGTCGCGGTCGATGGCGGTGGCCGGGTCGCCGACGTGCAGCTCGATGCCGTGCCGGGCCATGAAGCCGTCCTCGACCAGGCTCAGGTCCTCGGGGGTGCGGCCGGCGAAGTAGGACGTGAGCTGGACCCGGTCGTAGGCCGGGCGGGGCTCCTCACAGAGCACGACCACCCGCGTCCGCTCGGTGACGCCCCGGTCGGCGAGCTCCTCCAGGAAGCGCTGGCCGACCATGCCGTGCCCGACGACCACGAGGGTCGGGCGGGCGGCCTGGTCCGGGCCGGGGGCGGTGTCCTGAGCGGCCGGTGCCGGTACGGACGGGACCCCCGTCGCGGTGGGGTTCGGGTTCGGGGTGGCGGCTGCGGCCATGATCAGAAGCCTCCATCGGTGGTGAGCAGGTGGAGCAGCGGGGCTGCGGGGAGCGGCTCGTCGCCCTCCCAGGTGCGGGCGAGCGCGCCGACGGTGCCGAGATCGCCGAGGAGGATGCCGCCGACCAGCCGGTCGCCGCGGACGACGACCTTCCGGTACGACGTCCGGGTGGCGTCGGAGAGATGGACGACGTCATCGCCGGGAAGCGGGGTGGTCTCGCCGAAGGCGGCGAGGTCCAGGGGAAGTTGACCGTTGAGGGTCAGGCGGGTCAGGGCGCGGGTGCCGGGGTAGCGGCTCACGTCGCCGTCCCCGAGCAGGACGCCGGCCAGCAGGTCGGCCTGTTCCAGGGCCGCGCCCGCCAGACCGTAGACGCGCCCGTCGTGCTGCGCGCAGTCGCCGAGGGCGTGGATGTGCGGGTCGTCGGTGCGCAGCTCGTCGTCGACGACGATGCCCTGCTCGACGGTGAGCCCGGCGGCCCGGGCGAGTCCCACCCGGGGGCGTACCCCGCAGGCGAGGACGACGAGATCGGCCGCGGGGGCGTGCCCGTCGGCCAGTTCCACGGCCCGTACGGCGCCGGCTTCGGTGCGCAGGCCGCGCACCCGGCACTCGGTGTGGACCTCCACACCCAGGGACTCCAGGTGGCCGCGCAGCAAGCGGGCGGCCTGCGCGTCGAGTTGGCGTTCCATGAGGTGCTCGCCCTGGTGGGCGAGGATCACCTGCGCGCCGCGCTCGGCCAGCGCGCGGGCGGCCGAGACGCCGAGCAGTCCGCCGCCGATCACCACGGCCGGTACGCCGTCGGCGACCGCGTCGCTCAGTGCCAGGCAGTCGTCCATGGTGCGGAAGGCGTGGACGCCCGCCGGCAGGTCGTGGCCGTCCGGCGTGAAGAGGCCGCGCAGGGGCGGTAGGACGGGGTTGGAGCCGGTGGCGAGCACGAGGGTGTCGTACGGGACGGCGCCCCCGTCGTCGCACAGCACCCGGCGCTCGGCGCGGTCGATCCGCACCGCCCGTATCCCGCGCCGCCACCGCACCCCGTCGTCGGGCGCCGGCAGCGCGGTGACCTCGGGCGCGTAGCGGCCCGCGAGCACCTCGCCGAGCAGCACCCGGTTGTACGGCGCGCGCGGCTCCTCACCGATGAGGGTGAGGTCGATACGGTCCGCGCCCGTCCCGGCGTGAATCCGTTGGGCGAGCCGGGCGGCGGCCATCCCGCCGCCGATCACCGTCACCCGCGTTTTCGAGGTCATGCCCTAGAGATTGCGCCGCCGCTGTTACCCACCCGCATCCACGTTGTTTCCCCGGAGGAACGCTGCCCTCAGTGAGCGCCGCAGCGCTGTGTGAGGAACGAGGAGGGGGCGAATGCGGGCACTCTGGGGCATATGGAGGCCGTGGCGACTCGGGTCGCCCGGCTGGCGGGGCCTGCCCGGCCGGCAGCCAGGCGGTCCGGCCGACAGTCAGGCGGTCCAGCCGACAGCCGGCGGTTCGGCCGTGCCCCGTTCTCGCCGTTCCTAATCGTTACGTGGGACTAATGGGGCGCGCGGCTCCCTATGTGGCATTAGCGTTTTCAGGTGCCTTGACGGACTAGTCAGGGCGGCAGGAAGCTGAGCCGCCCCCCACGGCAACCTCCCTCTTTCACCGTTGGAATGCCCATGCGCCCGCTTGTTTCCGCAGGTTCGCTCACGGCCGCCGTGGCCGTGGCCGTGCTGTTCGCCCCTTCCGCTTACGCCACCCCTCCCGGCGACAACGGCACCGTGAAGATCCATGACGCCAAGACCGGCGAGGAGCTCCGCAAGAACGAGCCCCACGTCTGCACCTTCTACCTCGACGCCTTCGGGTTCGACGGCGGCCAGCAGGTCGGCTGGCACATCGAGGCGTGGGCGCCGACGGCCCACACCAAGGGCGAGACCGTGAAGTCCGGCTCGCTGACGCTCGACGCCGAGGGGCACGGCCGTACGCCGGACCTGTCCCTGCCCGACGGCCACTACAAGCTGTTCTGGAACTTCGACGGCGAGCACGGCAAGGCCAAGCACAAGGTCTTCTGGACCGACTGCGAGGACGACACCGAGCCGGGCGGCGGCACGCCGTCGACGTCCGCCACCCCGGGGACCCCGACCGGGACGGCGCGGCCCACCGCGAAGCCCACGTCGTCCGCTCCCGCGGGCGCCACCCCGACGTCCCCGGCGTCGTCACCGTCCGCCAAGCCCGAAGGCGACCTCGCCGAGACCGGCAGCAGCGCGCCCATCGGCCTGCTGTCCGCGGGCGCCGCCGCGCTCGTCGGGGCCGGCGGCTACCTGGTGGTCCGCCGCCGCAAGGCACAGCAGCACTGACCCACCGGCACACCACCGCACACCACCGCCCCCGTGCTCCGTACGAGCACGGGGGCGGCGCCATGGCTGAACGGTCGCGGCGCCGTGTACGGAACGGTCGCGGCGCCGGACCGTCCCTGGCCGAGCCCTCCCGTCCCTAGGACGCGTCCTTCGGGCACAGCCGGCGAGCCCGCTCGTCGCCGCGGAGTTTCGCGTCGACGCAGCCACCCGGCAGGCCGTCATGGGCCCGGGTGCCGAAGTTGGCGGTGACGGTCAGCGCGCCGTCGCCGAAGACCGTGCGCTGGACGGTGCGGTCGGCCGTCAGCCAACGGAAGGACGTCATCCGCTCGGTGCCGGCGGCGCGGTGCAGCGGGGAGAAGTACTTTTGCAGCGCCGCGAGTTCGGGGCCGTTCCGGGTCAGCGTGGGGCCGTCGAGGACGTAGTTGAGCGGGGTGTTGTAGAGCATCGCGAGCAGTGCGCGGGTGGTCTTCTGCGCCGGCAGCTTGTCGTACGACAGCTCCCAGCGCTCGGCGTTGACCAGCGAGCCGTGCAGCGCGGTCTCGTACAGGGGGACGCGGTACTTCGGGTCGTACATCGCGGTGGCGAGGTCGGCGGGCAGCCGCACCGGCTTGAAGAAGACCTTCGGGGCGTCCTGCGGGTAGTACCCGCCCCAGGTCGGCTTGTCGCGCTCCAGCTTCCACAGGCCGTCCGCGACCGGCGTGCCCGCGCCGTGGTTGAAGGCCAGGACCTGGTTGGCCCAGGGCTGGGCGGTCTCCGAACCCAGGACGAGACGCTGCGACAGCCGCCGCATCCGGGCCAGACGGCTCTCGCGGTCGCCCGCCTTGGTCATCCGGTGACCGGCGGCGTGGTCGCGGAAGACCTCGCCGGTCGCGTCCACGTCGAGGAAGTAGCTGTCGGCGCCGTTGGCGGTCATCGAGCGGGTGCGGTCGGCGAGATAGTGCTTGCGCCCTTCGGCCTTCTCGAAGGCGCGCGAGCTGAGATAGCAGCCGCGGCCCTGGAAGCCGGTCTGCGGCGTGCCGTCCGCCTTTCGTATACAGAAGTCGGGGTAGACCCGGTCCGGCCAGGCGGAGGTGGGGCTGTCGGCGCTCTTGGCGTCCTGTCCGTTGGCGAAGGAGTCGTAGGGGCCGACGAGATAGCCCGCCCGCTTGGCGGCCCTGACAGCCGCCGCGTTCATCGGGTCGGGCCCGGCGTCGTAACCGAGCCACATCCGGTCCACGCCGAGCGCCTTCAGCCGGCCGACACCGGACGCGGTGCGTGCCTCGCCCCACACATAAGCGTGGAAGGCGCCGAGCAGCTTGGCGTTGGCCGGATTGCGCCTGATCTTCTCGCGCAGGCTGCCGAGTTGGCCGCGCTGGGAGAGGTAGGCGCGGTAGTCGGCGGCGGGGGCGACCGGATCGCCGTCGGTGAGGGCGAAGGAGACGGTGTACTCCCGGGTGCCCTCGCCCGCGTCGAAGGCGTGCGCGGCGGTGGCGCGCAGCCGGCCGCCGGTGGAGGCGAAGCGCAGGGAGGTGCCGATGTCTGTGGGCGTGAGGTAGCTGACGCCATGGCCGGCTCCGGGGTGCGCGCCACCGGCCTTGGCGGCCATCGAGTAGCCCCACAGCGGCAGGGTCAGCTCGGCGCCCACGTCGACGGTGCTGCCTGCCAGACCGCCCTTCTCCGCATTCCAGAACGCGTCCCCTACGGGGAGGTCCAGGCCCTCCCCGCGCGGGAGCTGCAGGGCCGAGGCGGCCGGGTCGGTGCCGGTCACCGGCCAGTTGACGGATCCGTCGCGGTCCGCCCGCAGCCCGATCCGCAGCCGGCCGTGGTCGGTGCGGGCCGTCACGCTCAGCCCCTTGGCGGGATAGGTCCAGCGCGCCCCGTCGGCGGTGCGGGTCACCGGTCCCGGCTTGCCGAGCCCGCCGTCCGCCGGGGCGGACAGCACCAGCTTGTGCCCGTCACCGGTGCGGGCCGTCACCGCCAGGGAGGCGGTGTCGACGACGGCCGTGCCGCCGCTGACCGGCAGTTCGAGCCGGTCGCCCTTGAGGGTGCCGGCGGACGCGCTGTCGCATCCGGTGACGCCGACGGTGGTGGCGGTCAGCGCCAGACAGGCGGCGAGCACGCGGGTGCCGCGCCGGCGACGGGACGGGGCGGCGCCGGGGAGGGGCGCGGTAGGGATCTTCAGTTCCATGGTGACCTGAATAGTCACCGGGCTTAAGAGAGTTGTGAGAGCGGCCCGCGGCAGGCGGAACGTTCGGTGCCGGTCAGGCGGGGAATTCCCCGCGCTTGACCGCCGAGACGAACGCGGACCAGCCGCCCGCGGGAAAGACGAGCGCCGGGCCGCCCGGGACCTTGCTGTCCCGCACGGGGACGAGGCCGTGGGCCTGGGTGAGGGCGCGGGAGAACTCGACGCACTGGCCTCCGTCGCCCCCGCTGTAGGAGGACTTGACCCATTCAGCGTTGAGAAGAGCGAAGTCGGTGCTCACCATTTGTACTCCTTTAACAGGGACTTGATGAGGGCCAGCGAGCTCTCGGGAGACAACGCGTTCGCCCTCAACCGATCGTAGCTGTCAACGTGTGACGCGACTGTCTCGGCCGAGTCGTACAGCTTTCCCCCCTGTGGACCATCCGCGTAAAGCACAGTGGGAGAGTCGCCAAATGCCAGCAGCGTGAACGGCATGTGCACTGCCGGTGCTCCCGCTGAGTAAGGCAGGACTTGTAGCTCAATGTGAGGTGATGCGGTAACTGTCAGCAGATGCTCAAGTTGCCCGGGCATGGCCTCGGCGCCACCTACATCCGTTCGTAGGCACGCCTCATGAAGAATGACCCACAGGAGCGGAGGAGCGTCCGACTCGAAGAGCTCGCGACGGCGCAAGCGGGCGGCAACCCGGCCCTCGATCAGCTCTGTGTCCTCGCGTGGATGCGAGGCCCGGAAGACTGCCCGCGCGTACGCCTCCGTCTGGAGGACGCCCATCACGAGGTTCGCCGAGTAGTCCAGTATCCGCGACGCCTTGCGCTCCAGGTTGAGGTAGGGAACGAACCAGCTCGGGTGGTCCCCTTCGTCGATCCTCCGCAGCAATCCCGCGAATAACTCGCCCGTGCCGAACACGGTGTCGCATCCCTTGGCGAACTTCTCGCTGGGCCTGGGCAGGAGCGTTCCGGACTCGACCTTGCTGACGTAGCCCTCGGAGTAGCCCGTGCCCTTCCCCAGGTGCTTCTGCGTGAGTTTGCGGGCCAGACGTACCTGTCTGACGTCACGGCCGAAGCGCTGGAGCGGATTCAAGTGCTCGGGTGGGGTCTTCTCGTCCAACGCGATGACCTTTCGTCATGTCAGCGCACGCCGTCGTCACGGCCCACAACAAGCTTGAGCGCTGCCGGTTCAAGAGCGCCGATTCTATTGGCGATCGCGTTGCCCTGGTGACCAATTGACTACAGCCGGTACATGGCCCGGCAGTCGGACGACGGACCAACACGGAGTGACGACATGACCGACGGTATGCGGAACGCGCGGCTCCTGCCGTGGTCGAGCCCGGAGGGTAAGCGGTGCTTTCTCGTCGGCGACGGGAGCGGGTACGTGTCCCGCATGGCCGACGACATGGAGGCGGTGCAGCTCGGCCTAGCGGCCGACCTCATCGAGAAGGCGCGCCATGTTCTGGACGGGCGGAGGTGGCTCTCCGGTGAATTGCACCTGCTGACCATCGAGTTGACGGAATCACTCGCCGATGTCCACCGGGTCGCGGAGAGCCGGGGCGCACGCCTGATCGTCGGCGACGAGGACGAGGACGACGGCGATCATGCCTGACCCCGGTCAGGAACCATGAGGGGCTCCATAAGATCATCCGGTGCCCTCTGACATAGATCTCTTCACCCTGACCCTGCTCTGCCTGGCGGCCCTCGCGGCGGGCTGGATCGACGCCGTGGTGGGCGGCGGCGGACTGCTGCTGCTCCCCGCCCTGCTGGTCGGCCTCCCGCACACCCCCGCCGCGTACGTCCTCGGCACCAACAAGTCCACGGCCATCGTCGGCACCACCGCGGCCGCCGTGACGTACGTGCGCAAGGCGCCGATCGACGTACGGACCGCGCTGCGCATCGGACTCGCCGCGCTCGGCGGCTCGCTGGCCGGGGCGTTCTTCGCGGCCGGCATCAACAGCGAGGTCCTGCGCCCGCTGATCATGGCCGTCCTGCTCGCCGTCCTCGCCTTCGTCCTCCTCCGCCCGGCGTTCGGTACCGCCCCCGCGCCCGCCGGGCCGGTCACCCGGCGGCGGGTGCTGGCGGCGATCCTCGTCGCGGGGGTGGGCATCGGCTTCTACGACGGCTTGATCGGGCCGGGGACGGGCGCCTTCCTCGTCGTGGCGCTGGCCGCGCTCCTGCACATGGACCTGGTCGCCGCCTCCGCCACCTCCAAGGTGATCAACGTCTGCACGAACGTCGGCGCGCTGACCATGTTCGCCCTCCAGGGCACCGTGCTGTGGCGACTGGGCGCGCTGCTCGCGCTGTTCAACCTCGTCGGCGGCCTGGTGGGCGCCAAGATGGCGCTCAAGCGCGGCGCCGGATTCGTCCGCGGCGTGCTGGTCGTCGTGGTCGTCGCCCTGCTGTGCAAGCTGGCCTTCGACCAGTGGCTGGCGGTCTGAACGGGCGGGGTGGTGCCGTCAGACCTCCGTGACGGCCGTCAGCAGCACCGCCGAGTCCTCGACGGCCGTGAGCCCGTGCAGTGCGCGCGGCAGCACGCACACCTGACCGGCGGTCAGCTCCTGGAGGTTCTCGCCCGCGTCGGCTCCGGTCAGCCGGACCCGGCCCACGAGCACCTGGAGGCTCGCCGCCGGCGGCGACGTGTGCTCGTCCAGCGCGGCGCCCGCCGTCATGGCGATCACGGTCTGGCGCAACGGGCCGTCGTGCAGGAAGAGGTGGGCGCTGCGCCCGTGCGCGGAGGCCCGGGCGTCGTCGAGCTGTTGGCGGGTGAGGGCGTTCAGGTCGTCCATGGTGCGGCCTTTCGGTACGTACCGGCGGCGGTCATCGCGTTCCCATCCTTACCAGTGCGGGGGCGGACGCAACCGGGGGCGGGGTGGGCGGGCGTTTCCGGGGGCGTGGGCCCCGGGGCATGGGGGAGGCGCGGCGCTATCCGGGAGGCGACCGGTGTCCGCGGCATGGCTGGACCCTGGACATGGCGGTATCCGGGTGCATGCCCGGCGTGGACGGCCCGTCAGTGCGGCGTTGTTCACCACCATCCGTACGATGCGACCATCCGACCGCCGTCCCCGTTCGCGAAGGTGCGCACCCGTGGCCGACCCGACCGCCCCGACCCAGCCCTCCGGACCGTCGCTCCCACCCGCCCCGGCCCCGTCCGCCGATCCGGCGGGCGTCCCCGGGCAGCCGGTTCGTTTCCTGACCGTCATGACGACCACCGACAGCCAAGAGAAGGCCGAGCACCTGGCACGCGGCGCGATCGACGCCCGGCTCGCGGCCTGCGCGCAGGTCAGCGCCCCGGTGACCTCGGTGTTCCGCTGGCAGAGCGCCGTGGAGACCACCCAGGAGTGGCAGGTGCTGTTCAAGACGGCGGTGGCGCGCTACGAGGCGCTGGAGAGCTACCTGCTCACGGCGCACGACTACGACACCCCCGAGATCATCGCCACGCCGATCACCCGTGGCGGCACCGGATATCTGGCCTGGGTCGAGAAGGAGACGAGCTGACGTGCGCGGCCGACCCGACATCGAGGAGCGGCCGGGCCCGCGCCGGACGGACGACGGCCGGGACCGGACCGCCGGACGGCGGCGGGGCTGGCGGGCGGCCGCCGCCCTGTTCGGCGTGGCGCTGTGCCTGGCCGCGGCCTCCGTGAGCCGCGCGACCGGCACCGCGCCCGAAGCCGGGCAGGCGGCGTCCCGCACCGCGCGCCCCGCCCTCCAGGGAAAGCCCGGCACTGACGCCGCTTCGGCCGCGTCCGTCTCCGTCACCCGTCACACCGGCTGGACCAGCGGTGACGCCGCCGCCTACTGGACGCCCCGCCGGATGGCCGAGGCCGCCCCGGCCCCCGACGGCACCGAGGACGCCGACGACATCGCGACCCTCGGCGACACGGAGGCTGCCCCGGCCCTGGCCCCGACACCGAGCGGCGCCGGCACGACCCCGCCCGCGCCCGCGTCCCGAGTGGCGGACGAAGCGGAGCACTTCGACGGCGTCCCGACCGTCGGCGTGCTCTTCTCCGTGGACAAGAACGCGCGGGCACACCACTGCACCGCCAGCGTGGTGCACAGCCCGCACCGCAACCTGATCCTCACCGCCGGGCACTGCGACACCGGCGCGCGGGCCGCCTTCGTGCCGCGCTACCGCTCGGGCGCGGCCACCCAGCCGTACGGGGTGTGGGCGATCACCGACACCTTCGCCTACCCGGACCGCGGCACCACCGGCGACGCCGCCGACCTCGACTTCGCCTTCGCCACCGTCGCGCCGGACAGCCGTGGCCGCGCCCTGGAGACCATCACCGGGGCCAACGTCCTCACCGCCACGCCCGGTTACACCAACGACGTGACCGTCATCGGCTACCCCAGCGTCCGTCACGACCCGCAGGACCGGGCCGTACGCTGCACCGCCCGCACCAGCCGGCTCGCCGGGACCCGCCAACTGCGGATGGAGTGCGGCGGCTTCGGCAGCGGGACGTCGGGCGGCCCATGGCTGAGTCACTTCGACAGCGGGACCGGGACCGGCCGGGTCATCGGCCTCATCGGCGGCCTCAACGGCGGCGGTCCGCGCGGCCCGCGCGGCGACCGGGTCTCCTACAGCCCGTACTTCGGTCCGGAACTCCTCGCCCTCTACGCCCGCGCGTCCCAGCCCTGACCCGCCCACCGCTCCGGGAGTGCACGGCGCGGGACCTACCGGAGCGCCTCCGTCAGGCCCTTCTCGTGCGGCCCGAGGAAGTGCGGATCGGGCCGCACCAGCGCGTCCGCCGCCGCCTTGCCCGCCGCGAAGATCTCCCGGACGCCGCCGTAGGCCCAGGTCACGTCGTGCCGGGCGGCGACCCCGACACCGTAGGAGTCGATGCCGGCCGCCTCGCACAGGGCCAGCGCCCGCCGGATGTGGAAGCCCTGGCTGACCAGCACGGCACGGTCCACGCCGAAGATCCGGTGGGCGCGGCTGCACGAGTCCCAGGTGTCGAAGCCCGCGAAATCGCTGACGATCTTCCGGGCCGGGACGCCGTGGCGCAGCAGGTAGGCGCGCATCGCGTCCGGCTCGTCGTAGTCGTGGCGGCTGTTGTCGCCGGTGACCAGGATGGCGCGGACTGTGCCCCGGTCGTACAACTCGGCGGCGGCGTCCAGCCGGTGGGCGAGATAGGGCGACGGCTCGCCGTTCCACAGGCCCGCGCCGAAGACGACGGCGACCGGCGCGGCGGGCGCGTCGGCGACCGTGCGGACGCGGGGTCCGCCCGTCGCGTTCATCCACGTCGCCGGGGCCAGCGCCAGAACCGCCAGCACCACCACCGCCTGATACGCGCGGCGCGCTCCCCGCCGGGTCCGCGGCAGCCGTATCCGCCGCGCGAGCCCCAGGCCCAGCCGTCGCATCCGTGCTCCTCGTCCGCCCCGCCCAGGGGGCCTCCATCGCCGCGGATCGCACTCGTGAGCGATCCCGCATGCTGCGACGCCCGGCGGCCTGGCATGGTTGCAGGGGGACACCAACGTCACAGCGCGCGCCCGCGGCCGGGCCCCGCGCCCGTGGCCGGGCCCCGCGCCCGTGGCCGGGCCCCGCGCCCGCGGATCCCCGTCGTACGTCTCCGTCATAGAGGAACGCCGCCATGACCTCCCAGAGCGCCCCCGCGGCCGGGCCCGGCCCCCGGCCCCACCCGCCGCACGACCCCGACCACCTGCCGTTCTTCGTCTACGGCACGCTCCGCCCCGGCCAGGCCAACCACGCCGCGCTGCTGGACGGCCGGACCGTCGCCGAGGAGCCGGCCCGGATCGGCGGGGCGCTGCTCTACGACGGTCCCGGCTACCCCTACGCGCTCGCCGGACCCGCCGCCGCGCTGGTCCACGGCGCCCTGATCACCCCGAGCGCCGCCGCCTACGACGAGGTGCGCGCCACCCTGGACCGGCTGGAGGGCCACACGCCGGGCGCGGCGGACAACCTCTACGAACGGGTCGTCACCGAGGCGGTGCGCCCGGACGGCAGCACCGTACGGGCCTGGGTGTATCTGGCGGCCGAGCCCCACGCCGCCCGCCTGCGCGCCACCGGCACCCCGCTCGCCGGCGGCGACTGGCTCGGCGCCGCCCCGGCTAACCTGGACGACTCCTCCCGCGCCGGGGATCCCACCCCCGTGGGGGACGCCACCGGCGGTGAGGGCCCTTTCCGTACCGCAGAACAGGTGTGACCCGCGTGCCTTCCTCCCCCTCCGCCGCCCCCGCTCCCCACCCGCTGCCCAAAGCGGAACTACACCTCCACATCGAGGGCACCCTGGAGCCCGAGCTGGCCTTCGCCCTCGCCGAGCGCAACGGCGTCACCCTGCCGTACGCCACCCAGGACGAACTGCGCCGCGCCTACTCCTTCGCCGACCTGCAGTCCTTCCTCAACCTGTACTACGCGCTGATGGCCGTACTGCGCACCGAGGACGACTTCGCCGATCTCGCCGACGCCTACCTCGCCCGCGCCAAGGAGCAGGGCGTCCGGCACGCCGAGATCTTCTTCGACCCGCAGGCGCACACCGCGCGGGGCGTCCCGATCGGCACGGTCATCGGCGGCCTGACCCGCGCGCTGGACGCCGCCCCGCGGACGTACGGCATCACCACCCGCCTGATCATGTGCTTCCTGCGCGACGAGAGCGCCGAGTCGGCCCTGGCGACGTTCGAGGCGGCCCGCCCCCACCTCGACCGGATCGCGGCCGTCGGCCTGGACTCGGCCGAGGTCGGGCACCCGCCGTCGAAGTTCCAGGAGGTCTACGCGCTGGCGCGGGAGGCCGGGCTCAAGTGCGTGGCGCACGCCGGGGAGGAGGGGCCCGCCGCGTATGTGTGGGAGGCCCTGGACGTCCTCGGTGTGGACCGGATCGACCACGGAGTGCGCTGTCTTGAGGACGAGCGGCTGGTGGCCCGCCTGGTGGCGGATCAGATCCCGCTGACCGTCTGCCCGTTGTCGAACGTCCGGCTGCGGGTGGTGGACGACCTCGCCGACCACCCGCTGCCCGCGATGCTGGACGCCGGGCTGCTGGTCACCGTCAACTCCGACGACCCGGCCTACTTCGGTGGCTACGCGGACGACAACTTCACCGCCGTACGCGACGCCCTCGGCCTGGACGAGGAGACGCTGCGCACCCTCGCCCGCAACTCCTTCCGCGCCGCGTTCCTCGATGAGGAGACGCGGGAGAGGTACCTGAAGGAAGTGGACGCGCACCAGGGATGAGGCGCGGCCGAGGGGCCGGGGGCAAAGGGACCGGGGCCTGGGGACAACGGACCAGGGCCGGGGACAACGGACCGGAGACAAGGGGCCAGGGGCCGGACGGCCCGGTGGCTACCCGCGTTCCTCGGTCCCCTCCCGCCCCACCGCCTCCAGCCGCACCGCGCACACCTTGAACTCCGGCATCCGCGAGATCGGGTCCAGTGCCGGGTTGGTCAGGGTGTTGGCGCGTCCCTCGCCCGGCCAGTGGAACGGCATGAAGACCGTGTCCGGCCGGATCGCGCCGCTCACCCGGGCCGGGGCGACCGCCCGGCCGCGCCGTGAGATCACCGCGACCGGCTCCCCGTCGCCGATGCCCAGCTTGTCCGCGAGCCGCGGATGGAGCTGGACGAACGGGCCGGGCTCGGCGGCGTTCAGCTCCGCGACCCGGCGGGTCTGCGCGCCCGACTGGTACTGGGCCAGCACCCGCCCGGTCGTCAGCACCACCGGGTAGACCTCGTCGGTCTCCTCGGCGGACGGCCGGTGCGTGACGGGCACGAACCGGGCCCGGCCGTCGGGTGTCGCGAAGCGGTCCAGGAAGAGGCGGGGCGTGCCCGGGTGGTCCGCGGCGGGCTCCGGACCGGCCGGCTGCGGGCACGGCCAGAACACCCCGTCCTCCTGGGCGATGCGCCGGTAGGTGATGCCGGAGTAGTCGGCGGGGCCGCCCGCCGAGGCGCGCCGCAGCTCGTCGAAGACCTCCTCCGGCGCGGTCGGGAAGCCCTTCTCCCAGCCCAGTCGGGCCGCCAGCCCGCTGAGCACCTCCAGGTCGGTGCGGACGCCGGGCGGCGGGTCCAGCGCGCGGCGCCGCAGCAGCACCCGGCCCTCCAGGTTCGTCGTGGTCCCGCTCTCCTCCGCCCACTGGGCGACCGGCAGCACCACATCCGCCAGCGCGGCCGTCTCCGACAGCACGACGTCGGCCACGGCCAGGAAGTCCAGCGACCGGATGCGCTCCTCGATATGGGCGGCGCGCGGCGCCGACACCACCGGGTTGGAGCCCATCAGCAGCAGTGCGCGGATGTCGCCGCCGAGCGCGTCCAGCAGCTCGTAGGCGCTGCGGCCGGGGCCGGGCAGGGAATCGGGGTCGACGCCCCACACCCCCGCCACATGGCGGCGGGCCGCCGGATCGTCGAGCTTGCGGTAGCCGGGTAGCTGGTCGGCCTTCTGGCCGTGTTCGCGGCCGCCCTGGCCGTTGCCCTGGCCGGTCAGGCAGCCGTAGCCGGACAGTTCGCGGCCCGCCCGCCCGGTGGCCAGGCACAGGTTGATCCACGCGCCGACGGTGTCGGTGCCCTTGGCCTGCTGTTCGGGGCCGCGGGCCGTCAGCACCATCGAGGACTCGGCGTCGCAGAACAGCGCCACCGCCTCCCGGAGCTGCGGTACCGGCACGCCCGTCAGACGTTCGACCATCTCCGGCCAGTGCGCCATCGCCGCCGCCCGGGCCTCCTCCCAGCCGCTGGTGCGCGCCGCGATGAAGTCCTCGTCCGTACGGCCCTGCGAGACCACCAGGTGCAGCAGTCCGAGCGCCAGCGCCAGGTCCGTGCCGGGGCGGGGCGCCAGATGCAGGTCCGCCTGCTCGGCGGTGCGGGTGCGGCGCGGATCGACGACGATCAGTTTGCCGCCGTTCTCGCGCAGCTCGGTGAGATAGCGCAGCGCGGGCGGCATGGTCTCGGCCAGGTTGGAGCCGACCAGGATGACGCAGCCGGTCCGGGCCACATCGGCCAGCGGGAACGGCAGCCCGCGGTCCAGGCCGAACGCCCGGCCGTGCGCCGCCGCGGCCGACGACATGCAGAAGCGGCCGTTGTAGTCGATCTGCGAGGTGCCGAGCACCACCCGCGCGAACTTGCCGAGCGTGTACGCCTTCTCGTTGGTCAGCCCGCCCCCGCCGAAGACGCCGACGGCGTCCCGGCCGTGCGCCTGGCCGGTGCGGCGCAGCCCGTCCGCGACCCGGTCCAGGGCCGCCTCCCAGGTGGCCTCCTCCAGCGCCCCGGTGGCGGCGTTGCGTATCAAGGGAGCGGTCAGCCGCGCGCCCGGGGCGAGCAGCTCGGGCGCCGTACGGCCCTTACCGCACAGCGCGCCCCGGTTCACCGGGAACGCGGTCCGCTCGACGACCTCCACACCGGGGCCGGCGGGCCGCAGACCCATGCCGCATTGGAGGGCGCAGTAGGGGCAGTGGGTATCGACCGTCGCGGCGTTCATGCCGCCAGCGTGGTACAGGCGTGTTACATGCGGGGAACCCGCCGGTTTCGGGCGCGGTGCGGCTCCCTCCCAGCGGGCCGGCGGCCGGGGGAGGCCGGACGGCACACGGAGTTCGCATACGGGAAACGGGACCGCAACGCCCCGCTGCCACGCTCTGCCCATGACGGCGTCGATATCGCACCAGCCCACCCCGGCCCCGAGCGACCTCGCACGGCCCGACGGCCCCGCCCCCGGCGCGCCCCCGGTCGCGGCGGAGCTGGCCATCCAGATCACCGCGGAGCTGAGCAGCCGCCTCAGCGAGGTGCGCCTCCACGGCTACCGCGAGGCGGGCGCGCCCGCGACGGCCGGGCCGTCCCCCACGTCCGGCGCGTGCCCTCGTCCGTCCGGCGGTTTCCGTACCTCCGGCGATTTCCGTCCGTCCCCCGGGCCCCGCGCCGCACGGCGCCGGGCGACCGCCCCCACGCTGGTCGCGGTGGCCCACGGCAGCCGTGACCCGCGCGCGGTCCGTACCGTCCGCGCCCTGCTGGACCGGGTCCGCGCGCTGCGCCCCGACGTGCCCGTACGTCTGGGACACATCGAGCTGAACGAGCCGCTGCTCACCGACACCCTCGCGCGGCTGCGCGGCGAGGCCGTCCTCCTGCCGCTGCTTTTCGGCCGCGGCCACCACGTCACCCACGACCTGCCCGCCGCCCTGGCCGACGCGCCCCACCTCGGCGGCCGGATCGCCGCACCCCTGGGGCCGCACCCGCTGCTCGCGGAGGCGCTGCACGGCCGCCTGCTGGAGGCCGGCTACGCGCCGGGCGGCGCGTCGGACGAGGGCCCGGTGCGGAATCGTTCCGGCATAGGCCGCGACGCGGTCGTCCTGGCCGCCGCCGGCTCCCGCGCCCCGCGCTCCGCCGAGGACATCGCGCACATCGCCCGGCTGCTCTCGGCGCGGCTCGGCGGCGTCCCCGTACTCCCGGCGTACGCCTCCGCCGCCACCCCCACCGTCGCCGAAGCCGTCCGGCTGCTGAAGGCCCGCGGCCACGACCGGATCGCCGTCGCCTCCTGCTTCACCGCCCCCGGGCGCTTCGCCGCGCAGTGCGCCGCCGACGCCCCCGCCGTCGCCGCCGCGCCCCTCGGCGATCACCCCGCCCTGGCCCGCCTCGTCCTGCACCGCTACGACCAGGCGCTGCGCGCCCGCACCCACGACCACGCCACGGACGACCGGGCGGCGGGCCGGCTCCCGTACGCCCCGGCGACCGTCGCGCGTACCGCATCCGACCCCGAAGGCATCAGGGCGGCTACCGTCGCTGTATGACGGGCACCTCACC
Source organism: Streptomyces sp. NPDC031210 (assembly GCF_055570395.1). NCBI lineage: Bacteria > Bacillati > Actinomycetota > Actinomycetes > Kitasatosporales > Streptomycetaceae > Streptomyces > Streptomyces sp. NPDC031210. Next base: position 592,873 of record NZ_JBVIHH010000002.1, read on the forward strand.
GACCACCGGCCGCGACACCCGCGACAACGGCCCCGGCCGCACCACCGGCCACGGCTCCGCGGAACCGGCCGCGCGCTCTCATACCGCTCCGGGCCCAGGCGCCCCGGACACCCCCGGCGTCCCCGGCGGCCCCGGTGTCCCGGAAATCCCCGGCTACTCCACGGCCGACGCCGAACGCTGGGTGTCCGAACCGGACAAACGCCCCGGGCGTACCGCCTTCCAGCGCGACCGGGCCCGCGTCCTGCACTCCGCCGCGCTGCGCCGCCTCGCCGGCAAGACCCAGGTCGTCACGCCCGGCACGCTCACCCACGCCTGGGACGCCAGCCCGCGCACCCGCCTGACCCACTCCCTGGAATGCGCCCAGGTCGGCCGCGAACTCGGCGCCGCGCTCGGCTGCGATCCGGACCTCGTCGAGACGGCCTGCCTGGCGCACGATCTCGGCCACCCGCCGTTCGGCCACAACGGCGAGCAGGCGCTCAACGAAGTCGCGGTGCCCTGCGGCGGGTTCGAGGGCAACGCCCAGTCGCTGCGGCTGCTGTCCCGCCTGGAACCCAAGCGGTTCATCCCGGGCCCCGACGGCTCGACCGTCAGCGTCGGCCTCAACCTCACCCGCGCCGCCCTGGACGCCGCCACCAAATACCCCTGGCCGCGCGGCGCGCACCCCACCGACCCCGCCTCCCCGAAGTTCGGTGTGTACGAGGACGACCTGCCGGTCTTCGCCTGGTTCCGCCAGGGCGCGCCCGGCGCGGCCCGCAGTTTCGAGGCGCAGGTCATGGACTGGTCCGACGACGTGGCGTATTCCGTGCACGACGTCGAGGACGGGCTGCACGCCGGGCACCTCGACCCCAACCTCCTGCTCGCCGACGCCGAACGGGCCGAGATCTTCGCGGTCGCCGGTGAGCGCTACGCGCCCGGCGCGGACCCGCAGGAGCTGGCCGCGGCGCTGGACCGCCTCCTGGACCAGGAGTGGTGGCCGCACGGCTACGACGGATCGGCCCTCGCCCAGGCCCGCCTGAAGGACGCCACCAGCCAGTTGATCGGCCGGTTCTGCCAGGCCGCCGAGGCCGCGACCCGGGAGGCGTGGGGGCCGCATCCGGGCCGCCCGGGCTCCGGGGGAGAGGGCGGCCGGCTCACCCGGTACGCCGCGGAGCTGGTGGTTCCGGCCGAAACCCGGCTGGAATGCGCCGTTTTGAAGGCGGTCGCCGACCGGTACGTCATGCAGCGGCCCGACCAGGAAGCGCTGCGGGCCGACCAGCGCGTCGTCATCGCCGAACTGGCCGAGGCGCTGCTCGCCCGCGCCCCCGACGGCCTTGACCCGCAGTTCCGTTCGCTGTTCGACGCGGCCGGTGACGACACCGCCCGAATGCGGGCCGTCATCGACCAGATCGCGGCCCTGACGGACGCCTCCGCCCGCTCCCTGCACGCCCGCCTCACCCGTCCCCCTGGTCACAGCCGAGGCCACCGAGGGTGACCCTGGAAGGGCAGCCCCCCTTCCCCCCTCACGCTCCGTGCGGGACTCTCGGACCACGACAGTCCCGCACGGGAGCCCCGGAGAACCACGCACATCGACGCACACCCACGCAACTCACGCACACCCACGGGAGCACACCGGTCGGGGCAGGACCGGGGGCGTTCACGGACGCGGAAGCGGACGTACGGCACCGCAACGAGGAGGAAGCAAGTGGTCGACGCACACCAGACGTTCGTCATCGTCGGGGGTGGCCTGGCCGGGGCGAAAGCCGCCGAGACGCTCCGTTCGGAGGGCTTCACCGGCCGGGTGATCCTCATCTGCGACGAACGCGACCACCCCTATGAACGCCCCCCGCTCTCCAAGGGGTACCTGCTCGGCAAGGAGGAGCGCGACAGCGTCTTCGTCCACGAACCCTCCTGGTACGCCCGGGCCGACATCGAACTGCACCTCGGCCAGCCCGCCGTCCACCTCGACCCCGAGGCCAAGACCGTACGCCTGGGCGACGGCACGCTGATCTTCTACGACAAGCTGCTGCTGGCCACCGGCGCCGAACCCCGCCGCCTGGACATCCCCGGCACCGGTCTGGCCGGCGTCCACCACCTGCGCCGCCTCGCGCACGCCGAACGGCTGCGCGGCGTCCTGGCTTCCCTCGGCCGCGACAACGGGCACCTGGTCATCGCCGGTGCCGGCTGGATCGGCCTGGAAGTCGCCGCCGCGGCCCGCTCCTACGGCGCCGAGGTCACCGTCGTCGAGGCCGCGCCGACCCCGCTGCACCACGTCCTGGGCCCCGAACTCGGCGGCCTGTTCACCGACCTGCACACCGAACACGGCGTCCGCTTCCACTTCGGCGCCCGCTTCTCCGAGATCATCGGGCAGGACGGCATGGTCCTCGCGGTGCGCACCGACGACGGCGAGGAGCACCTCGCCCACGACGTGCTCGCCGCGATCGGCGCCGCCCCGCGCACCGCCCTCGCCGAACAGGCCGGCCTGGCCCTCGCCGACCCCGCCGCGGGCGGCGGCGTGGCCGTGGACGCCGCGCAGCGCACCTCCGACCCGTACATCTACGCCGCGGGCGACGTCGCCGCCGCCGACCACCCCCTGCTGGACACCCGGGTACGCGTCGAACACTGGGCCAACGCCCTCAACGGCGGACCGGCCGCCGCACGCGCCATGCTCGGCCAGGACGTCAGCTACGACCGCATCCCCTACTTCTTCTCCGACCAGTACGACGTCGGCCTCGAATACTCCGGCTACGCCCCGCCCGGCTCCTACGACCAGGTCGTCTGCCGCGGCGACGTCGGCAAGCGCGAGTTCATCGCCTTCTGGCTCGGCGGCGGCAGGCTGCTGGCGGGCATGAACGTCAACGTCTGGGACGTCGCCGAGCCGATCCAGCAACTCATCCGCGCCGGACGGCCGTTGGACACCGACACGTTGGCCGATCCTGACGTACCGCTGGAATCGCTGCTCCCGTAGCGTTGCCCGTATGCCTCACCGCACCACAGGCCCCACCGACCCCACCGGCGCCGGCGGTGGCTCCGACGCCCCGGCGGGCGCCCCGGTCGTCACCCTCGCTGACATCCGGGACGCCGCCGGGCGGCTGGCGGGCGCCGCGCACCGCACCCCCGTGCTGCGCTCGCGCACCCTCGACGCGCTCGTCGGCGCCGAGGTCCACCTCAAGTGCGAGAACTTCCAGCGCGTCGGGGCGTTCAAGTTCCGCGGCGCCTACAACGCCATCGCCCAGTTGCCGCCGGAGCGGCGCGCCCGCGGCGTCGTCGCCTACTCCTCCGGCAACCACGCGCAGGCCGTCGCGCTGGCCGCCCGCGAGCTGGGCAGCAGCGCCGTCATCGTGATGCCCGAGGATTCCCCGCGCAGCAAACGCGAGGCCACCGCCGGCTACGGCGCCGAGATCGTCACCTACGACCGCTACACCGGCGACCGCGCCGCCCTCGCCGGACGGCTGGCCCAGGAGCGGGGCCTGGCCCTGATCCCGCCGTACGACCACCCGCACGTCATCGCGGGGCAGGGCACCGCCGCCCTGGAACTGATCGAGGACAGCGGACCGCTCGACGCGCTGCTGGTGCCGGTGGGCGGCGGCGGGCTGATGGCGGGCTCGGCCACCGCGGCCACCGCCCTGGTCCCCGGCATCCGCATGATCGGCGTGGAGCCGACGGCGGGCGACGACACCCGGCGCTCGCTGGCCGCCGGCCACCGCGTCACCATCCCCGTCCCGCACACCATCGCCGACGGCCAGGCCGTCGATACGCCCGGCGAGCTGACCTTCGCCGTCAACCGCCGGCTCGTCGACCGCGTCGTCCTGGTCACCGACGACGAGATCCGCGCCGCGATGACGCTGGCCTTCGAACGGCTGAAGATCGTCACCGAGCCCAGCGGCGCCAGCGCCCTCGCCGCCCTCCTGTCCGGCCGCACCGGCCCGCCGCCACCCCGCGTCGGCGTGATCATCTCCGGCGGCAACATCGGCCTCGCCCGATTCCTGGAGCTGATGGGCTAGCGAGGGACCGGGCCGGGGGCCGCGGGCGACCGGCCGGTCGTGGACGCGCGGCGGGGAGTGTCCGACCCCGGCCGTAGAATTCACGCGTGGCAGGCAGGATCAACGATGACGACGTGAAGGCGGTCCGGGACGCGGTCCCGATCGACGCCGTCGTGTCCGAATACCTCCAGCTCCGCAACGCCGGCGGCGGCAACCTCAAGGGCCTGTGCCCCTTCCACGACGAGAAGTCCCCCTCCTTCCACGTCAGCACCACCAAGGGGCTCTACCACTGCTTCGGCTGCCAGGAGGGCGGCGACACCGTCGACTTCATCATGAAGATCGACCACCTCTCCTTCGCCGAGACCATCGAGCGCCTCGCCTCCCAGGCCGGCATCACCCTGCGCTATGAAGAAGGCGGCTACACCCCCGGCCGCCAGCAGGGCGAGCGCACCCGCCTGGTCGAGGCCCATAAGGTCGCCGCCCAGTTCTACGCCGAGCAGCTCGACGGCGTGGAGGCCGAGATCGGCCGCAAGTTCCTCGCCGAGCGCGGCTTCGACCAGAGCGCCGCCCAGCACTTCGGCGTCGGCTACAGCCCGGCGGGCTGGGACCACCTCACCCGCTTCCTGCGCGGCCGCGGCTTCAGCGACCGGGAACTGGTCCTCTCCGGCCTCTCCCAGGACGGCCGCCGCGGCCCCATCGACCGGTTCCGCGGCCGCCTGATGTGGCCGATCCGCGACATCTCAGGCGAGGTCGTCGGCTTCGGCGCCCGCAAGCTCCGCGACGACGACAACGGCCCCAAATACCTCAACACCCCCGAGACCCCCATCTACCGCAAGTCCCAGGTGCTGTACGGCATCGACCTCGCCAAGAAGGAGATCGCCAAGACCAGCCGCGCGGTCGTCGTCGAGGGCTACACCGACGTCATGGCCTGCCACCTGGCCGGCGTCACCACCGCCATCGCCACCTGCGGCACCTCCTTCGGCGAGGGCCACATCAAGATCCTCCGTCGCCTGCTGATGGACAACTCCGGCTCCGAGGTCGTCTTCACCTTCGACGGCGACGCCGCGGGCCAGAAGGCGGCCCTGCGCGCCTTCGAGGACGATCAGAAGTTCGCCGCCGAAACCTCCATCGCCATCACCCCCGGCGGCATGGACCCCTGCGACCTGCGCCTCGCCGAGGGCGACCAGGCCGTCGCCGACCTCGTGGAGTCCCGCACCCCGCTGTTCGAGTTCGCGCTGCGCCACGTCGTCTCCCGCCACAACCTGGGCACCACCGTCGGCCGTGCCGCCGCGCTCGACGAGGCCGCGCCCATCGTCGCGAACATCAAGAACAGCTCCATCCAGCACGAATCGGCCGTCTCCCTGGCCGGCATGCTCGGCATCCTGGACACCCAGTTCGTCGTCCGCCGGGTCAGCCAGCTCGCCCGCTGGGCCCGCGAGCGCGGCCGCGACGGCGGCCCCGACCAGCCGCGCAGGCCGCGCGCCGGCCAGACGCCCGCCCCCGGGCAGGACCGCCCCGCCCCCGGCCCGTCCGGCCCGGCCCTCAACCTCCGCAGCCCCGCCCACCGCGTCGAACGCGAACTCCTCAAGCTCGCCCTCCAGCGCCCCGACCTCGTCTCCCCGGCCTTCGACGCCTACGGCACCGACGAGTTCACCGCCCCGCCCTACGCCACGGTCCGCCGCTGCATCGAGGAGGCCGGCGGCGCCACGGCCGGCGCCGGCGACAGCACCTACCTCGCCCGCGTACGCGACGCCGCCCCCAACGACACGGTCCGCGCCATGGTCACCGAACTCGCCGTCGAACCCCTGAGGACCCGGCGCGAAGCCGACGCCGCCTACGCCGGCGAGCAACTGGCCGCGGTCCGCATCGCCGCCGTCGACGCCCGGATCGCCGACCTGGAGGGCACCGCCCGCCGCTGCGAGGCCCAGGGGGACCACGCCGGTTCCGCGAGCGTCCTGCAAGAGCTGTGGGTCCTCCAGCAGTACGGCAAGTCCCTGCGCGAACGCGGCGCGGCGGCGCTGTAACGACCTCCGGGACGGCCCCCCACCGCACCCCGCCGTAGCCGCCCGGTCACGCACGGAAGCAAAAAGTCGCCGCACGCCCCTCGTGGCGGGCCTGTGTCGTACCCCACACTGAGGAGCGGTGCCGAGAGCCTGTCGTGGAACCGCGTCGTGGAACCCGGTCCGGAAACCCGGGTGCGGGGGCCCGGTCAGGCTCGACGACACGTTCCGGGGCCCCCGGAGCGCGGCGGGCCCGGTCGCACGGACCGGCGATCCCCGCGTACCCGCTCCCGCCGTACCCGACGGACCGCGGCCCGGCCGCGGCCGCCCCCGACCTATCTGCCGCCTCAGCCGCGATCACCTGGAGGTCGCCCCCGTGCAGATCCAGACCCTCCCCGGCGCACCGGCCGACGACCCGCCGGCCCCCCGCGAGACGGCTCCCGCCGAGCCCGCCCGCCACCACGGCCTCCCTCCGGAACCGGCGGACGAGCCGGTCACCGTGCCGGCGCAGGCCGAAGCGCCCGCCGCCGAGCAGTTGCTGGACGAGATCGCCCCGGAGCCACCGCCCCGCCCCGAAACGGCCGGCCCGTCCTCCGACCTCTTCCGCCAGTACCTGCGCGAGATCGGCCGCATCCCGCTGCTCACCGCCGCCGAGGAGGTCGAACTGGCCCGCCGGGTCGAGGCCGGCCTGTTCGCCGAGGAGAAGCTCGCCAACACCCCCGACCTGGACTCCCAACTCGCCTTCGACCTCGACAAGTTGGTGGTTCTGGGCCGGATGGCCAAACGCCGCCTGATCGAAGCGAACCTGCGCCTGGTCGTCTCCGTCGCCAAACGCTACGTCGGCCGCGGCCTGACCATGCTCGACCTCGTCCAGGAGGGAAACCTCGGACTGATCCGCGCCGTGGAGAAATTCGACTACGCCCGCGGCTTCAAGTTCTCCACCTACGCCACCTGGTGGATCCGCCAGGCGATGTCCCGCGCGCTGGCCGACCAGGCCCGCACCATCCGCGTCCCCGTCCACGTCGTCGAACTGATCAACCGCGTGGTGCGCGTCCAGCGCCGGATGCTCCAGGAACGCGGCTACGAGCCGACCCCCGAGGAGGTCGCCGCCCACCTCGACCTCACCCCCGAACGCGTCAGCGAGGTCCTGCGCCTGGCCCAGGAACCGGTGTCCCTGCACGCCCCGGTCGGCGAGGAGGACGAGGTCGCCCTCGGCGATCTCATCGAGGACGGCGACGCCGCCTCACCCGCCGAATCCGCCGCGTTCCTGCTGCTGCGCGAACACCTCGACGCCGTCCTGTCCACCCTCGGCGAACGCGAACGCAAGGTCGTCCAGCTCCGCTACGGCCTGGCCGACGGCCGCCCCCGCACCCTGGAGGAGATCGGCCGCATCTTCGGCGTCACCCGCGAACGCATCCGCCAGATCGAGTCCAAGACCCTCGGCAAGCTCCGCGACCACGCCTTCGCCGACCAGCTCCGCGGCTACCTCGACTGACCGCCGCTCAGCCCTCCGCGGAGAACGCCCCCGGATACGCCTCGTCGCGCACCGCCACGTACTGCTGGCGCACGGCCTGGCCCACCGGCAGCTCCTCGCCCGGCTCGAACACCTGGCTCGCGGCCGCCGGCCACTGCGGCGGATCGATCCACGCCGGCCCACCGTCCGGCCGCGCCCCGGCCCCGGCGGCGGGCTTCAGCGTGCCGTGCGCCACCCCCAGCGCCCAGGCCGCCTGCCGGGCCGCGCCCAGCGCCGCGTAATCCGCCGGCTGCGGCACCACGACCTGCACACCGAACAGCCCCGGCGCCGCCGCCTGCACCGCGCCCAGCTCCGCGGCCGCGCCCAGCAGGAACACCCGGCGCACCGTCACACCCCGGCCGCGCAACACGTCCAGCGCGTCCGCCAGCCCGCAGAGCATGCCCTCCACCGCGGCCCGCGCCAGATGCTCCGGCTTCATGCTCTCCCGCCGCATCCCGTGCAACGAGCCCGCGGTGTGCGGCAGATGCGGCGTCCGCTCACCCTCCAGATACGGCAGCATCACCATGCCGTACGCGCCGGGCGACGACTTCAGTGCGAGCGCGGAGAGCCCTTCGAGATCCGTGCCGAGCATCTCGGCCGCGCCGCGCAGCACCCGCACCGCGTTACTGGTGTGCACCACCGGCAGATGCCGGCCCGTGGCGTCCGCGAACGACGTGATCGTCCCGGTGGAGTCGGCCAGCGCCTCGTGATGGATGCCGAAGACCGAGCCGGAGGCGCCCAGCGACACCACCGCGTCACCCTCCCCGACGCCCAGTCCGAACGCGGCGGCCATCGTCTCGCCGGTGCCCGCCGAGATCAGCAGCCCCTCCGGGGTGAAACCGGCCGTCCCCGAGGGCCCCAGCACCTCCGGCAGCCGCACCTGGTGCCCCAGCGCTAGCTCCACCAGATCCGGCCGGTAGGACCCGCTCGCCGCGGACCAGAAACCGGTCGCCGAGGCGCCGCCCCGGTCCGTCGTACGGCGCGCCGGACGGCCCAGCAACTGCCACGCCAGCCAGTCGTGCGGCTGCATGACCTCCGCGATCCGCGCCGCGTTCGCCGGCTCCGTACGCGCCAGCCAGCGCAGCTTCGTCACCGGGTGCGCCGCCTGCGGCACGGCCCCGACGGCCTGCGCCCACGCCGTCCGCCCGCCCAGCGAATCGATCAGGTCCGCCGCCGCGCTCTGCGCGCGCTTGTCGTTGCCGACCAGCGCCGGCCGGATGAGGTTGCCGTCGCCGTCCAGGGGCACCAGCCCGTGCTGCTGCGCCGAGACACCGATCGCCTGCACGCCTTCGAGCAGCCCGTGGCCCGCGGCCTCGCCGAGTGACATCAGCCACGCCTGCGGGTCGATCTCGGGCCCCTTCTCGGCGGGGTGCGGCGCGTACCCCTGCCTGATGACGGCACCCGTGTCCGCGTCACAGACGACGATGCGTGTGCTCTCGGACGAACTGTCCAACCCGGCGACTATCCCCATGGCTTCAGATGATGCCCCATAGGGCCCATAAGGAAAGAGTCAGGGCGTGGCGGGAAGCGGGCGGTCAGCGCGGCGCGCCGGGCGGGAGTGCTCATGTGTTGGTCGTGCCCCATTCGTCCTCCTCGGTGCCCCGGTGGTCCCGCAGGGAGCGGACCCGGCTGGTGACGGACTCCGGCAGCCGGTCGCCGACCTTGGCCGAAACCGTCCCGAACGCCTTCGTGGCGGCCTCCCGGCCGGTCAGCGCCGCGGACTCGGCGGTGTTGCGTACCGTGGGGTTCTGGGCGACCTGCTGGGCGCACTTGCGCAGCTTCTCGTACCGCTCCCGGCCGGCCCGCGTGCCGAGCACGTATCCGATGGCCAGTCCCGTGATGAACGTGAGCCGGTAGCGCATCGCTCCACCTTTCCCTGTCGTCTCACTCGCTCGCGGGCGCCGCGCGCGGCCGCACCCGCCACCTTCGAAGCAAGCTCGGACCCGTCCGATGCCGGTGCGCACCGGACCGCCGGGCTGTGCCGCGCGCCTACCCGCCGGAGCCGGAGATCACCCGAGGCGATACCGATTGGCGGAGCACCCCCCTGCTTGCGCTAATGTATGTGTCGCAGCGAGCGCGCGCCGTCCGGAAGCCCGGACAGCGGTGCATTCGAGGCACACAGAGCAATCCCCTGTAGCTCAATTGGCAGAGCAGCCGGCTGTTAACCGGCAGGTTACTGGTTCGAGTCCAGTCGGGGGAGCTCGGTCCCCTGTAGCTCAATTGGCAGAGCATTCGGCTGTTAACCGGAGGGTTACTGGTTCGAGTCCAGTCGGGGGAGCAGAAGGAACGAGGACCCCGGAAGGGGTCCTTTTTCTTGTGCCGTGGAACCGAACCGCGATGATCCAAGTCTTCTTGTACGAGCATCGTCGCGCGACGAGGTCCCTCACGGGCAACAGATCGTATGAGCGGCTATGCTGCGGCAGACGGCGCGCACAAATGTGCGCGACGCGCCGCGAGGGGGCGGTAGCTCAGCCGGTTAGAGCAGCGGACTCATAATCCGTCGGCCGTGGGTTCGAGTCCCACCCGCCCCACCGCAGCCTGGCAGTGAGGAAACGATCTGACCAGGAAAGAACCCGAAGCAAGGGCCACCACGCAGGCGTGGTGGCCCTTGCTCATTCCTCTGGCGCAAGCCCCAGGGGCGCGCGGAGGGCGCACGGGGTGGGTCTACGTGGATCGCCCACGGGCGGGCGAATCGGGGGTTTTGGGGCTTTTCTTCGGTACTCAAGGGGGCGGGGTGGGCGTGTCGCCCTCTCGCGGCTGAGCGGGAGCCGCATGCGCCGGGTGTCTGAGCCGTCGTGGCTGAGGCGCGCGCCGGCGCGTCGGGACTTCCGCGGGGACGAAGGGAAGTGGCGCTGTGGTGACGCAGGCGGGGAGTGCGGAAACCGGTGTGCGGCAGCCGCCCGCGCGGGCCGGCAGGGCGGCGGCGGTGGTGGCGTGGCTGACGACCACGGACCCCAAGAAAATCGGTTCGCTGTATATGGTCACGTCCTTTCTTTTCTTTCTGTTCGGGGGCGTGCTGGCGCTGACGATGCGGGCCGAGCTGGCCCGGCCCGGTATTCAGCTCATTTCGAACGAGCAGTACAACCAGGCGTTCACGATGCACGGCACGATCATGATGTTGATGTTCGCCACGCCGTTGTTCGCCGGTTTCGCCAACGCCATCATGCCGTTGCAGATCGGCTCCCCGGACGTGGCCTTTCCTCGCCTGAACATGCTGGCCTACTGGCTTTATCTCTTCGGTTCGCTCATCGCGGTCGGCGGGCTTCTCACACCCAACGGCGGGGCCGACTTCGGTTGGTTCGCGTACACCCCGCTGTCCGGTCCCGTGCGGGCCCCGTGGATCGGCGGGGACATGTGGGTGATGGGGCTGGCGCTTTCCGGGTTCGGCACGATTTTGGGCGCCGTCAATTTCGTCACCACCATTATTTGCCTGCGGGCGCCGGGGATGACGATGTTCCGCATGCCGATCTTCACCTGGAACGTGCTGCTGACCAGCGTCCTGGTGCTGATGGCCTTCCCCGTGCTGGCCGCCACGCTGCTCGCGCTGGAGGCCGACCGGAAACTCGGGGCGCACGTGTACGACCCGGCCAACGGCGGGGCGCTGCTGTGGCAGCATCTGTTCTGGTTCTTCGGCCATCCCGAGGTCTACATCATCGCGCTGCCGTTCTTCGGCATCGTCACGGAAATCATCCCGGTCTTCGCCCGGAAACCGATCTTCGGTTACCTCGGGCTCATCGGCGCGACCATTTCCATCACCGGCCTCTCGGTCGTCGTCTGGGCCCACCACATGTTCGTGACCGGGGCGGTGCTGCTGCCGTTCTTCTCCCTCATGTCCTTTCTCATCGCGGTCCCCACCGGCGTGAAGTTCTTCAACTGGATCGGCACGATGTGGCGCGGATCCCTGACCTTCGAGACGCCGATACTGTGGGTCATCGGATTCCTCGTCACCTTCTTGTTCGGCGGCCTGACCGGCGTCATCCTCGCCTCGCCACCGATGGACTTCCACGTCAGCGACACCTATTTCGTGGTCGCCCATTTCCACTACGTCGTGTTCGGCACCGTCGTCTTCGCCATGTTCGGCGGATTCCATTTCTGGTGGCCGAAATTCACCGGGCGGATGCTGGACGAGCAGCTCGGGAAGATCCACTTCTGGACGCTGTTCGTCGGGTTCCACACCACGTTCCTCGTCCAGCACTGGCTCGGCGCCGCCGGGATGCCCCGCCGGTACGCCGACTACCTCGCGGCCGACGGCTTCACCGCGCTGAACACGCTCTCCACCATCGGCGCGTTCCTGCTGGGCCTGTCGACCCTGCCGTTCCTCTACAACGTGTGGAAGACGGCCAGGTACGCGCCGAAGATCGAAGTCGACGACCCCTGGGGCTACGGCCGCTCGCTGGAATGGGCCACTTCCTGCCCGCCGCCGCGCCACAACTTCGTCACCCTTCCCCGCATCCGTTCCGAATGTCCGGCGTTCGACCTGCACCATCCGGACATCGCCGCACTGGGCCACAAGGAGGGCGCCGGCCGCAGGGATGTGGTGGAGCCCGGGAGAGGGGTCGCTCCGCCGTCCGGGGAGGAGTGAGCACGGACGGGTAGGAGCGCGAGCATGAGCACGGGCATGAGCACGGAGGAAGGTCTGCCCACCCTGCGTACCTTGGACGAACTGGTTGACCTCGTGGAGCGCCGCGACAACCTCTACGTCCGCTGGTCACGCGGGCCGCAGGCCGATCTCAAAGCCGTCTCCAGCAAGGACGACCTCACCGGCGCCCCTCTGCCGGGCCTCTCCGCCAACGCCCTGGATGTCGCCTCCTGGTGGGAGGGGCGGCCGCTGCGGGTGTGGGTGGCCCGGCGCCTGTACGACTACTCCCACCCTGCCGCGCGAGAAGGGGCCTGGCATCCGGGCCTGGGTGCTGCACGGCGAGAAGGCGGGCGAGGGCCCCGACAACGAGCCCTTGGTCAAGGACGTCGAACCGGTCGGGTGGATCGATCCCGAGGTGCTGGAGCAGGCGCGTACCGAGGTCGACCGGCAGGCGGGGCTCTGGGGACCGCTGCGGCGGCAGACGTAGGGAAGGTGTGCGCTCAACCGCCTCCTGAGCCCCCGTCGCCTACCGGCGCGGCGGCGCTCAGGGGGGCCGGCGGTGGGCGGTCGCCGGTTGTCCGTATGCGGCGCACCATGGAAGGACGAGGGGGGTCTGTTCGAGGGAGTCCTCATGTTGGAACTCAAGACCATGGACAAGCCGGATGAGCGGCGGGACTTTCCCCGGGGCCACATCGAAGCCGTTCACCTCACCGGTCTGGATTTCGCCGTAGCGACCTTCGAGCCCGGCTGGCGCTGGACGGAATCGCTGCGCGACCTCGCCGGTACGGATAGCTGCCAGGTGCATCACAACGGGTTCATCGCCCAGGGGCGCATTCACATGAAGATGGACGACGGCGAGGAGAGCGAAGCGGGGCCGGGCGATGTGTTCGTCTGCTCGCCCGGGCACGACGCGTGGGTCGTCGGCGACGAACAGGTCATCGTGTACGACTTCGCCGGCGGCATGGCCAGGGACTACGCGCGGCCGAAGGGCTAGCCCTCGGCTCCCAGCACCTCCACAGGCCGCCGGGGACCGCTTCCCCGCCCGGCGGCCGCAGAGGTCGATCTCCCGTTCCCACGCCCTCGGTTCTGCCACCATGCGGTAAGGGAATTCCGTTGGCCGGCCGGATGTGGGCTTGGCCTCGGGTGTGGTTGAAGAGCCGGAGAGGGTGGGGAGATGGGGGAGGACGTGACCGTGGGGGAGCGACCGGGGAGCGCGGAGCTGGAGGCGATCGACGCGTCGCTGAGGCGATTCGTCGAGACGGTCTCGGGGCTGACGGAGCGGCAGGTCGGCGGGCCCACGCTGATTCCGCCGTGGACCCGGGGCCACGTGATCACGCACGTGGCGCGCGCCACCGACAGCCTCGGCCGGCTGCTGGAAGGGGCCCGTACCGGGACGGAGATCCCCCAGTACGCGAGCATGGCGGCGCGCGCCGCCGAGATCGAAGCGGGTGCCGGACGGCCGGTCGCCGCGCTGGTCAGGGATGTGGTGGAGAGCGCCGCGCGGCTGGACGCGGCCGTGCGAACGCTGCCGGAGGCGGCCTGGGGACGCCGCGTACGACTGCGCACCGGCGAGCTGCGGACGCCCGGGAGCGTGGTCGCGACGCGGCTGCGGGAGCTGGAGGTGCACCACGCGGATCTGGCCGCCGGCTACGGCTTCGCGGACATCCCGCGCGCCGCCGCCCGCTGGATCATCGACGACATCGTCGGCGCGCAGTCCCGGCGGACGGGGGTGGCGGCTCTGCGGATCGCGGCCACGGACACGGACCTGGTCCGCGAGATCGGCGGCGCGAGCGGTGCGAGCGGTAAGGGGAGCGGTGACGGGAGCGCTCACGGGGACGGGGCGGACGGTGGGCCGGTCGTCAGGGGGACTCTCGCGGATCTGCTGGCGTGGCTGACCGGGCGGAGCAGGGGTGCGGGGCTGACGGCTTCCGGCCACGTGGGCGGCCACGGGACCGGCTCCGGAAGCGGGGCCGACGCGGCGGCGGGGGCCGTGCCGGCGGCTCCGTACTGGATCTGAGGCCGCCCTCGCCCGGGCCGCTCGTACGCCGTTTCGGTGGCCGGTTCGAGGCGTGGGGATTCCGACAGGGATTCGTATGTCTAGGACGGCGTTCGGTGGGCAGGGGAGCGGGACGGTCCGGCATGCGGAATACCTCACGGGGCACCCCCGTTACCGCTGCTGGGCCGACTGAACAGCGACGACGGACCGGAAGCAGGGAAACGCATGAGCACCGTAGAGCTCACCAAGGAAAACTTCGACGAGATCGTCTCCGGCAACGATTTCGTCCTGATCGACTTCTGGGCCGAGTGGTGCGGCCCCTGCAAGCAGTTCGGCCCGGTCTTCGAGCGGTCGTCCGAGAAGCACGACGACCTGACCTTCGCCAAGGTCGACACGGAGGCCCAGCCCGAGCTGGCTTCCGCCTTCCAGATCCAGTCGATTCCGACGCTGATGATCGTCCGCGACAACATCGCGGTGTTCGCCCAGCCCGGTGCGCTGCCGGAGGCCGCTCTGGAGGACGTCATCGGCCAGGCCCGCGGCCTGGACATGGACGAGGTCCGCGCGTCGGTCGCCGAGGACCAGCAGGGCGAGGGCGCGAGCGAGCAGGGCACGCAGGCACAGGGCCAGTGAGCCGGCTCCTGCTGATCCGGCACGGCGAGACCGAGTGGAGCAGGGCGGGGCGGCACACCAGCCGGACCGACCTGCCGCTGACCGCCAACGGCGAGGAGCAGGCCCGTGCCCTGCGCCCGCTGTTGGCGGGCCGGAAGATCGGGCGGGTGTACGCCAGCCCGATGGCGCGTGCCCTGCGCACCGCGGAACTGGCCGGACTGCCGCAGCCGCGGATCGACGCCGACCTGCGGGAATGGGACTACGGCGACTACGAGGGCGTGCGGACCGCCGAGATCCAGGTCGGCAGGCCCGGCTGGTTCCTCTTCCGGGACGGTGCCGGCGGCGGTTCCGGGGAGCATCCGGGGGAGTCGCCCGACGAGGTCGGGGCGCGCGCCGACCGGGTGCTGGCACGCCTCGCGCCGCGGTTGGCGGCCGATGAGGCTGACGAGGACGACGCGGGCGACGCGGGCGACGCGGGCGACGTGGTGCTGGTGGGGCATGCCCACTTTCTGCGCGTGCTGACCGCCCGCCGGCTGGGGCTGCCCGCCGCCGCGGGCGGGCTGTTCACGTTCGAGACCGGGGCGGTCGGCGTCCTGGGGAGCGAGCACGGCCGCCCGGCGGTCGTCGCCTGGAACGCCCGGAGCCTGTGAGGCTCGGCCCTGATCCTGGGGTGCTCGCCCGGCGTCTGTGAGGCTCGCCCTGAGTCTGTCCGGGCTCGCCCGCCGTCGGATCGTGCCTACGGAGCCATCGGATCGAGGTGCAGGGGCTGGACCTTGCCCTCGATCATGGCGCCCAGCCCGTTGACCGCGCAGGTGTCGGGGCGCTCGGCGATGTGCACGGGCATCGTCGTGGCCTGATGGATCATCGGCTCCAGCCCGGGGATCAGCGCGCTGCCCCCCGCGAGCATGACGCCGCGCTCCCCGAGGTCCGCCACAAGGTCCGGCGGGCAGCGGCGCAGCACCGCCCCGATACCGTCCAGGATCGCGGTCAGGGGCGTGGCGATGGCCTGCCGTACCCGCTCGGTGTCGACCTCCACGGAACGGGCCAGGCCGCTGGTGACGTCCCGGCCGTGCACCTCCGTCAGGCCGGAGGCGAGGCCGTCGTTGCTGGAGAGCATCAGGTGCAGCGGGCGTACGCTCTGATTCGGCATCGTCAACTCGTGGTGCAGGCGCAGGTGCTGGACCACCGCGTCGTCAATGGCGTTGCCCCCTACGGCAACGGTCTCCGCGGCCACGATCGAACCGAGGGAGATCACCGCGATCTGCGTGGTGCCGGCACCGCACACCACGATCATGGTCGCTTCCGGGTGCTCCACCGGCAGTCCGCAGCCGACGGCCGCCGCGATCAGCGTGTCGACCAGTTCCACGCGGCGGGCGCCCAGGCCGGTGAGCGTTTCCACGGCGGCCCGTTGGGCCAGCGGTTCGCTGCCGTACGGCAGGCACACCGCGGCACGCATCGAGGGCCGGCGCCGCCAGGTCTTGCGCAACTTGTCGCCGACCAGGTGGCGCAGCAGCCGTTGGGCCATCTCGATGTCCACGACGGTGCCGCCGGAGACCGGGCGGACCACGCGGATGTAGTCGGGGGTGCGGCCGTCCATCACCTCCGCCTGCGCGCCGACGGCCAGCAGGGCGCCGGTGCGGGTGTTGACGGCGGCGACGGTCGGCTCATCGACGACCAGCCCCTGACTCTTGACATACACCCTGGTCCGGGCCGCGCCGAGATCGACGGCGACCGAGCAGCGCCGGAGTTGGGCGAGGCTGATGGTCATGGATGGTTCCTCCCCGGTGAGCCGGTATGGACGGAGCGCCCGCAAAAGACCACTCATGCGCCATCCTGCGCGCGCGGCCGGTCGCCCGCCCGTTGAGGAGGTCCGGTCGGAGGACGGGCCGGCGCGGTCGGCGTACGAAGCGGTGACGGCCGGGGGGCACGGCGCACCGGGAAGGAGCGGTGCGGCAGGCGCCCCTCCGGCGTCTTCTCGCGCCGGACCGGGCCTCAGTCCACCCGGCGCTGGAACAGGCCCCAGGTGAACTCGGCGACGACCTCCTGCGGGATGCCGTCGAGGTCGGGAGCCGTGCACGCCAGGCGCCACCGGGTGGGGGCGCTGCCCTCCATCGGGCGGGCCGGGGCGAAGGCGCGCGCGACCTCGTCGACCGTGCAGGACCACGGCGTGAGGTCCGCGGTCGTCCGCAGCGCGGGGGCGGCCGCGTCGGGCGCGCGGACGAGCCAGGCGTTCCACACGGCACCGCCGGCGCCGGTGAGGACCTCGAAGCGCAGGGTGGGCCAGAGGGGTACGGGCCAGGTCAGCGCCTGGCAGGTCAGGTCCCCGACGCGCCGGGGGGCGACGGCCTGCGGGGTGCCCAGCAGCGCGCGGTAGGGCTGGACGCCGCCGCGGGCCCGTGGCGCGTGCGCCCTGGCCTGCCAACGGCGGTTGGCCTCGCGCAGATCCGCGCGGGAGACGCCCAGTTCGCGGAGGGCGTCCTCGACGAGGCCCGGGTGGTGATCGGCCATGCGACGCAGCAGAACCAGTTGGAAGGCGACCGGTCCGGGCAGGCCGGGCGGGGTGCCCGAGCCCGCGGGCGGGTCGTTGTCAGTGGTGGGGTTCATGATGGACATGGTCGTGGACGGCGGGCGGTCCGGGGGGTCCGGGGCGGTCGCCGTCGGGGAGGAAGAGCACGGAGTTGACGTAGCGCCGGTGCGGGGCGAGGGAGCGGCGCAGCAGGCCGTGCTCGGCGACATGGGAGGTGCGGGACTGATGAGCGGGCAGATCGAAGTCGGCCAACGGCATCCAGTGGTCGTGCGGCAGGACCCAGCCGCGATAGCCGTGGGCGGCCGTCCACTCCAGGACGGGCGCGAGCGGCTGGATGCGCGCCTCCAATTCGATGAACAGCGCCGGGCGTTCGCGGGCGAGGGTGCGGGCGGCGCCGCGCAGCACCGCGAGTTCCGCGCCGTCCACATCGATTTTGACGAGCGTGACGGAGACGAGTTCCAGCGCGTCCAGCGGGAGGCAGGGCACATCCAGGGCGGCGCCGTGCAGTTCGCGGCGTACGAGCGAGGAGACCCCGCGGTCGCCGCGGCCGTCCGGGGGCAGCCAGAGCGTGGTGCGGCCGGTGTGGTCGGTGGCGGCGGCCGGGACGACGTCCACGTGCGCGGGGGCGACCGAGGACAGCAGCCGCGCCAGGTGCGGGACCGGTTCCAGGGTGACGACCCGGTCCGCGCGCCGGGCCAGCCGCCGGGTCCACGGGCCGTACCACCCACCGACATCCACGGCCGTGCCGCCCCACGGGCAGAAGTCGGCCAGGCGGCGCAGCTCGGGCTCGAAGCGCGGATAGAGGCCGGCCGCCACCGCCGACACCAGCCGGGCCGGCAACCGCGGACCCAGCCGCGCGGCGAGCGTCATGGCCGCGGCTCCCGGTCGGGCGCGGGATCGGATGCCGGACCGGGTGCGGGGCCGGTCGTGGGAACGGGCGCGGGATCGGGCGCTAGCCGGCGCATCAGGTCCTCGTGTTGGGCGTCGGTGACCTGTTCGCCGGAGGAGGGGAGGAGCTGGGGGATGCCGTCGAGGATCGGATAGCGGCGTCGCAGGCGCGGGTTGTAGAGGACGTCGCCGGGCGCCGGCAGCGACAGCGGGCCCTTGTCGAGCGGGCAGGCGAGGATCTTCAGCAGCGGGTCATCGGGCTTCACGGCTCAACTCCGGTAGGTCGGAAGGTGGTTGGGGTCGTGGGGCGGGAGTGTCGTGGCGGGGCAGGGCGAGGAGGACGGACAGGGCGACGGCGGTGCCGCCGAGCCGCAGCGCCAGCCGTACGGGGTCGGCGGGCAGCGGCTCGTCGAACGCGAAGGTGCCGCAGGCGACGGTGAAGACGCAGGTGACGGTGGTGCAGACGGGGACGATCAGGGAGGCGCGGCAGCGTTGCAGCGCGGTCTGGGACAGCACCAGACCGGTGGCTCCGGTGAAGAGGAGGAGGTAGGGGTAGGGCGAGCGGAGGAGTCCGGCGGCGGCGCCCGCCAGGTCGTCGGTGGTGAGGAGGCCGGAGACGCCCTTGATGGCGAGTGAGCTCACGCCGTAGAGGAGGCCGACGGCCACCCCGTAGGGGACGCCCGCGGTGGGCAGACGGTGACGGCGCCTGGCGCGGCGCTCCGCCGAGCCGTACAACAGCAGCCCCGCGGTCAGCGACGGCACGGCGATGGCGAGCAGCGTCGCGGGCGGCGCGGTGCGCGCGATGGCTTCCGCGTCGTCGCCGTGCAGCGAGGCGACGACCATCACCAGCGCGACGAGGATGGCCACGACGCTCCGCCGCTCCCGGCCGCTGGTCCGCTCGCCCAGCACCACCGAGGAGAGCACCAGCAAAAGGACCAGTCCCGAGACGAAGAGGCCCTGCGCGGCGGCGAGGGGGAGGGCGCGGTAGACGGCGAGTTGGGCGGCGAAGCCGGCGGCGAGGGCGAGGGAGCCGCCGATCCACAGCGGGCTGCCGAGGAGGTGGCGGACGACCCGGGCCGGCTGCCGGGTGCTCAGGGCGGGCAGTGCGGACAGGGCCCGCTTCTCCAGCACGAAGCCGGTGCTGTACAGGACGTTGGCGAGCAGCGCGGACGCCACGCCCCACCACAGCACCGCCCTACTCCCTTCTCCGGCGGGCATGGGCGAGCAGGATGGACGCCAGGGAGGGCACGTGGCACGCGGCGCGGTCCAGGGGCCGCAGCGGGCGCGGCACGTCGTGGTAGGGCGCGCCCGCGATCCGTACGACGTCGAAGCCGGCCGCCGTCAGGAAGCCGCGCAGCGCGCGGGCGGTGTAGAGACGCAGATGACCGACGACCTGCGTGCCGGGCCGGCCGTGGACGCGGCGCAGGCTCACCTCGGAGAAGACGGGCTGGACCCCGGCGAGCAGCAGCCCGCGGTTGTACCAGGCGGCGAGATTGGGGGTGGACAGCATCAGATGGCCGCCGGGACGCAGCACCCGGCGCAGTTCGTCGAGGGCGGCGTCGGGGTCGACGAGATGCTCGATGACCTCGCTGAAGAGGACGGCGTCGGCCGCGCCGGCGGCGAACGGCAGCCCGCCGTCGGTCAGTTCGCCGCGCACGGTGTGGGGGACGCGGGTCGCGGCGCGGCGCAGCGCGTCCTGCGACCAGTCGACGCCGATCAGGCGGTGCCCGGGGAGGGACCTCGCGGCGGTGGCCGCCGCGGTGCCGTCGCCGCAGCCGACGTCCAGGACGGTGGCGGCCGGCCGGTCGGCGCTCACGGGTCCCAGGGCGCGGGCCAGCAGCCGCGCCTGCCGACGGCTGCGGGCGTCACCGGAGGCGACCGGCACGGCGGGGTCCTCGTAGAAGTCGCGCAGCCCGGCGGGGGGCGGGGGGAGCGCCGTCGCCCCCGGGGCGCGAGGGGCGCCAGGGGTGACAGGCGTGCCAGGGGTACCGCGAGTGCCAGGGCCGCCGGGCGCGGTGTCGGCGAGGGGCGTGCCGGTGGCGGGGGGCCGGGTCATCGGGCGCCTCCTCGGGCCGGGGGAGCGGGCGGGGGCGGGAGCGGTGCGCCGGTGGCGGCGAGAGCGTCGCGGAAGAGGGCGGCCAGGCGCGCGCCGGCCGCGTCGTCCAGGAGGGCGCCGGACCAGCGCAGCGCCAGTTGGATGCGGCCCCCGATCGAGACCGTGGTGACGGTCAGTCCGCGCGGCATACGGGCCGGTGCGGAGAACCACACCGCGGTCGGGCGGCCCGCGTCGCCGAAATCCAGGGGGTAGGGGATGCGGCCGATGTTGGAGAGCAGGGTGGTGGACGTCCAGGGCGCGGCTGCGGAGCGCAGCGCGCGGGTGATGGCGCCGCGCAGCCCGACGGGCAGCACCGGAGCGGTCAACACCGCCCCGGTCAGCCCCAGTTGGGGGCCCCGGGTGGCCTTCAGAGCGCGCGTGCGGGACGCCGTTCGGCGCAGCAGCCGGGCCACCGCGGCCGGGTCGGGGGGATCGGCGGTGAGGAGGCCGGCGTCCTCGCGCTCCTCGGGGCCGAAGCCGACCGAGACCAGCCGGGTGCCGTTGCCGATGGGCATCTCGGCGCCCCGGGGCCGGTCATCGACGGGCATGGTGACGACGACGGGCGCGGCGCCGCGGTGGACGGCCGCGGCGGCCGGGTCGCCAGGGTGGTGGGGCAGGCGGTTCCAGCGGGCGACCGTCAGCCAGGTGGCGACGAGGAGTTGGTCGTTGACGGTGTAGGGGGAGCGGCCGTCGGCGCGTGGCGGCCGGGCGGGCACCGGCAGCTCCACGAGGAGCATGCCGTTGCCGTGCCGCCCGCCGCGCCCCTCGGGCTGGCGGGCGCCGTGGTCGGCGGCGACGCGGGCCGGGCGGGCGAGGCCGTGGCCGGCGGGCGGCGCGTCGTCGGCCGGGGGCCGGTCGGCGCCCGGGCCGCTCGCGCGTACGGGCGCGGACGCGGGGGAGTTGTCCGCGCCGCCGTACAACTCGGCGGTGGTGGCCAGCACCCGCAGGCACGCCGGGCCGTCCAGCGCGGTGTGGTTGAGGGTGACGAGCAGCACGGTGCCGCCCGCCGCCCCCGGGCCCTCGATCACTTCCAGGCGTACGGGAGGCGAGGTCTCCAGCGGCGGGCAGTCGGTGAGCGCGCGTTCGCGGGCCCGCGCGAGGGCGTCTGGGGCGGGCGGCGGGAAGACGACCGGGTCCACGTCCGGTGCGGCGGTCAGCTCCCACGTGTAGTGGCGGTGCCACCAGCGGGCGGGGGCCTGGCGCATCAGGACGCGGGGGTGCCGGGCGAGCGCCCGGTGGAACGCGCTCCGCAGCCGCGCGGGGTCGACCCGGCCTGGCAGGTGGACCTCGATGTGGACGGTCTCCGGCTCCTCCTCCCGCAGGCCGTGCCGGGAGATCTCGTCGACGACGGGGAACGGGACGCGGGCGACGGCCGGCGCCGGGCCCGCCCTTTCCTGGGGACGCCGGCCGGCTCCCTCGCCGGACGGTTCGCGCCGGGCGGGCCGCAGTGTGCTCATCGGCTGGTCTCCTCCCCGCCGGGGTGGGGTCCACCGGGGCGCGGTTCTCCTGAGTCGGGTCCTCCCGAGCACGGTCGGCCGGGGTGCCGCCCGCCGGGACGGGGTCCGTCGAGGCGGGGTCCCCCGAGGCCGGTCGGCGGGTGCCGGTCGCCCCAGCGCGGGCCGCCGCCCGCCGTCCGCCCCCGGGCCGTGATCGGCCGGCCGAACAGCGCCGGATCGCCGGAACGCGCCGGCTGGCCGCCCTCCGGTGCCCCGCCGGTTCCCCCGCCGCCCGCACCGGCGCCGGCCTCCCGCTCCCCGACGGGCGCCCGGCCGTCCCGGGCCGGGACGGTGACGACCGCCGCGGTCAGCGCGAGCAGGGCCAGGGCCTGGGCGGTGGGACCGAAGGCGCCCTCCTGGGCGGCGACGGGGTGGCCGGCGCCGAGGGCCGCGGCGACGCCGGCGCCGAGCATGGCCAGGAGCGCGAGGGACGGCAGGAGGCGGGGACGGTAGCGGGCGACGAGGGCGAGGAGCGGGACGATCAGGGCGTAGGGCCCGGCGACCAGGGCCATCACCGCGGTGAGGGCGACGGCGCCCAGGACCCAGGAGGGGGCGGGTGGGGACTGCGGGGCGGGAGGCGGTGTCCGGGGTGTGCGTCGGACGAGGGCGGAGGCGGCGAGCAGCGCGAGGCCCAGCGCGCCGCCGGCCAGGCCGAGGCGGTAGGCGGTGGCCGGTTCGTAGGTGAGCTCGACGGTGCCGCTCGCGCCGGCCGGCAGGAGGAAGCCCTGCTGCCAGCCGTCGAGGCGGAGCGGTGTCAGCTCGCGGCCGTCGAGGGTGGCGTGCCAGCCGGCGTTGGCGTTCTCGTACATCTGGAGATACGCGGCCTCGCCCGGTCCGACGGCGACGGTGCGGTGATCGCCGGTCC
This sequence comes from Streptomyces sp. NPDC031210, assembly GCF_055570395.1. Lineage (NCBI taxonomy): Bacteria > Bacillati > Actinomycetota > Actinomycetes > Kitasatosporales > Streptomycetaceae > Streptomyces > Streptomyces sp. NPDC031210. The sequence continues at coordinate 615,400 of NZ_JBVIHH010000002.1, forward strand.
ACTCCCGCGCGGTCACCTCCCGCACCGGCCGCGCGGACTTCCGCGGACCGGCGTCGGAACCAGAACCGCTGTCGGAACCGGCCTCGGCCTCGGGCGCGGCACCGGCGTCGGACCCGCCACCCGGGACGCCCCGCCGCAACGTCACATCCGTGAGCGCCAGCGGCCCCTGGTCGCCCGCCTCCACCCGATGGCGGCCGGCGGGCAGCGACAGACTGCTGTCGCGGGCCTCGCCCGCGCACAACTCCACCGTCACCGGCCGCCGTTCGGTGAGGTCGCGGAGCGTGCCGGCGGCCTTGGTGGCGTGCAGGGTGCCGTCGACGGCGAGCATCGGACCCTGGCCGCAGCCGAGCGAGAAGCGCGCGCCGGCGGCGGGCCGCGGTGCGCGGTAGGAGTCCAGCGCCGGGACGTGGATCTCGCTGAGGCCGACGGGGAGTTGCAGGGCCTGGCCGGCGACGGGGTTGTGCAGGGTGAGCGGTTTGACCTTGCTGATGGTGAGGTCGAGGCGGTCGGTGGTGATCGGGTCGAAGCGGGCCTGGCCGTTCTCGTCCACGCCGGCGGTGGCCGCCCCGTCGGGCGAGTTGACGAGGATCTGCTCGGGACGGGTGGAGATGCCGCCGGCCGCCGCCAGCACGATCTGGTCGATCTTCCGCTTGCCGGGCCAGCGCAGATGGAGGGTGGGCCGGGCCCCGGCGATCCAGGCGGTGGTCAGATCGCCGTCGACGAGGTTGCGGGGGCTGAGCGACTGGCCGAAGCCGAAGCTCGTGGAGTCGGCGGTGGCGGTGATCCGCTTCCGGCGCCCGGGCACCGCCTCGTCCAGGAGCCGGTCGAGTTCGGGGCCGGGGACGGCCACCGCCTCGCCCGAGACGGCGTACCGGGCGGCGGCCGTCGTGCCGAACTGGCGGTGCAGTCCGACCTCCGCCGACACCGGCGAGAGGCCGCCCGGGTCGGTGCCGCGGTGCAGCGAGTAGATCTCGGCCGGGGCGTCGGAGCGCGCGGCGTCGGTGGGCAGCCGCAGCAGGCGGGTGACCTGGACGCCGGGGACGGAGATCTCGGCGAAGCCGGCGCCGGAGAGGCCGGCGCGCGGGGTCTGCGTGCCGAGCAGGGTGACGCGCAGCCACTTCGCCTTTCCCGCCGGGGCGTTGACGCGCTGCTGTGTCCCGTCGGGGCGCAGGGTGCTCTCGGCGCTGCCGCGGTCGGTGCTGATCCGTACGGAGGTCGGCGCGGCGCGCAGCCCGTCTCCGGCGAGCGGGGTGACGAAGAGGGAGGCGGGGAGGGTGGTGGGGCGGGTGAAGGCGACGCGGACCCACTGGCCCACGGGGTCGCCGGCGCTGCCTTCCGCCCAGGCGGTGTCGGGGTTGCCGTCGAAGGCGTTGACCGGGTCGTACTGCGGCAGGTGGAAGAGCCAGTTGCCGCTGGTGGAGGCGGTGACGGAGGCGGCGCCGCGCAGCACGGCGGTGGTCTGGTGGGCGGTGCCGGTGGTGGGCAGGATCTGCCGGGGCGGTCGGCCGGGGTCCTGGACGCTGTCGGGGTGGTTCCTCTCGCCGGCCGTGTAGGTGTAGGAGGTGTTGGTGTTGACCAGGCCGAAGCGGGTGTCGGCGCGGCGCAGCCCGTCGGCGGTCAACTGGAGCGGCGGGGTGCCGAGGCCGGGGTGGCGGTCGCCGGTCAGGACGGTGGGCCTGGTGCGCAGGGTGGGGTCGGCGGAGAGCTGGAGGAGGGCTTCCGGGCCGCCGCTGAGCCGCGCGGTGTCCGCGACGGCCTTGGCGGTGACGGGTCCGGGCTCGGGGGTTCCTCGCGGGGTGTAGATCTCGACCGCGTGGCGGCGCGGGTAGAGGCCCTGGATCTGGAGCGGGGCTCCGGCGGGGATGCGGCCCTCGGTGGTCAGCGGGCCGAACGCCGCCGCCTTGCGGTAGCCGGACGCCTCCAGGGTGCGGGTGACGGTGCGCGGCGGGACGTAGCCGATCTGGTCCGGGTCGAGGTCGTTGCGTACGACCACGTGGTGGAGACCGGCCCGGCCCAAGTAGTCGCGCAGTCCCGGGACGTGGGCGCCGGTCAGCAGGGCCTGTTCGACGGCGTCCAGGGTGCGGCGGGCGCCGGGGGTGCCGAAGGGGACGAAGTCCCGCTGGGCCCAGGGTGAGGTGGCGAGCACGTCGAGGGGTTCGTCGATGGGGGAGCCCCAGGTGTAGATGCCGTGCGCGGTCGCGGGGACGACCAGGGCGCGGCTGTGCGGGGTGTGGGTGGCGAGCCAGGCGGCGGTCTTCTCCCAGTAGGCGGGGAGGCGGGTGAACGCGCCGGGCTGGAGGATCGCGCCGGTCAGGAAGGGCAGGGCGAGCGCGGGCAGGACGAGTACGGCGGTCAGCAGGGGCAGTCGGCGGCGGGCGGGGACGCGGCGGGCGCTGTGGCGCCCGGTGGCGGCGAGGAGATGCGCCAGGCCGAGGGTGAGCGCCAGCGCGAGGCCGGGGGTGAACTTGTAGATGTTGCGGAAGGGGCGCAGCCAGCCGTTGAGCCAGTCCTGCCACAGGCCGTGCGCGGGGCCGCCCAGCGCGCCGCCGTAGCCGGCGAGCGCGATCAGGACGACGGTCAGTACGGTCAGCAGCAGCCAGCGCCGCTCGGGCAGGTCACGGCGGGCCAGCCCGGCCAGCCCCAGCGCGGCGGCCAGCGCCGAGCCGAGCACCGCGCCGGCGTTGGCGGTCAGCGTCCAGCCGGCCGGCAGCCAGGGCTCGCCGAAGTTGAGGTAGCCGACCCAGTTGCCGGCGCCGCGCAGCAGTTCGGTGGCGGACATGGTGGCGGTGGTGGTGTCCGCCTGCTCGATGAACGGCATGAAGTTCTCGCCGTGGAGGCCCAGCAGCAGGAGCGGGACGACCCACCAGGCGGTGGCCAGCAGCACGCCCGGCAGCCACCAGGCGAGCAGCTTCGGCCGGCGGGGCCCCGTACGGGAGAGCAGGTAGAGGCCGACGGGCAGCAGCGACGCCAGCGTCGAGGCCGCGTTGACGCCGCCCATGAAGGGGATCAGCAGCGCCGAGCGGGTGGCGGCGGCGCGCGCGGTCAGGCCCGGGTGGGTCAGCGGGAGCAGGACCCAGGGCAGCAGCGCGCCGGGGAGCGCCGCGGCCGAGGTCGAGCCGATGACGAGGGTGAAGGTCGGCCACAGCGCGTAGCACGCGGCGGCCACCAGCCGGGTCGGCGCGGTGCCGCAGCGCAGGCGCTCGGCCAGCCGCAGCGCGCCCCAGAACGCGGCCGTGACGATCAGCGACATCCACAGCCGCTCGGCGAGCCAGACCGGCAGGTGCGCCAGGTCGGTCAGGCCGTAGTAGGGCAGGGTGGGGAAGGCGTAGCCGATGTACTGGTCGGCGATGCCGCCGAAGCCGGCCCGGTCGTGCCACAGGTCGCCGAGGTCGCCGAGGAACCGCCATGGGTCGGTCGTCACGCCCAGCTTCGTCTCGAACGTCATCTTCCCCGGCGAGGACGCGAGGAAGCCGGCCAGGGCGAGCGCCCAGAACGCCACCAGCCAGCGCCTGCGCCGGGGTTCGCCGGGTGGCGGTGCGGCGGGCGGCGGTGCCGGGGTGCCCCCGGTGTCGGGCGATCCCGGTGACGTGGCCGGGCCGAGGGTGTGGGTCATCGTAACCACCGGGGGACGAGGGGCTGCCGCCGTGCGACGGGGGGCCGGGTCACGGCAGCCGCCGCAGGATGAGGAGGAGGTTCCAGGTGGCGACCTCGCGGACGCCGGGGAGGCGGGGGATGGCCTCGGCCAGGAACGGCGCGTAACGGGAGCGGGCCGAGACGACGGCGACGTCGGCGCGGGACCGTACGTGGCGCAGGGTGCGGCCGACGTGCACGGCGAAGAGGTTCTCGCCGAGGGTGTGCTTGGCCGGTCTGCCGGTGCGCCGGTGGTAGCGGGCACGGGCTCGCTCGGCCCCCAAGTAGTGCCAGGGAGCCGTCTCGTGGCCGCCCCAGGGGGAGAGCCAGTTGGTGAAGGACACGTAGATCAGCCCGCCGGGGCGGGTGACCCGGACCTGTTCGCTGAGGAAGGTCTGCGGGTCGGCGACGTGTTCGAGGACGTTGGAGGAGAAGCAGACGTCGGCGGCGCCGTCGGCGAGCGGCAGCAGATAGCCGTCGGCGACCACCGCGCCCTCGGGGACGCGGCCGCGGGCGGTCAGCTCCGCCCGGTCGGGCTCGAAGAGATAGCCGTGCGCACCGCGCCGCCGGAACTCCTCGGTGAAGTGGCCGCTGCCGCCGCCCACATCGGCGACCACCGCGCCCTTCAGCGGGATATGGCGCTCCACCTGGTCGGCGGCGTCGCGGGCGAGCAGCCCGTAACACCGCTCGGGATCGGTCTGTTCGCGCAGGAAGGCCCGGAAGAGGGCGCAGGACCTGCGCAGGGAGGGATCGCGCACGGGGACCTCACCGCCTGGGAAGGGAGTGCAGGAAAGCCTCCGCGGCGACCGCCCGGAAGCTGCGGACCGTATGGGCCCATCGGAAGCGGGCGGCGCGCTGTTCGGCGGCGAGGCCCAGGGCGTGCCGGCGGTGGGCGCTGAGCGCGAGGGCGCACCAGTGGGCGGCGAAGGAGCTCTCGCCGCGGGCGAGCAGGCCGGTGACGCCGTCCTCGACGGAGTCCCGCAGACCGGGGATGTCGAAGCCGACGGCCGGCGTGCGGCGGGCGGCGGCCTCCATGACCACCAGGCCCCACCCCTCGACGAGCGAGGGGTGCAGCAACAGCCAGGCGGAGGACAGAAGTTGGTGTTTTCGCTGCTCGGAGACATGGCCGGTGAAGGTGACGTCGGGGCCCGCCAGCGCCGTCAGCCGGGCCCGCTCCGGGCCGTCGCCGACGATCACCAGTTGGCCGCCGGTCACCGGCCGGACCCGCTCCCACAGGCGCAGCAGCAGATCGACCCGCTTGTACTCGACGAGCCGGCCCATGGCCAGGAACAGCGGTCGCGGCGCCTCGGGGGCGAGCGGCCCCGGCTCCTCCACGCCGTTGTAGACCAGGCGGATACGGTCCCCGGCCACGCCGAGGCCGCGCAGCGCGGCGGCCGTGGAGCCGGAGACGGCGACCATCAGATTGCGGCGGTGGGTGCCGGCCAGCGCCCAGTGCTCCAGCCGGCGGCCGAGCCGGGCGGCCGGCCCCGGGTAGCGCATCCCCCACAGGTCCGTATGGACGTGGTTGACCAGGCACAGCGTCGGCCCGCGGTGCCAGAGCGGCGCGAGGTACGGCATGCCGTTGCAGACCTCGACCAGCAGGTCGCAGGCACCGACCCGGCGGGCCAGTTGCCGCGGCGCGCGCAGGAAATGACCGGCGTCGCCGCCGGCGGACACCACCCGGTAGTCGCGTTCCGCGGCCGGCCCGCCGCACAGGAGGGTGACGTGGTGGCCGTGGGCGGTGAGTCCCGCGGCGATCCGGTCCACCAGGAGCTCGGAGCCGCCGGCGGCGGGGTTTCCCAGGTCACGGCGGGCGAGGAAGACGATGCGGTGCGGCAGGGGCGGCGGTGGCGGCGCCGGCGGTTCGCAGACGGCCGGCGGTTTGTGCGGTGCCTCGGAGGGCGCCGGTAGCGCCGGTGGCGCCGACGCTGCCGGTGGTGCGAGGGGCGGGGAGGGTCGTACGTGCTGGGGCATCTGCGCTCCAACTCGTCTCAGGGTGCGGTACCAGCGGTGGGGGACGTACTGCGTGCTGAGTCGTGCGGGGCCGTGCGCTGTCGTCGGTGGTGCGTCGGGGACCGGGGCGGGGAAGTGGGGCGACCAGGGAGGCGGTCGTCCGCGTGTGGGGTGGCACAGTTTTCGCCGACCTGTTCGATGCGGCTACTCACCGGGATGACAAAATCCGGGCCGACCGAGGCTGACGCTTCATCACTTCGCTCAGGACCGGCCGGTCGGCCGCCTCCCGCGCACCACCAACACCACGCCCACCAGCGCGAGCACACCGCCCACCACCCCGGCGCCCACCGGCAGCACCCCGCCCACCAGCGCCAGTTTGTCGCTGTCCGCCTTCGCCAGCGCCACCTGCGCCCGCCGCGTCTCCGGCGTGAACCGCAGGCCCGCACCGCGCAGCAGCGTCACCGCCGTCCGCCGGGCGCCCGGCGCGCGCAACGTCTTGTGCGGCGAGATCGAGGCGTCGACGATGCGGCCGGTGCGCCGCTCGACGACCAGCTCGATCCCGGAGTTGGCGTACCACTCCTCGGCCTGGATCTGGCCCTGCCGGGGCCTGCCCACCAGCCGGCCGGGGACCTGGCGGCTGCCCGTCCTGGTGGGCGCGACCGTCCCGGTGAAGCGGTAGCCCTCCACTCCCTGGAGCGTCCGCGTGCCGGCGAAGCGGAGCGGGACGGCGGCGCCGAGGGTGTTGTCCCACCAGCGGTAGGTCGTCCGCCGCACGTCGAAGGGGAACTTCAGGTAGGCGTCGCCGTCGAAGCGGGTCGGGGCCTCCTCGCAGCAGTGCACCGGGGCGTTCGTGCGCCGGTCGGTGACCCACCGCTCGACGGTCCACTGGAACGCCTTGCGCGGGTCCTTCAGGGCCAGCGTGCGCGGGGTGTCGACGGTGGTGGAGACGTCCCACACCGCCCGCCCGCTGCGTTCGCCCGCCGCCACATCGCCCAGCACATGCCGGGTGATGGTGATCTCCTGCCCGTCGCGGGTCTTCAGCGCCCCGGTGTCGAAGGCGCTGCCGGTGCCGGTGAAGACGGTGGTGGTGTCGACGTCGAGCGGTGTGACCTTGGCCCGCGGCTCCACGTACCAGGCCAGCAGGGGTGCCAGGACCAGCAGGAAGACGCCGGTGCCCAGCAGGAGCAGCGACAGCGCGGAGGCGGTCCGGGCCCCCGGTTCCGTCTCCGGGCGCGGGCCGGTCGGGGCGGCGGGCGACGTGCGGCTCTTGCGGGATTCACGCATACGAGCACTCCTGGAAGCGGTGGGGGAGGACACGCTCTGGTGCACGTGCGGCGTCGGGAGGCGCCATGGGCCGGGAAGCTAAGCGAACTCTTGACAGGGAGTCAATGCCCTTCCACACTCGGCAGTCACCACGCCTGACGTGGTGCCGCGCTGTGGGAACGCGGGCACCGGCCGGACACGTGAGGGGCTTGCCCCCGGCCGCGCCGTGTGCCGCACCAACCTCGACGGAGACCGGCCAAAGGACTCCGGCATCGACGAAGGGGCTCGCCGCGCCATGCACCGTTTTCTCGCCGCCGCGCTGACCGCACTGGCCGCCGCCGCGCTGGCCGTAGCCGCCGCGCTCGGCATCGTCGCCGCCCTGAACGCCACCCCGGAACAACCGAACGTGCCGCTGGTGACCTTCGGCGGGTCCGGCGCGTAGGCGTGCCGGGCGTGCCGGGGAAGGCGTGGGCGTCGCGGAACGCGTCGGCGACGCCGAGGAGGGCCGCGCGATGGTGACCACCGTCCGCTCGGCCTGGCGGGACGTCCCCGCCTCCCAGGTCCGCCGGTTCGCCGCCCTGGCGCTGGCCGAGGTGCCCGCCCTGGCCCGTGTCATCCTGCGCGAGATCCGCCGCGAGTACCCCCAACTCCCGCTGGTGGCCGACGAATCCGGCGAACCGCGCGCCCTGGTCGGCATCCGGCAGTCGCTGGAGCACTTCGTCGAGCACATGACGTCCGGCCTGGACCGCCCGCACGTCCACCCGCGCGTCTTCCAGGACTTCGGCCGCGGCGAGGGCATCCAGGGCCGCAGCCTGGACGCCCTTCAGGCCATCTACCGGCTGGGCGTCCGGCTGGCCTGGCGGCGGCTCGCCGAGATCGGCCAGGAGGTCGCCATCCCGGCCCCCGCCATGTACGAACTCGCCGAGTCCGGCTTCGAGTACCTCGACGGGCTGGTCGCCGAATCCGTCCGCGGCTACGCCGAGGCCGCCGCCCGCCAGGCCGGTGAACGGCTGCGGCTGCAACGCCGCCTGATGGAGCAGCTTTTCGCCGGCGGACCTCCTCGTCCCCGTACGGGCCCGGACCGGATCGGCGCGCGGGGCGACGGGCGACGGCAGCGGGGGGACGGCGGGATGCCGGGCGACGGGCGCGGCACGCCGCCGGCGCTCGCCGAACGCGCCGCCCGTATCGGCTGGCCGCTGCCCGAACGGGTCGCGGTCGCGGTCCTGCTGCGGCCGGCCCGCGAGGCGGTGGCCCCGGCCGTCGCCTCCGACGTCCTGCTGGACATGGAGTGCGAACGGCCCCGGATGGTGGTGCCCGAGCCGGACACCCCCGGGCGGCGGGAGCTGCTGGGCCGCGCGACCGCCGGCTGGTCGGGCGCGATCGGCCCCACCGTGCCGCTGCTCGACGCCGCGAAGTCGCTGCACTGGGCCGGCGTCGCCGTCGACCTGACGGAGCGCGGACTGCTGCCCTCGGGCCAGTTGCTCCAGTGCACCGAGCACACCGAGGCGCTCGTCCTGCTGCCGCCCGAGGAACTGATCGACGACCTCACCCGCCGCCGCCTCGCCCCCTTGGCCGACTGCGGACCCGTCCACGGCCGGCGGCTCGCCGCCACCCTCCTGGCCTGGCTGGAGACCCGCGGCGGCGCGCCCGAGGTCGCCGCCCGGCTCGGCGTCCACCCGCAGACCGTGCGCTACCGGCTGCGCCGCATAAGGGAGTTGTGGGGCGGCGAGGTGGACGACCCGGACCTCCGCTTCGAACTGGAGCTGGTCTTACGGGTCCAGAGACTGCGGGGCGAGCTGGAGTGAGCGGCTGCGGGGGGGGCGGGGGTTGGGGCGGGCATAACGGCTACGGGGCCCGGACGTACGGCTACCGGGCCCGGGCGTACCGCTACCGGGGCCCTGGCGTACGGCCCGTGGGCTCAGCCCCCGACCGCCCCGACCGCCCCTCGACCAGCAGCCCGATCCCGTCCAGCACCCGCGCCAGGCCGAACTCGAACAGCGTCTCCAGGCTCACCACGTCCTCCTCGCCGTCGCCGATCCCCGCGTACATCGGGTATCGGCCCGACCCGACGATGCGCTCGTACGCGGGCTCCATCGCTGCCATCCACTGATCCCGGTCCATGCCGGTCTCCTGCTCGGCCTCCAGGTCGTCCTCGAAACCGGCCCCGGTGGCGCGCACGTAGTTGAGCAGCGTCAGGGCAATGTGGATCAGCGTCACCGGATCCACCCCCTCGACCCGCGCCACGGTCCATTCGACGAGCGCCATCGCGTGCGGCATCGGCTGCGGCCGGGTGAGCGACAGGTACTGCGCCAGCCACGGATGCCGCTGGTAGAGGGCCCATTGCAGGCGGGCCCCCGCCTCCATCCGCGCGCGCCAGCCCGACGGGGCGGGATCGGGCAGCTCCACGTCCATGAACGCGGCGTCCGCCATCAGCAGCACCAGTTCGTCCTTGTTGGCCACATGCCGGTAGAGCGCCATCGAGGACACCCCGAACTCCGCCGCGACCCGCCGCATCGACAGCGCCCGCAACCCCTCCGCGTCCGCGACCTTGATCCCGGCGCGCACGACGGCCTCGGTGCTGAGCCCGCGGTCCGTCTCGCGTGGCCGCCGCTCGCGCTCGCCCGGCGGTTCGGCGCGCGGCGACCGCGACCGCGGCGGCTCGGCCACCACCGTGCCCACGCCCCGCACGGCCCGGACGACGCCCTCCTGGCGCAAGGTGGTCAGCACCTTGGTGGCCGTCGCCATGGCCACGCCCCACTCCTGGGTGATGCGGCGGGTCGAGGGCACCCGGTCGCCCGGCGTCAGCTCGCCGTCCTCGATACGGCGCCGGATCTCATCGACGACGCGGCGGTAGGGCGGCGTGGGGGAGCGGTCCACGGGGGCTGGCCTCCGTACTAGTGCACTAGGGGGTGGTGGATGGCGGATCCGGGTCTGTGCCTCTGCTGCTTATGCGCCTGATTCTGGGCTGCTTCGGAGGTACGAAGCCTAGCAGCGGGCCCGCCTCCTGGTGTCTTCCCGACGAGCAGTGCACTAGTGTGACGCACCTCCAAGTCCCTTTATGCGCAAGGGGTTTGCGGCGTAAACCGGGCGTGCTTACAGTGTCCGCCATGACGTTTACCCCGTACACACCGTCGCCGCGGGCCGGCCGCCGGGAGTGGACCGCGCTCGCGGTCCTGCTGCTGCCCTGCCTCCTCGTCTCCATGGACGTCTCGGTGCTCTACTTCGCCGTACCGTTCCTGACCCAGGAGTTGAAGCCGAGCAGCGTCCAGCAACTGTGGATCCTGGACGTGTACGCCTTCGTCCTGGCCGGCCTGCTGATCGCCATGGGCGCGCTGGGCGACCGCATCGGCCGCCGCAAACTGCTGCTGACCGGCGCCGTCCTCTTCGGCCTCGCCTCCTGGCTCGCCGCCTCCTCGGACAGCGCCGAAACACTCATCGCCGCCCGGGCGCTGCTCGGCATCGGCGGCGCCACCCTGATGCCGTCCACGCTCGCGCTGATCCGCAACCTCTTCCACGACGCCGAACAGCGCGGCAAGGCGGTCGCCCTGTGGTCGGTCGCCATCACCGGCGGGATCGCGCTCGGCCCGGTGCTCAGCGGCGCGCTGCTGGAGCACTTCTGGTGGGGCTCGGTCTTCCTGGTCAACACGCCGGCGATGGTGCTGCTGCTGGTGGCCGGACCGCTGCTGCTGCCCGAGTCCAGGAACCCGGCGGCCGGCCGCTTCGACCTGCCCGGCGCGGTGCTGTCCCTGGCGGCGATGCTGCCGGTCGTCTACGGGATCAAGGAGATCGCCCGCGACGGCGTGGCGGCCCCGCCGGTGGGCGCGATCGTGCTCGGCCTGCTCGCCGCGGCGGCCTTCGTACGGCGCCAGCGCACCGCCCGCCACCCCATGCTCGACCTGGCCCTGCTCCGGCACCGAGGGTTCAGCGGCTCGGTCCTGATGAACCTGCTGGCGATGTTCGCCATCGTCGGCTGCGCGGTGTTCTTCACCCAGTACCTCCAGTCCGTACGGGGCATGGGCCCCATGGAGGCGGCGCTGTGGAACCTCGTGCCCACGCTCGCCGTGGGCGGCATGGCGCCGGCCGCCGCCGCGCTCGCCCAGCGCTTCGACCGCGCGCACGTCATCGCCGCCGGGTGCCTGGTCGCGGCCGGCGGCTTCCTGTGGCTGTCCTGGCTGGAGCCGGGTTCGGCCCTGTGGTTCGTGCTGACCGGCTCGGCGGTCTACGCCTCGGGCCTGGTCATGGTGATGTCGCTGGGCAACGAACTGGCCATCGGCGTGGCCCCGCCGGAACGGGCGGGCTCCGCCTCGGCGGTACTGGAGTCCGGCACGGAGCTGGGCGGCGCGCTGGGCATGGCCGTTCTGGGCAGCGTCGGCAGCGCCGTCTACCGCGCCGACATCGGCGACGCGCTGCCCGCCGGGCTCCCGGGGGCGGCGGCCGACGCGGCGCGCGAGACGCTGGCGGGCGCGGTCGCCGTCGCGGGGGAACTGCCCGGGCGGACCGGCGAGGCACTGCTGACCGCCGCCCGCGCGGCCTTCACCGACGGGCTGCACGCCGCCGTGCTGGGCGCGGCGGGCGTGATGGTCTGCACGGCGGTGCTGGCGGTGACGCTGCTGCGGGGCGTGCGGGCCGCGGGGGCGGAGACGGCGGATGCGGCGCAGGCGGGGTCTGGGACGGATGTGAGGGAGGCGGGGGGTGGGACGGATGGGGCGGACGTGGCGGGCCCTGGTGCTGGCGACGCCGCCGCGCCCGCCTCGCCCGGCGTCGGCTGAAGCCCGTCAGTCGACGCCCGTCAGCCGAAGTCCGTCCGCTGTGATCCGTCAGCCGAAGTCCGTCAGCCGAAGTCCGTCCGCTGTGATCCGTCAGCCGAAGTCGAGGTCGCCGGTGCGGGACCGCTTCAGCTCGAAGAACCTGTCGTAGCCGGCCAGCAGGCGCACGCCGTCGAAGATCCGTACCGCGTCCTCGCCGCGCGGGATCGCCATGAGCACGGGCCCGAAGAACGCGACGCCGTCGACGTGGAGCGTGGGCGTGCCGACCTCCTCGCCGACCGGGTCCATGCCCTGGTGGTGGCTCTTGCGCAGCGCGTCGTCGTACGCCTCCCGCCCGGTGGCACCGGCCAGCGCGGCCGGCAGCCCGACCTCGGCGAGCGCCTCCTCGATGACGGCGGCGGTGTCCTCGCGGCCGTCCCGGTGGATGCGGGTGCCGAGGGCGGTGTACAGGTCGCGCAGCACCTCCTCGCCGTGTTCCTGGGCCGCCGCGACGCACACCCGGACCGGGCCCCAGCCCTCGTCCAGCAGCGCGCGGTACTTCTCGGGGAGGTCCTCGCGCCCCTCGTTGAGCACGGACAGGCTCATCACCCGGAAGCGCAGGTCCAGGTCGCGGTGCTGCTCGACCTCCAGGATCCAGCGTGAGCTGATCCAGGCGAAGGGGCAGATCGGATCGAAGTAGAAGTCGACGGTGTGGCGGGCGGCGCTCGCGGGGCTGGTCATGGCCCTCACCCTAGAGCGCCACCGGCTCCCCTGACCGGGGCATCCGGGCGCGGTGATCCTGGGCCACTTCGGTCGGGCGGGCCGGCTCCTTCTCCTCCGGTGCCGTGCGAGGCTCTACCGCGGTGCGATCCCGAGCATCCGTTGAAGCAGCTCCTTGAGCAGCGTGCGCTCGGCGACGGTCAGTTGGCCGAGCGGCTCGCGCGCGAAATCCAGCGAGGCGCGCAGCCGCTCGGCCGTCCGCATGCCCTCGGCGGTCGGGGCGGCCAGCTTCACGCGCCGGTCGGCGGGGTCGGGGAGGCGCTCGACCAGGCCGCGGGACTCCAGGCGGTCCACGATGCCCGTGACGTTCGACGGCTCACACTTCAGGCGCTGGGCGACCCGGCGCATGGGCAGCGGCTCTATGGCCAGCAGGCCCAGGACCCGCGCCTGGGCACCCGTGAGGGAGTGCCCCGCCGCGGCCTGCTCGTACTCCTGGTGGTAGCGGGCGACGACGGTGCCGATGAGATCGACGACCTCAACGGTCAGGGGGTCTGCGCGGGGAGTCATGCGGCCAGAATAACCCTTTGCTTGACAACATGAAATATCTAGGAGCATGGTTGTTTCAGCACCTGAAGCTTTTTGGAGGTTCGAGCTTATGTCCGCACTGCCCACGACCGGCCGCGAATGGCACCTCGTCGCCCGCCCGCACGGCTGGCCCACGCCAGCAGACTTCGCGCTGCGTGAGGCCGCGGTGCCCGAGGTGGGCGAGGGCCAGATCCTCGTCCGCAACCAGCACTTCTCCGTCGACCCGTACATGCGCGGCCGGATGAACGACGTGAAGTCCTACACCCCGCCGTTCCAGCTCGACCAGCCCATGGACGGCGGCGCGGTCGGCGAGGTCATCGCCTCGCGCGCCGAGTCCCTCGCCGTCGGCGACCACGTCCTGCACGGCTTCGGCTGGCGCGAGTACGCCGTGCTGGACGCCGAGCGCGCCGCGAAGGTGGACCCGTCGCTGGCCCCGCTGACCGCCTACCTCGGCGTGCTGGGCATGCCGGGCCTCACCGCCTACGCGGGCCTGCTGGAGGTCGCCTCCTTCAAGGAGGGCGACGCCGTGTTCGTCTCCGGTGCGGCCGGCGCGGTGGGCAGCGAGGTCGGCCAGATCGCCAAGCTCAAGGGCGCCTCCCGGGTCATCGGCTCCGCCGGCTCCGACGAGAAGGTCAAGGTCCTCATAGAGGAGTACGGCTTCGACGCCGCCTTCAACTACAAGAACGGCGACGTCACCAAGCAGCTCAAGGAGGCCGCGCCCGACGGCATCGACGTCTACTTCGACAACGTCGGCGGCGACCACCTCGAAGCGGCCATCAGCGCGCTCAACGTCCACGGCCGCGTCGCGGTCTGCGGCATGATCTCGATGTACAACGCCACCGAGCCCTCCCCGGCCCCGCGCAACCTCGCGATGGTGATCGGCAAGCGGCTGCGCCTCCAGGGAGTGCTGGTCAGCGACCACGCCGCGCTGCAGTCGCGGTTCGTCGAGGAGGTCTCCGCCTGGATCCGCTCCGGCGAGCTGAAGTACGGCGAGACCAAGATCTCGGGCATCGAGAACGGCGTCGAGGCGTTCCTCGGCCTCCTGCGCGGAGAGAACACCGGAAAGATGATCGTGAGCCTCGACGGCTGACGGTTTCGGGACGGGCGTTAGGCTCAGCGGCAAGCCGTCGCGATCCGTGGGCGCGAGTCGCGGCGAACCACAGGAGGATTTCTGTATGTCCATCCCGACTGTCGACGTCGTCTACACCGCCGTCGCCACCGCTGAGAACGGCCGTGACGGCCGCGTCGCCAGCGACGACGGCAAGCTTGAGGTCGTCGTCAACCCGCCCAAGGAGCAGGGCGGCAGCGGCGCCGGCACCAACCCCGAGCAGCTCTTCGCGGCGGGCTACAGCGCCTGCTTCCAGGGCGCGCTCAGCGTCGTCGCCCGCCAGGAGAAGGCGGATGTCTCCGGCTCCCGGGTGACCGCCAAGGTCGGCATAGGCAAGACCGACGCCGGTGGCTTCGGCCTCACGGTCGAGATCTCCGCCTCGATCCCCAACGTCGACGCGGACACCGCCAAGGCGCTGGTGGAGAAGGCGCACCAGGTCTGCCCGTACTCCAGCGCCACCCGTGGCAACATCGAGGTCAAGCTGTCCGTCGCCTGAGACGCGGCACGCCTGCTCTTGAGCCGAGGGCCGCACCCCAGCCGGGGTGCGGCCCTCGGTCGTTTTTTCCGTACCGGTCCGGATGGCATCAGGTGACATACGCCACGTCACCGGCGGCTTGACTCGACCGCCGTGTAATCGATTACCTGAGGCCCCGCGAAAACGATTACACGGCGTACGACGACTGCCGTCCGCAACTGCCGCCCGAACAGGAGGGCAACGACGCCATGGCCAACATCAAAGAGGTGGCGGAGCGGGCGGGCGTCTCCGTCGCCACGGTCTCCCGCGTCCTCAACGGCCATAGCCCCGTCGCCCGGACCCGCGAGCGGGTGCTCGCCGCCGTGCGGGAGCTGGACTACCGCCCCAACAGCGTCGCCCGCGCGTTGCGCACCGCCCGCACCGGCGCCCTCGGCCTGATCATCGGCGATCTCACCAACCCCTTCTTCACCGAGCTGGCCGACGCCGTCGAGGACGCCGCCCGCGGCCTCGGCTACAGCCTCGTCATCGGCAACGCCGGCGAGCGCCCCGAACAGCAGGACGACTACATCCGCACCCTGCTGGACCGCCGCATCGACGGCCTGCTGGTCAGCTCGGCGGGCACCGGCTCGGCGATGCTGACCGAGGTCGTCGCCTCCGGAACCCCGCTGGTCCTGCTGGACCGCGCCGTGCCCGGCGTCGACGCCCCGTGCGTACGCTCCGACGGCCGCGCCGCGCTCACCGAACTCGCCGCCCACCTCGCCGCCCTCGGCCGCCGCCGGCCCGCGATCATCGTCGCCCCGGCCGGTACGCCCACCGGCGACGAGCGCCTGGAGGGCTTCCGAACGGCGCTGGCCGCGCACGGCATCGCGCTGCCCGACGAGCGGGTCGGCGCCACCCCCGATCTCCAGCCCACCGGCGGCCGCCGGGTGATGAGCGACTTCCTGGACCTGCCCGAACCACCGGACGCGGTCCTCGCCACCGACAACCTGATGGCGCTCGGCGCGATGGACGAACTCCGCGCGCGCGGGCTGCGGGTCCCCGACGACGTGGCGCTGGTCGTCTACGACGACGTGCCGTGGTTCGCCCACACCGACCCGCCGCTCACCGCGATCGCCCAGCCCACCCGCGAACTGGGCCGGGCGGCCGTGCACACGCTGCTGGAACGCGTCGAGGGCCGCCACGCCGATTCCGTCCTGCTGCCGGCCCGTCTGGTCATCCGCCGCTCCTGCGGCGAGCGGCCCGGCGGTCAGCCGCCACGTGGCGAGCGGTGAGCGGCCGGGTGAGCGGTGGTCCGCGGTGTGGGCGATGGTTCGCCCTGCGAGCGGTGCTCTGCGTCGGGAGCCGTGAGCTGGGGCGGGAGCGGTGAGCTGGGTGGTGAGCGCCGGTCTGCGTCGGGAGCGGCGACCCGCGTGGTGAGCGCCGATCGGACGGCGTCCGCGCGGTGCGGGCCGACGGCCTCACCGCGACCGGCACGCCGCGGTGAGAAGCTGCCGCGGTCGGTGAAGGCGCCGGTGGTGAAGGTGCGCGTGGTGAAGGTGTCGGCGGTGCGGTGACGGCGGTGCTGGTGCCCCGTGCCGGTGGTGCTGGTCAGGGCGGCCAGCGCCGGTGGTGCTGGTGAGGGCGGCCAGCGCCGCGAAGTGCGACGGCGACGTTCGGACAGTGGACAGCGGTGGCCCGCCCCGTGGGGCACGGCCGCCGGGCAAGGACAGGTGTGAGGAAAGTGGGAGAGCGGCGCATGTACGACGTCCTGGTGGTCGGTTCGGCCAACGCGGATCTGACGGTACGGGTGGAGCGGCGGCCCGGCGCCGGCGAGACGGTGTCCGGCACGGACCTGGTCGAATCGGCCGGCGGCAAGGGAGCCAACCAGGCGGCCGCCGCCGCCCGGCTCGGCGCGCGCACCGCGCTGTTGGCGCGGGTCGGCGGCGACGCCTACGGCGAACTGCTGCTGGCCGCCCAGCGCGCGGCCGGCACGGACGTCGGCCCGGTGATCGTCGACGACGCGGCCCGCACCGGCACCGCGATGATCCTCGTCAGCCCCGACGGCGACAACAGCATCGCCGTCTCACCCGGCGCCAACGCCGCCCTCACCCCGCGGGACGTGGCCGAGGCGAAGGACGTCGTCGCCGGCGCCGCGGTGCTCTCCCTCCAACTGGAGGTGCCGCTGGAGACGGTCCGGGCCGCCGCGGCCACCGCCCGGGCCGCCGGCACCCGCGTCGTCCTCAACCCCTCCCCGGCGCCCGACAGCCTGGACCCCGAACTCCTCGCCGCGGCCGACCCGTTGGTCGTCAACGAACACGAGGCGCGGCAGCTTTCCGGCCTTACCGACGGAACGCCGCAGGAGTGGGCGCGGGCGCTGCGCGAGCGGGGCGCCGGCTCCGTCGTGATCACCCTCGGCGGCGACGGCGCGCTGGTCCTGGACGCCTCGGGAGCGCACGAGATCCCGGGCGTCAAGGTCACCCCCGTGGACACCACCGGCGCCGGCGACGCCTTCACCGGCGCCCTCGCCACCCGCCTCGCCCGTGGCGCCTCCCTCCCCGACGCCGCCCGCTTCGCCACCCGCGTCGGCGCCGCCGCCGTCACCAAGCCGGGCGCCCAGCCGTCGTATCCCAGCCTGGCGGACCTGGAGGGGCTGGGAGAGGAATGAGATGAGGGCCGGGGCCGGGGCCGGGAGCGCGGGCCGCCGAGCCGGGCCCGCCCCGGCTCCGCCCCCGCCCAACGCCGACCACGCCACCGGCGTCCCCACGCGGCTACGACCCGGCCGTCCCCACCGCTACGACCCGGGCGCCCTCACGCCGGCTCCTTCGCGCCGTACGCGCCCTCACGCCGGCTCCTTCGCGCCGTACGCGCCCTCACGCCGGCTCCTTCGCGCCGTACAGGGCGTGGTCCGCTCCGGTTGCCAGGGCCCAGTAGCGGTCACCGTAGGACCAGTGCCACCACTCGGTGGGGTAGTTGACCAGGCCCGCCGAGGTCAGTGCCGCGCCGAGGACGCGGCGGTTGGCGCGGGCGGCGGGTGAGAGGGACGGGGCGGCCGTGTAGCAGGCGCCGTCGCTGTCCTCGGGGGAGGCGTTGACCGGCGTCCCCATGTCGACATATCCACCGTCGGCCGTGACCAGGGTGACGTCCACCGCGCCACCCGCGCTGTGCGGTGCGATCTCCGGCGGGGAGACGTACCGGCTCGCGGCGGCGTGCAGGCGCGGCGCGTCCCAGTCGGGGTGCGCGGCGCGCAACTCCCGCGTGTACTCCTCGAAGTAGCGGCGCTGCAACGCCGGCGGCCGGTAGCCCTCGACGAACTCCAGCCGCAGTCCGTCCGGCAGTGACTCCTGCGCCGTCAGCAGGCGCCGCAGCACGCCCTCGCGCAGCAGCGCGTCGGCGCCGCGCTCGTCGCCCCGCATCCGCGCCACGCGCAGCCCGGGCGCCGCGGTCCGCACGTCCAGCAGCGGCTCCCCGCACTCCCGTACCCCGATCGCGGCCACCGCCGGGTCCGCCATCAACGTGATCGCCTCCCGGACGTCGGTCAGCACCAGCTCACCCACCGCCCCCGGCTCCGCACCCTGCCCGCCGGACGCCACCCGCTCTCCGCCGGACGCCGCCCACTCCCCGGCGGACGCCACCCGTTCCCCGGTGGGCAGCCAGGCGCCGCTGAGGCCGCAGCCCGGACCGGCGCTGCCGACGCCCGTGCCGTTGGCGAGCAGGACGTGCAGCCCGTGCTCGCGGGCCAGGTCCCCGTACCGCGCCACGCGCTCCGCCGAACCGTGGAACGAACTGGCCAGATACACCCCGCAGCCGTCTGCCGAGGCCCGCCCCGCCACCTCGGGGAAGCTGGTGTCGTAGCAGGTGGCGAGCGCGAACCGGATCCCGCCCAGGGTGAATCGGCCGTCGGCGGTGCCCGGCGCGAAGAGGTCGTTCTCCGCCCCGGACAGATGGCGCTTGTCGTAGCGGGTGAGCAGCGCGCCGTCCGGCCCGTAGACGAACGAGGCGATGGCCGGACCGCGACCGCCGGCGGTGGGTCGGCCCGCCGCGTTCACGACGGCGCCGACACGGCCCGCCCGGCAGGCGTCCCGTACGGGCGCCAGCCGCGCATCGTCCGGGGCGAGCGTGAGCCGCTCCGGATCGGCGGCTATCGCGGCCAGGTCGTACTGCGTCAGCGCCAGTTCGGCGAAGACGACCAGACCTGCGCCGCGCCCGGCGGCCTCGGTGATGAGCGCGGCCATCCGCGCGGCGTTGGTTTCGATGTCGCCGGGGACCGGCGGGAACTGTGCGGCAGCGATGATCATCCACCTATGATGTCCGGTCCGTGCGGGCGGCGGGAGCCCCTCCGCCATCCGTACCTACGCCCTCCGTGCCTCCACCGCCGACGCCGCCACCGTCACGATCGCCCGCACCTGTCCGGTGATCGCGATCCGGTTCCGTACGAACTCCGGATCGGTGACCGCACCGGTCGCCGGGTCCGTGTTGCCGGGGCCGAACGCCAGCACAGGGGTGTGCAGATGACCACCCGCGAGTTCCGGCGCCACCGCGTCCCGCAGCAGCGTCGCCCGGTAGGCGATCTCGTTGGACAGATAGTCGCCGCCACCTCCGGCACGGGCCGTGGAGCCCGGTGTCGGGCCGTCCGGCCGCTCGACCGGCTCGGTGCCGCCCGCCGGGATCTCGGTGACGGCGGTGTGATCGCGCACCGGATACGGCCCGGTGCCGGCCGCGACGATCCGCTCGTACGGCAGGCTGGTGGTCGTCCACTGCGGCTGCGGCAACACCGTCGGCACCCCCGCCGGAACGGGCACGGTCCCCGTCGACGACACCCGCTCATTGTCCGGATAGCCGCCCCGCCAGGCCCCGTTGGTGTGCTCCACGTCGAACCGTCCCGGCCGGCCCTGGCTGACGGTCGTGAACAGATCCACTTGCCGCGCCCCACCGCGCAGGTGCGGCAGCAGCGTGCGTTCCACCGTCCCCTCCGCGAAATCGGCCCACCGCACCGGGAAGACAGCCGTTTCGATCCGCGCCGGACGTCCCGACGCCGTACGGACCGTCGTCCCGTCGAGCGCCAGCGCCGCCGCCCCCGACGGGTTGCTGCGGCGCGCGTCCGCGTCCAGTTGGAACGGATCGAAACCGGTCACGACGATGCGCAGGACGTGCTTTCCGGCGGGCAGGTCCAGGCTGTCCTGCCCGCGCGAGGTCCGCTCCAAGGCGCCCAGGAGCGTGGTGCGTTCGGTGTCCGAGAGGTCGAAACCGGGCTGCCACGACCGCAGTTCCCTCGTCATGGCCAGGCGCGCCCAGTACAGCGGCCGGTCGTCATCCCGGCTCAGAGCGCCGCCCGCCGGCTCCGGGCCGTCTCCCGCGCGATGCTCCTGCGGCTGCACGCCCTCGCGCCCCTGCGCGCGGTCCACGGCGTGCCGCCACAGCGCCCGCCCCTCGCGAGTGACGTACCGCCGCGCCCCCGGGTACGTCGCCACCCGCGCCAGGCCCCGCGCGAACTCCCGCTCCCACCGGTCGAATCCGCTGCGTCGCAGGATCTCCTGGGGCGGGGCCTGCGCCAGCCGCCCTTCCTCCACCGTGGTCGTTGTCGTCGCCGCGGTCGCCGCGGTCGCCGCGGGAGCCGTCAAGGACAGGGGGACGACGGCGGCGAGGGCGACGCCGAGCGCGCCCAGCCTGGTGCGTATGTGAGTCATGGGGCGAGTAAAGCGGCTGCGCGCCCGCGGGCGGTAGAGAACCGGCCGCACCACCGAACCGAGCGAGCCCCCCTGACTCAGCGAACCTACTCCGCGAAGCTACTCCGTGGACCTACTCCGCGAACCTATGCCGTGAACTGCGCGTCTCGAATCACGGAAAATACCCGCCACCCGGCGGACCCGCTGTGCGAGGGTGCGTACGTCGCGGTTCGGGGGCTCTGGGCGACAACGGGCGGGACGCGAACTCCGGGCTGCCGATGCCGTCGAGGTACCGAACGCGCTGCGAGGGACAACCGTTGAGCTCCGACACCAGCACCACCGGCAACACCAACAGAGACAACACCAACAGAGACAACGCCACGAGGGACGACGCCACCACCACTGGCAAGACCACCACCGGCAACGCCACCACCGGCGACACCACCGACCGCCGCCCCCGCCTGCGACGCGACCTGTCGCTCTCCGCGATCCTCGCCGGATTCGTGGCCGTGGTCGTGTCCTACTCCGGCCCGTTGGTCATCGTGCTGGCCGCCGCCTCCGCCGGACACCTCGACGCGGCCCACACCGGCTCCTGGGTCTGGGCGATCTCCGTCGGCAGCGGCCTGACCTGTCTGGGCCTCAGCCTGCGGACCCGGATGCCGGTCATCACCGCCTGGTCCACCCCGGGTGCCGCACTCCTGGTCACCAGCCTGGGGGCGTATCCGTACGCGGAGGCGGTCGGGGCGTTCCTCGTCACCGGTGTCGTCATCGCGCTCGTCGGCCTGACCGGGGTGTTCGGATGGCTGATGCGCCGGGTGCCGCCGGCCGTGGTGTCCGCGATGCTCGCCGGCATCCTCTTCTCCTTCGGCACCGGCGTCTTCACGTCCCTCAAGACCGCGCCCCTGATAGCCGGGACGGTCCTCCTGGCGTACCTCCTCGGCAAGCGATGGCTGCCCCGCTACGCCGTGCTGGCGGCCCTCGTCGCGGGTGTGGCGGTGAGCGGCGCCACCGCGCGGCTGCACATCCGCCTGGACCACCTCGAATTCGCCCGGCCGGTGCTCACCACGCCCGCGTTCTCGGTCGCCTCGCTCATCGGCATCGCTGTCCCGCTGATCCTCGCCACCCTGGCCTCGCAGAACGCCCCCGGCATGGCCGTCCTCACGGCCTCCGGATACCGCCCCGACGACCGGCTGCTGATCGGATCGACCGGCCTGGTCTCCACCGCGCTCGCCCCCTTCGGCTCCCACGCCGTCAACCTCGCGGCCATCACCGCCGCGCTGTGCACCGGCCCGGCCGCGCACCGCGACCCCGGACGCCGCTACGTCGCGGGAATCGCCGCCGGCATGTGGTACCTGGTCATCGGGGCCTTCGGCTCGACCCTCGTGGTGCTGTTCGCGGGCCTGCCCAAGGAACTGGTGGCCGCGCTGGCCGGGGTCGCCCTGTTCGGCGCGCTGGCGGGCGGGCTGACCGGCGCCGTCCAGGAGGAGAAGGACCGCGAAGCCGCCCTGGTCACCTTCCTGGCCACCGCCTCCGGGGTCACCCTCTTCGGCATCGGCTCCGCCTTCTGGGGCCTGGTCCTCGGCGTCCTCGCCCATCTGACGCTGAGCGCCTGGCGCGGCAGGGGAGCGGCGGCGAGCGCCGGGGGCGCCGGGGCCGCCTGAGCGGGTCGGGCCGGGGCTCGCGACCGTAACGGGTCGTCCGGGCCCGTAACCAGGCCCGGACGGCCCGCTCCTGACCCCCGCGGATAAGGTGCTGCGTCGTCACCGGCTCCGGTGGCGCCCAGAGACCGAGGGGGATCTCCGTGGCCAACCCGCCACCACCACCGCACGGCCACCCCGGCGGCCCGTACGCCCAGCCCTACGGGCCCCAGCCCACCGGCCCCTACGTCCCGCCACAAGGAGCGCCCCACCCGGGCCCGCACCCGCACCCGCACCCGTACGCCGGACACCAGCCGCCCCCCGCTCCGCAACCCGGCCCGCCCGGCTGCCAGTTCTGCGGGTCGGTGCCCGCCGTGGAGGCCACCGTGCGCGGCCACCAGGGCTTCGTCGTCGTGATGCGGTTCCTCAGCGTCCGGGGCGTGTTCTGCCGTTCCTGCGGGCTGGCGACCTACCGCGACATGTCCGCGAGAACGCTGTGGCAGGGCTGGTGGGGCCCGCTGTCCGTGGCGATCACCCCGCTCACTCTGCTGCTGAACCTCGCCCCCCGCGCTCGCTTCCGCAAACTGGCCGCCCCGGTGGGCGGTTGGCGGCCGCCCCTCGATCCCGGCAGGTCGCTGCTGCGCCGGCCCGTGGCGCTGCTGTTCCTGCTGCCGGTGGCCCTCCTCGTCCTCGCGGTGCCCACGCTGGCCCTGGTGGCGGCGGTCGGCGGCGGCTTCGGTCCGCCGACCCTCGCGGTCGGTGACTGCGTACGCAACGACGGCGACTGGAGCCGGCAGGACCTGGAGGTCACCGACTGCGGAGCGGCCGACGCGCAGTACCGCGTGACCCGCCGACTGGACTCGCTCGGCGCGCACTGCTCCGACGGCGATTACGTCTCCGACCCCGAATACAGCCGCGACGGTGCCACCGCCTCCTGCCTCACACCCATCCGGTGACGCCGACGGCCGCCCACCCGGAGCGCCCGGCCGAGTACGCCGCGGGCATCGCCGACTCCATCGAGAAGGACTTCCCTCTCGTCGACCATCTCTACACGGCCGCCGCCTCCGCCTCCGCCTCCGCCTCCGCCTCCGCCGCATCGTTCGACGGCCTGTGGGGGACGGCCGGCGCCAAGCTCCGCGCGGCGTTCCGCGGCTGGGACGAAGCGGCGGTCAAGGACATCTTCCTCGCCCACCACGGCGACCTGCGCGACTTCTCCGTACGGACGGCCGAGGCGGACCACGCCGTGACGCCGTGGTCAAAGCCGCCTGGTTCTAGAGGCGTTCATCCGCACCGCTCCCGGCGCCGGGCTCCTCCCCGCCGGGGCCGAGCAGCGCGAGGAAGTCCCGGAACGCCGCCGGCATGTCGACGTTCTCCGGGTCCAGCAGCCACTGGAGCTGCAAGCCGTCCATGACGGCGACCAGCAGCGGCGCCGCCTGTTCCGGCGTCAGGCCGCCGGGGAGGGTCTCGCCGTACTCGGCGTGCAGCAGGTGGGCCATCGCTTCCCGTACGGACCGGAAGCGGGCCTCGAAGAACGCGCGGGCCGGGTGGTCCTCGGTGACACTGTCCGCCGACAGGACGGTGTACGTCTGGACGATGCGGGGCCGGGTGGCGTTGTAGTCGACTAGCTGGGCCAGGATGTCGGTGCGCCAGGTACCGGCGGCGGTCGCCGCCGCCGAGGCGAGATCCCAGCGGTCGCGGGCCTCCAGGACGCCGACCAGCAGCAGCTCCTTCGTGGGGAAGTGGTGCAGCAGCCCCTGCTGGCTCAGCCCGGCGCGCTCGGCGACGGCGGCCAGTGAGGTCCGGCGGTAGCCACGCTCGGAGATGAGCTCCATGGCGGCCTCCAGGATGGCCTCGCGCCGCTCCGCCCGCTGGGCCTCCCGCCCGCCGCCACCCGGCCGTACACAACGCGGCCCGTCCTGATCTTTCGCAGTCACCGGCCGAGGGTAACCCCCGCGAGCGGTTTTCATTGGATGATGATAACTTTTTCATAACCATGCCTACCGGACGGTCGGCGAGTGGGTATCGATCCAGGTAGGAGGCCCGTACGTCACTCAGGAGCGCCGTATGACCGACCACCACGATCCCGGCCCCCACCCGCATCCTGGCCCCGACCACTCCGAGGCCGTCGAGCGGGCGCTCGCCGCGCTGGACCTGGACACCAAGGCCGCGCTGCTGTCCGGTCAGGACATGTGGACGCTGCCGGCCGTGCCCGGCATCGGACTGGCGTCGCTGGTGATGTCGGACGGCCCGGTCGGGGTGCGCGGGCGGGGCTGGAGTGCCGAGGACCCCTCGGTGGCCCTGCCCAGCCCCACCGCGCTGGCCGCCACCTGGGACCCGGAGCTGGCCCGCCGCGCCGGCCACCTCCTCGCCCAGGAGGCGCGCCGCAAGGGCGTCCACGTGCTGCTCGCGCCGACCGTCAACCTGCACCGCTCGCCGCTCGGCGGCCGCCATTTCGAGTGCTACTCGGAGGACCCGCTGCTGACCGGCGCGATCGGCGCCGGCTACGTCCGTGGCGTCCAGGAGGGAGGTATCGGCGCGACGGTCAAGCACTTCGTCGGCAACGACGCCGAGACCGACCGCCTCACGGTCGACAACCGCATCGCCGCGCGCCCCCTGCACGAGCTCTACCTCGCGCCCTTCGAGCACCTCGTCGCCGCCGCCCGCCCCTGGGCCGTCATGACCGCCTACAACCGGGTCAACGGCTCGACGATGACCGAGCACCGCCACCTCGTCCACGACGTCCTGCGCGGCCGGTGGGGCTTCGACGGCTGCAACATCTCGGACTGGACGGCGGCCCGGCACACCGTCCGCGCCCTGCGCGGCGGCCTGGATGTGGCGATGCCCGGGCCCCGCACGGTCTTCGGCGCCCCGCTCGCCGCGGCCGTGCGCGCCGGGGAGGTCGCCGAGTCGGAGGTGGACGAGGCGGTGCGCCGGGTGCTGCTGCTGGCCGCGCGCACCGGATGCCTGGCGGGTGCGCCGGCCGCCGTCGCCCCGGACGCCGTGCCGCGGGGCATCGACGGCCGCGCGGTGGCGCGCGAGATCGCCCGGCGAGCGTGCGTCCTGCTGCGCAACGAGCCGGTGGGAGGCGGGCGGCGGGCCCTTCCGCTCGACGCCGCCGCGGTCCGCGAGATCGCCGTCATCGGGGCGGCGGCCCGCGACGCCCGGGTGCTCGGCGGCGGTTCCGCCGCCGTCTTCCCCGACGCGATCGTCTCCCCGCTGGCGGGCCTGCGCGCGGCGCTGCCCGACGACGTACGGATCACCTTCGCCGTCGGCGCCGACCCCCGCACCCGCCTCCCCCACGCCCGCGACGGCTTCACGCTGCGCGCCCGCTACCTCGCCGAGGACGGCCGCCCACTCGCCGAGACCCCGCAGTTCGACGGCAGGGTCCTGGCCATGGGGACGTTTCCCGAGGGCGTCACCCGCCACAACCTCCACGCCGTCGAGCTGACCGGCACCTTCACCCCGCGCGCCACCGGCACCCACACCTTCGCCGTGTCCGGCACCGGCGAGCTGCGGCTGACCGTCGGCGGGTCGGTCCTCTTCGACGACCACTGCGCACCGGAGGGCAACGACCCGTTCGAGAGCCTGATGCACCCCGTCGAGCGGCGGGTGACAGCCCCGCTGACGCACGGTGAGCCGGTCGCGGTGACGCTGCGGTACGTGCCGCCCGGCGCGGGGCTCGGCATCGGCACGAACGCGCTGAGCTTCGCCCTCGGCCACAGCGAACCGCGGTCCGACCCCGACGCGGAGCTGGCGGCGGCGGTCCGCGCGGCGGCGGCCGCGGATGTGGCCGTCGTGGTCGTCGCCACCACGGAGGAGGTCGAGTCCGAGGGCTTCGACCGCACCGACCTGCGGCTGCCCGGCCGCCAGGACGAGCTGGTCACCCGCGTCGCCGCCGCCAACCCGCACACCGTCGTGATCGTCAACTCCGGCTCCCCGGTGGAGCTTCCGTGGCGCGAGAAGGTCCCCGCGGTGCTGCTGAGCTGGTTCCCCGGCCAGGAGGGCGGGGCCGCGCTGGCGGACGTACTGCTCGGGGCGCGCGAGCCGGGCGGCCGGCTCCCGACGACCTGGCCGGCCCGCCTGGAGGACGCACCCGTCACCCGCGTCACCCCCGTCGACGGCCGACTCGACTACTCCGAGGGCCTCTTCATCGGCTACCGCGCCTGGGAGCGGTCCGGCACGCGGCCCGCCTACCCCTTCGGCCACGGCCTCGGCTACACCGACTGGGCCTACGAGACGCTGGAGGCGACCGCGGACTCGGTGCGGGTCCGGGTGCGCAACACCGGGAAGCGGGCCGGCCGTGAGGTCGTCCAGATCTACCTGGCGCCCACCGACGCCGACGGCGGTCCCGAGCGCCCGGTCCGCCGGCTGGCCGGCTTCGCCGTCGTGGAGGCCGGACCCGGCGAGAGCGCCGAGGCCGGCATCCCGCTGCCGCGCCGCGCCTTCGAGATCTGGGACGAAGCGGCCCGCGAGGGCCCGCACGGCGGCGAGGACGCGGCGCAGGAGACCCGGCCGGGCCGGTCGGCGCGCGGCGCCTGGCGCCGCGTCCCGGGCGTCTACCGCGTCGAGGCGGCCCGCAGCGTCGACGACCGCCGGCTGACCGCGGAGGTCACCGTCACCTGACGTCATGGCAGCCTCATCGCGGGATCACCGTCACATTGCCGCCGCTGGTCGTGGCGGACACCTTGTGCCCGGAACCGTCGTCCGTGGGGACGGTGACCTTACGGGTGCCGCCGCTGGTCGAGGCGTCCACCGCGTAGGTGCCCTTCGGCAGGCGGATGGTGACGTCGCCGCCGCTGGTCCGCCCCGACACGTCGTCGGGCACCGCGGTCAGGGTGACCTCGACGTCCCCGCCGCTGGTCTTCACGTCGGCCTTGCGCGCCGCGGAGTCCTTGACGGTGATGTCACCACCGCTCGTCTCCGCGGTGATGCCGCCGGAGGCGCCGCGCACGGTGATGTCCCCGCCGCTGGTGTGCAGGTCCACCGAGGCGTTCCGGGGCAGCAGGACGCGGTAGTTCACCTCGCACCGGTGCGAGGTGCTGCCGCAGTCGTCGGCCGTCAGCGTGAGCCGGCCGTCCTCGAGGGTGTGCTCCGGGCTCGGCTTCCGCTGGTTGTACTCGTACTTCTCGGTCACCCGCACCGAGCCGCCGGCGTCGACCGGAACGATTTCGATGTTCCCGCCGTGCGTCGTCGCCGACAGCGCCGTGACCTCGCCGCGCACCGGATACGTCCGCTCGGCCTTCTTGCCCGGCCCTATGTCCGTCAGAGAGCAGCCGGTGACCAGCGCGGTCAGCGCCGCACAGGACAGGAGAAGAGGAGCAGCGGTGCGCAGGCGGGCCATGGTGAGAGGTCTCCCGGAGTGAGTGGAACGAGGCGGGTGAAGCGATCTGGCCCCATCCTCCCGCCGCCGTCCGCCGCGGTCGTCACCGAACGGTATGACCTTCGCGGCCCCGTGCCCCTAGGGGGTACCCGGATATTGACGCGAGGTCAGGCCATTTCAGCCCCTACGCCCGCGGTTCCTCCCGCGTGATCGCCCGGTACGCCAGCGCCGCGAGTTCCCGCTGTCCGCGCAGGCCCGGATGGAACCAGTCCCAGGTGCTCAACTGCTGCCCGGTGAAGCGGTAGTCGAAGACCGACCTGTCGAACCGGCACAGGGCGTCCTTCCGGCACACGTCCTCCAGCGCCGTGTTGTACGCCATCACCCGGTCTCGTACCCGTGCGCGCCGGTCCGCCGCCGTCTTCGTCAGGTCGTCCGGATCGCGCAGCATCGACCCGCAGATCCCCAACTTCCACACCTGCTTGCTCAGCCGGTTCTTGCGCCCCTCCGACCACAGCCGCAACAGGTCCGGTACGGCGGCGACATACAACTGCGTGCGCGGCAGCGCGCGCCGCAGCGTCTTGACAGCCCGCGCGAAGTCGGCGCGGAACGCGGCCCGCGGGGTCATCGCCCGGACGTCGCGGCGGCACGCGTCGTTGGCACCGATCAGGACCGTGACCAGCTCGGGCCGGTGGCTTGCGGCCTCGGCTATCTGGTCGGGCAGATCGCGCATCAGCGCGCCGGTCCTGGCGTGGTTCCAGCTATGGGTGGCGGGGCGCTCGACCAGCCGCCGGGCCAGACTGCCGACCTTGGGGTCGGTGCCGGTGGCCCAGGAGACCTCCGGGCAGTCGGAGAGCACCGCGCAGGCGTCGAAACCGACGGTGATGGAGTCACCGAGCGCCGCGATCGAACGGGGATGGGTGCGCCAGGCCGGACCCGCCGGCGCGGTCGCGTGACCGCCCGTCGCGCTGGAGTGCGGGGTGGCCCCCTCCCCGGAGCCGCAGCCGGCGAGGGCCAGGAGGGCGGAGGCGGTGACGGCGGCGAGGCGGGTGCGCGCGGTTGACCGGCGATCGCGGGCGCGAGCGGGCCGATCGGTCGGCGTCATCCCCTGTCCCCTCCGGCGTGCGAGTGATATCTCTTCCGGTACCGACGGTACGTCACCCTTCGGTCCGTGCCGCGCGATAGCTTGGCCGTGTGCCTGCCGGGCAGTGACCCGAAGTGGTATGTGCAGTTGGCACGGCCAAATTACAACACGTCATTTCCTGTCCCTTTTGCGGCAAATTACGCCTCATGGTGTTTACTGTAGGTCACCTCGCATGCTGGTGCCGAAGTGATCACTGGGGCAGAATGTCGATAGCTGTCCCGGCCGCGAACCGGAACGGGCACGAGGCCGCTGGGGAAGGCGAACCTCGAACCGCACTGGAGGTCCCGGTGACGACACGTGGAGTTCTGTACGTCCACTCCGCTCCGCGCGCGCTGTGCCCGCACGTCGAATGGGCCGTGGCGGGCGTCCTCGGCGTGCGCGTCAATCTCGACTGGATCCGCCAGCCGGCGTCCCCCGGCACCTGGAGAGCCGAATTCTCCTGGCAGGGAGAGGTCGGCACCGCCTCCAAGCTGGCCTCCGCGCTGCGCGGCTGGCACCTGCTGCGCTTCGAAGTGACCGCGGAACCCTGCTCCACCGCCGAGGGCGAGCGCTACAGCTCCACCCCCGACCTGGGCATCTTCCACGCCGTCACGGGACTGCACGGCGACATCCTCATCCCCGAGGACCGGCTGCGCGCCGCGGTCGCCCGCTCCGCGCGCGGCGAGACCGAACTGGCCGCCGAGGTCTCCAAACTGCTGGGCAAGCCCTGGGACGACGAGTTGGAGCCGTTCCGGTACGCGGGTGAGGGCGCCCCCGTCCGCTGGCTCCACCAGGTGGTCTGAAGGCCAGGTGGTCTGAAGGCGCCCACGGGCGCCCGGCCGACGCGGAGTTGCCTTCGAGTCCGCTCCACCACTTAGCGTGCCGGCATGGCTGACAACACCTCAGTGGCCGTCCTCGGCACTGGAATCATGGGCACCGCGATGGCCCGCAACCTCGCCCGGGTCGGCCTGGACGTCCGCGCCTGGAACCGTACGCGCGCCAAGGCCGAGCCCCTGGCCGGCGACGGGGTCCGGATCACCGGCACCCCGGCGGAGGCCGTGGACGGCGCGGCGGTGGTCCTGACGATGCTGCTCGACGGGCCGGCCGTCCTCGACGCGATGCGCCAGGCCGCCCCCGGCCTCGCGCCGGACGCCGTATGGCTCCAGATGAGCACGGTGGGCACCGAAGGGCCGGCGCCGCTCGCCCGCTTCGCCGCCGAGCACCGCCTCTGGTTCGTCGACGCCCCCGTCCTGGGCACCAGAGCGCCCGCCGAAAGCGGCGAGTTGACGGTCCTGGCGGCCGGTCCGCCACAGGCGCGGGAGCGGGCGGAGGTCGTCTTCGACATCGTCGGGCGTACCACGCGGTGGGTCGGCGAGGACGGGGCGAGCGGGGCCGCGAGCCGGCTCAAGCTCGTCGTCAATAGCTGGGTGCTCACCCTCATCAGCGGCGCCGGGGAGGCGCTCGCGCTCGCCCAGGGGCTCGGGGTCGACCCACGCGACTTCCTGGGCGCCGTCGCGGGCGGGCCGCTCGACGCGCCGTATCTGCGGATGAAGGCGGAGCTGATCCTGTCGGGCGAGTACCCCGCCAGTTTCACGGTGTCCGGGGCGCGCAAGGACGCCCGTCTGATCACGGAGGCGGCGCGGCGGGCCGGCGTACGGATGGACCTGGCCGTGGCGGCCGCGGAACGCTTTCGCCGGGCGGAGGCCCAGGGCCACGGCGAAGAGGACGGCGCGGCGGCGTACTTCGCCGGTTTCGCCGACTCCGAGGGACCCGACGGCTGAAGCCGCCGAGGCGTACGAAGAGGGCCCGCCCGGAGTCAACCGGGCGGGCCCTCTCACCTCTGCGGATCCGGAAGCCTCGGACCCTCCTGCCGATCGGTCAGACCGAGCGGAACGCCAGCACGACGTTGTGACCGCCGAAGCCGAACGAGTCGTTCAGTGCCGCGATGCGTCCCTCGGCGGGCAGCTCGCGGGCCTCGTCGCGGACGATGTCCGCCTCGGCCTCGGGGTCGAGGTTCTCGATGTTGATCGTCGGCGGCGCCGTCCGGTGATAGAGCGCCAGGATGGAGGCGACCGTCTCGATACCGCCCGCGCCGCCCAGCAGGTGACCGGTCATGGACTTCGTGGCGGAGATCGCCATGTGGTCCACGTGGTCACCGAAGACCTTGCGCAGCGCCTTCAGTTCGGCCAGGTCGCCCTGCGGGGTCGAGGTGGCGTGCGCGTTGATGTGCACGATCTCGGCCGGGTCCAGGTCGCTGGCGTCCAGGAGGTTCTGCAGGGCGTGCGCGATGCCGTTGCCGGAGGGCTCGGGCTGCACGATGTCGTGGCTGTCGGCGGAGATGCCCTGGCCCACGGCCTCGGCGTAGATCCGCGCGCCGCGCTTGGCGGCGTGCTCGGCCGACTCCAGGACGATCACGCCGGAGCCCTCGCCCATGACGAAGCCGTTGCGGTCGGCGTCGTACGGACGCGAGGCGCCCTGCGGGTCGTCGTTGTTCTTCGACATCGCCATCATGTTGCCGAACGCGACGATGGGAAGCGGGTGGATCGCCGCCTCCGTACCGCCGGCGACGACGACGTCCGCACGGCCCGTACGGATCATCTCGATGGCGTAGCCGATGGCCTCCGAGCCGGACGCGCAGGCGCTGACCGGGGTGTGCACGCCCGCGCGGGCGTTCACGTCCAGGCCGACGTTGGCGGACGGGCTGTTGGGCATCAGCATCGGCACGGTGTGCGGGGAGACGCGGCGTACGCCCTTCTCCTTGAGCACGTCGTACTGGCCGAGCAGGGTGGTCACGCCGCCGATACCGGAGGCGATGACGGTGCCGAGCCGGTCGGGGTCCACCGAGGTGTCCTCGCCGGCCCGCGCGGTGAAACCGGCGTCAGCCCATGCCTCGCGGGCCGCGATCAGCGCGAACTGCGCCGAGCGGTCCAGCTTGCGGGCCTGCGCCCGGGGGATGACCTCAGCGGGGTCGACGGCCGCCTGAGCGGCGATACGGACAGGCAGCTCAGCGGCCCAGTCCTGGTCGAGGCTGCCCACACCGGACCGGCCGGCGAGGAGGGCCTCCCAGGTCGAAGCGCTGTCGCCACCCAGCGGTGTGGTTGCGCCGATACCGGTGACGACCACGGTGCGATTGGTCGCGTTCACGGGAATTCTTACTCCACGGGTAGAGGGGTCTGAATCGACGGCGCCACCGCGGGGTGGCGACATGCGCAGCGGCTGGATCAGCCCTGGTGCTTGAGGATGTAGTCGGTCGCGTCGCCGACCGTCTTGAGGTTCTTGACGTCGTCGTCCGGGATCTTCACGTCGAAGCGCTCTTCGGCGGCGACGACGACCTCGACCATGGACAGCGAGTCGACGTCGAGGTCATCGGTGAAGGACTTCTCCACCTGGACGTCCTCGGTGGGGATCCCGGCGATCTCGTTCACGATCTCTGCGAGACCGGCGACGATCTCTTCCTGAGTGGCGGCCATGATGGCGCTCCTTCGGTCTTTAGGGGGAAACTGCGTTATTTCGGTAAAGCGCTGTACAGCGGCCGACACATCCGAAGACGTACGGCGCTGCGCAGATCTTGCCTAGGGGAGGGTAACGACCGTCGCGGCGTAGACGAGACCCGCCCCGAAGCCGATGACCAGCGCGGTGTCGCCGCTCTTGGCCTGGCCGGTCGCCAGCAGCCGCTCCATGGCGAGCGGAATGGAGGCGGCCGAGGTGTTGCCGGTGGTCTCCACGTCACGGGCGACCGTCACGCTCTCCGGCAGCTTCAGAGTCTTCACCATCGAGTCGATGATCCGCATATTGGCCTGGTGCGGAATGAAGACGTCCAGGTCGTCCGCGCTGACTCCGGCCGCGTCCAGCGCCTGCTGGGCGACCTTCGCCATCTCGAACACCGCCCACCGGAAGACCGCCTGGCCCTCCTGGGTGATGGCCGGGTAACGGATCGCCTCGGGCGCCGTGCGCTCCTGGGGACCGTTGCCGCCGGGCACCGGAGTCGTACGGTATTCGTCCCAGGCCACGGTCTGCTTGATGGTCTCGGACTTGTCGCCCTCCGAGCCCCAGACGGTCGGGCCGATCGCCGGCTCCTTGGCGGGACCGACGATCACCGCGCCGGCGCCGTCACCGAACAGGAAGGCCGTCGCGCGGTCCTCCAGGTCGGTCAGGTCCGAGAGCCGCTCCACGCCGATGACCAGGACGTACTCCGCGGACCCGTCGGTGACCATGCCCTTGGCCAGCGTCAGGCCGTAGCCGAAGCCCGCGCAGCCCGCCGAGATGTCGAACGCGGCCGGCTTGCCCGCGCCGATGCGGTGCGCGATCTCGGTCGCGATGGCCGGGGTCTGCTTGAAGTGCGACACGGTCGAGACGACCACGGCGCCGATCTGCTCGGGCGTGATCCCGGCGTCGGCGATGGCCTTGCCGGACGCCTCCACCGACATGGTGGCGACGGTCTCGTCCGGGCCGGCCCAGTGGCGTGTGGAGATGCCCGACCGGGAGCGGATCCACTCGTCGGAGGAGTCGATGTGCTTGAGGATCTCCTCGTTCGGCACGACACGGGTCGGGCGGTAGCCGCCGACGCCCATGATCCGCGCGTACGGGGAACCCTTGGCAGGCTTGATCTTCGAGGTCATGCGCGTGGGGCTCCTTATTCGGCCGAGGAGTCGGCGACGGGAGAGCGGTGCTCGGCGATGAGCGTGCGCGCCGCGTCGAGGTCGTCGGGCGTCTTGAGTGCGAGGGTGCGCACACCGGGCAGGGCACGCTTGGCCAGACCGACCAGCGTGCCGCCGGGCGCCACCTCGATGAGCGCGGTGACGCCGAGCTCCTTGAAGGTCTCCATGCACAGGTCCCAGCGGACGGGGTTGGCCACCTGGCCCACCAGCCGGCGCACCAGCTCCTGGCCGGAGAAGACCACCTGACCGTCCTTGTTGGAGACGTAACGGGTGTGCGGGTCGGCGACCGACAGTTCGGTGAGCGCCGACTCCAGGGTCGAGACGGCGGGCGCCATGTGGTGCGTGTGGAACGCGCCGGCCACCTGGAGCGGTACGACCCGGCGGGTGCCCTCCGGCTTGTCCGCGACCAGCGCGGCGATCTGCTCCGCCGTGCCCGCCGCGACGATCTGCCCCGCGCCGTTCACGTTCGCCGGGGTCAGGCCCAGCCTCTCCAGATGCGGTACGACGACGGCCTCGTCGCCTCCCAGGAGCGCGGCCATGCCGGTCTCGGTGACGGCCGCGGCCTCGGCCATGGCCAGCCCGCGCCGACGCACCAGCGACATCGCGTCGCCTTCCGTCAGCGTGCCGGTCAGCGCGGCGGCGGCCAGCTCGCCGACGCTGTGGCCGGCGGCGGCGCCGACCTGCGCGGCGAAGTCCTCGGGAGTCGCCAGCAACTGCCGGGCGGAGACCAGGGAGGCCGCCACCAGCAGGGGCTGCGCCACCGCGGTGTCGCGGATCTCGTCCGCGTCGGCCTTCGTGCCGTAGTGGACCAGGTCCAGGTCGATGGCCGCGGACCACTCACGGAGCCGGTCTTCGACACCGGGGAGGTCGAGCCAGGGGGTCAGGAAGCCGGGCGTCTGAGCGCCTTGGCCGGGAGCGACGAGTACGAGCACCCTCACACTCTCTCTTGCGGGAGGTTCCGCCCGCCCGTGAGGACAGGGACGAAGAACCATCGGGGGAATTGTTGGTGTCCGACAAAAGTCTAGGGCTGGGCCTCACCGTCAGCCAGACGCCCCAGGATCAGCGCGATACGCAAAGTGAACGCGGAGCGCACATCGGAGGGTGACCATCCGGTGACGTCCGTCACACGTCGCAGCCGATAGCGCACGGTGTTGGGGTGCACGAACAACATCCGCGCCGCCCCCTCAAGACTGCTCGCCTGCTCCAGATAGACGCTCAGCGTCTCCAGGAGCGCCGATCCCGCTTCCTCCAGTGGTCTGTAGATCTCCTCCACCAGTTGCTCGCGCGCGACCGGGTCCGACGCCATCGCGCGCTCGGGCAGCAGATCGTCCGCCAGGACCGGCCGGGGCGCGTCCGGCCAGGCCGCGCACGCCCGCAGTCCGGCGGCCGCGGCCTGCGCGGAACGGGTCGCGGCGAGCAGGTCGGAGACCACCGGGCCGGCCACCACGGGACCGGCCGCGTACGGGCCGATCAGGGACTTCGCGGCCTTCAGCGGATTGTCGGAGCCACCGGCGATCACCACCAGGCGACTGCCCAGAACGCCGGTGAGCACCTGGAGCTTGGCGTGCCGGGCGGCCCGCCGGATCGCCTCGACGGTCAGCTCGCTGTCCCCGTCGGGGGCCGTGCCGAGCAGCACGCAGACGTGTTCGGGGGAGTTCCAGCCCAGTGCCGCGGCGCGCGAGAGAGCGCCCTCGTCGGCCTCGCCGGACAGCACGGCGTTGACCACCAGCGACTCCAGCCGCGCGTCCCACGCGCCGCGCGCCTCCGCGGCCTGGGCGTAGACCTGCGCGGTGGCGAAGGCGATCTCCCGGGCGTACACGAGCAGCGCCTCGCGCAGCACCGACTCGTCACCGGGCGCCGCGACGTCGTCGATCGCGGACTCCATGACCTCGATGGTCGTGCGGACCATCTCCACGGTCTGGCGCAGGGTGATCGCCCGGGTCAGCTCGCGGGGCGCCGTACCGAAGACATCGGTGCTGATGGCCTGCGGCGTCTCGGGATGCCGGAACCACTCGGTGAATGCGGCGATGCCGGCCTGCGCCACCAGGCCGATCCAGGAGCGGTTCTCCGGGGGCATCGCGCGGTACCACGGCAGCGTGGCATCCATGCGGGCGATGGCCGCGGCCGCCAGTTTGCCGGCCGACTTCTCCAGGCGGCGGAGGGTCGCGGTGTGCGGGTGCGGGGCGCGCGATGCGGGTTCAGACACGGGACAAGCCTGCACTATCGGGGCGAGGTGGTGACGCGGCGGGGCTACGGTGGCTCCATGATTGAGGTGCGCAGGGCCGCGGAGCGCTATCGGGATCACGACGCGGACGCCGGAATCGAGTCGCTCCACGCCTTCTCCTTCGGGCCGCACTTCGATCCGGACAATCTGCGCTTCGGCGCGCTGATCGCCTGCAACGAGGAGCGGCTGGCGCCCGGCGCCGGCTTCGACGAGCACCCGCACCGCGACACCGAGATCGTGACCTGGGTCGTGGAGGGCGAGCTGACCCACCGCGATTCGGCGGGCCACCGCACCACCGTACGTCCCGGCGACCTCCAGCGGCTCTCCTCGGCCGGCGGCGTCCGGCACATCGAGCGCAACGACGGTGAGCGGCCGCTGCGCTTCGTGCAGATGTGGCTGGCACCGGCCGAGTTCGGCGGGGAGCCGGCCTACGAGGTGGTGCGCGGCATCGCCGACGGCACGCCGTACGCCGTGCCCCGGGCCGGCGCGATGCTGCACGTCCGCCGCCTGGGCGCCGGTGAGCGCACCGCCGTGCCCGACGCGCCCCGGGCGTATGTGCAGGTGGTGCGGGGCGCGGTACGTCTCGGCGAGGAACGGCTCGACGCCGGTGACGCGGCCCGGATCACCGACGCGCGGGGGCTGGAGCTGGGCGCCCTGGCGGCCGCGGAATGCCTGGTCTGGGAAATGGGGCCGGAGCCGGTGTACGGCTGAGCCGCGGGGCGCGAGCGGCCCCTCACCGGTTCACGGGCTCATCGGTTTCCGGCGGCTCAGCGCAGTTCGGCGAGCACCGCGTCGGTCAGCGCCGGCCACGCCTCGACGGCCCACGGACCGAAGGCGCGGTCGGACAGCGCGACACACGCCGCGCCCGCGTCCGGGTCCACCCACAAGAACGTGCCGGACTGCCCGAAGTGCCCGAAAGTGCGCGGCGAGGACGACGCGCCCGTCCAGTGCGGCGCCTTGCCGTCGCGGATCTCGAAGCCCAGCCCCCAGTCGTTGGGCTTTTGGTGGCCGTAGCCGGGCAGCACACCGGTGACGCCGGGGAAGACCACCGACGTCGCCTCCGCGAGCGTCTGCCGCGACAGCAGTCGCGGGGCCTGGAGCTCGGCGGCGAACCGGGTCAGGTCCGCGACCGTCGAGACGCCGTCCTTGGCGGGTGAGCCGGGCAGCTCGGTCGCGGTCATGCCGAGCGGTTCGAGCACCGCCTCGTGGAGGTACTGGGGGAAGGGGATGTCCGTCGCCTTGGCGAGGTGGTCGCCCAGCACCTCGAAGCCGGTGTTGGAATACAGCCGCCGGGTGCCCGGCTCGGCCATCGTGCGCTGCTCGTCGAAGGCCAGCCCGGAGGTGTGCGCGAGCAGGTGACGGACGGTCGACCCGGGCGGGCCGGCCGGCTCGTCCAGCTCGATGGCGCCCTCCTCGATGGCCAGCAGCGCGGCGTAGGCGGCCAGCGGCTTGGTGACCGACGCCAGCGGGAAGCGGTGCTCGGTGGGGCCGTACGATCCGGCCACCGTGCCGTCCGCTCGTACGACGGCGGCCGCAGCGGTGGGCACCGGCCAGTTCTCGATCATCCGCAGGCTCTGCATGCCCCGAGCCTAACGAACCGTGTATCCGGGCCCGGCCCGCGCTTGCTTGGAGTGCACTCGAAGCCTCTAGCGTGGGGTCCCGTCGAGGCAGATCCGGCGAATGCCGGGACGGACCCGGCGAGGAGGGGGACGCGGCATGACGGTGACGCACAGCGAACCGATGACGGGCGGGGCGCTCGCGACCGGCGGACGACCGGGGCGGGCGGACGAAATCCCCCCGAGGCCCGCGGGCTGCAGCGGTACGCCCGCGCACCCGCGGCCGGCCGGCCGCGACCAGTACACGATCAGCGAGGTGGCCGACCACACCGGGCTCAGCGCCCACACCCTGCGCTGGTACGAGCGGATCGGCCTGATGCCGCACGTGGACCGCACGCACACCGGGCAGCGCCGCTTCACCAACCGCGACCTGGACTGGCTGAGCCTGGTGACGAAGCTGCGGCTGACCGGCATGCCGGTCGCGGACATGGTCCGCTACGCCGAGCTGGTGCGGGCCGGTGAGAGCACCTTCGCCGAGCGCGAGGCCCTGCTGACCGCGCACCGCGAGGACGTACGGCAGCGCATCGCGGAGCTGCGCAGCACGCTGGACGTCCTCGACCACAAGATCGACATCTATGCCGACGCCCGGCGGGCGTCCGAAAGGTTCTGAGGTCCTCATGGGGAGCGAGACGATGGAAACGGTCGAACTGGGCACCGGCGGCCCCCGCGTCGGGGTGCAGGGCCTGGGCTGCATGGGCATGAGCTTCGCCTACGGCCCGACCGACGCCGACGAGGCCCGGGCGACCCTGGAGCGGGCGCTCGAACTGGGCGTGACGCTCTACGACACCGCCGACATGTACGGCATGGGGGAGAACGAGAAGTTCCTCGCGCCGTTCGTCCGCGCGCACCGCGAGAAGATCGTCCTGGCCACCAAGTTCGCGATAGCCCTCGACCCGGAGGACCCGGCCAAGCGCGTCATCCGCAACGACCGCGCCTACATCCGCCAGGCCGCCGAGGCGAGCCTGCGGCGGCTCGGCGTGGACGAGATCGACCTCTACTACATGCACCGCCGCGATGTGAACGTGCCGCTGGAGGAGACGGTCGGCGCCATGGCGGAGCTGGTGGCCGAGGGCAAGGTCAAGCACCTCGGGCTGAGCGAGGTGACCGGCGCCGAACTGCGCGTGGCGCA
Source organism: Streptomyces sp. NPDC031210 (assembly GCF_055570395.1). Lineage (NCBI taxonomy): Bacteria > Bacillati > Actinomycetota > Actinomycetes > Kitasatosporales > Streptomycetaceae > Streptomyces > Streptomyces sp. NPDC031210. The sequence goes on from NZ_JBVIHH010000002.1 coordinate 653,225, forward strand.
GGGCGTGCACCCGATCGCGGCCGTGCAGTCCGAATGGTCGCTGTTCAGCAGGGACGTGGAGGACGGCGTGGTCCCGGCGGCCGCCGAGCTCGGCATCGGCTTCGTGCCGTACTCGCCGCTCGGCCGCGGCTTCCTGACAGGCGCCTTCGTCAGCGCCGACAAGGAGCTCGGCGCGGACGACTTCCGCCGTCAGCAGCCCCGCTTCACCGGCGACAACGCGACCGCCAACGCCGCCCTGCTGGAGCCGATACGCAAGGTCGCCGAGAGGCACGACGCCACCCCGGGCCAGATCGCCCTGGCGTGGCTGCGGCACCAGGCCACCGCGCACGGCCTGGCCGTCGTCCCGATCCCCGGCACCCGCAAGCGCTCCCGGATCGAGGAGAACACCGCCGCCACGCGGATCGCCCTGAGCGAGGAGGACCTCGCGCTGCTGGACCCGATCGCCGGCCAGGTCGCGGGCGAGCGCTACGCGGACATGACGTTCACGTCCGCCGGGCGGGAGTAGTCATGCGCGCGGACATCGTGTGGTGGGACCTGTCGGCTTCGGGCCAGACGATCGAGTCGATGCGGCGGTACCTGCGGGACGAATCGGTTCGCGCGTTCGCCGACGTGCCCGGGCTGCGCCTGAAGGTGTGGGTCACCGACGCTCGGCGCAACAGATGGGGAGCCATCCTCCTGTGGGAGTCGGAGGAGGCGTCCCGTCAGGCACTGCCCAGCCGGGCGCTCGAACTCATCGGTTACCCGCCGGCGGTCATGGAGCGGTTCGACGTGGAGGCCACGGTGGAAGGGCGCTACGCGACAGAGGAACTGGCGCTGCGGGGCCTGGCCTTCGCGGAGTCGCTCGACGCGTCGTAGCGGGGGTTGGGGCGTCGCCTCCGCCCTACAGCTCCGCCAGCAACTCGGCCTTCTTCGCGCTGAATTCGTCGTCCGTCAGCAGCCCCGCCCCGTGGAGTTCGCCGAGGTGGCGTATCCGGTCGGCGATGTCGGCCGGGTCGCGGCGGGTCTCCCCGGCCCGGCGCATCGGTTCGCGGCCCGCCGGGTCGGCTACCGCCTCGGCGGCGCGTACGGCCTGGAGGACGGCGGCGGCGAACGGCAGCGATTCGTGGACCGGGCCGTAGCCCAGCCCGAAGACCACCGCGGCCGGGTCCTGGTCGGCCTCGCCCGGCACCGCGTCGGGCGCCCCGCGTTCCAGCAGCCGCAGATAGCCGTTGAAGATCTCCGGGGAGCGCCACTCCACCCCGGACAGCTCGCCGACCGCGAAGGTCTGGTCGCCGCTCTTCCACTTGGCCGACGACGCGCCCGTCCAGAACCAGCGGAAGGCGACCGACCGGCCGTCGAAGGACGCCTTGGCGTCGTACGCCTTGAAGGTCAGCGGGGGCTCCGGCGCCGCCACGAGATGGCGGTCGGCGGGCTTGACGGCATCCGGACCGAGCGCGGAGCGCAGCTCGTCGGCGTAGAACTCCGCCAGCGTCTCGCGCTCGGCCGGCAGCACCAGCCGGTAGGGGTCGGCGTCCTCCTTGAGCTGTCCGTCCGCCGCCTCCATCAGGGGGTCGGCGCCGTGCCGTGGCACGGCGTGCAGCACCACCGTGCCGCGTCTGCCCTCGGACAGCCCGACGGACCTCAACGCCTCGTACGGAATGCGTCGCTCGCCGAGCGCCTGGAACAGCTTCGGCCTGCGGATCCCCCGTTCGAAGCGGATGAGTACGGAGTCCGTGTCGAACTCCCAGACGGCGTGAAAACCGGCCAGCACATCACCCATGCGGCTCATCGTATGCGGGCGGTCGCTCGGCCGCCCCCCTTCCGGGCACCTTCCGCTACGCGCGTCGAGAGGCGACGGGCCGCGGGCGGGCTCCCGCGCGCCCGGCCGCCGTGGGGCGTCATGGGTCAGGCGAGGTCCGTGGCGCAGCGGGGGTCCGCGCCCGCGCAGTGGACGGAGGTGACCGCGCCGACCCCGACCAGGGCGAAGTTGCGCAGGCTGCCGGTGCCGGGGGCGAAGTAGCCGGCGTGCCCGACGGCGCCGTGGGCGGACAGGACGCGCGAGCCGAAGGACGGATCGACCGGGTCGGCGCCGTGGCCGAGCCCGCCGACCTCCAGATACGGCACGTCCTGGATCCAGTCGTCGGCGTCCCGCATCGCCCAGACCCGGGCACGCGTGCCCAGCCCCGCCACGCTTCCGGCCCGCATGCCGGGGCTGCCGGCCACCGCGATGTCGGTGACGCTGGAGGGCAGGTCGCGGGCGGCGACGCCGCAGACGACGGAGCCGTAGCTGTGGCAGAACAGTGAGACGGAGTCGGCCGGGGGCAGCGAGCCGACCAGTTCCGTCAGCCGGACGGCGCCGGCCTTGGCGAGCTGTCCGGTGGCGGCCTCCACGCCGACGCCGGCCGGCGAGGTGTAGTCGGCCCAGGCGATCACGGCCGTACGGGCGCCGGGCCGCACCTGGCGCTCGGCGTCGTACAAGGAGCGGGCCATGCCGACGGGCGCGGTCGTGGCGCGGGCCGTCCGCTCGAACGTCGAGAGGTTGGTGTCGACCCCGGGGACGACGACGGAGACCCGGCGGGCCTTGGTGAGGTCGCCGAAGACCTCGGCGGCCCGGCCGCCGCCGGCGGGATCGAAGGCGAGGATCCGGCGGCCGCCGCTCCGCAGCGATTCGAGGCGGTGCATCATCTGGCCCGCCTCCTGGCGGCCGACGGGCGTGAGCCGGTGGTCGGTCATCCGCCGCCGCTCGATGGCGCGGGCCTCGTCGATCGCCATCCGGTTGGCGCGGTAGCGCAGCTCTACGGGGGCGCCGCCCATGTTGCCGACGACCAGCGGATAGCGGGCCGCGAGCCGCCGCCGCTCGGAGCGGTCCAGCGAGGAGAAGAAGGCGCGCAGCTTGGTGGGGGTGGCGTGCGGGTCGGGCAGCGGGCGCCCGTGGAAGGTGGCGTGCTGCCAGGCGGCCCGGGCGGTGGCCAGCGGGTTGGCGTCGCCCTTGGTGCCTCTGATGGCCGTCCATCCGGTCAGGGCAAGCATCACGAACACCACCACCAAGGCGAGTGCCGCGCGCCAGGCGGTGGACTGCAGGAAACCGAAGGAAGGCCCGAGGCCCGGGAAAGAAGTCACCGCGGGCCACCCTAGGAGACCGGGCAGGGTGCCCGCTGATCGCGTGATCCATCTCACGTTTCAGGCCGGGTAAATGGATCAAACCGGACAGTTGGCAGGGATTTTCGGTGCTCAGGCGTGCAGAAGCGGTCTCATGAGGCGCGCAAATGATCACGCGAAAGTGGGGCGTTGGTTACTCAGCGTTGACGCGGGCGCCGCCGGGACCGCCCGGCCGCCAGTCGCCCGCGATCGCCGGCGCCATGTGGTCCAGGTAGGACTGCGTCAGTGAGCGGATCGCCTCCACACTGCAGTCCTGCCCCTCGCTCCACACCTTCCCCGCCACCCGCATCACGCCGCTGAACGCCGCGACCAGCACCCGCGGCCGCGGGTCGGCCGCCACGTCCAGCCCCTCCCGCCGGGCGATCAGCCGGGCGATCTCCTCCTCCAGCTCGGAGGAGCGCCGCAGATGCGCGGCGATCAGCGCGGGCGTCGACTCGATCATCTGGTATGAGCGCATGTGCAGCTCCACCGGGACCACCGAAGCGATCGCGTTGCCGATGTCGTCCCAGGCCACCATGACCGCGCTGCGCAGGGCGGTCAGCGGCGCCTCGGCCGCCGGACGGGCCCGCAGCTCCTGGAGGAAGCGGGCCTCGACCATCTCCTGGACGGCGAAGGCGACCTCTTCCTTGTTGGCGAAGTAGCGGAAGTAGGTGCGCTGGGAGACGTCCACCGCCGCCGCGATCTCGTCGATCGTCGTCTCGTCGTAGCCCTGCTCCGTGAACAGTTCGAGGGCCGCGCGGATCAGGGCGTCGCGGGTGCGCTGCTTCTTGCGTTCGCGCAGGCCGCCGGGGGGTGCCGTCTGCGGCGTCGGGGTCGCCATCCTGCGCCGCCTTTCCGAGGTGTTCTCGCTGCTCACGATACCTGTGAGCTAAATGACAGTTACCGACTGATGAATCACTTTGTCAACTGTCAGTGGCTGACATTAGCCTCGGGGTATGAGTTCTCAGACCCCGGTTGCCGACACCGCACCGGAACTTCCCGTAGCGGAGCCCCCCAAGGGGTTGCGCGGCCATCCGTGGCTGACCCTCTTCTCCGTCGCCATCGGCGTCATGATGGTCGCCCTCGACGGCACCATCGTCGCCATCGCCAACCCGGCCATCAAGGACGACCTCGGCGCCTCGCTCGCCGACGTCCAGTGGATAACCAACGGCTACATGCTCGCCCTGGCCGTCTCGCTGATCACGGCCGGCAAGCTCGGTGACCGCTTCGGCCACCGCCAGACGTTCCTCATAGGCATCATCGGCTTCGCCGCCGCCTCCGGGGCCATCGGCTTCTCCGACCAGGTGGCGCTGGTCATCGCCTTCCGCGTCCTCCAGGGCCTCTTCGGCGCCCTGCTGATGCCCGCCGCGCTGGGCCTGCTGCGCGCCACGTTCCCGGCCGAGAAGCTGAACATGGCGATCGGCATCTGGGGCATGGTCATCGGCGCCTCCACGGCCGGCGGCCCGATCGTCGGCGGCCTGCTCGTCGAGCACGTGAGCTGGCAGTCGGTGTTCTTCATCAACGTCCCGGTCGGCGTCCTGGCCCTGGTGCTGGGCCTGGTGATCCTCAAGGACCACCGCGCCGAGAACGCCCCCCGCTCCTTCGACATCCCGGGCATCGCGCTGCTCTCCGGCGCGATGTTCTGCCTCATCTGGCCGCTGATCAAGGCGTCGGACTGGGGCTGGGGCGACGCGAAGACCCTGGGCTTCCTGATCGGCTCGGTCGTGCTCTTCGCGCTCTTCGCCGTCCTGGAGACCAAGGTCCGCGAGCCGCTCATCCCGCTGCGGATGTTCCGCTCGCTGCCGCTGACGGCCGGCACGGTCCTGATGGTGCTGATGGCCTTCGCCTTCATGGGCGGCCTGTTCTTCGTGACCTTCTACCTCCAGAACGTGCACGGCATGAGCCCGGTCGACAGCGGCCTGCACCTCCTGCCGCTCACCGGCATGATGATCGTCGGCTCGCCGCTCGCCGGCGCGCTGATCACCAAGTTCGGTCCGCGCGTGCCGCTGGTGGGCGGCATGGTCCTCACCGCCGTCGCGATGTACGGCATGTCCGGCCTGGACACCGGCACCGGCACCGGCCCGATGTCCCTGTGGTTCGCGCTGCTCGGCCTCGGCCTCGCGCCCGTCATGGTCGGCGCCACCGAGGTCATCGTCGGCAACGCCCCGCTGGAGCTGTCCGGCGTCGCGGGCGGCCTCCAGCAGGCCGCGATGCAGGTCGGCGGCAGCCTCGGTACGGCCGTGCTCGGCGCGGTGATGGCCTCCCGCGTCGACAACGACCTGCCCGGCAACTGGCACGCGGCCGGTCTGCCGCCGGTACCGCCCGCGCAGATGGCCCAGGCGGCCGACGCCGTGTCGGCCGGCATCGCCCCGGTACGGAAGGGCACCCCGCCGGAGATCGCCCAGAAGATCACCTCCGTCGCCCACGACACGTTCGTCTCGGGCATGGGCCTGGCCTTCACGGTGGCCTGCGGGGTGGCGATCGTCGCCGCATTCGTCGCGACCCTCACCAAGCGCGGGGCGAACGCGGAGGCGGGCGCCGGCGTCGGCCACGTCTGACCCGAGCCGGCACCTCCCGCACCACTCGCACTTCCCGCACGACCCGGCGCGCGGCCGGCCGAGGCACTCCCTCGGCCGGCCGCGCGCCGTCGTGCGTCAACCCCGCCTCCCCGGCCCCCGCGCGCGACCACGCGCCGTACGCCTAGGGGCAGTTGGCCGACGGCCGACGAGCACAATCGCTCATTGTGATGACGCGGCGCGGGAACCGGCCGCCGCACCTGATAGCGCGCACCCCGCCGCGCGTCCCCACCGGCCGCACCCCGCGCCCGAGGAACGGTTTCCGCTGCCCGCCCGCCACCGTGGCCCGCGTCAACCGCGCACGCCGCCGGCCCCTCCCGCCGCCCGCCGGGCCGTCCCCCTCGCTGATCCGGGTGGCCCGGGCGCCAGGGCCTTGGCAACCGCGCCGTCCCCTCGCGAAGCTCGGCCGTGCACCCGCCACCGGCGACCGGCCGGCGGCGGCACCATCGCCGGCACGCCCCCGCGAGGGACTCCGGCACACACGGGGGAGACACCCATGCGCATCCGTACGCCGCACACCGCCGCGCTCGTCACCGGCCTGGCCGCACTCGCCGCCGCGCTCACCGCGCCGTCCGCCCTCGGCGTCCCGGCCGCACACCCGGCCCCGGGCGGCCGGACCGCCGCCGCCTCGGGCGACTGCGCGGCCGGGCAGCTCTGCGTCTGGCCGAAGGCGGACTTCGGCGGCCGGCGCCACACCTACGAACTGTCCGACACCGACATCGAAAGCTGCGTCCCGCTGCCCCAGGGCGGCCCCGCGGCCGCGCTCGCCAACCGCACCGGCCGCCCGGTGACGACCTACCAGAGCGTGGAATGCGCCGAGACCGGCGAGTTCGACACCTACCCCGGCGGCGGTAGCTGGGTGCCCCGCTCGCCGTACGCGGTGCGGGCGTTCAAGATCTGGGAGCGCTGAGCGGTGCGGTGCGCGGGCGGCCGCACGGCACCGGGGGGGGGGGGGGGGGGGGAAGGGGGGGGGGGGGGGGGGGGGGGGGGGGGGGGGGGGGAGGGGGCGGGTGGGGTGGGCGTTCCCGCGGGGGGGGGGGGGGGGGGGGGGGGGGGGGGGGGGGTGGGGGCGCCCCGCCCCCCCCCCCCCCCCCCCGCCCCCCGGCCGGCGAGAACGCTGGTCGGGGGGCGCGGGACAGGCGATGCGGCAACCGGGCCGCGGGTGGGTCAGGCGTCGCCGCCGGCCTCGCCCGCCTCGGCGGCCGTGACGTCCAGGAGCTGGTAGCGGTCGATGGCCTGCTTCAGCAGCGAACGGTCGACCTTGCCCTCCTTGGAGAGCTCGGTCAGCACGCTCAGGACGATCGACTGCGCGTCGATGTGGAAGAAGCGACGGGCCGCGCCACGGGTGTCCGCGAAGCCGAAGCCGTCGGCGCCCAGCGACTGGTACGTGCCGGGCACCCAGCGCGCGATCTGGTCCGGGACGGCGCGCATCCAGTCCGACACCGCCACCTTGGGCCCCTCCGCGCCCTGGAGCTTCTGCGTCACATACGGCACGCGCTGCTCCTCCTCCGGGTGCAGGAGGTTGTGCTCCTCGCTCTCCACCGCGTCGCGGCGCAGCTCGTTCCAGGACGTCGCCGACCAGACATCGGCCTTGACGTCCCACTCGTCCGCGAGGATCCGCTGCGCCTCGATGGCCCACGGCACCGCGACACCCGACGCCAGGATCTGCGCGGCGTGCCGGCCCTTGTCGGCCGTCTTGACGCGGTGCAGACCCTTCAGGATGCCCTCGACGTCGACATCGGCCGGCTCCGCCGGGTGCAGGATCGGCTCGTTGTAGACGGTGAGGTAGTAGAAGACGTCCTCGCCGTGCGGGAACTCGGCGCTGGAGCCGTACATCCGGCGCAGACCGTCCTGGACGATGTGCGCGATCTCGAAGCCGTAGGCCGGGTCGTAGGCGACACACGCCGGGTTCGTCGACGCGAGGAGCTGCGAGTGGCCGTCGGCGTGCTGGAGGCCCTCACCGGTCAGCGTCGTACGGCCCGCGGTCGCGCCCAGCACGAAGCCGCGCGCCAACTGGTCGGCCATCTGCCAGAACTGGTCGCCGGTGCGCTGGAAACCGAACATCGAGTAGAAGACGTAGATCGGGATCAGCGGCTCGCCGTGCGTGGCGTACGCCGAGCCCGCCGCGATCAGCGACGCGGTGCAGCCGGCCTCGGAGATGCCGTCGTGCAGCATCTGGCCGGTCGGCGACTCCTTGTAGGCCAGGAGCAGGTCGCGGTCCACCGCCTCGTACTGCTGGCCCAGCGGGTTGTAGATCTTCGCCGAGGGGAAGAACGCGTCCATACCGAAGGTGCGGTACTCATCGGGCGCGATCGGCACGAAGCGCTTGCCGATCTCCTTGTCCCGCATCAGGTCCTTCAGCACGCGGACGAACGCCATAGTCGTGGCGATCTTCTGCTGGCCCGAGCCCTTCTTGGCGGCCGCGTAGACCTTGTCGTCCGGCAGCGCCAGCGGCTTGGCGCGCACGACGCGGGTGGGCACATAACCGCCCAGCGCGTTGCGGCGGTCGTGCATGTACTGGATCTCTTCGGAGTCCGGACCCGGGTGGTAGTACGGCGGGGCGCCGTTCTCCAGCTCCTTGTCCGGGATCGGCAGGTGCAGCCGGTCGCGGAAGCGCTTGAGGTCGTCGGCCGTCAGCTTCTTCATCTGGTGGGTCGCGTTGCGGCCCTCGAAGTTCGGACCGAGCGTCCAGCCCTTGACGGTCTGCGCGAGGATCACCGTCGGCTGGCCCTTGTGGGCCTTGGCCGCCGCGTACGCCGCGTAGATCTTCTTGTGGTCGTGACCGCCGCGGCCCAGGTGCAGGATCTGGTCGTCGGTCATGTTCTCGACCATCGCCCGCAGACGGTGGTCGTCGCCGAAGAAGTGCTCGCGAATGTAGGCGCCGGTCTCGGTGGCGTACGTCTGGAACTGGCCGTCGGGCGTGCTGTTGAGCTTGTTGACCAGGATGCCGTCGCGGTCCTGCGCCAGCAGCGGGTCCCAGCTACGGTCCCAGACCAGCTTGATGACGTTCCAGCCGGCGCCGCGGAACTGCGACTCCAGCTCCTGCATGATCTTGCCGTTGCCGCGGACCGGGCCGTCCAGGCGCTGGAGGTTGCAGTTGACGACGAAGGTCAGGTTGTCCAGGCCCTCGCGGGCGGCGATGGACAACTGGCCGAGCGACTCCGGCTCGTCCATCTCGCCGTCGCCGAGGTAGGCCCACACATGCGACTTGGAGGTGTCGGCGATGCCGCGCGCCTCCATGTAGCGGTTCATCCGCGCCTGGTAGATCGCGCCGAGGGGGCCAAGGCCCATCGAGACGGTCGGGAACTCCCAGAAGTCCGGCATCAGCCGCGGGTGCGGGTAGCTGGACAGACCGTTGGGGGCCTTGGACTTCTCCTGGCGGAAGGCGTCGAGCTGCGCCTCGGTCAGCCGGTCCAGAAGGAACGCGCGGGCGTACACGCCGGGGGAGGCGTGCCCCTGGAAGAAGATCTGGTCGCCGCCGTCGCCCTCGTCCTTGCCCCGGAAGAAGTGGTTGAAGCCCACGTCGTAGAGGGAGGCGGAGGAGGCGAACGTGGCGATGTGGCCGCCGACGCCGATGCCGGGGCGCTGGGCCCGGGAGACCATGACGGCGGCGTTCCACCGGGTCGCGTTCAGGATCTTGCGCTCGATCTCCTCGTTTCCGGGGAAGAACGGCTCGTCCTTGGTCGCGATGGTGTTGACGTAGTCCGTGCTGCGCATCTCGGGCACGGCCACACGCTTTTCGCGGGCGCGCTCGATCAGGCGAAGCATGAGGTAGCGGGCACGTTCCCGGCCTCGCTCATCGACGGCTGCGTCGAGCGAGTCGAGCCACTCCTGGGTCTCTTCGGGATCGAAGTCCGGGACCTGGCTGGGAAGGCCGCCAATGATGATCGGGTTTCGATCGGATCCGGAAGCCACGCTGTTCCTTCGCTGTTCGGGTCGTGTCGTGCTCGGCACGCGATGGATGCTGCGCACGCGGACGAATGCTGTCTCTGCCTTGGTTTCGCGCCGTCTTCCATCGTGTACCGAGTCACTGGGATACGTCATCTCTACCGATGGGTAACCACCGTCCGGGAGATGGGCGCGGAAAAGCCGGTTTCTCAGGTCGGCCAAATCGCAACCATACGCCCATGTCGAAAGTGCTTCGCGTACGGCAGTGCGGCCCCCGAACAGAGGTCCGGAGCGTGGCCGGCGCCCCCCGAAGGGCCCAGTCGCGCGCGACTACCCCACAAACCCGGTCAAACGCTGTGGTGTGAATCACTTGGGCCTGTCCTGGTGGGGTCGTAGTTGCGGCGAGACGCGTCCAATCGTCACCGTTTCGGCGGTCTCGGACCTCGGGTACTTGCGCGATCCGCCCGGCCCGTGTGGACTACGCCCAATGCTCCGCGCACGCGCGGGGTCCAAAGTTTTCCGAAACATGACAGGAGGCAATCCGTGAGCGCGACCGCGGACCACGCGGAGGAGCGGACCAACCCTGCCGCCAGGCTGGGGTTCGAGCCCGGACAGGTGGTCCAGGAGATCGGCTACGACGATGACGTCGAGCAGGAGCTCCGAGAAGGCATTGAGGCCGTGATTGGCCAGGACATCGTCGATGAGGACTACGACGACGTCGCTGACGTCGTCCTGCTGTGGTTCCGTGACGAAGACGGCGACCTCACGGACGCGCTGGTGGACGCCATCGGGCTGATCGAAGAGGGCGGCGCGATCTGGCTGCTGACCCCCAAGACCGGACGCGAGGGCTACGTCGAGCCCAGCGACATCAATGAAGCCGCGCAGACCGCGGGTCTGTCCCAGACCAAGAGCATCAACGCGGGCAAGGACTGGACCGGCAGCCGACTGGTCACCCCCAAGGGGGCCAAGTCCGGCAAGCGCTGACCAGCACCACCTCGACGTTCGCCACCGAGCCCCCTCCGGCCTGATCCGGAGGGGGCTCGGCCCGGTCGCGGAGGCGTTTCCCGGGCGCCCGGCCACGGCACGTAGGGTTGGCCGCGTCCAGTTGAGCGTGAGCGGAAGGCAGGCATCCCATGGCGATCGAGGTCGGCACGAAGGCACCGGATTTCGAGCTGAAGAACCAGCACGGTGAGCTGGTCAGGCTTTCCGACTTCCGCGGCGAGAAGGCCGTCGTCCTCCTCTTCTACCCCTTCGCCTTCACCGGCGTGTGCACCGGCGAGCTGTGCGCCCTGCGCGACGAGCTGCCGCGCTTCGTCAACGACGACGTCCAGCTTCTGGCCGTCTCCAACGACTCCCCGTTCTCGCTGCGCGTCTTCGCCGAGCAGGAGGGCCTGGACTACCCGCTGCTGTCCGACTTCTGGCCGCACGGCGCGGCCTCGCGCGCCTACGGCGTCTTCGACGAGGACAAGGGCTGCGCGGTGCGCGGCACCTTCGTCATCGACAAGGAGGGCGTGGTGCGCTGGACGGTCGTCAACGGCCTGCCCGACGCCCGCGACCTGAACGACTACGTCAAGGCCCTGGACAGCATCGAGACCCTCTGATCCCGGGAGCCGCGCGCGCCGCGGGACCCGCGGGTCCCGCGACGAACGCATCCGTGGCCTTCCGCGGCCGATATCCGCAATCGGCGGGAACCGGTCACTAGGATCAAATCGTTGATCCGATGCCATGCACGATGGGGGCGCAGATCTTTACGTACCCCTCGAATCTATGGGAGGACTCGTGGGAGTCAGCCTCAGCAAGGGCGGCAACGTCTCGCTGACGAAGGAAGCCCCCAATCTGACCGCCGTCCTCGTCGGTCTGGGCTGGGACGCGCGTACCACCACCGGTACGGATTTCGACCTGGACGCCAGCGCTCTGCTGACGAACGACCAGGGCAAGGTCGCCAACGACCAGAATTTCGTGTTCTTCAACAACCTCAAGAGCCCCGACGGTTCGGTCGAACACACCGGTGACAACACCACCGGTGAGGGCGAGGGTGACGACGAGGCCATCAAGGTGAACCTCGCCGGAGTGCCGGCCGACGTCCAAAAGGTCGTCTTCCCGGTGTCGATCTACGACGCCGAGAACCGCCAGCAGAGCTTCGGCCAGGTCCGCAACGCCTACATCCGCGTGGTCAACCAGGCGGACGGCAACGAGCTGGCGCGCTACGACCTGAGCGAGGACGCCTCGACCGAGACCGCCATGGTCTTCGGCGAGCTCTACCGCAACGGCGCGGAGTGGAAGTTCCGGGCCATCGGCCAGGGATACGCCTCGGGCCTGCGCGGGATCGCGCAGGACTTCGGCGTCAACGTCTGATCCAGCGCGACCGCCGCGCCCGGCGCCGTACGCCCCTCCAGGGGAGTGCGGCGCCGTGCGTGCTTGAAAGGGACGAGGCGGGCCGCGCGGGCGCGCGGCCCGTACCGACACCGGGGAGGAAGCGAAAACATGGGCGTCACGCTCGCCAAGGGGGGCAACGTCTCCCTGTCCAAGGCCGCTCCGAATCTCACGCAGATCATGGTCGGCCTCGGTTGGGACGCGCGCTCCACCACTGGAGCACCGTTCGACCTCGACGCCAGCGCGCTGCTGTGCGAGTCGGGCCGGGTGCTGGGGGACGAATACTTCGTCTTCTACAACAACCTCACGAGCCCCGAGGGCTCCGTCGAGCACACCGGTGACAACCTCACCGGCGAGGGAGAGGGCGACGACGAGTCGATCCTGGTGGACCTCTCCCAGGTGCCCGAGCGGGTCGACAAGATCGTTTTTCCGGTCTCGATCCACGAAGCCGATCTGCGCGGCCAGAGCTTCGGCCAGGTCAGCAACGCATTCATCCGCATCGTCAATCAGGCCGACGGCAGCGAACTCGCCCGCTACGACCTCAGCGAGGACGCTTCCAGCGAAACGGCGATGATCTTCGGAGAGGTATACCGCTACAACGGCGAGTGGAAGTTCAGGGCGGTGGGCCAGGGGTACGCGTCGGGCCTGCGAGGCATCGCTCTAGACTTCGGGGTCAACGTTTCGTAAAGGCGCCGCGCGCTGCGCGCGGGGGACCCCACACAGCGAGGGATTGGGTAAGCAGTGCTCCTGAAAACCTTTGGCTGGTCGTTCGCCATCACGGTGCTCGGCCTTGCCTTGGCCGGCGTGCTCTGGGGGTGGCAGGGGCTCGCGATTGTCGGAATCCTGTCCATCCTGGAGATTTCGCTCTCGTTCGACAACGCCGTCATCAACGCGGGCATCCTGCGCAAGATGAACGCCTTCTGGCAGAAGATCTTCCTGACGGTCGGCATCCTCGTCGCGGTATTCGGCATGCGACTGGTATTCCCGGTCGTCATCGTCGCGATGACCGCGAAGCTGGGGCCGCTGGAGGCGGTCAAGCTCGCCATCAATGACAAGGCGCATTACCAGGAACTGGTCACCAGCGCCCATCCGGCCATCGCGGCCTTCGGCGGCATCTTCCTGCTGATGATCTTCCTCGACTTCATCTTCGAGGAGCGCGACTACAAGTGGCTGGCCTGGATCGAGCGGCCGCTCGCCAAAATCGGCAAGCTCGACATGCTGTCCGTGATCATCGCGCTGGTCGTCCTCCTGGTGAGCGCCATGACGGTGGCCACCGACGTCGCGCACGGCGGCGGTGACAAGGGCGCCACGGTGCTGCTGTCCGGCGTCGCCGGCCTCATCACGTACCTCGTCGTCGGCGGCATCTCGGGCTACTTCGAGAGCAAGCTGGACGACGAGGAAGAGGACGAGGACGAGGGAGGGGCCGACGGGGGCGCGGCGGACGCCGCTGTGGAGCCCGCGGCGAAGAAGAGCGGTGGCGGAGGCACGGTCATGGGCCTGGCCGGCAAGGCCGCGTTCTTCCTGTTCCTCTACCTCGAGGTCATCGACGCGTCGTTCTCCTTCGACGGCGTCATCGGCGCCTTCGCCATCACCAACGACATCTTCGAGATGGCGCTGGGTCTGGGTATCGGCGCGATGTACATCCGTTCGCTGACGGTCTTCCTCGTCCGCAAGGGGACCCTGGACGACTACGTCTATCTGGAGCACGGCGCGCACTACGCCATCGGCGCGCTCGCCGTCATCCTGCTCATCACGATCAAGTACGAGATCAACGAGGTCATCACCGGCCTGGTCGGCATCGTCCTGATCGCCCTGTCCTTCTGGTCGTCCCTGGTGCGCAACAAGCGCGAGGGCAGGCCGGGGGACGCCTCGGGCGCGAAGGCGGAAGTCCCGTCCGGAGTGTGACGCGGGGCTGATTGAGGAACGCTCTCTGCGGGGCGGCCACGAGGTGCGAGCCTCGGGCCGCCCCGTTGTGACAGGGGCCGAGCGATGGGGTGGGCAAGGTGTCGTTCCTGGGGAACTGGTGGCGCGGTGGCGCGCCGAAGTACGACAACGGCGGAGCGTCGTATGTCGTCGAACTGACGAAACGCAATCCGGTCATCTCCCTGACCAAACAGGGCGCGGCCACCGGGCATCTGCGGGTCAACCTGCACTGGCAGATGCGCACTTCGGACCTCGGGGAGCGCGGCAACGGGCGCACCGGCAGTCTGCTGCGGCATCCGGGCAAGCTGTTCAAACCCGAGGTCGTGCAGGCCCAGGGGCCGGCCGTGGTCAAGATCGACCTTGACCTGGCCTGCCTGTACGAGCTCAAGGACGGCACCAAGGGCGTGGTGCAGCCGCTCGGCAACTTCCTCGGCGACCTCAACGCCCCGCCGTACGTCCAGCTCAGCGGCGACGACCGGTTCGGCTCCCCGTCCGGCGAGACGCTCTACATCAACATGGACCACCGTGACGAGATCAAACGGCTGCTGATCTTTGTCTACATCTACGACGGCACCCCGGCCTTCGACCGTACGCACGCGATCGTGACGCTCTACCCGAGCAACGGCCCGCGCCTGGAGATCGGCCTCGACGAGCGCGCCCCCCAGGCCCGTTCCTGCGCCATCTTCATGCTGGAGAACAACAAGGGCGAATTCACGGTGCGCCGCGAGGTGAAGTACGTCTACGGCTTCCAGGCGGAGCTCGACCGGCTGTACGGGTGGGGGCTCCAGTGGGGGCGCGGATACAAGACCAAGGTCTGAGGACGGGACGGCCGGGGCCCCCGGCCGTCCCGCACAGGACGGCCGGGCGCTCCCCGGCGGCTAACGGCGTTGGAACTGCGGCCCCTGGGGCGGCAGCACGAACGACGGGTCCGGCACGAAGGGCTGCGGCTGCTGCGGATGGCCGTGGCCGTAGGTCGGCGCCGCGTAGGGCTGCGGAGGCGGGGGCTGTTGCGGATAGCCGTACGCGGGCGGCGCGGGCTGCTGGGGTACCTGCTGGGGCGGGTACGGGCCCTGCTGCGGCGGCGGCCCGGGGTAGCCGTAGGCGGGCTGGGCCGGGGGCTGGGCGGGCGGCGGCGGAACGTTCTGCGGGTAGCCGTAGCCCCCGGCGGGCTGCGGCGGGAACGTCTGGGACCCCGTCGGCGGCGGGGGCGCGGAGACCGGCTCCGCGGAGGAGTCCGCCAGGTGCTGGGTGACGGCACCGGTGTCCGAGAACGCGTAGGCCTGCGTGGCGTCGGGGTCGTGCGCGCCCACCGCGGACGGGGGGCCGGTGGCCTCTTCCGGCCAGACGCTCGGGGCGGGCGTGCCGGGGGCCGGGGGAGGCGGGGACGGGGGAGCGGCGGAGTGGTCGGAGGTCGGCTCCGGGGGCGCGTCGGGGGTGGCCGGCGCGTCGGCGGCGGCCGCCTCGTCGGAATCCGCCGGGCCGGTGGCCTCGGAGTGGTCGCTCTCCTCCACCGTGATCCCGAACTCGGTGGCCAGCCCCACCAGTCCGCTGGCGTAGCCCTGTCCCAGCGCCCGGAACTTCCAGCCCTCGCCGCGCCGGTACAACTCCCCGCAGATCAGCGCCGTCTCGTCGCCCGTCTCCGGCACCACCTCGAAGACCACGAGCGGCTCCCCGCCGCTCGCCGACGCGTCGTAGAGCATCACCCGCAGGTCCGGGACGAGCGCGAACGCGCCGCCGTCCGAGGACGCGGTGAGCACGACCCGGTCCACGGCCGCGTCGAGGGTGGCCAGATCCGCCTCGATGGTGTCGGCCATGCCGTCGTCGAGGCGGGACTTGGGCAGGTGCCTGACCAGGCCGCCGGGGTGCCGCGGCTGGTTGTAGAAGATGAAGTCCTCGTCGGAGCGCACGCTTCCGTCGGGCCCCACCAACAGCGCCGAGGCGTCGACATCAGGGACGCCGGCGCCGGGTGTCCAGCGCAGGACGGCCCGTACGGCCGTGGCGTCGAGGGGTACGTTCGACCCTTTCAGCATCGCGTGCGTCATGCCGCAATCCTGCCTTCCCGGAGGTCGCAGGGACAACGCGGGGGCCCGCACGGCTTCGACGGGCCGCTCGCGCGGACACCCGGGCGACCCGAGTGGGTAACGAGATTTTCATGCGCCGGGGAACCAACCACACCCCGGCGCACGTACGATTACCGGCTGGATCCAGACAGCGAGACGTAGCGGGGGTGCCCGGGTCCCGCATGCATACGGGGAGTTATATGCGGCATTTTGGGCATCTTGCGCCCGATATCCGGAAGGAATTGTTCCACCAGGAGCCGGCGGAGTTCACCGCCGATTCCCCCGCCCGCACGCTCGCGGTGGCCCTCGGCGCGACCCTCTACAGCCCGGCCACCCGCCCGCAACTCGCCGGTGACGTCCTCAAACAGGCCGGGCGTGGCGTGGTCTCCATGGTGCTCTGCCTGGAGGACTCCATTGGCGACGGGGACGTCGAGGCCGGCGAGGAGAACCTCGTGCGGCAGTTCGCCCTGCTCGACGAGGCGGCCGAGGGCGGCACGGACCTTCCGCTGCTGTTCATCCGCGTCCGCGCGGCCGATCAGATTCCGGATCTCGTACGCCGCATCGGGCCCGCCGTACGCCGGCTGTCCGGATTCGTACTGCCGAAGTTCACCGAGGAACGCGGAGTGCCGTTCCTGGACGCGCTGGCGGTGGCCGAGACCGTATGCGGCCGCCGGCTGTTCGCCATGCCGGTGCTCGAATCCCCGGAGCTGATGCACCTGGAGAGCCGGGCCGAGACCCTGCGGGGCATCGCCTGGACCGTCGACAAATACCGCGACCGGGTGCTCGCGCTGCGCCTCGGCGTCACGGACTTCTGCTCCGCCTACGGGCTGCGCCGCGCCCCCGACATGACGGCGTATGACGTGCACATCGTCGCCTCCGTGATTTCCGACGTGGTCAATGTGCTGGGACGGGCGGACGGTACGGGCTTCACCGTCACCGGGCCCGTATGGGAGTACTTCCGCTTGCACGAGCGCATGTTCAAGCCACAGTTGCGCCGCAGCCCGTTCCTCGGCCGGGCCGAGGAGCTGCGTACCGCGCTGATCGAGCACGACATGGACGGGCTGCTGCGCGAGATCGAACTGGACCGCGCGAACGGGCTCCAGGGCAAGACCTGCATCCACCCCTCGCACGTCGCGCCGGTGCACGCCCTTTCCGTGGTCAGTCACGAGGAGTTCACCGACGCCGCCGACATTCTCCGGCCCGAGCGGTGCGACGGCGGAGTCATGCGCTCCGCTTACACGAACAAGATGAACGAGGTGAAGCCGCACCGCGCCTGGGCGGAGCGGACCGTGCTGCGCGCCGAGGCGTTCGGCGTCGCCCGGGAGGGGATCGGCTTCGTGGAACTGCTGGCCGCGAGCCTCCCGCAGACTTAGCGGGGCGCAGCCGTGACCGCGCCCGGTCCACATGGCCGGAAACAGACGGACACAGACCGGGCGAGACGGCCGACGACACGGGGAAGACACGGGAAAACGACACGATGGAGGAGACGAAACGCGTGGTGTGGACGGGAGAGTGGGTCGCCGGACGGCTCGGAGTCTCGCTGAGCGGCGGGGACGAACTGTCGGAACTGCTGGGACTGGCGTTGCGCCGCAACCCCAAGCGGGCCCATCTGCTCGTGTCGAACGTGCTGGGCAAACACGTGCCGCAGCGCCCGGGAGCCGTCCACGGGGCCGGCCTGGGCCTGGGGCACCAAGTGCGGGAACTGCTGGGCGACGAGGCCGCCGCGCGCGCCGTGGTCCTCGGCTACGCCGAGACCGCCACCGGCCTGGGCCACTCCGTGGCCGACGGCCTGGCGCTCGCGCCGTACCTGCACTCCACCCGCCGACCGGTGGCCGGCGTCGAGCAGGTCGGCGGCTTCGAGGAGGAACACAGCCACGCCACCTCCCATCTGCTGCTTCCCCAGGACCCCGGCCTCCTCGCCGGGGACGGCCCGCTGGTGCTCGTCGACGACGAGTTCTCCACCGGCCGGACCGTCCTGAACACCATCAAGGCCCTGCACGCGCGCTTCCCCCGCGACCGGTACGTCGTCGTCGCCCTGGTCGACATGCGCTCCGACCAGGACCGCCGCCACCTGGAGAAGTTCGCGGCGGAGCTGGGCGCACGGGTCGACCTCATCGCCCTGGCCACGGGCGGCGTACGACTGCCGCCGGACGTCCTCGAACGCGGCCGGGAACTCGTCGCGGCCCAGGAGGCCCTCGCCGGGGCTCCCGTCGAGGACGCCGTCGCCGCGCCGGACGGAGCGCCTGACGGAGCCCTCTCCGCGCCTGAGGACGCCCTCGCCGCGTCCACCCCTCCGGTGGCCCGGATCGCCCTCGACTGGCCCGCCGACCTGCCCGACGGCGGCCGCCACGGCTTCACCCCCGCGCACCGCGCCCGCCTCGAAGCCGCGCTGCCCGCCATGGCGGAGCGGCTCGCCGGCCACCTGCGCGGCGCGCGCCGCGTGCTCGTCCTCGGCAACGAGGAACTGATGTACGCGCCGGTGCGCCTCGCCGAAGCGCTGGACGGCCGCCTCGCCGAAGCACCGGACGGCGGGGACGGGAGGACCCGGAACGGCCGTACGGACCAGGACCCGGCGGTCTATTTCTCGACCACCACCCGGTCCCCGGTGCTCGCCGTGGACGACCCCGGCTACGCGATCCGAACCCGGCTGTCCTTCCCCGCCCACGACCGCCCCGCCGACGGCCCGGGGGAGCGCTACGCGTACAACGTCGCGGCCGGCAGCGACCCGGAACGCCGCTTCGACGCCATCGTGGCCGTCGTGGACTCCCACGGCGACACCTCCGAACTGCACGCCGCCGGCGGCCTGTTGGACCGCCTCGCCGGGCACACCGACCGCCTGCTGCTCGCCGTCGTCCCGTCCTACGTGCCCGTTCGCACGGCGCACACCGCACCGCCCGCCACGGCGCCGACGGGCTCCCCCGCCCCCTCCCTCGCCCCGAAACGACAGGCCGCCCCCGCCATGCCCCTCCCCGAGCCGCTGCGCGGCCCCGCCTTCTCCTCCTACGCCCCCGACGAGGTCGGCTGGCTGTTGCAGGACCTGTCCGGTGTCACGCTGGAGGCGCCCACGGAGGAGCGCGAGGAGGCGATTCAGCGCGGCGGCGCCCACTACGCCGAATCGCTGCCCGTCGAATACCAGCCCAGCGCGCAGTACCAGGCCCTCTTCCACAGCGCGCTGCGGACCTCCGCGAGCCGTATCGCGCGGGCCGTCGGCACGGTCACCGAGACCGTCCTCGCCGAGCGGGCGCGCCCGGGAAGCCCCCGGCCACGCCCGGTGCTCGTCTCCCTGGCCCGCGCCGGCACCCCCGTCGGGGTGCTCATGCGCCGCTGGGCCCGGCACGCCCACGGCCTGGACCTGCCGCACTACGCCGTCTCGATCGTCCGCGGCCGGGGCATCGACACCACCGCGCTGCGCTGGCTGGCCGCCCACCACGACCCGGCCGACGTCGTCTTCGTGGACGGCTGGACCGGCAAGGGCGCCATCACCCGCGAACTCGCCCAGGCCCTGGAGGACTTCCCGGGCTTCGACCCGCGGATCGCCGTGCTCGCCGACCCCGGCGGATGCGTCGAGACCTACGGCACCCGCGACGACTTCCTCATCCCCTCCGCCTGCCTCAACTCCACCGTCTCCGGGCTCGTCTCGCGCACCGTCCTGCGCGACGACCTCGTCGGCCCGAACGACTTCCACGGCGCCAAGTTCTACCGGGAACTGGCCGCCGACGACGTGTCGCACGCCTTCCTCGACGAGGTCGCCGCGCACTTCGAGGAGGTCGCCGACGCCGTCGCCGCCGACGTGAAGGAACTGGCCGCCACCGACCGGTCCCCGACCTGGGAGGGCTGGGCGGCCGTCGAGCGGATCAGCGAGAGCTACGGCATCCACGACGTCAATCTCGTCAAGCCCGGCGTCGGCGAGACCACGCGCGTCCTGCTGCGCCGGGTGCCCTGGAAGATCCTCGCCCAGCGGGGCGCCGGACCCGATCTCGACCATGTGCGGCTCCTGGCGGAACAGCGGGGTGTGCCCGTCGAAGAGGTCGACGACCTGCCGTACACCTGC
The DNA here is from genome assembly GCF_055570395.1 of Streptomyces sp. NPDC031210. Lineage (NCBI taxonomy): Bacteria > Bacillati > Actinomycetota > Actinomycetes > Kitasatosporales > Streptomycetaceae > Streptomyces > Streptomyces sp. NPDC031210. The sequence continues at coordinate 673,213 of NZ_JBVIHH010000002.1, forward strand.
GTCGGCTTGATCCATCCCCGCTTCACCCGCGGGGCCACCGGCGCCGACGGCAAGGCGGTGGCCTCCAAATGAGCGCGATCGTCGCGAGCGACCTCGACCGCACCCTGATCTATTCGGCGGCGGCGCTGGGCCTGGCCATGCCCGACGCCGAGGCGCCGCGGCTCCTGTGCGTCGAGACCTACGAGCACAAGCCGCTCTCCTATATGACGGAGACGGCGGCCGCCCTGCTCGCCGAACTGGCCGGCCACACCACCTTCGTCCCGACCACCACCCGCACCCGCGAGCAGTACCGGCGGATCCATCTCCCCGGCCCGGCACCGGAGTTCGCCATCTGCGCCAACGGCGGGCACCTGCTCGTACGGGGCGAGTCCGACCCGGACTGGCGGCGCACCGTCGCACGGCGCCTGGCCTCGCAGTGCGCGCCCCTCCAGGACGTCCGCACGCACCTGGTCCGCACCGCCGACCCGGCCTGGCTGCTCAAGGAACGCGTCGCGGAGGACCTGTTCGCCTACCTCGTCGTGGAGCGGCCCCTGCTGCCGGACACCTGGGTGAAGGACCTCGCCGACTGGGCTGAGGACCGCGGCTGGACCGTCTCCCTCCAGGGACGCAAGATCTACGCGGTGCCGAAGCCGCTCACCAAGAGCGCGGCCGTCGCGGAGGTGGCCCGCCGCACCGGGGCGTCCGACATCCTCGCGGCCGGCGACTCCCTCCTCGACGCCGACCTCCTGCTGGGCGCGGACCGCGGCTGGCGCCCCGGACACGGCGAACTGGCCGACTCCGGCTGGCAGGCGCCGCACGTCACGGCGCTGGAGGAACGCGGTGTCGCCGCGGGCGAGGAGATCGTACGGGCGTTCCTCGGCGGGGTGGCGGCTCCGGGGCGGGGTGAGCCCGGGGCCTGATCCCGGCCCTTTGAAGACGGCTTGAGGGCGTCTTGAAGGCGTCGCATCGCGTTGAAGGCGTCGCATCGCGGCCCGGCCCCCGCCGTTCGGCTAGTCTCGCCGAACGGTTGGCCGCGCCCTCCGGGAGCGGCCGGAATCGCTGTCCAGGAAGCCCAGAGGAGAGCCAGTGACCGAGCCCAAGAGCGCGCCCCTCACGCCCGAGCTGTACGCCTACGTCCTCGCCCACAATCCGCCGCTGGATCCCGTCCAGCGAAGCCTCGTGGAGATCACGCGCGAGCGGTTTCCCGAGGTGGCGGGCATGCAGTCGGCCCAGGACCAGGGGCCGCTGCTCGCCTTCCTCGTCCGGCTGATCGGCGCCCGGCGCGTGGTCGAGGTCGGGACGTTCACCGGCTTCTCGGCGCTGTCCATGGCTCAGGCGCTGCCCGCCGACGGCACGTTGATCGCCTGCGACGTGTCGGAGGAGTGGACCGCGTACGGCCGCGAGGCATGGGCGAAGGCCGGTGTCGCGGACCGTATCGACCTGCGGATCGCGCCCGCCCTCGACACGCTCCGCGCGCTGCCCGCCGAACCGCACCTCGACCTCGCCTACGTCGACGCGGACAAGGCCGGCTACATCGGCTACTGGGAGGAGCTGGTGCCCCGGCTGCGGACCGGCGGCCTGCTCGTCGCGGACAACGTGCTCTACCGCGGTGAGGTCATCGACCCGGGGGCGACGGGGTCGGCCCGGGCGATCAGAGAGTTCAACGACCATGTCATGGCCGACGCGCGCATGGAGGCGGTCATGCTCACCGTGGCGGATGGCGTGACGGTGGCGCGCAAGCGCTAGGACGGCCGGGCGGCGGGGGTGCGCGGCGGTGTAGCCGCGGGGTTCGCGGCCCGGGCGGCGTCAGCGGCGCACTCCCGGGCCGGGACACCGGCTAGCCGCAGCAGCCGCCCCCGCAGCAGCCGCCGCCACCCCCGCCGCTGGGAGCGGCCGGCGCGGTCGCGGAACCGCCGACGGCGACCGTCGACAGGAGCTTCACGGTGTCCTCATGGCCCTCGGGGCACACGGCGGGCGCGGCGGACTCGGCCATCGGCCGGTTCAGCTCAAAGGTGGCGCCACAGGGGCGGCACCGGTATTCGTAACGAGGCATGGCCACAGATTAACGGTGACGCCGGCGGGCGGACGCCAATGCGCGCACGCCGATGTCCGCACGCCAGTGCCCGCAGGGCCAGGGCTACGGAGCCCCGCCCCCCTCCTTGCTCTCCGACTCGCCCCCCTGTTCGCCCGCCTGTTCGCCCGCCGATCTGTCCAGCAGTTCGAGCATCGCCATGTACGCGTCGTCGACGTCCCCCTCACGCACCGCCTCGACCACCTCGGCATGCGCCACGTACGGAGACCCGACATCGCCGCCCGGATGCACCGCCCGGTACCGCTCGATGATCACCGGCACGATGATCCGGTACATCTGCGCGTAGAAGCGGTTGTTCGACGCCATCAGCATCGCCGTATGGAAGGACGCGTCGGCACGGACGAGCAGCACGGGATCGTTCGCGGCCGTGGCCATCGCCTTCAGCGCGGCGTCGAGCGCCGCGAGATCGTCGTCGGTACGGCGCTCCGCGGCGAGCGCGGCCGCGGCGGGTTCGATGGAACGGCGCAGTTCGAGCGCGTCGGCGAAGAAGTCGGACGACGCGCCGACGGCGAGTTTCCAGCGCAGCACGTCGGCGTCCAGGAGGTTCCACTCCGCCCGACGACGGACGAAGGTGCCGTCCCTCTGGTGGGCGTCGAGGAGCCCCTTGGTGGTCAGCACCTTGATCGCCTCGCGCAGCACGGTCTGGCTGACGCCCAGCTCCTCCATCAGCTCCGACAGCCGGAGCTTGTCGCCCTCGCCGTAGGTGCCGTCGAGGATCCGCTTCGCGAGCGCTTCGACGGCCTCACTGGTCACGCCCCTGGACGCCCCGCGCCCCTCGAAGGAGGCCGCGTGCCCCGACTGCCTCATGCCGTTTCCCCTGCTCGGTGACGGTAGTCCCCCGGATCCCCCGTTGGGGCGATGGGCCTACCCCCGGCCGTCCACCCGGCCGTCCGCCCGGCCCCCGGCGCCGGCCCTCCGCCGCGCGGCCCCACCGCTGGGTTCGCCCCGGCCGCGCTGATCGGAGCTCGGGCTGCTGCTGATGCCCACACCGGCCCCCTCGGGCCCCTTGAGGTCCTTGACCGCGGCCCGGCGGGCCGCCAGCACCGCGGGGTGCGGCTCCCGGCGGGGCCGGCCCTCCGCCTGCTCGGGATGCCGGGCGCGCCAGTACGGGTTGTTGTGCGGCAGGCCGCCGCTGACCCGTCCGTACATGCCGAACACCAGCAGCATCAGCCCCACCAGGAAGCTGAACAGCACGTTCTGCATCTTGAACGCGAGGAAGTTCGCGTCGGTCCGCAGCAGCGCCAGATTGGCGAAGCCGCTCAGCAGGAAGCCGATGCCCACGACGATGTTGAGCGTCGAGGCGAAGTTCCCGCCGATCACCATGCCGCCGAACAGGATCCCCCCGATGACGATCGAGAGGACGCTCAGCGCCCCGTTGGTGTTCAGTCCCGCGACCGTGTCGCCGCCGGTATCGAAGAAGCCGATCTTGTTGACGAGCCCGAGAATCCCGAACGCGACGAGCACCAGCCCCATGAGCCCCGCGCCGATCCGGTAGACCCGGCTGAGCCGGTGGTCGACGGGCAGGTGTTCATCGAGCCGGATGTGCCGCAGCTTGCCCTTGCGGAAAAGGTTGGAGGGCCCGCGCAGGCCAGGTGCACCGGTAGCCATATTCGGCCTCCTGTGACAGAACAGCGTGCAGAGATGCCGTCTCGGCCGTACTCATCTCCAGCATCCGCCCAGGCGCGGCCCCCCGCATCGCGACGCGGGGACGACCCGGGCGGCGCCCCGCCTGCCGCCGCTCAGCCGCTGGCGCCGCCCCGCGCCTCCCGGATCTCCTGCACCACCCGGGCCGCCGTCTGCCGGACCGCCTCCATCTCCGTCAGGAAGTGCCACCAGTCCGGATGCCGCCCCTCCAGGCCCGCCACCGCGCGGTCCAGCCGCGCCACCGCCTCGTCCAGGGGCCCGGCGTGACGCGGATCGGGCGTGCTGCGCCCGGCCATCGCCAACCGCTGCGCGTCCCGCACGGCGAAACGGGTCCGGTCGACCTCCTTCTGCCGGTCGAACGACACGGAATCGAGCCGCTGCAGACGGTCACCGGCGGCCGACACCGCCTCATCGGTGGTGTTCAGCAGCGCCCGCACCGTCGCCAGACGGCTCGTGGCATCCGCCCAGCGCTGCTCGTCCCGGGCCTGCTGAGCCTCGCGCAACTTGGTTTCCGCCTGCTGGACGGACCGCGCGGCCTCGTCCGGCACGTGCTGAAGGTCCTGCCAGCACGCCGCGCTGTAACGCCGCCGCAGCTCACTGAGCACCGGGTCGACCTTCGCGGCACGGGTCGTGATCGCCTGGGCGCGCGTCCGCAGCGACACCAGCCGCTTGTCGATCTCCGCCGCCGTCTCCGGCAGCCGCTCGGCCTCGCGCCGTATGTCCTCGGCCTTGCGCAGCACCTCGTCGGCCCGCCGGATCGTCTCCTGTACGCCGTGCTGCCCGGCACCCTGATTGAGCTTGGTCAGCTCCGGCCCGAGCGCCGCCAGCCGAGCCGCGAGATCGTCGGCCTTCAGCCCGCGCGCCCGTACGGCGTCGAGCGCGTTGCTCGCCGCCAGCAGCATCTGACGAGCCCGCTCCACCGCCGGTGCCAGCCGCTCCAACTGGCTCTCCGCGCTCCGCAGCAACGGCCCCAGCCCCTGCGCGAAGCGGTCGAGCTCTCGCTTGACGCCCTCCAGCTCATCCTTGGCCCGCGTGAGATCCGACCGCGCCCGGGATGCCGCGGCGGCGTCCAGGTCGTCCCGGTCCAGATCATGGGAGTCGACGGCGGTGATATACGTCTGGCTGACCTCGTCGATCCGCCGGCCGAACCCCTCGTACTCCTCCGCGGCCCGCCGCGCGGACGGCGAACTGTCGACCGCCGTGATCGTCTCGATCGAGATCCGCAGATCCCGCTGCGCGGTGTCCAACTCGTAGAACGCCGCGGCCGCGGCATCCTTCGCCACCTGCGCGTCGGCCCGCTGCCCCTCCCCACGCCCGAACCATCGCCGCGTCCCCCCACCCGCGAACGCCATCGGCACCATCGCCACCACCAACGGCAACGGCAGCAACACGAGCGCCATCACATCCCGGACCGGTCCCCCAGGGGGGCGACGGCGTGCTCGCTGCTCGTGCGGCTGCCTGTGTGTCGCCGTCACATCCCTCTCCCGATCGGATCGCCCCAGAACCGACTGTCATTCTCCCACCTGGGAGAAACGAACACACCGGCCGGTAAGTTCGCACTTCGCGCACTCGTTTGCAGTTCAGCCCCGGTGGCAAGGTAGTCTGTCGACTCGTCCAGGGCGCATAGCTCAGCGGTAGAGCGCTGCTCTTACAAAGCAGATGTCGGCGGTTCAAATCCGTCTGTGCCCACCCTTCCCGCCAGCGTGAATGGCGGCGAAAGCCCAGGTCAGGGAGTTCCTCGGCCTGGGCTTTCCCTTTGCGGTCCCCCTGTGAGCACGGTCTCCAACCTTCTGCGTACGGTCTGAACGCCGGTCCCCGTCTCCCAAATATCTCCCAGGGCTGTCCGCGTAACTGCACGTCAGGTGCCCAATAGCAGTGAGCCCCCTCCCGCGAACGGGAGGGGGCTCTGAGCGCCGGGTAGCAATGAAGGTGGCGCCTCCAGCTACCACCCGGCGCACCGTGCGGGCCACCGCAATGCGGGTGCCCGGATCATGGGAACTTACATTCGATTCGCCATGCAATCACTCGTCGGGTGACCCGAGTCTCAAAGATCGAGGAATGTGCCTTCCAAGGTACAGAGCGCCTCCGCCCTGCCCACCGATGCACCCAGCGTGGTCGTCCTCGACGAGATGCCTTACCTCGTACGCGAGGACCCCAGCTTCGAGGGCGCACTGCAGAAGGCGTTCGACCGGACCTTGTCCAAGCTGCCCGTGCTGCTCATCCTCGTCGGCTCTGACATCGCCATGATGGAGAAGCTCAACACCTACGGACGGCCCTTTTACCAGCGCGGCACCGAGATGGTCGTTCCCCCGCTCACCCCTCGCGACGTTGCCACCACGCTCGACCTGCCTCCGGCCGACGCCTTCGACGCCTATCTGATCTCTGGCGGACTCCCCCTGATCCTGGAGGAATGGCCGCACGGCGCCGGCCTCTGGGACTACCTGCAGCAGGCCCTGCGCAAGCCCACCTCGGCCCTGCTCGTCAGCGGCGAGCGCGCCCTCGCCGCCGAATTCCCCACCGAGGCGCAGGCCCGCACCGTGCTCGGTGTCATCGGCCACGGCGAACGTACCTTCACCCTCATCGGCCGGGCAGCCGGTGACCTCAACCCCGGCTCCGTAAAACGCTCCCTGGAGCTGCTCACCACACGCCGCATGGTCGCAGCCGATCTGCCCCTGTCCACCAAGCCCAGCCGCGAGACCCGCTACCGCATCGACGACCCCTACCTGCGCTTCTGGCTCTCCTTCATCGGACCCGGCATCCCCGCCGTCGAACGCGGGCGGGGCGACCGCGTCCTCGACTCCATCCGCACCAGTTGGACATCCTGGCGCGGCCGGGCCATCGAACCCGTCATCCGCGAAGCCCTCTGGCGCCTGGCCGACGACCGGCTCCCGGAAGGCACCAACGTTGTCGGCGGCTACTGGACCCGCACCAACGACCCGGAGATCGACCTCATCGGCGCGGATTGCTCGCCCATCGCCAAGAACATCACCTTCGCTGGGTCAATCAAATGGCTGGAGAACAAGCCCTTCGACCACCGCGACCTCTCCCGGCTCATCACCCACCGCTCCCAACTCCCCGGCGCCGACGATGACACCCCCCTGCTCGCCGTCACCCGCAGCGGTGGGACAGTCAACGGGATCCTCACCTCCTCCCCGAGGACCTCCTCGCAGCCTGGGCCTGATACGCGAGCAGCCGTGCGCGAGTCAGTGCATCCCTATCCGGGGGCGGGTGGGGGACAGAATGCGGCTTTGGCCTGGGCGAACGGTGACATCGTGATTCTCCAGTCGAGCCATGGTGATTAACAGCTCTTGCAAAGCAGATGTCGGCGGTTCAAGTCCGTCTTTGCCCCCGTTGCCCCAGCACGCAAAAGACCCTGTAGCGATCAAGGCGCGGGGTCTTTTCGCGGTCGGGTGGTTTTGGAGATCGACTTCTTGGTGATCGGTGATCGGTGACCGATGAGTCGGGGGCCGTGCGGGGAGCGTGTGCGCTCAGGGTGTCGTCGAGGGCTCTTCGACGTGGGGACGGCTCGACGGGCGGGCCGTGAGGTATGGGCTGGGGTTCCACCGGTTTACGGTTCGCTCGGGCCGGTGCGGGCCGACCAGCGTTTTTCGACGTTGGCCAGGTGCCAGTAGGTGAGGGCCGCGGCCCAGACGATTACGAAGAGGCCGACGATGACGAAGCCGACGTTGTCGAGGTCGAGGGCGGAAATCCAGGTGGTCAGCGGGTCGTTGAGGGCGAGCTTGTCGTGCAGGACGGTTACCAGCTCGATGGTGCCGATGAAGAAGGCGACGGCGATCGACAGGCCGGTGATGGTGAGGTTGTAGAAGACCTTCCGCACCGGGTTGGAGAACGCCCACTGGTAGGCGAAGTTCATGAACGTGCCGTCGAGGGTGTCGAAGAGGCTCATTCCGGCGGCGAACAGCAGGGGCAGGCACAGGACGGCGTACCAGGGGAGGCCGGCCGCGGCGCCGCTGCCCGCCATCACCATCAGCGTCACTTCGGTGGCGGTGTCGAAACCGAGCCCGAAGAGAAAGCCGAGCGGGAACATCTGGCCGGGACGGGAGATCGACCGGGTGAACCGTCCCAGGACGCGGTTCATGAAGCCGCGGGAGTCGAGTTGCTGCTCCAGCTCGCTCTCGTCGAAGCGGCCGTCGCGCATGCCGCGGAAGACCCGCCAGATGCCGGCCAGGGCGACGAGGTTGAGCGCGGCGATGAGGTAGAGGAACGTACCGGAGACGGTCGTGCCGACCGTGCCCAGAATTTGGTGGGTGCGTGAGGAGTCGTTGAGCAGCGTGCCGGCGAGTTGGGCCCCGCCCGCCACCAGCGCGGCCATCACCACGACGACGCTGGAGTGGCCGAGGGCGAACCAGAAACCCACCGAGATGGGTCGCTTGCCGTCGGCCATCAGCTTGCGGGTGGTGTTGTCGATCGCGGCGATGTGGTCGGCGTCGAAGGCGTGCCGCATGCCGAGGGTGTACGCGGTGACGCCGAGCCCGACGCCGAACGCCTGGGTTCCCACGGCGTAGTGGCCCGGGACGACGAGGAGGAAGAGCACGCCGAAGGCGACGACGTGCAGGCCGGCTATGACGGCCATCAGGCCGGCGGTACGGACGGTGTCCTGCCGGCGCCAGCGGAACGGCGTGGCCGCCGTGGGGGCAGGGACGGTTCGGGTATCGGTGGGCAGGGCCATCCGGCGGTCACGCTCCAGCACCTCGTGGATCAGTTCGTGAGATGCCGTGGCCGGTCTCCTGGCTTACGGGTGGCCGCGTCCGGCCCGCCTTCCCGGCCGCGGGCTGCGGTCAGTGGCGCCGTACGCGCGCCGTGCGCATACGGAGAAGGGCCGGAAACTCCCCGATCACAGTGGCGAGGGCCGCTCCGGCCTGGGACCCAAGGTCCGTCACCGGTCTTCCCGAACACCACGGCCCGACCACTCTAGCTGGCAAGGGGGAGAGGGAGGGGGAGAGGGAGAGGGCAGGGGCGCAGGTGGGAGGGCTGCGGGGGCGGGGCGGGTCAGTAGGGCAGGGACGACAGGAAGGTGTGGAGTTCCTGGTCGAAGTGGGCGGTGTTCTCCAGATTGACCATGTGGGCGGCGCCCGGTATGCGGACTCTTCGGGCGCCCGGGACGGCGAGTGCGAGGGCGTGGGCGTTGGCGGATATGTCGCTGCTGTCGAGGTCGCCGTCGAAGACGACGGTCGGTACCCGTATTTCGCCGAGACGGGAGGCCGCGCCCACCTCCAGCGGAATTCCGGTGCCCCGGTCGTCGGCGTGGACTTCGACGTTGGCCTCGGCGGAGGCGCGCAGGCGCTCGCGCAACCCCGGGTGGACGGCGGAAGGTTCGCGGTGCGGTCCGTCCACCCACATGCGCAGGAAATGCTCGACGTAGCGCTCGACGCCGTCCGGAGCCCCGATCGCCGCTACCTGTTCCTTGATGTGCGCCAGGAGGAACGGGTCGGTGAAGGCGCGACCGCTGATGCCCGGTGAGGCCAGTGCGAGAGCCGTGACCCGGTCCGGGTGGGCCAGGGCCGTGTCGAGTGCGACGCGTGCGCCGTGGGAGAGGCCGACGAGGACGGCGCTGGGGACGTCGAGAGCGTCGAGGAGGGCCACGAGGTCGTCGTGGGGGGAGTAGTCCCCGGCGACCGTGGAGGAGAGGCCGTGACCGCGAGCGTCGTAACGGATCGCGCGCAGGCCGGAGTTCACGAGCCAGGCGAACTGTTCGTCCCACATGTGCTGGTCGAGCATGCCACCGTGCAGCAGGACCACGGCGGGACCCGAACCGGCCGTTTCGTAGAACAGCTCGCCGTCTTCGACCGGCACGATGCCGTTGTCGATTTCGGACCAGGCGCTGAAACCGTGGGTCATTCTGCGTGCCGTCCTTGGTGTGGCGGGTAGGGCGGGTGTGAGGAGCGTGGGGGGTGTGGTGGAGCGGGGGGTGGGGCGGGCGGGGTGTCTGGGGTGTCCGTACTGTCGGCTTCCTCCGGGGGAACGCGTGAGCCGTTCGCCAGGTGCCGGAACTCCTCGCCCAGCCTGTCGAGTACGCGCACGGCGGTGCTGACGTCCTCGGCGGTGAGATCGGCCAGGCCGCGCCGCAGCTCCGCGGCCTCCCACTCCTGTATCCCGCGCACCACCTCGCCGCCCTCGGCGGTCAGCCGGATCAGGGAGGAGCGGCGGTGTGCCGGATTCGGCGCCGTGACGACCAGGCCGAGCTCCGCCGCGTGATTCACCCAGCGCTGCACCGGCTGCCGGTCGAGACCCAGGCTCCTGGCCAACTGCGGGACGGTGCGGGGGCCTTCGGCGCGCAGCGCGTCCAGCAGGGCGTGTTCACCGGCGGTCATGCCCGTGCCCGCCAGCTCGCGCTCCACCGCGCGCACGACCGTGCGGTGGAGGGGCCACAGGCGGCGGATGACGCCGTACAGAAGGTCTTCGGTGGGGGCTTGGCCGTTCCCGCCATCCGCATCCGCATCCGCATCCGTCTCAACGACACTCATGGTGTCAGAATGACATCGATGATGTCGTTTGGGAAGGGGGTTTGGGTGGGCATTGGTTGAGTTGGGGTGGGGTTGCGGCGGTGGAGTGCGGTGGGGTTGGGATGAGTTGGGGGTGGGAGTGTTCGGCGCGTTGGGCGGTGGGTGGTGGGGGTTGGGCTTGAGTTGGTTCTGAGGTGGGGGATTGACGGGGGGTGAGGTGAGGAGGGTTGAGGGGATGGAGGGTGATATCAGGTTAATGGTGTGGTTTTGGTCGGTAGGGTCTGCTTCGGTGGTTGGGAGGGGAGTGGGACGGTGTGTCGGGTACGGGTGGGAGGACGGGTGGTGTGGGACGGATGAGAGTTGGGCTTTTGCGGGCGGTGGGGGTTGGTACGGCGGTCTACGGGGTCGCGGTGACCGTGTGGCCCGACTTGTTGGCTCGGCCGTCGGGGCTGGTGAATGAGGAGGGGCGCAGTGAGCGGGACACCCGGATCTCGCTGCGGCCGCTCGCTTGGCGGGACGCGGCGAGTGGGCTCGCGTTGGTGCTGGCGCCTGACGGGCCCGCGCTGCGGACCGCCGCGTATGTGCGTCTCGCGGCGGACTTCGGCGATGCCGTGCTCCTCGGCATGACGCTGCCCGATCGCGACCGGAAGGCGAAGGCGGTCGCGGTGTCGGTGGGGTGGGGCGCGCTGTCCTTGGTGGGGTTGATGGGGAAGGGGCGGGGGAAGGAGCGGGCGATCCGGGGGAGTTAGGGGGTGGGCCGGGGGTGAGTGGGGAGCGGGTGCGGGTGGGTGATCAGTCGGTCAGTGGGGGTGGGGCGTCTTCGCGGCTGAAGGCGATGAGGAGGTCGGCGCGGTCCCGGGTTGCCGCTACGGCGCGGGCGTTGGCCTCGTCCGAGGTGCGTACGAAGCGTTCGGCGTCGGGGCGTGGGCGGCCGAACCGTTCGTGGCGGTCGACCAGCCGGCGGACCCGTTCCGGGGTGTCCAGTTCGACGTACCAGATCTCGTCCAGTAGGGCGCGGACGGGGACCCAGGGGGCGGAGTCGAGGAGGAGGTAGTTGCCTTCGGTGATGACGAGGGGGAGGTCGGGCGTCACGGGGATGCTGCCGGCGAGCGGTTCCTCAAGGCGGCGGTCGAAGGCGGGGGCGTAGACGGTGCTGTCCGGGGCCGGGGAGCGCAGCCGTCGTAGGAGAGCCGCGTAGCCGGCGGCGTCGAAGGTGTCGGGCGCGCCCTTGCGGTCCGTACGGCCCAGCCTGTCCAGCTCCGCCTGGGCGAGGTGGAAGCCGTCCATCGGGACGAGTGCCGCCTGTCCTGCCAACCGCGCCGTGAGGTGGGCGGCGAGGGTGGACTTGCCGGCGCCCGGGGGGCCGGTGATGCCGAGCAGGCGGCGTCGCGCCGGAGTCGCGGTGGCGGCGAGCCGGCGGGCGCGGGAGAGGAGGGCGGGGAGGTCGGAGAGGCGGGGAGGGTTGGGAATGTTGGGGTGGTTGGGCTGGCCGGCGAGGTTGGGACGGTTGGGCTGGCTGGGGAGGTCGGGGAGGTCGGGGAGGTGGGGGCGGTCCGGGAGGGTCATGGTGTCGTCAATCGTGCCCGACCGGGGCGGGGTGACCTTGTCGAGCCGGGGGGCTTGTCGCGGCTGTCGGCGAACAAAGTCAGGTGGCGGCCTGCATGTCCGGCACGTCGGCGCCCCGATGCGCGGGGAGCTCGATGTGCCGGGAGCCCGGATGCGCCGGCTTCTCGGCATTACCCGGCGTCCCGGAAGACCGGCATCCCGGTATACCGGCGTCCCGACATACCGGCGTCCCGATGTGCCGGAACGTCGGCGCATCGGGAGGTCAGCCGGTGGTGCCCAGGCGCCAGAGGGAGGTGGTTTCGGCGGCGCGGGCGACGTGGAGGGGGTCGGTGGTGTCGCGGGCGCGTGGGTGGCGTGGGGTGATGTCGAGCCGCTCCAGGACTGTGAGGCCGGCGTCCGTGAAGGCCGTCAGCAGGGCTTCGTGCGGGCGCAGTCCGAGGTGTTCGGCCAGGTCGGAGAGGATCAGCCAGCCCTCGCCGCCCGGTGTCAGGTGGTCCGCCAGGCCGCTCAGGAAGCCGTGCAGCATCCGGTTGCCCGGGTCGTACACCGCGTGTTCCACGGGTGAGGTCGGCTTGGCAGGGACCCACGGCGGGTTGCACACGATCAGGGGGGCGCGGCCGGCCGGGAAAAGGTCCGCCTCGACGACCTCCACCTGCTCGGCGACGCCCAGGCGTTCGGTGTTCTCGCGGGCGCACGCCAGCGCGCGCGGGTCCTGGTCGGTGGCCACGATCCGTCGCACACCGCGGCGCGCGAGCACCACGGCCAGTACGCCGGTTCCGGTGCCGATGTCGAACGCCAGCTCCTGGGAAGGCAGCGGCGCCTCGGCGACCAGGTCGACGTATTCGCCACGAGCCGGCGAGAACACGCCATAGTGCGGATGGATGCGGTCGCCGCCCAGAGCCGGGATCTCGACGCCCTTCTTGCGCCATTCGTTGGCGCCGATGAGGGCGAGCAGTTCGCGGAGGGAGACGACGTAGGCGGTGTCCGAGGCGTCCGGGGAGGCGGCGCCACCCGAGGCCCCTGGGGCGTTCGAGGCGTCCGTGGCCGCGCCCGTGGCCGCGTCGGTGGGCTCGTCCGTGGGTGCGGTGGAGGCGGCCGGCGGGGGGCCGTAGGCCCGGGTGCATGCCTCGCGGACGTCGGGGGCGCGGTGCAGCGGGGCGGCGTAGGTGGCGTCGAGGGGGACCAGCAGCATGCCCAGGATGCGGGCGCGGTGGTTCTGGGCGGCGCGGTGCACGTGGAACGCCTGGGTGACGTCGGCGGGTGGCGCCTTGCGCGGGCGGCGGTCGATGCGCCGGGCCATCGCGGTCAGCAGTTGGCGGGCGTTGTGGAAATCGCCGCGCCACAGCAGGGCGGTGCCCTCGCAGGCCAGCTTGTAGGCGTCGTCGGCCTTCGTCCGGTCGTCCGCGATGACGATCCGGCGGGGCGGCGGGGCGCCGTTCTCGGAGTGCCAACGGGCGGACCGGGCCCGGTCGGCTTCGGTCCATTCGACGACCGGCGGAGAGTTCACCGAAATGTGCCTCGCGTTAGTGGTTCGCACCCTTTTCGCACCCTTCTTGCCGGGCGCCGCCGCGGAGGGTTGTCCGACTGGTTGTCCGACGGCCCGGGGAGCGCGTCGGCGGCGGCCCGCAAGGGCGATGGGACGGGGTGATGACGGTCGACTCTACTCCGTGCCGGGGCGGGTCTACTCCGTGCCGGGGCGGGCCCTCGTCCGTGCCGGGGCGGCCCTCGCCGTGTTGCCACCGGGCCCGTACGGGACCTTCGTCCCCTGTCGCCCCCGGCCCGGGCGGGAGCACGATGGACGCAACCGTGCAAAAACATGCACGGTGGGTCGTATGGAGGCGCGTATGGACACCCAGCCGGTCATTGTCGCGGTGGACGGGTCCCCGGACAGTGAGCGGGCGTTGCGTTGGGCGGCTCGCGCGGCACGATTGCGGTCGGCGCCCCTCCAGGTGGTGCACGTGTGGCCGTACGTCACCGCGGCCCGGGCGGCCGCCGCCGAGGCGGGCACCGGCGATCCCGTACTGGACTCGCTGCGCGCGCATCCCGTCATCGACGGCCTGCCCGATGTCGAGTTCCGGGGTCTGAGCGGTCTGACCGACACGATGCTGCCCGCGCTCGGCGACGAGGCACGGCTGGTCGTCTTGGGCTCGCGCGGCCGTGGCGGCTTCGCGAGCCTGCTGCTCGGCTCCAACGGCATGGCGTGCGCCGCCCAGTCGGCCTGCCCGGTCGTGATCGTGCCGCGTCCCGACCGTACGGGGACGGAGCGTGGCCCGGACGGTGAGAGAGCGCACCCGGCCGTGCGGCAGGTGACGCTCGGGGTGGACGCGACCTCCGAGGAACCGGACGCGATCGGCTTCGCGTTCGCCGAGGCGAGTCGGACGGGAGCCCGGCTCAAGGTCGTCTCCGGCTACACCTGGCCGCTGATCATTCCGCCCGCGTTCGAGTTCGTCGCGGCGTACGAGACCTCGCAGCAGGAGTACGAGGACGCGCTCGGCACGCAGCTCGTGGACGCGCTCGCGCCGCACCGCGCCCGTCATCCGGAGATCGACGTCGACGTGGAACTGCGGCACGCGGACGCCGCCGGGCAGTTGGTGGAGGCGTCCAAGGCCAGTGATCTCGTCGTGGTCGCCCGGCACCGCCGCCGGCTGCCCGTCGGCCGCCGGCTCGGATCGGTCGCGCACGCCGTACTGCTGCACGCCGTCTGCCCGATCGCGGTCGTGCCGGAGGCGGAGCGGGCGGACGGGAGCTAGGCCGGACGTCTGCTGACGAACGGGCAGGTCAGGCGGCCGGGCGCCATGGGCGGGTGGCCGGCCGCGCTCAGTGGGCGGTGCGGCGTTCCGGGCGGCGCATCAGGAAGGCGGCGGCCGATCCGGCGGCGAAGAGGGCGATGACGGAGAGGGCGGTGCTCACCCAGGAGGTGCCGAGCCACTGGCCGCCGAAGTAGCCGAGGCTGACGCTGTACGCGGCCCAGGTGAAGCCGGCCAGCGCGGACCAGGGGAGGAACTCGCGGACCGTACGGTGTGCGACGCCGGCGCCCAGGCTGACCACCGAGCGCCCGGCGGGCGCGAAGCGGGCCAGGACGACGATGCCGCCGCCCCCTCGGACGAGCGCCGCGCCGAGTCGTTTCTGGGCGGCGACCAGGCGGCGGGAGCGGCCGATGGCCCGGTCGAACCGGTCGCCGCCGCGCCAGGCCAGCCGGTAGGCGACCATGTCGCCCAGTACGGAGGCGGTGGCCGCGCACAGCACCAGGGAGAACAGCTCGGCGACATGCGCCCCGCCGTGGACGGAGGCCGTCATCCCCACAGCGTCGACCGCGTCCGCCGCGGTCCGCGTGCCGGCGGCCGTGGTGGCCGCGGCGATCACCAGGACCCCGCTCGGCAGGATCGGGACGAAGACGTCGAGGACGACCGAGAGGCTGACGATCACGTACACCCAGGGGGTCCCACTGAGGGACCCCAGGCTTTCCACCAACGTCGTACTCCCGTCCGGACCCCGCCGCGACGTCGCTGGGGGCGGCAGGGGCGGCTCTACAGCCATACAGCGTACGCCTGGGCCCACCGGCCGAATGGACTGGGGCGGAATGTGTTGCACGTGTCACGAATCGGGCGGGATCGCGCGCACGCCGCCGTGGGGTGGAAGTGACGTGGGGCGGACCGCGTCATGGCGTCCGCGGTCTTCACCCTTGTGTCCGGCGCGGCGCGGCGGACGACGGGGAACAGATCGGTGGAGTCGAGTGGCGCCTGCCGTCCCGTGGGTGCCGCAACGAAGGAGCGGGCGATGGTGGCAGGGCGCGAGGTGGCAGGGCGCGTGGTGCGGGTGGTGGTGCCGGTGACGGCCGGGGTGCTGGTGACGGCCGGAGCGCTGGGCGTGTCCATGCCCGCGGCGGCGTCCGCACCCGCAGCGATGACGGTGGCCGGGGCGGTGGCCGGGGCGGCGCCCGTGGCGGCGGGGAGCGCGGTGCGCCCGGTCTGGCTGCACGCGCAGGGCCGGTTCTCGCCGCCCGGCGCGTTCCTGCCGTCCGAGGCGGTGACTTACGACCGCGAGGCGGTGCCGGCGGGCGCCCGGATCACCGTCACCGAGATCGCCTCGAACGCGTCCACGCTGGTGGGCCTGAAGACGGGCGGGCTGCGGCCCGGCCGCACCTATGGCGCGCATGTGCACACCGGGCCGTGCGGGGCGCGGCCGGACGACTCGGGGCCGCACTACCAGCACCGTAAGGACCCGCACCAGCCGTCCACCGACCCGGCCTACGCCCACCCGAAGAACGAGGTGTGGCTGGACTTCACCACCGACCGGACGGGCAACGGTGTCGCCGTGTCGCGGCAGCGCTGGCGGTTCCGTCCCGGGGAGGCGCGGTCCGTCGTCCTCCATGCGCACCGGACGGCGACCCATGCCGGCGCGGCGGGCACCGCCGGCGACCGGGTGGCCTGCTTCACCGTGCCGTTCGAGCGGCCGGGCTGGCACCGCGAGCCGGCCGCCTCCTGACAGGCCGAAAACGCCTCGGCCCGTACGGCGGGTGTGCCGTACGGGCCGGGGAAGCGGTGCGAAGAACGCCGGGGCTGCGGGCGCCCGGGCGCCTCGGTCAGGCGGCGCTGGGCTCGCGCTCGGCCGCCGGGGCCTGCGCGGACTGCCGGGCGCCGAAGAAGAGGCGGTCGAGCGACCAGACGCCGGGGCCGGTGAAGACGAGGAGCAGGAAGGCCCAGCAGTAGATGGCGGAGGCTTCGCCGCCGTTCTGGATCGGCATCAGGCCGCTGCCCTGGTGGCTGACGAAGTACGCGTAGGCCATCGAGCCGGAGCTGATGAACGCCGCGCTGCGGGTGCCCAGGCCGGTCATGACCAGGAGGCCGCCGACGAGCTGGATGACGGCGGCGTACCAGCCGGGCCAGGAGCCGGCCGGGACGGTCGCGCCGGTGCCCATCGCGCCGCCGAGGACGCCGAAGAGCGAGGCGGCGCCGTGGCAGGCGAAGAGCAGGCCGATCACGATGCGGAAGAGGGAGAGCACCTGCGGCGTCGATCTCTGGAGCAGCGTGTTCAGGGGAGCGGACATGGGGGAACTCCTGCGGTATCCGGGGACGAGAAGACCGATGACCCCCTAGGTTAGGGAAACCTAACCGATACTTGCAAGTTCAACCTCTGGTCAAAGGGACACTTGGGTCGGAAACCGCCGCCCCGACCGCCGCTGGGACCGCTGCCCCGGACGCGGTTCCGGCCGTTGAGCCGACTGTTGAACCGGCCGTTGGACCGCCCCTGGAAGCCTCCGTTGAAGCCTCCCGTGAACCGGCACCCGCCCCGACCGCCGCCCGGAGGGCCGCCCGCGCCACCGCGTCCGTATCGGCCAGCGTCACCGACCCCACGCCGGGACGCGCCCCCGCCGCCGTCACCCAGTGCACGCCTTCCGTGGGCACCCCGATCGCGAACCGCCGGGGATGGCACCGGCCGTCGGCCCCGATCAGGTGGTACGGGCTCGGCGAGACATCCAGCCCGCCGGTCTCGTAACCGTCCACCGTGTGCGGACGGGCCGCGCCCTCCGCCAGCAGCCGCCCGAGCAGCACGTCGCCGGTACGCCGCACATCCGGCTCCGGCAGCCGCGCCTCTATCAGGGCGGCCGCCGTCACCAAGGAGCCCGGGACGTCGGGCGAGTGGGCCGTGAAACCGGCCCCGTGGCCGTCCGGAGCGCCGAGCCGCACCGTCATCCGGGGACCGATCACCTCCAGCACGCCCGCCTCGATCAGGGCCGCCATCTCCTCTATGCGGCGGCGCGGCGGACCGATGGACAAGAAGGCGTTGAGCGGGGTGTACCAGCGGTCCAGATGGTCCCGCCGCGACGCGCCCGCGAGTCCGCCGTGGTCGACGATCTGCCGCAGCTCGTTGCGCAGATCGCGCAGCACGTCCAGCGCCGCCTTGACCGGGCCCGCGACGTTGTCCTGCCGGGCGTGCGCCACGTCCTGCCGCAGGTGGGCGAGCAGCCAGTCCCGGAAGGCGGTCCGGTCGGCGAAGCGGTGATCGGCGTGCGGGCGGGAGATCCGCTCCCAGTCCCACCGGTCGGCGCGCGCGAGGGCGAACGCGTCGAGGACGGCGGCCTCCTGCGGGCTGCCGTGCGCGGCGGCGAGGAAGCGGTCGCGAAACCGCTCCCGAGTCGTCCCGTGCGACCGCTCCCGAGTCGTGCCGGGTGAGGGCTCCCGGGGCGTCCCGTCCGAGGGCTCCTGGGCCGTCCCGGGAGACGGTGCCCGGCCGTCCGCCGCCGGGCCCGCGTCCCGAGCCGTCTCCCGGGCGGCGAGCAGCGCCTCGTAATAGACCGTCTCCACCTCCTTGGCCACCAGCGGCCACACCTCCGCCAGGAAGTCGGGCAGATCGCCGGAGTCGGCGCGCTTGCGGAACGCGGCTATCACGTCCGGCGTCAGCAGCAGCGGCAGATGGCGGCCGTGCGGGCCCTTCGCGTTGTCGCCGCGCGCGTGGTACGGGATGCCGCGCCGGGAGCCCGCGTACAGCCGGGGTTCGTGCCCGGAGGGCAGATACGTCAGGGTGCCGTCCGCGTCGCGCCGGAAGCGGCCGCCCCGGGCCGTGGTCAGCAAGGCCATGTGATCGAAGAAGTTCAGGCCCAGACCGCGCAGCAGCACCGGGCGGCCCGGCGGGAGCGAGGTGAGGTCGGCGGCCAGGTCGGCGGGGTTGGCGGGCGGCAGATAGCGCAGGCCGTGGCCGGCGGCGTAGTCGGCGAAGCGGCGCTGCTCCTGGTCGGGCGTCGTCGGCAGATGCCCCTGGGCGAGGACCACGGCTCCCAGTCCGTGCAGCGTCCGGCCGTCGTCCAGGGTGAGCGACTGGGTGCCGTCGGGCGCCTCCGTCAGCCGCACCGCGCGGGCGGGATGCGACACGACGCGCACCTCCTGGGGGGCGGTGCGCACGGTGTGGTCGAAGACCCACTCCAGATAGCGGCCGTACAGCGCCCGCCCCGGGTAGTCGTCCGGGCCGACGTCGCAGCCCTCCCACGCGTACAGGCTCGGCCCCGGGCGGACCGGGCCCGCGCAGTCGACGCTGTCGTCGGTGAACAGCGTGACCTGGGACGCCACGGTGTTCATCAGCAGCTCGGACGGCTGGGCGGTACGCCACACCTGGCCGGCGCCCGGCGGCGCCGGATCGATGACGTGCACGGTCAGCCGGGCGCCGGGGGCCAGTTCGGCGGCCGAGGCGCAGATCCGTTCCAGAACGCTCGTCCCGCGCGGCCCCGCGCCGACGACGGCGATGGCGGGCTGGGCGCGGCGGGCGGCGGTGTGGTCGGCGGCCAAGAGGGGCTCTCCCTGGGGCGGCGATGGCCGGCGCGTGAGGACGCGGTCATCAGGGGGGATCGGGCGGCGGGCGAACGTGTGCACCATCATCACCGCCCGACCCCTCCGCGCAGCACCCGGGGAGGCAGAGAAATCGGCCACATCCGGCGGCCGGCCGCCGGTCGGGGGACGGCCGCCGGGCACCGAAGCTCCTGCATCACCGCATTCCCCGGCAACCGGCGCACCGGCCGTCATCCCGCACTGGACCGGAACATTCCGGTCACCGGGGCGAACCTTCGGGACCTTCGGCCACCGGACCGGGGCGGCCGGTCACCACCGACCGGAACATCCAGTCCTCACCCCAGCACTGGGCGGCCGTTTCGCCGCCGCTCAGCAGCCATCGAGGATCTTCTTCAGCGCGGCCTTCTCGGCGGAGTCCGCCGTCATGCCGTACTCGTGCTTGACCCACACCCACATCCGGGCGTACTCGCAGTGGTACGCGGCCTTCGGCGGCAGCCACTTGGCCGGGTCCTTGTCGCCCTTCTCCTGGTTGACGTTGTCGGTGACGGCGATCAGTTGCGAGTGCGTCAGGTCGTTGGCCAGCTCCTGGCGGCGCTCGGTGGTCCACTGCGCGGCGCCCGACTTCCACGCCTCCGACAGGGGGATCACGTGGTCGATGTCCAGGTCGGCGGGCTGTGTCCAGGTGGCGTCGTCGTAGGCCGAGACCCACTTGCCGCTCACCGCCGCGCAACTGCCGTCCTGCTGGACGTCCGTGCCGTCCCGCTTGAGCACGACCTCGCGGGTGTTGCAGTTGTGGCCCTGGTCGCTCCAGTGCGGGAACTTGTCGCGGCTGTAGCCGTCCTGCGGGCCCTCGGCCTGCTCCTTGATCTCCGCCAGGTACGTCCGGGCGGTGGCCGTGTCCGGCGGGCTGGGGGGTGCGGCCTGGGCGGACTGGCCGCTCAGCGTCAGAGTGCAGACGAGGGCGGCGGCGGAGCCGGCGGCGAGGGAAACGCGACGCGCGTAGATGTGGGACATCAAAACTCCCTTGATGTGGGGGGAAGTTGAGCTGGCGGAGGCCCATGGTGGCGATGTGGGGTTTCCACCGGATGGGCTCCAGGTAACAGAGTGACGACATGCTCACGTCAGTTCAAGGGGCTGACGGCACGCCATATGTGTGGCACGGCACTCTGGTTGGGCCGCTCCCGCGCACGCTCCCCCCTACAGTGAGCGGGTGCTCCTGCCGGTCAACGCCACCCTCGGGATCGTCCTCGTCGTCCTGCTGGCCGCCGCCATGGCCGTCGCCGCGCTCGCGCACCTCGGTCACGCCCGGGCCCTCGCGGTCGCCGGTCTGCGCGCGGCCGCCCAACTCACCGCCGTCTCCTACCTCATCGGCTGGGTCGTCGGCGCGGTCCCGTGGCTGGTGTGTTTCCTCGTTCTGATGTTCGCGGTGGCGGCGCGCACCGCCGGCCGCCGGATCACCGGCAACCGCACCTGGTGGTGGGCCGCCGTCCCGATCGCCGCGGGCGTCGCCCCCGTCGTCGGCCTGCTGCTCCTGACCGGCCTGGTGCCGCCGCGCGGCCTGACGCTCGTCCCCGTCGCCGGCATCCTGATCGGCGGGGCGCTGACCGCCACGGTGCTGGGCGGCCGGCGGGCGCTGGACGAGTTGGACACGCGGCGCGGCGAGGTGGAGGCGGGCCTCGCGCTCGGCCTGCTCGACCGTGACGCGCGGATGGAGGTGGCGCGCCCGGCCGCGGCGGACGCCCTGCTGCCGGGGCTCGACCAGACCCGGACGGTGGGGTTGGTCACCCTCCCCGGCGCCTTCGTCGGGATGCTGCTGGGCGGCGCCTCGCCCGTCCAGGCCGGTGCGGTCCAGCTCTTCGTGCTGGTCGCGCTGCTGGCGGTGCAGGCGGTGGCGTGCGCGGTGGTGCTGGAGCTGGTCGCGTGCGGACGGCTGCACCGCGTACCCTTGACGCCAGCAGAAGGGGAGTAGCTCTTCGCCGGACCGTCGACATACTGCTCACCCGTCGCCCGACCACCGCTTCAGGTGGAGCGCCCCGCGCGCAGGACGACGTGGGGGCCGGCGCCCGGGGGCCTGCCATCACCGCGGTGCGTGTCATCGCCGCGATCGTGGATGCGGGCCAGCGAGACCTTCGGCCGCAGTGTTCGACGCTGCCGTGCCGAAGCGATCCCTCTTCCGGGCTTTTCGGTGCGGCCCGACCGATCGAGGTATCCAGCCCCGTGTTCAGCTTCACCGTCGCAGCCGTTGTCTTCGGCGTCGTCTTCCTCGCCGAGCTGCCCGACAAGACCGCCTTGGCCGGCCTGATGCTCGGTACCCGCTACCGCGCCTCCTACGTCTTCGCCGGGGTCGCCGCCGCCTTCCTGGTCCACGTCGCGCTCGCCATCGCCGCGGGCAGTGTGCTCACCCTGCTCCCGCACCGCCTCGTACAGGCGGTGGTCGGGGTGCTCTTCCTGGGCGGCGCGGCCGTCCTGCTGTTCAAGAAGGACGACGGGGACGAGGAGGTCGGCAAGCCCGCCGACCAGAGCTTCTGGAAGGTCTCCGGGGCGGGCTTCATGATGATCCTGGTCGCCGAGTTCGGCGATCTGACGCAGATCATGACGGCCAACCTCGCCGCCCGGTACGACGACCCGGTCTCGGTGGGCATCGGCGCCGTCCTGGCGCTGTGGGCGGTGGCGGCCCTGGGCATCCTGGGGGGCCGCACCCTGATGAAGTACGTCCCGCTCAAGCTCATCACCAAGGTCGCGGCGGGCGTGATGGTGCTGCTGGCGGGCCTGAGCCTGTACGAGGCGATCGCGGGCTGAGGCGGCGCGCGGGAGTCAGACGGCGATGTGCAGGGCGATCGTGCCGTCGGCCAGCGCCTCGACGCGGATCTGGGTGAGGTCGCGGACGTGGGCGGTCGGCGCGCACGCGGCGGCGCGGTCACCGACTCCGACGACGCGCATCCCCGCGGCCCGGCCGGCCGCGATACCGGCCTCGGAGTCCTCGAACACGACGCAGTCGGCGAGGGAGTGGCCCAGTTCGGCGGCGCCCTTGAGGAAGCCCTCCGGGTCCGGCTTGCTGGCGCTCACGTTCTCCGCGGTGATCCGCACGGACGGCATCGCCAGCCCGGCCGCGCGCATCCGGGCGTCGCACAACGGCGCGTCGGCGGAGGTCACCAGGGCGTGCGGGAGGCCGGCCAGGGCCGCCATGAAGGCGGGTGCGCCGGGGACGGGTATGACGCCGTCGGTGTCGGCGGTCTCCTCCGCCAGCATCCGGCGGTTGTCCGCCAGGTTGAGCTCCATCGGACGGTCCGGCAGCAGCGCGGCCATCGTCGCCCAGCCCTGCCGGCCGTGCACCACCTTCAGGACGTCGTCCGCGGGCAGGCCCTGGGCGGCCGCCCAGCGGCGCCAGCAGCGCTCGACGACGGCCTCCGAGTTCACGATCGTGCTGTCCATGTCCAGCAGCAGGGCGCGAGCGGTGAGCGTGGTGGTGGCCGTCATCGGCGGGCTCCTGTGCGCTACGGGTGGAGGGAAGGGGCGCAAGCGGCAAGGCGCGTGAACGCGGGAACGCGGAAAGAAGACAAGGCGGTCCCGCCCACTGGTCAGGGGGCGTGGGCGGAACCACTTTGTTTCTACACGATACAAAACGGGGTGGGGTGCCGACAAGGCGGCCCCGTACAGGCGCGCCCTGTACGGGGTGCGGGGCCGGCCGTACGGGGCTATGGCTCGTGGGTCCGCGACTCCAACGAGGCGCGGGTCGCCGCTCCGTAGACGCCGTCGTCGTCGCCCCGCACTCCGTAGGTGAGCTGGTAGCGCGACACCGCCTCGCGCACGTCCGCGTCGTAACGGCCGTCCGCGTCGTCCGGGTAGAGCCCGAGCTGTCGCAGCCGGTCCTGCAACTCCGCCACCTCGGGTCCGGCGGATCCCTCGCGCAACACGATGGGGCCGGTGGGCGGGGCGCTGGGGCGGTGGCTGGTCGGGGCGGCCGTGACACTGCCCGAGGCGCGGGTCGGCTCGGGCGGCGGGGGCGCCGGGGCCGTCGGGGAGCGGTCCGGCGCGGCGGTGCCGTCGGGAGCCGCGCGGGTGGCGGCCTCGTGTGAGGGCGGGCGGCCGGGGCTCGGGCTGCCGGTGTCGCCGCGGGTGGGGCGGGTGTCGCCGTGGGTGGGGAAGGCAGCGGTGGGGGCGACCGTGCCGCGGTCGGGCGGCCCCGCACGGTCGACGTCCCCGCCGGACAGCGCGTCGGCCCCGATCAGCACCGCCGCGGCGGCCACGGCCGCTCCGGTGGCCGCCAGCAGGGCCGGTAACGCGCGTGGGCGGCGAGCGGGGGACGGCGGCGCGGGCGCCGGGACGGCCTCCGGGGCGGCGGCCTCCGGGGCGGCGGCGGGGACGGCTTCCACGACGGCTTCCGACGCGGCCGACTCCGGGGCGGTGCGGGTTCCGGAGGCGGTGAACGTCCTGGAAGCCGGGCCCAGGAAACGCGGCGGCGGCCCGGAGGAGGGGGGAGGATCGGCCTCCCACCCCGGCTGCTCATCGGGCTCCCCGTCCTCCTCCCCGTCCTCCTCCGCCTCGGGTAATGACACGTACGGGCGTATCCGGAGCGGATCGAAGTCGTCGGCGCCGACGGCCGCGCACAGGCACGTCGGGCGGCCGTCGCCCCGTAAGGGTGCGAAGCAGTGCGGGCATGTCGTCGCCATGGTCGGTGGTTCCTCCCTGGAGGCCACGGAACGGCAGCGATTATCCAGAGCCCGGCCCGGCTCGCACAGGTACTCGGGGATATCCACCCGAGGTCCCCCCGAAGGCCACCGGACGTCCCCCGACGCCCCGCAGGCAGGCCCCCGACGTCCCCCGGCGTTCCCCGGAGTTTTCCCCGGTCTTCGCCGACGGCCCTCGGAACGCCGGGCGCCCCGGCCGCACTCGGCGGGCCATATCCGGCGGTTACCACGACCATGGAAGGAAGCTCCGAGGGGCGGCCCGGCACGGGGCGGGCGGTCCGGAACAGAGGGAGACGTTCATGGCGCAGGACACCGGCGCTCCTGTTGTCCCCGGCGAGGGCCAGTCCCAGCGGACGGTCCTCGTCGCGATCGGCGCGCTGTTGCTCGGCATGCTCATCGCGGCACTCGACCAGACCATCGTCGCCACCGCGCTGCCCACGATCGTCAGCGAGCTCGGCGGCCTGGACCACCTCTCCTGGGTGGTCACCGCCTACCTCCTGGCCT
The DNA here is from genome assembly GCF_055570395.1 of Streptomyces sp. NPDC031210. Classification (NCBI taxonomy): domain Bacteria; kingdom Bacillati; phylum Actinomycetota; class Actinomycetes; order Kitasatosporales; family Streptomycetaceae; genus Streptomyces; species Streptomyces sp. NPDC031210. The sequence continues at coordinate 697,430 of NZ_JBVIHH010000002.1, forward strand.
CGACGGCCGCGACCCCGCTGTGGGGCAAGCTCGGCGACCAGTACGGTCGGAAAAGGCTGTTCCAGACCGCCATCGTCATCTTCCTGATCGGCTCGGTGCTGTGCGGCGTCGCCCAGAACATGCCGCAGCTCATCGCCTTCCGCGCCGTCCAGGGCCTGGGCGGCGGCGGCCTGATCGTGCTGTCGATGGCGATCGTCGGCGACATCGTGCCGCCCCGCGAACGCGGCAAGTACCAGGGCCTCTTCGGCGCCGTCTTCGGCGGTACGAGCGTCCTCGGCCCGCTGCTCGGCGGGCTGTTCGTGGACCACCTGAGCTGGCGCTGGGTGTTCTACATCAACCTCCCCATCGGCATCGTCGCGCTGGCCGTCATCGCCACCGTGCTGCACATCCCGGTCCGCCGCACCCCGCACCGGATCGACTACCCCGGCACCGCCCTGATCGCGGCCGTCGCCGCCGCGTTCGTCCTGATGACCTCGCTCGGCGGCGTCAGCTACCCCTGGGGTTCCTGGCAGATCGTGGGACTGGGCGTCCTGGGCGTCGTGTTGCTCGTCGCCTTCGTCCTCGTCGAGCGGCGGGCGGCCGAACCCGTCCTGCCGCTGCGCCTGTTCACCCTGCGCACCTTCACCCTCACCGCGATCATCGGCTTCGTCATCGGCTTCGCGATGTTCGGATCGATGACGTACCTGCCGACGTTCCTCCAGGTCGTGCAGGGGGTTTCGCCGACCATGTCCGGCGTGCACATGCTGCCGATGGTGCTCGGCATGCTGCTGTCCTCCACCGCCTCCGGGCAGATCGTCAGCCGCACCGGCCGCTACAAGGTCTTCCCGATCGCCGGAACCGCCGTCGTCGTCATCGGCCTGCTGTTGCTGCACCAACTCGACCCCGCCAGCAGCGTTGCCGCGATGAGCGCGTACTTCTTCGTCTTCGGCTTCGGGCTCGGCCTGGTCATGCAGGTGCTGGTGCTCATCGTGCAGAACGCCGTCGGCTACGAGGACCTGGGGGTGGCCACCTCCGGTGCGACGTTCTTCCGTTCCATCGGCGCCTCGTTCGGCGTCTCCATCTTCGGCACGATCTTCGCGAACAAGCTCGGCCCGCGGATCGCGGACGCCCTCGCCGGGCAGCCGCTGCCGCCCGGCGTCGACCCGTCGAGGATCGCCGAGGATCCGCGGACCGTCGCCCGCCTGCCCGCCGGCCAGGCGAGCGGGGTGCTGAACGCCTACTCCGTCTCGATCACCGACGTGTTCCTCTACGCCGTCCCGGTCGTCCTCGTCGCCTTCGTGCTGGCCTGGTTCCTCAAGGAGGAGCCCCTGCGCAGCAGCGTCACCGCCCCCGACGCCAGCGAAGTGCTCTCCTCCAACCCCGTCGAGCGCTCCTCACACGACGAATGCGCCCGCGCGCTGTCCAAACTCGGCAGCCTGGAGGGCCGTAAGCGCATCTACGAGACGATCACCGAGCGGGCGGGCCTGGACCTGAAACCGGCCGCGAGCTGGATGCTGCTGCGCATCTACCGCTACGGCTCGGTGGAACCGGGGATGCTCGCCGAGCGCAGCGAGGTGCCGTTCGGTGTGATCACCGAAGGCGCCCGGCAGATCGAGGAACGCGGGCTCGGGGAACGCGACGGGCTGATGCTGGTGCTCACCGACCGCGGCCGCGAGGCGGCGGGCCGGCTCTCGGCCGCCCGCCAGGAGTCGCTGGCGCGGATGCTGGGCGACTGGTGGACGAAGGACCGGCCCACCGACCTGACCGAGCTGGTCCAGGAACTGACGGCGGAGCTGTGCGGCTCGGACGGCGAGGAGCCGCACGACAGAGGAGTTCGGCAGGCTGCCGTGTCGCGTCTTCCGCCGCGAGCCTAGGCGGTGGCGGTTTCCGTAAGGTCCGGGAGCCGCTTCTCGAAGAAGAGCTCCGCGTAGCCCCCGTCGTGGTACGGCGCGATCTCGGCGAAGCCGTGCCGCCGGTAGAGGGCGATGGCCTCGATCAGGTCCCGCCGGGTGTCCAGCCGGAGCCGCTCGGCGCCCATGGCCGCCGCGGCCCGCTCGGCGGCCGTCAGCAGCCCGTCCGCGCCGCCCAGGCCGCGCCGGTCCGCCCGGACGAACATCTGCTTGAGCTCGGCGGTCCGCGCGTCCAGCAGCCGCACCCCCGCGCAACCGGCCGCGGCGCCGCCGTGCCGAGCCACCAGCAGGACGCCGTTCGGCGGCGTCAGATGGTCGCTCGGATACTCCGCCAGCCCCTGGTCGATCTCCTCCGGCGTCGAGCGGCGCCCCTCGTGCAGCGCGTAATAGCGGTCGGCGACCTCGGTGTAGTACGCGCGCAGCAGCGCGCGGGCGTCCGGCGAGCCGAACGGCTCGGCGGAGACGGTCCAGGACGGGCGGAGGGCGGCGGTGTCGCGCATGCCGCCATTGTGCGGGCGGGCCGGGAGCGGACCGCAACCGGGTTTCCGGCGGGCGCCCGACGTCTGCCTGACGTCGCCTGATCTGCCTGACGTCTGCCTGTCGTGTGCCCGACGTCGGGCGCCCGCGCCGCGCCGTCAGCCCTGCTTCGGCCCGGCCTGCTGCACCACCTCGAAGGACCACAGCGTCGACCCGGACGCGGCGGGCTTGGGCCGCTCGCCGCCCTCGCCGCCACCGCCCTGGTGCGCGGCCTTCATCGGGCCCTCCATCCACGCCTGGAAGGACTCCTCGTCCCGCCAGCGGGTGTAGACGAGGTACTGGTCGGTGCCCTCGACCGGACGCAGCAGCTCGAACCACTCGAAGCCGTCGGAGGAGTCCACCGAGCCGGCACGCGCCCCGAAACGCTTCTCCAGGACTTCCCGCTGCTCGGCGGGCACGGTCAGTGCGTTGATCTTTACCACGCTAGGCACATGACACCTCTCAGTAAGAGAGCGCCGGGCTGGCGCCCTAACCTTGATCACGTGCGAGCAGTCTCCTACATCCGTCAGTCCAAGCGTCGCGAGGACGACTCCCAGGCATCCCCGATGGCCCAGCGCGAGCGCTGTTCGTCCCTCATCGCATCCAAGGGCTGGGACGACGCGGGACACTTCGAGGACGTGGGGAAATCGGGCTGGGATCCCGGCATCCACCGTCCGGGATTCGAAGAGATGATGGCCGCCGTCCGTGCCGGCCACGTGGACGCGGTGATCGTGTTCTCCCTGTCCCGGCTCACCCGGCGGGGCGCGCTGGAAGCCATGAAGATCATCGATGAGCTGGAGCGGTACGGCGTCCGTTTGGTGTCCGTGGAGGAGCCTTACCTGGACACCTCCACACCAGTAGGTGTCGGCATCCTGGCCATCATCGCTGGACTCGCGCAACAAGAGTCGGACCTGAAGTCTGCGTGCATCACCTCTACCAAAGACACGCTCCGCCGAGCCGGGAGTCATGTCTCCGGCGTCGCTCCCTTCGGCTTTCAGCCGGAGCGCGAGACTCGGGGCAAACTCACTGTGATCCGTCTCGTTCCGGACCCTGTAGAGGCCCCGGTAGTCCGGGACATGGCGTCGTGGATCGCGGACGGGCTCACCGCCTCCGCTGTGTCCAAGCGGCTGAATGAGTCACGTGTGCCTACGAAGATGACCGGTTTGGGAGAAGCCGGAGCGAAGCGAATGGAGTCGCGACGGGCCCGCATCGGTTCATCCGAAGCAGCCGATCGGGCGGGCTGGACCTCTTCTACGGTCCTGCGCGTCCTTCGGGATCCGCGCCTGGCGGGATACGCCATGGAGTGGCAGGGGCGCCAGGAGAGAACCACGGACGCGGACGGGAACGTGGTCCCCGGCAAGGCCGGGAAGCGGGTGATCCTTCGCGACGATGAGGGACGCCCAATGGAGTCGCACGAACCCATCATCCCGGCCGATGAGTGGTGGAAGCTCCAGGACGTGCTGGACGGCCGGACCAAGACGGTCGTGCGGTCCGGGCGCCGTTTGCCCACGCTCTTGGCGGGACACGGCCTCCTGTTTTGCGATGTGTGCGGCTCGGTCATGGTCTGTGACAAGCGCTCGGGGAAGCTCTACTACAAGTGCAATCGTGCGGGTGGCGTTATCCCTGGCCATGGTGGCTTGGTCATCAGCATGGGCGGCGCCGACGACGAAGTCGCCCGCCGGGTATGGGCGCGACTCACGGCGATGGACCCTTCAGACGAGGACGACAGGGAGTGGCTGGCGGAGGCCGCTCGCCGGTTCGCCCACCAACAGGACACCTCTGAAAGGGAGACGGAACAGGCAGCGGCCCGTTCGGAACTGGAGCACGTCCGGGAGTCGTTGCGCGTCCTCTACCAGGACCGCCAAGAGGGCCTGTACGCGGGACCTGTGGGAACCAAGATGTTCCGCGAGTCCGTGGAGCGACTGACGGCCCATGAGCAGCGGACACAGGGCCGTTTGAACGAGCTGGAGGCGGCGGCGGGCGGGGTCGTGGCGATCCCCGGAGAGTGGACGACGGTGGACGGTGACCCGATAGGGGAGGAATCCCCGTGGGCTGATTGGGACCTGCAAGAGAAGCGGGAGTTCCTGGCGCTGTTCATCGACTCTGTCCGGATCGCCAAATCGCTGGGCAGGGGAAGGAACGCCAATACGCGTGACCGCGTCCTGGTCCGGTGGGCGGAGCGTCCCCGCAAGGACGACGACGGCATGGCGTAGTAGCGCGTCGGCGCCTTAATCGGTCGTGTGCGACGGGGAGGCGACAAGTAAGCGGCGGAGCCCCTTGGGCCCGTTCCTCTGCGGAGGGGCGGGCCCTTCGCAGAGCCCACGCATGGGCTTGCGTCACGCCTTCCGTAACGGCTCCCAGACAACAGGGCTGAACGCACGCGCGGAGCCGTCATGCCCCCCAGTGCATGGACCCGACGCCTGCCAGCGACACGAGGGAGTACCAGTCATGCCCACCCCGACCGAGCAAGCCCACGCCCGCATCACGGCGTTGATCGCGTGGGTGCAAGAGAAGATCGACGACCTGAATACCGACGGCGAGATCCCCGTGGACTATCTCTTCTTCACGGACCCCTACCCGCAGGATGGCCAGGACGCCAGCCGGCTCACCAGCACAGTGCGGAAGACCCAGCGACGCAGTGGCCGGGATGCTTACCGCGCCGCCCTGGCCGCCAGGTACGACGGTGACGCATGAGGACGCCCGTGGAGGCCCTGGCCGCGCTCACACTCAAAGACGGCACGGACGTGGACCGCGCGGAGTTCATCGCCGGTCGCGTACGCGGAAAGCTGATCTATGTGGATGGGCCCGGCTGGTACGCGTGGGACGGCCGCCACTGGGTCAACGACTCCACCCGCGACGCCGTGGCACGGGGCATGGCGCACAAGGTGTCGGACAGTCTCCTGGCCGACACCGCTGGACGGGGGCGGTGACGCATACCTGGATGCGGCCCGCGCACTGCGCATGTCGCGCTGCATCACGGCCGCGCTCACCGAACTGCAAGCGATGCCAGGAATTCGCCGACGCGTAGAGGACCTGGACACCGATCCATACTTGCTCGCCTTCCGCAACGGCACCGTGGATCTGAGGACAGGCGTATTGCACCCGCATGATTCGGCGGACCTCATTACGCGTCTGGTGAATGCGCACTACCATCCCGACGCCAAATGCTCGGAATGGCTAACGTTCCTGGAATCCAGCCAGCCAGGCGACCCGGAAATGCACACCTTCCTCCAGCGACTTGCCGGGTATGCCATCACCAGCGACACACGCGAAGAATGCTTGGCGTTCTTCTATGGCTCCGGCCGCAACGGGAAGGGCGTGTTCACCGAAACTCTAGGAAAGGTGTTCTCTTCCATCACCACGGCCCAGGAAGCGGAGTTCTGGGAGAAGCAACGCCATGGCCGCAACGGCTCATTGGCCGCCAAGCTGCACGGCGCACGAATCGTGTTGTCCAGCGAGATGACGGACGCTCGCCTGGATGAAGCATTCATCAAGCTGTTCACGGCCGCTGACTTGCTCACAGACCGGAAGCAACGTCCCGCTACTCAGCCCGGACCCGACCCAGCCCACACGGAAGATCCTGTCCGGCGTCCCGCTGTATGTCTCGCGGGCCGTCACGCCTGGCACCGTCTGGGGCCTGCCAAAGGACCGCGTGCTGGCCATCACACGACGGGACGTGCAGGTGGACGTATCGGCAGACGCGTTCTTCACCTCAGACCGAGTGGCCGTGCGCGGCACCATGCGGCCACCTTCAGCTACCCGCACCCGGCGGCCATCACCAAGGTCACGTTGACCGCGTAGCGCCCTGACCTGGGGGTATGCCCCCTTGGCCCGTCACGCCGGACCGCAAGCGTATAGCAGCTCTGATTCTGTACGGGTTTCGAGGCTTCAAGGGGACTGATCCCGGAGAGACGCAGGGTCCGCCCCAAGCCTGTACTTTTCAAGCATTCCGGCCAGCTCGTCTTCAGTACGCCCTTCCGGGCTGAGTGAAATTTCGTGTATAAGTTGTTTGGTGTCAACTAGAAATTTCTCCAAGGTCCCAGAAGGAAGGGCCCCGAGCGGGAAGGCGTGCGGCTGAGGATCAGGCCAAGCGCGTCGAAAGAGTGGGGAGTTTTCCAGGTTCTGCGTGAATATTTTGGCCCCTTCCTCCGGTAGTTCTTCCGGCGTGAAAGCCATGATCAACACGATCTTGGCCACCGCCAGGTAGGCGTACCCGGTGTTGTCCTGGGTAACCTCCATATCAGGCACCGAATCCATGGGTGACAGTAGGCAGGAACTGATTCCCATGCCTACATAGGCTATGGGTTCCTCGGAATGCGCGAGGAATATTCGGCCGTGACGAAATGGGCTGGGAGACTCCGCCATTTCTCGGTAATCCGCCTTCGTGAATGGGTTCTGCTGCGCTGCGTGGTTGAGGGCATAGGCCATCCACGACTTGCTGGACCAAGTGGCCAGTATTTGGAGTTTGCCCTCCGTGAGATGAATTTTCTCCCCGTTGAAGATGAATCTTGCGAGGATGCCCTTAGCGTCGCCCTCTAGGCTGCTCATCCAGCCGTGGTTGCATTCTCCGCATACCGGCACCGTGACGTGTGGTAGCCACTTCGCATACTTACCCGGGGTTTCCGTCACTGCTTGATAGCGGCCGTTCTGACCTTTTCGAAGCACAGTGTGAATCCTTGGTATGCGCTCCCCGTGGGTGCCCTCAAGGAGAATTCTTGCCCCCTCGGTGGCGTGCATCCACTCGGCCCAGATGTGTTCCTTTGTTTTTTTCCCCCTTCTCCCGCAGAAGGGGCAGTCAATGAATCTACCCATGTCGACCTCCACTCAAGTGGATCGGGGACTCAGTCTGAGTAATTGGTCCCGCCTGGAACTTAGTCGGAGCTCTCCGCAACGCGCGCCAGCCATGTACCTGTGCCAAGTCTGGGGCTGATTAGGTTCCCTGTCGACTCGACGCCCAATGTCTCGGACTTTCGACTTTGCTGGGGGGTGACACCATGCCGGGCCCCGTCCCGAAGCGTAGTGACCAGCGTCGCCGGCGCAACAAGGGCGACGGCCCCGAGGTGGTGAAGGCTCCTGGCGGAGACGAGATGGGTCCCGCTGGTCTGCCCGATTGGCATTAGATCGCCTGGGAGCTCGACGCCAGCCCGGGAGCATCACAGACGGTTGGCGACCCGGCGCACACATCCCTGACAACGCCGCCCCGTCCCTGTCCCCGTGACTACCTCCTGCGCCGGGGTGGTTGCGGGGGCATTCCTCGTTCTATGACGCCTCAACCTCTGCCATCAGTAGCCGGAGCGTCAGCGAGTGCTTTTCTGGCGGTAGTTTGTCCATGGCTAGCCGCGCGTAAGTGACGCCCCCAGCTCTGTCTCCGGACTTGGCCAGCATCAGCCCACGGTGCACTTCAAGGTGGGTTGCGAAGCGAGGCAGCGTCGCGGGTAGTTCGCGTCGGGCGGCTTCTTGTGCCTCAACGGCTCCCCGCTCATCCCCAAGCCTGGCGAGCAGCAGCGAGCGGAAGACGTTCACTCGCCACCAGGGAACGGCATAGTCGCTGGTCTGCTCATACGACCCTGCCTTGTCGAACACCCTTTGCCCTTGTTCTGACAGCCTGAGTGCCGCCCCACGATCTCCTCGTAGCGCGGCAGCGTGCGCCTTGCCGTAGATGGCGTTGAGGAGCCCTAGGGAAGGTTTCTGGCTGATGGCCATGGCCTGATCGGCCAGCACGTCGGCGACGCCGAGTGATGCCCCCTCGTATCCGAGGGCAATTGCTGCGCGACCGCGTACCCAGACGCGGGCCTGATCGTCGCCGGACTCGTCCGCAGCTTCGGCAGCGAGCCGGTACCAGTTGACCGCCTTGGATCCATCCGCCCCGGGGAACGTCTTGGCGTAAAGGGTCATGAGCCGGGACGCCACAGACCACAGCCGAGGATTCTCAAGCTGTTGCTGTACCACCACTAGCTCACCGGACACGCGACGCTGAATGTCGGCGGCGCCAAGGCTCATGTACTCCGTGCCGTAGGTGTCTAGTTTGCTCTCCCATTGGTCTACGGACGGACCGCCCCGGAGTCGGGCGGCGAAGCCCACGGACAGGAGGTCAGAGGCCACCACAGGCGCTATGGCAGCCCCTGCTGCATCAGTCAGGAATGTGCGTCGCTTCACATCGTCCTCAAGCACAGCTAGGGGAACATCGAGCACTGCGGACAAGCACCGGAGGTAGTACGCCCCCGGCGTTACCTTGCAACGCTCCCAGCGGCTGACGTACTCCCGATCAAGGTTCGTTCCAAAGGTGTCGTTGATGGCTGACGCCAGACGCCCCTGGCTCCATCCGCGCGCCCGGCGTAGATCCCTGATCAGCTCCCCAATAGACATGACCCCATCTTGCCCCTAGTGCTGCCACTAGACAGGTCAAGAAGGGCGTTCCGGAGGCTACTTGCCCCTACGGATGCCACTACGCAGCCCTGCCTGCTGTCGGGACTATCACGGGCATGACCGAGCCGACGAGATACACGACCGCATCGGTAGAACTGCCCTTACGGCTGGAGCTGGAACCCGTGGCGGTAGATGGCTGCGATGTATGCACGGCGCTGGGGAACGAACGAGAGGCGGCGCGATTGGCGGGGGACGGCTCGAAGGTCTCTGACTGCAAAGTTGAGATCAGCAGGCATCCGCACTCGGCGAAGAGTTGGGGGCGGCGGTGAGCGTGGCCGAGATGCCGTTGGAGCCTGAGTTGTGGGAGCCGTACGCGGACTCTCCCGAGGGCTGGTGGACGGAGTACGGCGGACGGTTGGATATGCGCTCTGGAGTCGTCTACTTCCCCCCTGGGACGCCCTTGCCGCCGTGCCCCTTCCCGTGTGCCAACTGCCGCAGTAAGGGCCGTCAGTAGCCCCGAAGCCCCGTTGTGCTGAGTGCTCAGGGCAACGGCGCGGTACCTCCCGATGGGAACCAGCGCGACCACGGCAGATGTGCCATGACTCCCGCCCCGTCCGCCCCTTGACTGGGGTGCCGCTTCGGCGGTGAGGGATGCCGCATCAGCCCCGTTCGGCGACGGCGAGCGATACAGCGGGGTGGGGCTTCCCTCTCTATGTGCGTATCTTGACAGACTCAGATCTTCACGATGCTCATGGCCACCATCGTGCCGCATGGCCCCTACGGCGGTCCCGCGCAGGGCCCGTCGGCGTGCCCGCCGCCCGGACGGCACCGGGGCGCGGTCGGTGCAGGCCCCTACGGAGCGGCCGTTCGCCGCATGCGGCGGGCGAGCAGGACCGACAGTCCCGCCGTGGCCGCCGAGATCGCGGCCAGGCCGCCCGCCGTGACGATCCAGGCGGGGACTCCGCCCACCTTCAGCAGCGCGTACTCGTACGTCACCCGCCGGTACGCCGTGTCCGCGGCCGTGCGGCGCAGCTCGTGGTCGCCGGTGATGTCCGACGGGTTCGGGAAGCGCTGGTCGAGGGCGGTCAGGAAGGTCGGGGCGGGGCCGGTGAGGTCGCTCACCGGGCCGGTGGGTGTGATGCGGCCCGCGAAGAAGATCTCGGGATCCGATCCGCCGAGGGTGCCGGCCGGCTCCATCCGGTGCGGGGCGAGGACGTACAGGCCCAGCGACTGGGGTGTCTTGGCGAGCCGGGACAGGCGCATCGGGTAGACCAGCCGGTCGCTGGCGAACGACAGCCGCAGGGGGTCGAGGGTGCCGTTCAGCGGGCCGCCGCGCTCGGCGGGTGCCAGCCGGATCGCGACGTACTCCCAGTGCCGCGCCACGTAGGGCCGCAGCTCTCGGGAGAGGGCCTCGGGGAGTTGGAAGCCATGGGTTTTCAGCCAGTCCCGCAGTGCGTCGGGGTCGGTGGCGGTCAGGCGCGCCACGTCGAAGGGGCCCAGCCGCTCCCGGCCGACCACACCGACGCCCGGCCCGGACGCGCCGGGGGCCGGCGGGGCCGCGGCGCCGTCCGTCGTCCGGCTGAAGGGCCAGTCGCCGCCGCGCGGCCAGAAATAGTGGCGCTGTTCGACGGCGGGGGCGGTGAGTTCGCCGAGGTCGGAGAAGAGGTCGGGGTCGCCCAGTTTCACGTCGGCACGGTGGGGCACCGGCATGATCCACGCGGCGTCCGGCGCGGTGCCGTCCACCGTCAGGCTCATGACGATCTGCTCTCGCCGGCCGTCCCAGTGCACCGCCGACATCTCGCGGTCCACCGCGATGGTGGTCTTCGGATCGTGCACCATCGCCCCGCAGCCGCACGCGTACGCGGGCCGGGCCAGTGACACCAGTTGTGTCGCCAGCAACAGCAGCACCACCAGCAGGGCCCGCCGCCGCCCGGTCGTACCGAGCGCCGTGGACACGCCCATCGTCGTCCCCCGTTCCTCACCGCCGACCGCCGTGGTCAACACGGTCACAGACGGGGAAGGGGACCGGACGGTTCCGCCGGGAGAGCCGCCGTCAGGCCGTATCCCTGCCGCGGGCGGCGCGGAGGACCTCGCGGGCCTCCGCCTCCGTCTCGACGGCGGGCGGGGAGCCGGGCAGCGGCTTGCGGGCGCTCTCGGACATCAGCAGGACGGCGACGGCGCCGATCACGGCCGCGGCCATCATGTAGTACGCGGGCATCATCCGGTCGCCGGTCGCGCCGATGAGGGCGGTGACCACCAGCGGCGTCGTGCCGCCGAAGAGCGAGACGGAGAGGTTGAAGCCGATCGACAGGGAGCCGTAGCGCACCTTGGTCGGGAACAGCGCGGGCAGCGTGGAGGGCATGGTGGAGGTGAAGCAGACCAGCAGCAGGCCCAGCGCGGCCATGCCCAGGGCGATGGCGCCCAGCGAGCCCTGACGGATCAGCAGCAGCGCGGGAACCGAGAGCAGCAGGAATCCCGCGCAGCCCGCCGCGATGACGGGGCGGCGGCCGAAGCGGTCGGTGAGGCGACCGGCGAACGGCTGGACGCCCATCATCAGCACCATCACCGCGAGGACGACCAGCAGTCCGTGCGTCTCGTCGTACTTCAGCTCCGAGGTCAGATAGCTCGGCATGTACGACAGCAGCATGTAGTCGGTGACGTTGAAGACCAGGACGAGCCCGACGCACAGCAGCATCGCCCGCCACTGCCCGCAGACCATCTCGCGCAGCCCGATCCGCTTCTCGACCTCGCGGCGTTCCTTCTCCCGCGTCCGCGCCTCCTTCTCCAACCGGGCGAAGGCCGGGGTCTCTTCGAGCCGCATCCGCAGGTACAGGCCGATCAGGCCCATCGGTCCGGCGATCAGGAACGGCAGGCGCCAGCCCCAGGAGTGGAGGTCCTCGGTGGACAGCAGCGCGGTCATCAGGGTGACCAGGCCGGCCCCGCCGACGTATCCGGCCAGGGTGCCGAACTCCAGCCAGCTCCCGAGGAATCCGCGCTTCTTGTCGGGCGCGTACTCGGCGATGAAGGTGGACGCGCCGCCGTACTCACCGCCGGTGGAGAAGCCCTGCACGAGGCGGGCGAGGAGCAGTAGGACGGGTGCCCCGACGCCGATGGAGGCGTACGAGGGGATCAGGCCGATGGCGAAGGTGCCGGCCGCCATCATGATCATGGTGATCGCCAGGATCTTCTGACGGCCGATCCGGTCGCCGAGCGGGCCGAAGACCATGCCGCCGATGGGGCGTACGAGGAACGCGGCCGCGAACGCGCCGAACGTCGACAGCAACTGCGCGGTCGGGTTCCCGGACGGGAAGAAGACGTGTCCGAGGGTGACCGCGAGGTAGCTGTAGACGCCGAAGTCGAACCACTCCATCGCATTGCCGAGGGCGGCCGCCGACACCGCGCGCTTGACCATCGCCGGATCGACGACGGTGACCTCGCCCGAGGTCGGCTTCTCCAGATCGGCCACGGCACCGAAGGGGCGGCCACCGTGCCTACGGGGCCCGGATGCGACGGGGGACTGCGTCGGCACGTGTTCGCTCGCCTGCGCTCTCTTGGACGACTGCATGACATCGCCCGCCATCGGGGTGACGGACAAAGGTCGACCATAGGTGCAGAACGGTTCATCACGGACAGTGTGCGAATGACCGCGCAGTCGGCCGTATACCCGCTTCTTGCAGGGGAAACACGCCTTCGCCGGGATTTCGGCGGGTGTGCGTTCTGTGATCCATCTCGCGGTGATCGGCCGCAACCGGGGGCGGGGGTGTGAGGTGCGCCACGGGGTGGCGGGAGGGGCGCGGAGTGGGAGGGCGCGCACGCCGGGGTACCCGCGCGGACGGCGCGGCGGCACTGTCGGCCACCGCGCCGATGGATCGTCGCGTCTCTCAAGGATCCGCCCTACGGGCGCGGTCCGCCACTCGGGCGCGGTCCGCCACTCGGGCGGCGCGTCAGGGCGGCCCGGGCGCCCCTGCGCGGCACCGCGGGCCCGCGGGCGCCGCCTCACCGCATCCACGCCTCGTACGACAGCACCTCACCCGACGTGATCCGGAAGTCCGGCAGGTCCTTGGTGAACGTCACCTCGCTGCCGAGCAGTTCCCCGGTCACCGGGTCCAGGATCACCATCTGGCGGGTGGCGTTCATGGTGCCGTCCGGCCCGTCGTAGACGTACGCCTGGCCGCGGCGGCCGAGGCGGTCGGTGACCGCGCCGGCGGGCCGCAGCCCCTCGGCACCGGCCAGCATCCGCACGACGGCGGCCGTCTCGCGCGGGCCCGGCGTCCACGCCTGCCGGAACGACGAGAGCGCCGTGAGGAGTTGGGGCGTCCGGGCACCCGCGCCGCCGTACAGCGACGCCAGATGCTCCCGCAGTGCCCCGGCGTCGGTCGGCGGCCTCGTGCGCGAGGCCAGGCCGCCCACCCGCGCCCCGGAGCCCGCCGGATACGTCGCGCGGTGCAGCACCTTCCCGTCGTTGACGGTGCGCCACCTGCCACCGGAGTCGTCGATCACCGGGCGGCCCGGGTGCCGCGGGTCGGTGGCCACGACCAGCTCCGAGCCGCTGCCGTCCGCCGCCCAGCGGGTGAGGCGCTCCTCGGGCACGGTGACCGGCGGCGCGGCGTCCGGGCCCGCCTCCATGCTCATGGACCAGCTCCGCAGATGACTGCCCCGGCGCGGCCCGTCCCGCCCGCCGGCCGCCCGCGCCCTGGCCTCCGCCCGGCGCGCCACCTCCTCCAACGGCACCGACGGGGCGCCGGCGCGCGCCTGGAGGGCGACGGGGACGGCGGCGGCCGCTGTGCTGCCGGAGTCGGAGAGGGTGAAGGCGAGCACGGCGACCAGCGCGAAGACCGCGGCCTCGGCGCGCAGGACGAGGCGCCGCCGGGCCCGGCGGGTGCGGTCGCTGTGCAGCAGGCGGTTCAGGCCGCGTTCGGCGCGGGCGTCCAGCGGGCGGTCCCGCCAGGGCCCTTCGTCGGCCCGTGCGGGATTGGCCGCGCGCAGCAGCCGAAGTTCGTCACTCATTGCCGTCGTCTCCTGCTCGTACGCACACGCTCGTCCGCCTACGGTCGATCTCCGCGCGAAGGCGGCGCCGGGCCCGGTGCAGCCGCATGGCCGCCGCGCTCCGGCCGCACCCGAGGGTCACCGCCAGCTCCTCCACGGTCAGCTCCTCCCAGGCCGTCAGCCGCAGCACCTCGCGGTCGGCGGCGGGGAGGCGGGCCAGCGCCTCGTGCACCCAGGAGCCCGGCCGTTCGGCGTCCGGGCTCTCCACGGTCTGCCGGCGGTGCACCGCCTCGTGATGGCCGAGCCGGTGCAGCAGCCGCCGGTAGCGGCCGAGCCCCCGCGCCGTGTTCGCCAGGCAGTTGCGGGCCACGCCGTACAGCCACGGCAGCGGCGCTTCGGGAAGCTCGGCGCGGCGTCTCCAGGCTATGGAGAAGACCTCCGCCACCACTTCCTCGACCTCGTGTGCCTGCCCGTCCCACCGCCGCGCCACGAAGCGGCTGACCGCCCAGTAGTGCGCGCGATAGGCATCGGCGAAGGCGTCGTCCGTGCTCATGAACCGTTGGTGTCCGGCATGGCCCCGATCTTCACACCCTGACGGGGTGACTCTTCCCACCAGGTCCCCGGCCCGCTTCGGGCCCGCAGGCGGTGACGTTCGGGGCGGGCCCGGACACCTACCGGGCATGAAGTCTCCCGTCCGGTGGCTCACGACCACCGACCACAAAACCATCGGCACGATGTATCTGGTCACGTCGTTCGCGTTCTTCTGCGTCGGCGGCCTGCTGGCGCTCCTGATGCGCGCCGAACTGGCCCGCCCCGGCCATCAGATCGTGTCCAACGAGCAGTTCAACCAGGCGTTCACGATGCACGGCACGATCATGCTGCTGATGTTCGCGACGCCGCTGTTCGCCGGATTCGCGAACTGGATCATGCCGCTCCAGATCGGCGCCCCCGATGTCGCCTTTCCCCGCCTGAACATGCTCGCCTACTGGCTCTATCTTTTCGGTTCGCTCATCGCCGTGGGCGGATTCCTGACGCCTCAAGGAGCCGCGGACTTCGGCTGGTTCGCCTACGCGCCGCTTTCCGACTCCGTGCATTCACCAGGCATCGGCGGCGATATGTGGATCATGGGTCTGGCCTTCTCGGGTTTCGGCACGATCCTCGGTTCGGTCAACTTCATCACGACGATCATCTGCATGCGGGCGCCTGGCATGACGATGTTCCGGATGCCGATCTTCACGTGGAACGTGCTGCTGACCGGTGTGCTGGTCCTGCTGGCCTTCCCGGTGCTGGCGGCGGCGCTGTTCGCGCTGGAGGCGGACCGTAAATTCGGTGCGCATGTCTTCGACGCGGCCAATGGCGGCGCGTTGCTGTGGCAGCACCTGTTCTGGTTCTTCGGGCATCCCGAGGTGTACATCATCGCGCTGCCGTTCTTCGGCATCGTCTCCGAGATCATTCCGGTGTTCTCGCGGAAGCCGATGTTCGGTTACATCGGTCTGATCGCGGCGACGATCTCGATCGCCGGTCTTTCGGTCACGGTCTGGGCGCACCACATGTACGTGACGGGCGGCGTGCTGTTGCCGTTCTTCTCGTTCATGACGTTCCTGATCGCGGTGCCGACGGGTGTGAAGTTCTTCAACTGGATCGGCACGATGTGGAAGGGCTCGCTGTCCTTCGAAACGCCGATGCTGTGGGTCATCGGCTTCCTGGTCACCTTCACCTTCGGCGGTCTGACCGGTGTCATCCTCGCCTCGCCGCCGATGGACTTCCACGTCTCGGACTCCTACTTCGTGGTGGCGCACTTCCACTACGTCGTCTTCGGCACGGTCGTCTTCGCGATGTTCGCCGGCTTCCACTTCTG
Source organism: Streptomyces sp. NPDC031210 (assembly GCF_055570395.1). Lineage (NCBI taxonomy): Bacteria > Bacillati > Actinomycetota > Actinomycetes > Kitasatosporales > Streptomycetaceae > Streptomyces > Streptomyces sp. NPDC031210. The sequence continues at coordinate 713,045 of NZ_JBVIHH010000002.1, forward strand.
GTGGCCGAAGTTCACCGGCAAGATGCTGGACGAACGCCTGGGAAAGATCACCTTCTGGACGCTGTTCCTCGGCTTCCACGGCACCTTCCTCGTCCAGCACTGGCTGGGCGCGGAAGGCATGCCGCGGCGTATCCCCGACTATCTGGCCGCCGACGGATTCACCACCCTCAACACCGTCTCCACCGTCTTCTCCTTCCTCCTCGGACTCTCCCTCCTGCCGTTCCTCTACAACGTCTGGAAGACGGCGAAGTACGGCGAGAAGATCGAGGTCGACGACCCGTGGGGTTACGGCCGTTCGCTGGAGTGGGCGACGTCCTGCCCGCCGCCGCGGCACAACTTCACGGCGCTGCCCCGTATCCGTTCCGAATCCCCGGCATTCGACCTGCACCATCCGCAGACCGCTCGCGAGGTCGAATCCGGAGTGGTGCCGGTATGAGCGAGGGCACCCGGATCGAGGAGGCCATCAACGAAATCGAGGGATATCTGCTCTGGGAGGCGGAAAAGGACCGGGCCCGCACTCGGGCGGAAGCCTTCTGCGCCGCACTTCCCTGGCTCACCGAAACCCAGCGCGGGGAAGTGGAATCGCGCTACCGCCAGGACCAGCGCGAGACGTCCCGGGTCTATCTGGAACGCATCGCGTCGCGCACTGCCGCGCTGCGGGCCGAATACGAAGGCGCGTATCGGGCGCTGCGGCGACGGCTCGTCACCGCCTGCCTCTGCGCGGCGGTGGCGGTGGCGGTTTCGGCGGCCGTGTCCGCGGCCGGCCTCACCGGGCGGTGAGGCCGGGGCGGGTGGTGCGGTCACGGCGGCCGAGGCGGCCGGCCGCCGTGATCGAGGGGGTCCGCCGGTCGGTCAGCCGGTCACCGTGATCTGGGACGCGGGGTCGGTGGTGTCGGTGACCCGGTAGGTCGCGTTGAACGTCGAACTGGTCGCGCTGGTCGGGCAGCCGAAACCGCCCTGCACCTTCACCGGCACCGAGGCGTTGGTGAAGGTCAGGGTGGACGGCGCGCCGTTGGCCCAGGTGCCGTTCACCGTCGCCGCCCCGGTGGGCGCGGCGGTCACGGTGCAACTCGCCAACCCGCTGGTCTTCAGGACGAAGCCGCCTGTGGGGATGGTCAGTCCGGCGGTCACCGGAGTGCCGTTCTGCATGGCCACGCCCCAACTGCCGGTCGTGGTGACGCTCGCGCTGACACCCGGCATGCTCGTCGTGCACGAGCCGTACGTCGCGGGCGAGATGCCGCTGCTCACCGGGCCGGCCGGGTTCTGGTTGCCGGGCGCGGCCGGTACCTGCCCGGTGGAGGTGGAAGTGGTGCAGGTGACGGTCACCGAACCGGCGGTGAAGGTGGCCTTTCCGCTGAGCGTGGCCGTGAAGCCGTGCCCGGCGGGGCTCACCGTCGTGGACGCGGCGGCGGGTGACTCCTGGCCCGCGGGCTGCGCCGCGGCGGAGCCGGCGACGGCCGGCGACAGCGCGAGGACGGTGGCGAGGCCCGCGCCGGCGGCTAACAGCGCGCGGGGGCGGTGTGTGGGGTGCGACATGGGGGGTCTCCTTAGGGGGAGGGGGTGTCAAGTGGTGCTGGAGGGGGTGCCGATGGTGCGGGAGGGGTTGTGCCGGTGGTGCGGGAGGGGTTGTGCCGATGGTGCGGCTGGGGGCGTACGGGCGGTGCGTGGGCGGTGTACGGGCGGTGCGCGGGAGATCCCGTACCGGTGGTGCGTGCGCGGGCGTGCGGACCTGCCGGACGGTGGGGGGGAGAACGCGCCCGGCTTACGCCTCGGTGGGTGCGGGCGCCGGCTGCCAGGCGAAGATCATCGCGCCGCCCAAGATTCCGAGGACTGTCCCGATCAGGAATCCGCCGAGGTTGGACATCACCAGAGCGGCCGCCGCGCACAGCACCGTGACGATGCCGGCGAGGCCCCGGTAGTACGGCGTGAACCACGCCGACAGGCCCATCAGGATCATCACCAGCCCCATGAGCACGGACGGGATCCCGGCGATGCCCTGCTGGAGCATGATCTTCAGAGGTGCGAGCGGGAGGGCGCAGATCTCCGCGCCGGCGAGGACCGCCACCAGGCCGCCCCAGAAGGGCCTTCCCTTCCGCCAGCGCCGCCATCGGGCCGCCATGTCAGAAGCATTCCTTCTTGCCCTTGGAGATCTTCATGCTCAGCCCGGAGAGCTTGAAGGTTCCCGCGTTGGTCGCCCAGGCGGTCTGCCGCAGATCGCTGATCGTGATGTCGTCGGCCTGCTGCGCGAAGAGGTCCTGCATGCCCCGCGCGTCGTCCGGACCCTTGTCCAGGGTGGAGGCGTCCCGGCCGATCTCGATGTGCCGGAAGGACGCGTTGCCGGAGAGCTGGGTGGCGTCCACGAACAGGTCGGTGGCCTGCACGGGCCGGTCGCCGGTGCCCGCGCTGAGATGGAGGGAGATGTCGCCGATCACGGGCAGGTGGGTGACGACCGACTGGCACAGGTTGTGCAGCTCGGCGGTCTTGATGGCGGTCACCACGACCGGGAGGAGCTTTCCTCTGGCGTTGGCGTCGACGCTGCCGTACTGGGCGAACCCGTCGCCCTTGAGACTGTCGGCGGACACCTTGAACTGCTGCCCCGAGACGGCGAACGAGGCCGCGAGGGCACCGTTGGCCAGAGCGAGGCCCAGGGCCGCGGTGCCGGCGAGGGCCGGGACGGTCAGCACGGCGAACCTGCGCCAGCTTATGCGTCCCGTGACATGTCTGCCGTGTGCGTCCTTCATGACGTTTCCCCTTCGAAGAGCGGTGGATCGCGCTGTCGAAATGTGTGGGGGGAGTGCGGGGCGCCGCGCGGGGTCCGTGCCGAACTACCAATGGTTACCGGCGAGTTGAATGTAAGTCTGCCAATGAGCGCTGGCAAGGTTGAGGGAGCTACCGTTTTCGGACTACTCACGCCGAACGGCCCCGCGAGGCGTCATGACGCGCCGCGGAGCCGCCCGGTCGGTCGCCGCGCGCGTCAGCCGTACCGCACCTGAAGCTCCTTGACGCCGTTGAGCCAGGCGGAGCGGAGCCGGCGCGGATCGCCCGCCAGGCGGATGTCCGGCAGTGCGTCGGCTATCGCGTTGAAGATCAGGTTGATCTCCAGGACCGCGAGGGACTTGCCCAGGCAGAAGTGCGGTCCGCCGCCGCCGAACCCCAGGTGGGGGTTGGGGTCGCGGGTGATGTCGAAGGTCTCCGGGGCGTCGAAGACGTCCGGGTCGTGGTTGGCGGAGGAGTAGAAGAGCCCCACCCGCTGCCCCTTCTTGATCTTCGCGCCGCCCAGCTCGGTGTCCTGGGTGGCGGTCCGCTGGAAGGAGACCACCGGCGTCGCCCACCGCACGATCTCCTCGGCCGCCGTCGCCGGGCGCTCCCGCTTGTAGAGCTCCCACTGGCCGGGGTGGGTGAGGAAGGCGTGCATGCCGTGCGTGATGGCGTTCCGCGTCGTCTCGTTGCCGGCGACCGCCAGCAGCAGGACGAAGAAGCCGAACTCGTCCGAGCCGAGGTTGCCCTCGTCCTCCGCCGCCACCAGCCGGCTGACGATGTCCTTGGCCGGGCACTCCTTGCGAGCGGCGGCGAGGTTCATCGCGTACGAGATCAGTTCCATCGCCGCGTTGGTGCCGACCTCTTCGGTGATGGCCAGTTCCGGGTCGTCGTAGGCGATCATCTTGTTCGACCAGTCGAAGATGCGGGACCGGTCGTCCTGGGGGATGCCGATGAGTTCGGCGATGGCCTGGAGGGGCAGTTCGCACGCGATGTCGGTGACGAAGTCTCCGGCGCCCCGCTGCCGCGCCTCGGCGACGATCCGCGCCGCCCGGTGGCGCAGCGCCTCCTCCAGGGCGCGGATGGAGCGCGGGGTGAAGCCGCGCTGCACGATCTGGCGGACCCGGGTGTGCTCGGGCGGGTCCATGTTCAGCATGATCAGCTTCTGTACGTCGATCTGGTCGCGGGTCATCGAGGCGTTGAACCGGATGATGGAGGTGTTGAGGTTGGCGGAGAAGATCTCCGGCTTGGTGGACACCTCCTTGACGTCCTCATGGCGGGTGACGACCCAGTAGCCGTCGTCGTCGAAGCCGGCGATGCCGTGCGGCTGGGCGTTCCACCACACGGGCGCGGTCTGCCGCAGCAGCGCGAACTCCGGGAGCGGAACCCGGTTCTGGTAGACGTCGGGGTCGGTGAAGTCGAACCCTTCGGGCAACGCGGGGCATGGCATCGGCGACTCCTGGTCCGATCCGGCAGGGGGTCTCTGGCAGCGGCGATACGACTGACGGTACGTCAGTTAGCGGTCCGGTGAAGGTAGTAACGGGCTCCACAAGTGGCAAGGGTCACGGCGTTGTCCGTCGCGGACAAGGGCGTGCGGCCCTCTTGCGCCCCGCAGGACGCCTCATAAGACTGTCCCGCGGAACTAGAACGCGTACTAGTTCTTTTCCGTGGGTGCCGGGACACCCGCGGACGCGAGGAGAGGACGAGTCAGTCATGGCCGCGGAACCCGTCATCGTCGAAGCCGTACGCACCCCCATCGGCAAGCGCGCAGGCGCGCTCGCCAACCTCCACCCCGCCTACCTCCTTGGCGAGACGTACCGCGAACTCCTCGCCCGGACGGGCATCCAGCCGGACTGCGTCGAACAGATCGTCGGCGGCACCGTCACTCACGCCGGCGAACAGTCCATGAACCCCGCCCGCAACGCCTGGCTCGCCATGGGCCTGCCCTACGAGACCGCGGCCACGACCGTGGACTGCCAGTGCGGGTCCTCCCAGCAGGCCAACCACCTCGTCGCCAACATGATCGCCGGCGGCGTCATCGACATCGGCATCGGCTGCGGCGTCGAGGCGATGTCCCGCGTGCCCCTGGGCAGCGGATCCAAGCACGGACCCGGCAAACCCTGGCCCGACGAGTGGAACGTCGATCTGCCCAACCAGTTCGAGGCGGCCGAGCGCATCGCCCGCAAACGGGGGCTGACCCGCGAACGCGTCGACTCCCTCGGGCTGCTCTCCCAGGAACGAGCGGCCGTCGCCTGGGCCGAGGAACGCTTCAAACGCGAGACGTTCGCCGTCCAGGTCCCCACCACCGAGGACGAACAGGCCGCCGGCCAGGGCATGTGGCGACTCGTCGACCGCGACGAGGGACTGCGCGACACCACCATGGAGGCCCTGGGGCGCCTCAAGCCCGTCATGCCCACCGCCGTCCACACCGCGGGCAACTCCTCGCAGATCTCCGACGGCGCCGCCGCGCTGATGTGGGCCTCCAAACGCATGGCCCGCGCCCTCAAACTCAAACCGCGGGCACGCATCGTCGCCCAGGCGCTGGTCGGATCCGATCCGCACTTCCACCTGGACGGGCCGATCGACGCGACCCGTGCCGTCCTGGGCAAGGCCGGCATGTCCCTCCGGGACATCGACCTCGTCGAGATCAACGAGGCGTTCGCGTCCGTCGTCCTGTCCTGGGCCCAGGTCTTCGAACAGGACCTGGCGAAGGTGAACGTGAACGGCGGCGCCATCGCCCTCGGCCACCCCGTCGGCGCCACCGGCGCCCGCCTGATCACCACCGCCCTCCACGAACTCGAACGCGCCGACAAGGAATTCGCCCTGATCACCATGTGCGCGGGCGGTGCGCTGGCGACCGGGACCATCATCCAGCGGTTGTAGGGGAAATCCCCGAGAAGACGCCCGCCGGGAGGGCGATCAACCTAGGGGTAGCGGCAGGTCAGTTGGGTGGAAATCCCCATACTCCGCGGCGCGAAGGGCCCGTAGCGTCGACGACATGAACCGAACTCAGCGGAACACCCCCGCACCGGGCGGGAACCGGCGCTTATCGCGCGGACTGGCCGCCGGCACCGCCCTGTTGCTGACGGCGCTCACCGCCGCCCCGGCCCTCGCCGCACCGTCGGCCGCGGGGGTGCGGGCGGTCGGCGGGCACGGTCCCACGAGCGCCGGCGGGCAGAGCCCCGCCATCTCCGGCGGGGCGAGACCCGGAACGGCACACGTGATCGCCGACGCCGCGCGGGCCGGGCGCGGGGCGCTGCTCTCCGTCACGCCCCTCGGCCGGCAGGACCGCGCCGAGGTCGTCTCCCACGCCGAGGACGCGGGCCTGGACGCCGCCACCGCCCGGCACGGCGTCGCCGCCTACCGCCTGACCTACCGCACCGTCACCCCCGACGGCCGCCCCACCACCGCCTCCGGCCTGCTCGCCCTCCCCACGGGCGGCGGCCGCCACCTCCCGCCCGTCGTCCACACGCACGGCACCCTCGCCTACCGTGGCTACGCCCCGTCGGTGGCCGAGGGCCCCGACCGGGCGGTGACCGTGCTGTACGCCTCGGCCGGCCGGGCCGCCATCGCTCCCGACTACCTCGGCCTCGGCACGAGCCCGGGCCGCCACCCCTACATGGACGCCCGGTCCTCCGCGTCGGCTTCGCTCGACATGCTCCGCGCGGCCCGCTCCGCCGCCCCGCGACTCGGCGCCACCCTCGACCGGAAGGTCGCCGTCACCGGCTTCTCCCAAGGCGGCCAGGTCACCATGGAACTCGGCCGCGAGCTGGACCGCGGCGCCGACCCCCGCTTCCGCCTGGGCGCTCTCGCACCGATCGGCGGCCCCTACGACCTGGACGGCAGCGAACTGCCCGGCATGTTCGACGGCCGCGTCGACCCGCGGTCCGCCGTCTTCTACGTCTCCTTCTTCCTCACCGCCCAAAACCGCCTGCACCCGCTCTACGACGACCCGCGTGAGGTGTTCCGCGCCCCGTACGCCGACCGCGTCGAGGACCTCTTCGACGGCGATCACCCGGCCGAAGACATAGCGGGCAAGCTGCCCGAGCGCCTCGAAGACCTGCTCACCGACACCTGGTACGAGAAGCTGCGCCACCCCTCCGGCGCCCTGCTGGAGGTGCTGCACGCCAACGACCGCACCTGCGACTGGACACCGGACCCGGGCGTGCCGGTCACCCTGTACTCCGCGACCGGCGACCGCGACGTGCCCATGGCCAACACCCGTGCCTGCGCCCGCGAACTGGCCGGCCACGGCGTCAAGGCCACGGTCGTCGACCAGGGCGCCGACGCCGACCACTACAGGTCCTTCCTGCGCTCGCAGCCGTCCATATCCCGCGCCCTGCCCGTCGCGCGGTCTTAGCGGGGCGCGCGACGGACAGGGGGCGGGGCACGGCGGCGCGGGGCGGGCTTCAGGCCCCTGGCCCCCTGGCTGCCCTGGTCCGGGCGGCGGCCCCGAGGCTCCCGGCTCCGCCCGATCCGCCGCTCACCGCTCGGCGCGGTCCGTCGCCTCCGATTCCACCCGGTCCGCCGCTCCCGCGGCGAAGGGGATGGGGGTGTCGAAGGAGACGGGAGTGTCGAAGGCGGCGCGGCGGGTGGCGCGGCGCAGGGCCTTGAGGACGGGGGTGCCCAGGGTCAGGGTGAGGAGGACGGTGACCAGGGCGCGGGGGAGGTCCCAGCCCAGGGAGGTGGCCAGACAGTAGGCGAGGTAGCGGGTGAGGTTGTCGTGGAGGGGGTCGCCGGGGACGAAGGAGATGCCCGAGGTCATTCCGGCGAGATAGGGCCAGCCCTGGAGGTTCATGACCAGCCCGTAGAGGACGGCGGCGACGGCACCGTATGCGGCGAGCAGCGCCAGTTCGCGGCGGCCGCGCAGCCGGTCGGGGCCCGGCAGCAGGCCCGCGCCCATCGACACCCAGCCCATCGTCAGCATCTGGAACGGCATCCAGGGGCCGACGCCGCCGGTCAGCAGCGCCGACGCGAACATCGCCACCGAACCGAGAACGAAGCCGAAGCCGGGGCCGAGCACCCGGCCCGACAACACCATCAGGAAGAACATCGGCTCCACCCCGGCGGTGCCGGCTCCCAGGGGGCGCAGGGCCGCGCCCGCCGCGGCCAGTACGCCGAGCATCGCGATGGCCTTCGCGTCCAGCCCGGTGTCGGCGACGGTGGCCACGACGACGGCGAGCAGCAGCGGCAGCAGAGCGGCGAAGAGCCACGGCGCGTCCGTGGAGTGCGCGAGGCCCGACCCGGAGTCGGCGAGCAGCGGCCAGCCGAAGGCCATCACACCGATCGCCGAGACCAGGACCAGGGCCGCGACGGAGCGGGGCCCGAGGCGTACGGCGCGCGCCTGCCGTTCGGCGACGGGGGCGTTGGCGGGCCGGCGGCGGGTGTCCTGCGGCGGGGGGAGTTCGCGCGGCGGTCCGGAGCGGTCCGTGGTCATGACGTGGCCTCCAGGGCGCGCGCCACCTGGGGGACCGTCAGCCACGGCGAAGGCGCCAGGACCTTGGCGACCTGCGGAGCGAAGGAGGGAGAGGAGAGCACGACCTCGCGGGTGGGACCGTCGGCGACGATCTCGCCGTCCGCGAGGATGACGACGCGATGGGCCAGTTCGGCGGCGAGTTCGACGTCGTGCGTGGCCAGGACGAGGGCGTGCCCCTCGGCCGCCAGCGCGCGCAGCACCTCGACCAGGCGGGCCTTGGCGGCGTAGTCCAGGCCGCGGGTGGGCTCGTCGAGCAGGAGCAGCGGCGGGCGGGCGGTCAGGACGACGGCGAGTGCGAGGGCCAGGCGCTGGCCTTCGGACAGGTCGCGGGGGTGCGCGGAGTCGGGGACGTCGGGCAGCAGCCGCGTGACGAGAGACCGGCAACTGCCGGCCGGGGCGCCCGCGTCATGGTCGGCCGCGGCGCATTCCGCGCCGACGGTGTCCGCGTAGAGGAGGTCGCGGGGCTCCTGGGGGACCAGGCCCACGTGGCGCAGGAGGGTGCGGGGGGCGGTGCGGTGCGGTGTCGCGCCGCCGACCCGGACCGTACCGGCGGCGGGCTGGTGCATGCCGACGAGAGTGGTGAGGAGGGTGGATTTGCCGGCGCCGTTGCGGCCCATCAGGGCGACGGTCTCGCCGGGACGGACGGTGAGGTCCACGCGGTGCAGCGCGTCGATCCGGCCCCGGTGGACGGTGAGTCCGGAGACGACCGCGGTGACTCCGGAGGCGGGGGAGGCCGCGGTGGTGGCGGTGGCGGCGATTCCGGAGGCGGGCGCGCTGCCGGCGGGGCCGGGGCGGCCGGGCGCGCTGCCGCCGAGACCGGGGCCGCCGGGCCCGCCGCCGGGTGCGTCGGGTCCGCCGGTCCTACCGGCCCCGCCGGTTCCGCCGGGCGCGCCGGGCCCGTAGCTCCCGCCGGCGGCGTCCCCCGGCCCCCCGGCGACCCCGCCCGCCTCCGCTGGCGTATGGGCCTTCAGACGGTCGCGCAGGGGCGCGGCCTTGCGGCGGGCGTCGCGTACGGACAGGGGGAGGGGCGACCAGCCGGCCAGGCGGCCGAGGGCGACGACCGGCGGGTGGACGGGGGAGACGGCCATGATCTCGGCGGGGTCGCCCATCACCGGGGCCGCGCCACGGGACGGCAGCAGGATCACCTGGTCCGCGTACTGCACCACCCGCTCCAGACGGTGTTCGGCCAGCAGGACCGTCGTCCCCAGGTCGTGGACCAGGCGCTGGAGCACCGCCAGCACCTCCTCGGCGGCGGCCGGGTCCAGGGCCGAGGTCGGCTCGTCCAGGACCAGGACCTTGGGGTGGGTGGTCAGGACGGAGCCGATCGCGACGCGCTGCATCTGCCCGCCCGACAGGGTGGCGAGCGCCCGGTCGCGCAGGTCGGCCAGGCCGAGCAGGTCGAGGGTTTCCTCGACGCGGCGGCGCATCACGTCGGGGGCCAGGCCCAGGGACTCCATGCCGTAGGCGAGTTCGTCCTCGACGGTGTCGGTGACGAAGTGCGCCACCGGATCCTGGCCCACGGTGCCGACCACATCGGCCAGTTCGCGTGGTTTGTGGGTGCGGGTGTCGCGCCCGTCCACGGTGACCCGGCCGCGCAGGGTGCCGCCGGTGAAGTGCGGTACGAGGCCGCAGACGGCGTTCAGCACGGTCGACTTACCGACACCGGACGGGCCGACGAGGAGGCACAACTCCCCTTCGGGGACGGTCAGGTCGATGCCCTGGACGGCCGGTTCGGCGGCGTCCCCGTAGGTGACCGAGACCTGCTCGAACCGGATCACTGGGTGGGCTCCTTCGCGAGCGGATCGGATGTGCGGCGCCCGGCGGGCGCACCGGAGCGGCCGTCGGCGCTCCCGCCCTCGCCAGGCCGTCCACCGGCCCGCCGGAGCCCGGTCCCGGGCGGTACGGGCGCGACGAACGCCGGGAGGAGGCCCAGCAGGAGGGAGGCGGCGGGCCAGAGCGGAAGGACGGGGGCGGTGAGGGGCACGGCGGGCGGGTGAAGGGCCGCCGGGTCGTAGGAGCCGGCGAAGAGGATCAGGGCGGCGGTGGCGGGGCCGGAGGCGGCGACCAGCACGGCGCGGGCGCCCCACCGTTCGGGGCGGTAGCGGGTACGTGCCGCGCGGCGGCCGCCCAGCCACAGCCCCGCGACGGCGGCGCCGAGTCCGCCCAGGAGCACCGGCGGGCCGTAACCCCCGCCGGCCCCGGCCAGCAGCCCGTACGTCCCCGCGCAGACGCCCAGCAGCCCGCCGAGCGTGAGGGCCGACGTGGTGTGCCGTACGGCGCGCGGCACGTGGGCGGTGCGGCCGTAACCGCGCGCGTCCATCGCCGCGGCCAGCGCCACCGAGCGCTCCAGGGCGCCTTCCAGCACCGGCAGCCCCACCTGGAGGAGGGCCTTGACGCCGCGGTCGGGCCGGCCCCGCAGCCGCCGGGCGGCGCGCAGCCGCCGCACATCGGCGACCAGGTTCGGCGCGAAGGTCATCGCGACGACCACCGCGACGCCCGCCTCGTAGAGCGCCCCGGGCAGCGACTTCAGCAGCCGGGCGGGATTGGCGAGCGTGTTGGCGGCGCCCACGCAGATGAGGAGGGTGGCCAGTTTCAGGCCGTCGTAGAGGGCGAAGACCATGCCCTCCGCGGTGACCCGGCCGCCGATCCGCACACCCTTGGCCCAGTCGGGCAGGGGCACTTCGGGGAGCGTGAGGAGGGTGTGCGTACCGGGAATGGGCGAGCCCAGGACGAACGCGAACACGAGCCGGATGGCGATCACGACCAGGCCGAGCTTGACGAACGCGCCGTAGGAGCGGGCCCAGGGCGCGTCCGTGCGGCGGGCCGCGACGACATAGCCGGCGACGCCCGTCAGCAGTCCGAGCAGCAGCGGATTGGTGGTGCGGGAGGCCGCGGTCGCCAGGCCGAGCGCCCACAGCCACCACGCGCCGGCGTGCAGCGCGGTGCTCCGGGTCGCTCGCGGGGCGCTCATCCGCGCCGGCGGCGCGCCTGCCATACGGCGGCCGCGCCCAGTACGGCGACGGCCGCCAGGCCGCCGAACAGCCCGGCGGACGGGCCGCCGTCGTCCCCGCCACCGGCCGCCCCGTCGGAAGCGGCGGGCGCCCCCGTGGTGGGGTTGCCCCGCGACCCGCTCACCTGCTCGGCGCACCCCGACTTCGGGTAGTCGGCGATGGCGCACAGCAACGCGTCGGCGTCGTAGCGCAGGGGCCGGGCCACGGCGGCCAGCGCGTCGCCCGCCGAGGCGTCCTCGGGGACCCGGGCGCAGGCGGTGCGGGGCTTGGGCGGTGTCTCGCCGCCGGGTGCGTCCGCCGCGGTGCCGAAGTCGATGACGACCCCGACGCGCTTGCTGCCGCCCTTGGCGGGCGTGCCGTGGCACACCGCGGCGAAGGCGGCGTCCGGCCGGGGTGTGGCCGCCGCGGCGGAGTCGGCGCTGACGGCGAACCGGAACCCCTCGACGGCCCCGTCGGCCGGCCGCACGGTGGCCGGGCCCTCGGTGGCGTACGCCCACGAGCCGCCCTTGCTGTGCCAGAACGACCAGTAGCGGTATTCCTGCGCCTGCGCGGGCGCGGCGCCCAGGCCGCAGACCGTGCCGGCCAGCAGCAGGGCGCCGGCGACCGAGGAACGCCTCAACAGCCTCATCAGAGCGCGTTCTTCTTCTTGCGGCCGCTCAGCAGGAAGCCGACTCCCGCACCGGCGGCGAGCCCGACACCGACGATCCACCAGACGCCGCCGCCCCCGTCGTCCTTCGTGCCGGACCCGGCGTCCTTCCCCGGCGTGGCGGACGGCCGCGCGCCGCCGGCCGGCTCGGGGCCGGTGGCGTTGAGCGCGGCGACCAGGTCGGTGCCGCCGAAGGAGCGCGGGTCGGTGCCGGTGGCATGGGCGGCGAGGACCAACTGCGCGTACGCGGCGGGGCCGCTCTTCTTCGCCCAGTCCGCGGAGTTCTTCTCCAGCCACTTCAGCGGCTGCCGGGCGGCGGCGCCGTGCGAGCCGGCGGCCAGTGCCACGACGGCGTCGGCGGTGTTGCCGACGTCGGGCTGGTCCTCGGCGCCCGGCATCGCCGACATCAGGTGGTGGCCGTTCTTGTCGAGCTGCGCGACGAGGTAGGCGTCGGCGCCCGCCGCGGCCCGCTCCGGCCCGCCCGCCCCGGGCTTCGTCTTTCCGCCGTCCTCGCAGGCGAGCGGCTCGACGGGCTTCTTCGCGTCCTCGCCGGCCGGTTCGACGACGAAGCCGGCGCCCCGGGCGCCGAGCGCGGCCGCGGCGGTGGCGTCGGCGTTGGGGACCAGGGCGCCGTCCTTGGGCTGGAAGGCGAACGCGCCCCGTTCGGCCTTCTTCGCGTCGCACCCCAACTGGAAGGCCGGCAGCGCGTCGTACGGCGTCCGGCCGCCCTTCGCGGACTTCACCGACTCCGGCTTCACGCGGGCCGAGACCAGCGCCCCGATGACGACGGACGTGGAGTTGGCGTCGCTGGGCGAGCCCGGCAGCGAACTCCAGCCGCCGTCGTCGTTCTGTACGGACTTCAGCCAGGTCACGGCCTTCCGCACGCTGTCGGCGTGCCCGCCGAGCGCGGCCAGCGCCTGGACGGCGGCGGCCGTCTGGTTGGTGTCCCGCATGGTTTTGGCGTCGCACTTTGCGGCCGGGTCGGCGCGGAACGCGGTGAACGAACCGTCGGCGCACTGCTGGCCGGTGAGCCAGTCGACGGCCGACGCCGCGGGCCGCACGCCGAGGGTGTCCTGGGCGAGCAGGGCGAGGGACTGGCGCCACACCCCGTCGAACTCGGGGGACTGCGTGCCGTACAGGCCGTCGGGCAGCTTCTTCGGGGAGGGGGCGGCGGCGGGCGCGGCGGAGTCGGCGAACGCGGCGGGGGCGGCGGCCGCGCCCAGCACGGCCGCGGTGGCCAGTGCCGTGGCGGTGCGGCGGGCCAGGACGGCGAAGGAATGGGCCATGGGGGCCATGGGAGCCACGGGGGCCATCGGTGGGTGCCTCTCGGGTCGGTTCGCAGCGGTGGTACGCAGCCGCGCTCGGCCGGCCGTCCGCGCGCCGATCGGTTGATCCGCGCCGGTGGCACCGGGCTCGACTCCGTATTCCTCGACGGTGCCGCGACCGGCCGCCCGCGGGGGCGGGTGGTCCGGTGGCGGGAGCCTTGGTCGTGCCCGGACGGGCGCTCCGGCTGCGGCGGCCGTGCGGGCCGCGAGCGGGTCGCGGTGCGCGGGCGGGCCGTCCTCACGGTTGCGGGTCAGCGCCGGATTTCCACCGGCTTCCCCCGATCGGGCACGAATGAAGTTGTCCCGCACACCTTAACCGGCGGCCCGCCGGGACTCGCTCGCACGTACGGGGCCGGGCCTCGGGGGCGGCCTGGGGCACCTGCGACCAGCCGCCAACCATGCCCGCCCCCTGCCCGCCGCCGCGCCCTGCCCGCCACCGCCCCCTGCCCGCCGCCGCGCCCACCGCCGCCGCGTCACCCCAAGGGGACCGCCAGATAGGTCGCGGGGTCGGAGCCCGGGACGCGCTCCGCCCGGCCGAGTTTCACCAGGCGGCGCAGGTGCGCCTCGGCTTCGGAGACGGCGATGGTGCGGGAGCCGTAGGGGATCTGGTCCCAGGGGCGGTTCCACTCCATGGCGACGGCGAGCTGCCACGGCGTGAGCGGTTCGCGGAGCAGTGCTCTCAGTGCGGACAACCGCTCTTCATGGTGAGCGATGAGCTCTCTTACGCGCCGGTCCGCTCCGGTGAACGCGTGCTGATGGGCGGGCAGAACCTCGGCCGGGGCGAGCCGCCCGATCCGTTCCAGGGAGTCGAGATAGTCACCCAAGGGATCGGTAGCGCCCCCCGAGCTCTCGACGTCGTTCGAGCAGGCGGCACCCCCCTCACCGTCCGGGTCCTCGTACAGACCGATGTGCGGGCTGATGCCGGGCAGGAGGTGGTCGCCGGAGAAGAGCCGCCCGGAACCCGGCCCCCGCAGCGCCGGATGCTCCTCCTCCAGATGCAGGCACACATGGCCCGGGGTGTGGCCCGGGGTCCAGATGGCGCGCAGCCGGCGTCCGGGCAGGTCGAGAAGCTCGCCGGGGCCGATCTCGCGGTCCGGCAGCGCGGGCGGACGCGCGGGCAGGGCCTCGGCGCGACCCCGGGCGCGCGCCGCGCGGAGCGGCGCCAGATGCTCCTCCGGCGCGCCGGCCGCCGTGAGTTTGGCGATCAGGAACTCCAGCCACCGCCCCGGCTCCGCCTCGCGGGTGCGGCGCACCATGGCCGTATCGGCGGCGTGCATCGCGATCCAGGCGCCGGACGCCTCCCGGACCTTCCCGGACAGGCCGTGGTGATCGGGGTGGTGGTGGGTGATCAGGACGCCGTGCAGGTCGGCGAGGGCGAACCCGCAGGCGGTGACACCCGCGGCGAGGGTGTCCCAGGAGTCCGGGTCGTCCCAGCCGGTGTCGATGAGCACCGGACCGCGGTCGGTCTCCAGGAGGTGGACGAGGGTGTGGCCGAGCGGATTGTCCGGGATGGGGACGGCGATGCTCCACACCCCGCCCTTGTGGTCGGTCACCTGTGTCATCCCGGTCCCCTCTCGGTGTGGCATGCCCGCTCACTATAACTAGAACCGGTTTCATTACGGCCTGAAGTGGACGGGTGGGAAAGGAAGTTGGCGGGCAGGGCTGGGCAGGGGGCCGGGGGGCGCATCGGGCCGGGCCGCGCGGCGGCGGTGATTCGGTGCGCGCCGTGGACTCCTCCCACCGCACCTGGTATCAGTTTCTGACGCACGTCTGATGCACCGTCAGAACTTTTCGGCACAGGGCGGCCAACCCGCGGGAGGCGGCAGCGATGAGCGACCTGATCGAACACGGACAGCTCTACATAGGCGGCGAGTGGGTCGATCCCGCCGGCGGCGGCACCATCGAGGTCGTCTCGCCGCACACGGAGAAGGTCATCGGCCGCGTACCGCACGCCTCGCGGGCCGACGTCGACCGCGCGGTGGCCGCGGCCCGCACCTCCTTCGACTCCGGGGTGTGGGCGAACGCCCCCGTGGCGGACCGGATCGCCGTCGTCACCCGTATCAAGGACGGCGTCGCGGCCCGCAGCGAGGAGCTCGCCAGGATCATCAGCTCCGAGAACGGCACCCCTTACACCTCCGGCGTCATGGTGCAGTCGCTGGCCGCGATGCTGGTGTGGGACGCGGCTCTCACGGTCGCCCGTGACTACGTGTTCGAGGAGCGGCGGGCCGGGATCCTGGGCCCGCTGCTGGTGCGGCGCGAGCCGGTCGGCGTCGTCGCGGCCGTCGTGCCGTGGAACGTCCCGCAGTTCGCCGCCGCCGCCAAGCTCGCGCCGGCGCTGCTGGCCGGCTGCTCGGTGGTGCTGAAGGTGTCGCCGGAGACCCCGCTGGACGCGTATCTGCTCGCGGAGATCGTGACCGAGGCCGGGCTGCCGGAAGGGGTGTTGTCGATCCTGCCCGCGGACCGGGAGGTCAGCGAATACCTGGTCGGGCACCGGGACGTGGACAAGGTGTCGTTCACCGGGTCGGTGGCGGCGGGCAAGCGGGTCATGGAGGTCGCCTCCCGCAACCTCAGCCGGGTCACGCTCGAACTGGGCGGCAAGTCCGCCGCGGTGATCCTGCCGGACGCGGACCTGGACGCGGCGGTCGCCGGCATCGTGCCGTTCGCCTGGATGATCAACGGCCAGGCGTGTGTGGCCCAGACGCGGATCCTCGCGCCGCGCGCCCGCTACGACGAGATCGCCGAACGGTTCGCCGCGGCGGCCGGCGCCCTGAAGGTCGGCGACCCGCTGGATCCGGCCACCGAAGTGGGCCCCCTGGTCGCCCACCGCCAGCAGCGGCGTTCGCTGGACTACATCGCGCTCGGCCGGCAGGAGGGCGCGAAGGTCCTGGTGGGCGGCGGCCGGCCCGCGGCGCAGCCCACCGGCTGGTACGTCGAGCCGACGCTCTTCGGCGAGGTCACCAACACCATGCGGATCGCCCGCGAGGAGATCTTCGGCCCGGTCATCTGCCTGCTGCCGTACGACGACGAGGCGGAGGCGGTGGCCCTCGCCAACGACTCCGAATACGGGCTCTCCGGCTCGGTGTGGACGGCCGACGTCGAGCGCGGCCTCGACGTCGCGCGGCGGGTGCGCACCGGTACGTACTCGGTGAACACCTTCAGCATCGACATGCTCGGCCCGTTCGGCGGCTACAAGAACTCCGGCATCGGGCGGGAGTTCGGGCCGGAGGGCTTCGGCGCGTACCTGGAGCACAAGATGATCCACCTGCCGGCGGGTGCCTGATGGGGGACCGCTGGCGGGTGGAGGTGGACCGGGCCGTGTGCATCGGCTCGGGACTGTGCGCCGCCACGGCACCCGACGGCTTCCGGCTCGACGGGACCCGCCGGTCCCACCCGGTGGAGCCCGAGACGGACGCCGGTGAGCGGCTGCTGGCGGCGGCCGAGGGATGCCCGGTCGAGGCGATCACCCTCACCGCCGCGGACGGTGGCGAGGCGGTCTTCCCACCGGATGAGTGAGCGGGGCGGGTGGCGGGGTGGGGGAGGGCCAGTAGGGGGTGGGGCGGGCGGTCCCTTAGGGGGTCGGTGGGCCCCTTGCGGACCAACTACCCAGGTGGGGCCAGGAGTTAACGCGGCCAGCCGACCCTCAGCGGCCGACCGACCCCCAGCGGCTGGCCGGCCCTCGGCGGCCGGCCAGCCCGCAGCGGCTCTCCCGCCGTCAGTGGCGTCCGCCCCCAGCGGCCAGCCGACCCTCAGCGGGCCGCCCCACCCGCAGCGCCTTGGCCCGCCCTCAGCGGCCTGCCCCCGCCCCCGTCCCCGCCCCCGGGGCCGTGAGGTCGATCAGTCGGCAGGCCGTCTCGATGTCGATCTTCACCTGGGCGATCGAGGCCCGCCCCGACAGCCAGGTGATCAGCGCCGAGTGCCAGGTGTGCTCGATCACCCGGACCGCGGAGAGCTGGTCGGCGCTGGGCGGCCCGTCCAGCCCCATCGCGTCGAGGATGATCGCGGTGGTCAGCCGCGAGACGGTGTCCACCTCCGGGCTGACCGACCGGTCGGCGAACGTCAGCGCGCGCACCATGGCGTCCGCGAGCTGCGGCTCCCGTTGCAGGGCGCGGAACGCCCGCATCAGCGTCTGGGCGACCCGCGCGCCCGGGTCCTCCTCCGACGGCGGGCGCTTGCGCAGCGTCTCGTGCATGTGCTGGAGCTGGTCCTGCATGGTCGCCACCAGCAGATGCACCTTGGAGGGGAAGTAGCGGTAGAGGGTGCCGAGCGCGACGCCCGAGGACTCGGCGACCTCGCGCATCTGCACGGCGTCGAAGCCGCCGCGGCCGGCCAGCCGGGCGCTGGTGTGCAGGATGCGGCGGCGCCGGGCCTCCTGACGCTCGGTCAGGGGAGGACTCGCGGGAAGCGCCGGTCCGGCCGCCTTGGATTCCGTAGTCATGTGTCCCATTCCGTGGCATTCCGACCGCGATGAGGTGAGTGCCGGTGGTGTGATCGGCACAGCATGGCAGGGGTCGGGCCGTGGCGCGAATCACCTGGTGCGACTCTTCGCGCCTCGTTCCCGGCCGGTAGATTCGTGGCTCCGCGAACTGATCGGTAGCCGATCGGCAGCCGAACAGTTCTGAAACTTGTTCTAGATTACCGCCAGCGGTTACGCTCCGGCGAAAGTCCAGTGAGAAGGGGGCCGAGCGTGACCGCAGAGGCCGTCCAGGCAGCCGCGCCTCGCCCCGCGGAGGCACCCTCGGCCTCCGGCCCGAAGAACGGCGAACGCCCCCTGCGCATCGCGATGCTCACCTACAAGGGGAACCCGTTCTGCGGCGGTCAGGGCGTCTACGTACGCCACCTCTCCCGCGAACTGGCCCGCCTCGGCCACACCGTCGAGGTGATCGGCGCCCAGCCCTATCCCGTCCTCGACGACGGGGTGACGCTGACCGAGCTGCCCAGCCTCGACCTCTACCGCCAGCCCGACCCGTTCCGCACGCCCCGGGCCGGCGAGTTCCGCGACTGGATCGACGCCCTCGAAGTCGGCACCATGTGGACCGGCGGCTTCCCCGAACCGCTGACGTTCTCCCTGCGGGCCCGGCGCCATCTCGCCGCCCGCCGCGGCGAGTTCGACGTCGTGCACGACAACCAGACCCTCGGCTACGGCCTGCTCGGCGGCCCCGCCGCCCTCGGCGCCCCCCTGGTCACCACCATCCACCACCCCATCACCGTCGACCGGCGGCTCGACCTCGACGCCGCCGACGGCTGGAAGCGCCGCGCCTCGGTCCGCCGCTGGTACGGCTTCACCCGCATGCAGAAGCGGGTCGCCCGCCGGCTGCCGTCCGTCCTCACCGTCTCCGGCTCCTCCCGCCAGGAGATCATCGACGACCTCGGCGTACGGGACGGCCGCATCCACGTCGTGCACATCGGCGCCGACACCGACCTCTTCTCACCCGACCCGTCCGTCCCCGAGGTGCCCGGCCGGATCGTCACCACCTCCAGCGCGGACGTCCCGCTCAAGGGCCTGATCCACCTCGTCGAGGCGCTCGCCAAGGTCCGCACCGAAAACCCCGACGCGCATCTGGTGGTCGTCGGCAAGCGCGCCGACGACGGGCCGGTCGCCGCCGCCATAGAACGGCACGGCCTGTCCGGCGCCATCGAGTTCGTCAAGGGCATCAGCGACGCCGAGCTCGTCGACCTCGTCCGCGGCGCCCAGATCGCCTGCGTCCCCTCCCTCTACGAGGGCTTCTCGCTGCCCGCCGCCGAGGCGATGGCCACCGCCACCCCGCTGCTGGCCACCACCGGCGGCGCCATCCCCGAAGTCGCCGGCCCCGACGGCGAGACCTGCCTGGCGGTGCCGCCGGGCGACGCCGGGGCGCTGGCCGCCGGCCTGCTGCGCCTGCTGGGCGACGCCCCCTTGCGCCGCCGGCTCGGCGCGGCCGGTCGCGAACGGGTCCTGGCCCGCTTCACCTGGCGCCAGGCCGCCCTCGGCACCGCCGAGCGCTACCGCGAGGCCATCGCCCTCCAGGCGGGCCCGGCCGCCGCCCGCGCCCTGGCCCAGGCCCCGACGGGCGCGGCCCCCGCCACCCCGAGCACCGCCGGACGCGCCTAGATGAGTGAGTCCGCCCGGCCCCGCGCCGCGCGACCCGCCACCGGCCGGGCCCGCCCCTCTTCCCCCAGCCACCACCGCCCTGAACCGCCGGACGAAAGCAGAACGCCGTGCTGACCGTCGACTTTTCCCGCTTCCCGCTCGCCCCGGGCGATCGCGTACTCGACCTGGGCTGCGGCGCCGGCCGGCACGCCTTCGAGTGCTACCGGCGCGGCGCGCAGGTCGTCGCCCTCGACCAGAACGGCGAGGAGATCCGCGAGGTCGCCAAGTGGTTCGCCGCGATGAAGGAGGCCGGCGAGGCCCCGGCGGGCGCCTCCGCCACCGCCATGGAAGGCGACGCGCTGGCCCTGCCGTTCCCCGACGACAGCTTCGACGTCGTGATCATCTCCGAGGTCATGGAGCACATCCCCGACGACAAGGGCGTACTCGCCGAAATGGTCCGGGTGCTGCGCCCCGGCGGCCGGATCGCCGTCACCGTGCCCCGCTACGGCCCCGAGAAGATCTGCTGGGCGCTCAGCGACGCGTACCACGAGGTCGAGGGCGGCCACATCCGCATCTACCGGGCCGACGAACTGCTCGGCAAGATGCGCGAGGCGGGCCTGAAGCCCTACGGCACGCACCACGCCCACGGCCTGCACAGCCCCTACTGGTGGCTCAAATGCGCCTTCGGGGTCGACAACGACCAGGCGCTGCCGGTGAAGGCGTACCACAAGCTCCTGGTCTGGGACATCATGAAGAAACCGCTGGCCACCCGCCTCGCCGAGCAGGCGCTCAACCCGCTCATCGGCAAGAGCTTCGTCGCCTACGCCACGAAGCCGCACCTGCCCGGCACGGACGCCGCGCCGGCCACCGCCGCACCGGCGACCTCCAAGACCGCCGCCGGGGCCGCCAAGTGACGAGTCCCGGGCGTACCGAACGGCTGGTCCTGCCGGGGGTGCTCACCGCCGAACAGGCGGCTCGCACGGTCGCCGGCATCGTGGCGACCCAGCGTGAGGACGGCGCGATCCCCTGGTTCCGCGGCCACCACCTCGACCCGTGGGACCACACCGAGGCCGCCATGGCCCTGGACGCGGCCGGCGAACACGAGCGCGCCGAGGCCGCGTACGACTGGCTGGTCCGCCACCAGAACCCCGACGGTTCCTGGTACGCGGCCTACGCCGACGGGGACGCCGAGGCGCCCACCGACCGCGGCCGCGAGACCAACTTCTGCGCCTACATCGCGGTCGGCGTCTGGCACCACTTCCTGTCCACCGGCGACGAGACGTTCCTGGACCGCATGTGGCCCGCGGTCTACGCGGCGATCGAATACGTCCTGGAACTCCAGCAGCCCGGCGGCGAGATCGGCTGGAAGCGCGAGGACGACGGCACCCCCGTCACCGACGCGCTGCTGACCGGCTCCTCCTCCGTCTACCAGGCGCTGCGCTGCGCCCTCGCGCTCGCCGACCAGCGCGAGGAGCCGCAGCCCGACTGGGAACTGGCTCTCGGCCGCCTCGGCCACGCGATACGCCACCACCCCGAGCGCTTCCTGGACAAGGCCCGCTACTCCATGGACTGGTACTACCCGGTGCTGGGCGGCGCGGTGCGCGGCGAGGACGCCCGGCAGCGGATCGACGCGGACTGGGAACGCTTCGTCGTACCGGGCCTCGGGGTGCGCTGCGTCCTGCCCAACCCCTGGGTCACCGGCGGCGAGAGCGCCGAACTGGCCCTCGCCCTGTGGGCGATGGGCGAGTCCGAACGGGCCGTGCAGATCCTGAAGTGGATGCAGCACCTGCGCGCCGACAACGGCATGTACTGGACCGGCTACGTCTTCGACGACGACGCGATCTGGCCCCGCGAACTCACCTCCTGGACGGCCGGATCCCTCCTCCTGGCGGTCGCCGCACTGGGCGGCGACGAGGCGACCACCTCCGTCTTCGGCGGCGAACGACTGCCGGAGGGCCTCGATCCGGACTGCTGCCGGTAGGCGGACGCGCCCGGTGCTCGGCGACCGCGCGCTGCTCGACCTGTGGTCGGCGCGCGCGTCGTTCGGGTGAGAGGCGTGGCGACGGCCGGCGTTCAGCAGGCCAGTTCGGCCAGCACCCGGAGCGTGTGCGGGTCGGGCGCGGTGACCAGCAGGTCGGTGACCGGCCCCGCGCGCCACAACTCCAGGCGCTCCGCGATCCGTTCGCGCGGCCCGACCAGCGAGATCTCGTCGGCGAAGGCGTCGGGGACGGCCCGCACCGCCTCCTCCCGACGGCCCTGGAGGAACAGCTCCCGCACCCGCCCGGCCTCCTCCTCGAAGCCCATGCGCGCCATCAGGTCGGCGTGGAAATTCCTGCTCGCGTGCCCCATCCCGCCGATGTAGAAGCCGAGCATCGCCTTCACCGGAAGCAGCCCCTCGGCCACATCGTCGCAAACCTTCGCGCGCGCCATGGGGGCGACGCGGAAACCGTCGGGCGCGCCGTCGAGGGACGCGCGATAGACCTCGGTGCGCGTCGGTGACCAGTACAGCGGCAGCCAGCCGTCCGCGATCCGCGTGGTCTGCGCGATGTTCTTGGGGCCCTCGGCGCCCAGGAAGACGGGCAGATCGCCGCGCAGCGGGTGCGTGATGGGCTTCAGCGGCTTGCCCAGACCGGTGCCGTCCGCACCGCGATAGGGGTGCGGATGGAAGAGGCCGTCCGACTCCACCGGCGCCCGGCGGCGCAGGACCTGGCGGACGACGTCCACGTACTCGCGGGTCGCGGTCAGCGGGCTCTTGGGAAACGGCCGCCCGTACCACCCCTCGACGACCTGCGGCCCGGACAGCCCGAGGCCCAGCGTCAGCCGGCCTCCCGAGAGGTGATCGAGGGTCAGGGCGTGCATCGCGGTGGCGGTGGGGGTGCGCGCGGCCATCTGTGCGACGCAGGTGCCCAGGGAGATCCGTGAGGTGTGGGCGGCGATCCAGGTGAGCGTGGTGAAGGCGTCCGAGCCCCAGGCTTCCGCGGTCCACACCGAGTCGTAGCCCAGCCGCTCGGCCGCGCGGGCGAGTTCGAGGTGGGCGGGGTCGGGACCGCGTCCCCAGTAGCCGAGTGCCAGGCCGAGTCGCATGGTGCCGCCTCTCCGTGACGGTGACGGTTCACGTTCGGTGCTCTGACGAGGGGCCCGTACGTACGCCCGCCCGTACGGCCGGGCCGGTTTTGTGACGCCCCGTCAGATCTGTGTCGCCCGCGCACTGTACGACCCGGGTGCGGGCAGCGCAACGGCCCCCCGCCCGTGGAGGACGAGGGGCCGCGAAAGGACCGCTGTGCGTTCCGGTGTCGCTCGCCGGTGTCAGCCGCGCTGGATGCCGGTGGTGTCCTGGAGGACGCCGCGCCGGCCGTCCTGGGTCTGCGCGATCAGGGCCTGGCCGCGCTGCTCCACCGCGAGGTACCAGGTGCCGGGCGCCAGTTCGGCGATCGGCGACGGCGAACCGTCCTCGCCGTACAGCGGGCGCGCGACGGGCACCGCGAACCAGAACGGCGCGAACTCGGCGGAGCCGGCGGCCGCCGCGGCACCCTGCGCGCCCCCTGCCGTGCCACCGGCCGGCGCCTGCTGGCCGCCGTAGGACGCGTCGGCCGGCTGCGGCGCCTGCTGCTGGCCCGCCGGGTAGCCGTAGCCGCCGGCCGGCGGCTGCTGCTGCGCGCCGGGGTAGCCGTAGCCCGGGTTGGGGCCGGCGCCGTACGGCGAGGCCACCTGTGGCTTGGGCGCGCCGACCAGGGCGGCCTTCAGTGCGGGGACCAGGGGCGTGGCGACGGCCGCGCCGGCCAGGACGAGGCTGGCGATCAGGCCGAGGATCAGGCCGGCGGACGCGCCGTGGCTGTCGATGATCGTCCAGAACTCGGTCCAGGCGACGAAGACGGCCAGCGCCACACCGATCTGGGTGAGTTCCAGACCGGCGACCTTGCGCGGCTGCGGCAGGGCGCGCGACACCACGACCAGGGCCGCGGCGGCGATACCCGCCAGGTAGACGCTCATCAGCAGCCGCAGGGAATCCCACGCGTTGGGGTTGTCCGCCTCCGGGGGGCAGAACTTGCCGCTGCACGGAGGGGCGTCGTACGAGGTGAGGTCGAGGAACGAGGCGATGAACAGCAACACCGCTGCTCCGATCACCACGCCGTCGCCTCGAGTGAGGGAGCGGATGTTCACGTAAGGGTCCTTTGTCGGTTTCGTGGATCTGGTCGTCGCGGTCGCTGGCGCGCGGTGCGAGGCACGGCGGTGGCCCCCCATCGTAAAGGGGAACCTATCGCCGAATCCGCCGGGCCGTCTTCTTCGTTTGGACGTCGTATCGCCGGTGGCGGCGGTGGCGGTATCCGCGGCCGTAAGCCGTGGCCTATCGGCGGCTTTCGACGGCCGCGGTCAGCGGGTCAGGAAGTCCGTAATGCCCTCGGTGATCCCCCGCGCCGCCTTTTGCCGCCACCGCGCGTCGGTCAAATGCGCGGCGTCCTTCGCGTCGCGCATATTGCCGCACTCGATGAACACCTTCGGCACCGTCGAGAGGTTCAGGCCGCCGAGATCGGAGCGCACGTCCAGGCCGGTGCCGCCGCCGATGTAATTGGAAGGAGCGCTTCCGGTCACCGCCAGGAACCGGCCCGCCAGGCGTTCGCCCAGTTCCCGGGAGGGCGCCACGATCGCGGAGGTGTCCGCCGGTCCGGCCGTGACGCGTGCGGGCAGGATGACGTGGAAACCGCGGTTGCCGGCGCCCGAGCCGTCGGCGTGGACGGAGACCGCCGCGTCGGCACGGGCCCTGTTCCCGAGGGCGGCCCGCTCGTCCACGCACGGGCCGTACGGGCGGTCGCCGTCCTGGGTGAAGACGACCTTCGCCCCCTGGTCCTGGAGGAGGGTGCGGGCGCGGCGGGCGACGTCCAGGGTGAACGCGGCCTCGGCGTAGCCGTCGTTGGTGGAGGTGCCGGTGGTGTCGCATTCCTTGCGGTCGTTGCCGATGTTCACCAGCCGGGCGATGTCCCGCCCGTGATCGCGGTTGCGCGGATTGTGCCCGGGGTCGATCACCACGACCTTCCCCTTGAGGCGGCCGTTCGGTTTCGCCGTGCCCGAGCCGCCCTTGGAGCCGCCGTCCGCGTTCCCGCCGTCCGCATTCCCACCGTCCGACCCTGACCCGTCCGCGCCGCCGCCCGGGGACGCGGACGGTGCGGGCGGCGCCGCCCGGCCGGGCTCGCCCCCGTCGCCGCCCGAGGAGCGCCAGATCAGCCAGCCCGCGGCACACGCCGCCACCAGGCCGGCCAGCGTGACGAGGAGGGTGCCGCGCAGGCGGCGGCGCGGGGGGAAGGTGCTGCCGTCGGACACGTTCGCGATCGCCGCTCAGATGCCGGGGCCGGTGCGGCGCAGGACGTGCAGCGAGCGGTGGACGGACGTCTCGGTGAACGCGCCGGACTCCAGGGCCCTGCGGTAGACGCGGTACGGGGCCTGGCCGCCGTCCGCCGGGTCCGCGAAGACGTCGTGGATGACCAGGAGGCCGCCGGGGGCCACGTGCGGCGCCCAGCCCTCGTAGTCGGCGCGGGCGTGCTCGTCGGTGTGGCCGCCGTCGATGAAGACCAGGCCGACCGGGGCCTGCCAGAGGGCCGCGGCCTGCGGAGAACGGCCCACCAGGGCGATCACGTGGTCCTCCAGGCCGGCCGCGTGCAGCGTGCGGCGGAAGGTGGGCAGCGTGTCCATCCGGCCGACCTCGGGGTCGACGACCGACGGGTCGTGGTACTCCCAGCCGGGCTGCTGCTCCTCGCTGCCCCGGTGGTGGTCGACGGTGACGGCCGTGATCCCCGCGCCGCGGGCGGCGTCCGCGAGCAGGATCGTGGACCGCCCGCAGTACGTACCGACCTCGACCAGTGGCAGGCCGAGCGCCGCCGCCTCGGTGGCGGCCGCGTACAGGGCCAGGCCCTCGTCCACGGGCATGAAGCCCTTCGCCGCCTCGAAAGCGGCGAGAATCTCCGGCTGCGGAGTTATGGGAGCCGTGGGAGCGGCCATGGGCTTCCTCCTGGTGATGCGGTCAGTGGCTCATGGTGCCGTATGCGGCGCGGCGGGCGGTGCGGGGGTGCTCCGGCCACCGGTGCGCGCATTCCGAAATGCCGGAACGGGCCAGAACAGCGGTTCGTATCTCCCGCCGTGTCCTGCCGTATGTCCTGCCGCTTTTTTCCCTGATTTCCTGCCGGTCTTTCCCGGATGTCCGCCGGCGGTGAATTCGCGTACGGAGAGTGGGGGAGGGGCGGGCGAGCGGGTGCGGCACCGGAATTCATCCCGCCGTTTCCGGGGCGTATGCGAACCGTTCGCGGCGAATGCGGACAGCGGCGGCGCGACAAAAGGGGCGCGAGGCGTGCGAGGTGCGCGAGGGGACCGGGGGGCGGCCGCGCGTCCGCCCCGCCCTCCGGTCGGCCCGTCCGACTTCGCCATCCGACCTTCCCTCAGATTGGAACGTGTTCTAGTCTGCCTGCCCGGCGTGGGCGACCATCGCGACCCCGAGCCCCGCCCCCGCCCGACGCACTGGAGGACCCGCATGGCCGGCAAGGCATACCTCGTCGGGGTCGGGATGACCCGGTTCGAAAAGCCCGAGAGCCGCGACTGGCAGTACTGGGACATGGCCGAGGAGGCGGGCACCAAGGCGCTCGCCGACGCCGGGACCGGCTACGACGCGGTCGAGCAGGTGGCGGTCGGCTACTGCTACCAGGCGTCGACGGCCGGACAGCGGGCCGCGTACGAACTGGGGCTGACCGGCGTCCCCGTCTACAACGTCAACAACAACTGCGCCACCGGCTCGACCGCCCTGATGATGGCCCGCCAGTTCGTCGAGGCGGGCGTCAACGACTGCGTCCTCGCCCTCGGCTTCGAGAAGATGAAGCGCGGCGCGCTGGGCGGCGGCTCGGACGGCGGCGACTTCGCGACCTCGCCGGTGGCCCGGCACTACGGCGTCATGGCGGCCGCGCACGGCTTCGAGATGACCCCGCCCACCGCCCAGATCTTCGGCAACGCCGCCCGCGAGCACATGGACCGCTACGGCACCACAGAGGAACAGCTCGCCGCCGTCGGCGCCAAGAACCACCGGCACTCCGCGCACAATCCCCACGCCCAGTTCCAGGACGTCTACACCGTCCAGGAGATCCTCGCGGCCAAGACCATCCACCGCCCGCTGACCCGGCTGCAGTGCTCGCCGACCTCCGACGGCGCGGCCGCCGCCGTCGTCGCCTCCGAGCGGTTCGTCCGCGAACACGGCCTGGCCGAACGGGCGGTGGAGATCGTCGCGCAGGCCATGACGACGGACACCGAGGAGAGTTTCGCCGCCGGCTCCTGCATCGACGTCGTCGGCAAGCCGATGTCCCGGGCCGCGGCCCGGCAGGTGTACGAGGCGAGCGGGCTCGGCATCGAGGACGTGGACGTCATCGAGCTGCACGACTGCTTCTCGGTCAACGAACTACTGACGTACGAGGCGTTGGGGATGTGCGCGGACGGCGCGTCGGGGAAGCTGGTCGCCGACGGCGCCACGACGTACGGCGGACGCTGGGTCGTCAACCCCTCCGGCGGCCTGATCTCCAAGGGCCATCCGCTGGGCGCGACCGGACTCGCGCAGGCCGCCGAGCTGGTGTGGCACCTGCGCGGCACGGCGGGGACACGGCAGGTGGCCGGCGCCCGGGTCGGTCTGGCGCACAACATCGGCCTCGGCGGCGCGGCGGTGGTGACCCTGTTGCGCAAGTGAGGCCCGGGCCACCGGAATCCCCTCCTCCCTCCGACCTAGGTCCCCGGTCAACTGGCATGTACACCGATATCCCGATGCGGGCCCCGCGCGCCGAATGCGAGCATGGTCGGCATGCCCCCGATAGCCACCCCCACCACGCTGTCCCGCACCCCGCGCCGTACCGCCGCGCCCGCCTGGCTGCTGATGCTGCTGGTGTGCGCCGGCCAGTTCCTCGTCGTCCTGGACGTCTCCGTCGTCAACGTCGCGCTGCCCAACATGCGTGCGGGGCTCGGCCTGAGCGAACTGGGCCTGCAGTGGATCGTCAACGCCTACGTCATCACCTTCGCGGGCTTCATGCTGCTGGGCGGCCGGGCCGCCGACCTCTTCGGGCGCAAGCGGATCTTCGTCGCCGGTCTCGGGCTCTTCACGATCGCGAGCCTGGGCGGCGGCCTCGCCCAGGAGCCCTGGCAACTGATCGCGGCCCGCACCGTCCAGGGCGTCGGCGCGGCCGTGCTCTCCCCGGCCACCCTGACGATCCTGACCACCTCCTTCCCGGCCGGCCCGGCCCGCACCCGGGCCATCGCCACCTGGACGGCGGTCGGCGCGGGCGGCGGCGCGGTGGGCGGCCTCGTCGGCGGGGTGCTGACCCAGTACCTGTCGTGGCGCTGGGTGCTGCTGATCAACGTGCCGGTCGGCGCGCTCGTCCTGGCCGGCGCGGTGCTGTGGCTCACCGAGAGCCGGCGGGACACCGGGCGGCGGCTCGACGTCCCCGGCGCGCTGCTGGTGACCGGCGGGCTGGCCCTGGTGGCGTACGGCATCGTGCGGACCGAGACCGACGGCTGGGTCTCGGCGTCGACCCTGCTGCCGCTGGCCGCCGGACTGCTCCTCGTCGCGGCCTTCATCGCCGTGGAGGCGCGCGCCAAGGCCCCGCTGATGCCGCTCGGCCTCTTCCGGCTGCGCTCGGTGTCCTCGGCGAACGCCGCGATGGTCCTGGCCGGCGCCGCCATGTTCTCGATGTGGTACTTCCTGTCCCTCTACGTGCAGAACGTGCTCGCCTACACGCCCCTTGAGGCCGGGCTGTCGTTCATCCCGCACTCGCTCAGCATCGTCCTCGGCTCGAAGCTCGGGCCGCGCCTGATGACCCAACTGGGCGCCAAGACGCTGGCCGTCGTGGGCGCGGTCGTCTCCGTGTGCGGCATGGGCTGGCAGAGCACGATGGGCGCCGACGGTACGTACCTCACCACGCTCCTGGGCCCCGGCATCCTCATGGCGTTCGGCGCGGGCCTGACCGCCACCCCCATCGCCGCCATCGCCACCTCCGGCGCCGACCCCGCCGACCAGGGCCTGGTCTCGGGCCTGATCAACACCTCGCGCCAGATGGGCGGCGCGCTCGGCCTGTCCGTCCTGTCCACCGTCGCCGCCGCCCGCATCGAGGCCGGCCACGGCCCGGCGGCGCTGGCGAGTGGCTACGGACTGGCCTTCCGGGTCGGCTCGCTGGTCCTGGTGGCGGCCATCGCGTTGATGGTCATCGCCCTGCCGCGCGGGCGGGCGGAGCGGAACTGACAAGCCGTCAGGGGTCTTCCCGGTGCCGGACGGATCGGCTATACATGACACCCATCGGCTAGAACGCGTTCTAGAAGTGTGCTGACGGGCGCCGCCGGCCGACCGGATACGACCCCGGCACGGCCGACGGTGCGGACGGCCGCGCCGGGGTCTTCCCACCGTGGTGAAGGAGCCAGCAGCCCCATGCCCATCGACGTTGCCAAGGCCACCTCCGCCGAACCGCGGATCACCGAACTCGTCTGGGACCACAAGGACGTCCAGCTCTACCACCTCGGCGTCGGCGCCGGCGCGGCCACCCCCGACAAGCCGGACGCGGCCACCGACCCCGCCGAACTGCGCTACACCCTGGAAAGCGCCCTGCACGTCCTGCCCAGCTTCGCGACCGTCGCGGGATCGGGGTCGCCCGTGCCCGACCGGAGCCGCGAACCCGGGGAAGGAAACGATGCCGCCGGCGGGCTCGGCGCCCTCGGCATCGACGTCGACCTCGCCGCCGTCCTCCACGGCGGCCAGAGCGTCACCGTCCACCGCCCCCTGCCGGTACGCGGCCGCGCCACCCAGACCTCCACCGTCCCCGCCGTCCACGACAAGGGCAAGGCCGCCGTCATCGTGCTGCGCTCCGAAGTCGCCGACGAGGACGGACCGTTGTGGACCTGCGACAGCCAGATCTTCGTCCGCGGCGAGGGCGGCTTCGGCGGCGACCGCGGCCCCTCCGCCCGCCTCGAACCACCGGGCCGCGCCCCCGACCTCACCGCCGAGCGGCACATCCGCGCCGACCAGGCGCTGCTCTACCGCCTCAGCGGCGACTGGAATCCCCTGCACGCCGACCCGGAGTTCGCGGCGACGGCCGGCTTCGACCGGCCGATCCTGCACGGCCTGTGCTCCTACGGCGTCACCCTCAAGGCCGTCGTCGACACCGTCCTCGGCGGCGACGTCTCCCGCGTCCGCGCCTACACCACCCGCTTCGCCGGCATCGCCTTCCCCGGCGAGACGCTGCGTATCCGCATGTGGCGCGACGCCCCCGGCCCCGGCCGCGTCCAGGTCGCGGTCACCGCCGCCGACCGCGCCGACGCCCCGGTCCTGGCCGACACCGTCGTCACCCACCGCTGACCCCGAGCGCATCCGCACGTCCGTACGTACGAGAGGAGCCGCACCGTGCGCGCAGCCGTACAGCACGAGACCGGACAGGACAAGCTCGAAGTCCTCGACGACATCGAGGCGGTGGGGTTCGGCCCCGGCAAGGTCAGGATGCGGATACGGGCGACCGGACTGTGCCATTCCGACCTCTCCGCGATGAACGGGGTGCTGCCGCAGCCCGCGCCCTTCATCCCCGGGCACGAGGGCGCCGGCGAGATCCTCGACGTCGGCGACGGCGTCACCGGGCTCCGGCCGGGCGACCGCGTCCTGATGTGCTGGCTGCCCGCCTGCGGCGGCTGCCCCTCCTGCAAACGCGGCCAGACCCATCTGTGCCTGGCCGGATTCATGAACGCCGGCACGCCCAACTTCCGGCGGACCGGCGGCACCCCGTCGGACGTCTTCGGCTTCGCCGGGACCGGCACCTTCGCCGAGGAAGTCGTCGTCGGCGCCCACTGCGCGGTCCCCATCCCCGACGACGTGCCCTTCGAGATCGCCGCCCTGATCGGCTGCGGCGTCACCACCGGCCTCGGCGCGGCCTTCAACACCGCCCAGGTGGAGCCCGGTTCGTCGGTCGCGGTGATCGGCTGCGGCGGCGTCGGCGTCTCCGTCATCCAGGGCGCCCGGGCCTGCGGCGCCGCCCAGATCATCGCCGTCGACCCGATCGCCGCCCGCCGCGACGCCGCCCTGGGCTTCGGCGCCACCGAAGCCGTCGCACCCGACGCGTTCGCCGACGCCAAGGCCCGGATCACCGGGGGCGAGGGCTTCGACTACGTCTTCGAGGTGGTCGGCAAGTCCGCCACCGCCCGCACCGCCTACGACATGGCGCGGCGCGGCGGCACCCTGTGCGTGGTCGGCGCGGGCGCCATGGACGACACCTTCCAGGTCAACATGTTCGAGCTGTTCTTCGACGAGAAGCGGATCCTGCCGTCGCTGTACGGCGGCGGGGACGTGCTGCGCTCCTACGAACGCGCCATCGCCCTGTGGCGGGCCGGCCGGATCGACCTCGAAGGCATGATCACCCACCGCGTCCGGCTCGCCGACATCAACGACGCCCTCGACCAGATGCGCACCGGCACCGCGCTGCGCACCTGCATCGAGATCTGACCCGTACGGACGGCGAGCCCTGCCCCGGCAGCGGCTCGATGCCGTACCGCGATCCGAGAGGACAGCAATGGCACAGCCACTGGACGGCCTGACCGCCCTCGTCACCGGCGCCGGGCGGGGCCTGGGCCGCGCCGAGGCCGTGGAACTGGCCAAGCTGGGCGCCCGCGTCGTCGTCAACGACTTCGGGCAGCCGGGCCGGGACGGCTCGGGCGAGGCGTCCGCGGCGCCCGCCGAGGAGGTCGCCGCCGAGATCCGCGCGGCCGGCGGGCAGGCCGTCGCCCACCTCGGCGACGTCGCCGACTTCGCCCAGGCCCGCGCGATGGTCGACCTGGCCGTCACCCGCTACGGACAGCTCGACATCCTGGTCAACAACGCGGGCATCCTGCGCGACCGGATGGTCTTCTCCATGAGCGAGGACGAGTGGGACTCGGTCATCCGCGTCCACCTCAAGGGCCACTTCAACACCACCCACTTCGCGGCGGCCCACTGGCGCGCCCGCGCCAAGGCGGCCGGCGGTCCGGTCCACGGACGCGTCATCAACACCTCCTCCGAGGCGTTCCTCGCGGGCTCCGCCGGACAGCCCAACTACGCCGCGGCCAAGGGCGGCATCGTCGGCCTCACCACCTCCACGGCCCTGGCACTGGCCAAGTACGGGGTCACCGCCAACGCCATCTGCCCGCGGGCCCGCACCCGGATGACCGAGGACGTCTTCGCCGGCTTCGCGGTCCCCGAGGACGGCCGGCCCGACCCGCTCGCGCCCGAGCACGTCGCGCCGCTCGTCGGCTATCTGGCCTCGCCCGCCGCGGCCGGCGTCAACGGCCAGCTCCTGGTCGTGCACGGCGGCATGGTCGCCGTCGCCGAACGCCCGCGGATCGCCGCCAAGTTCGACACCGCCAAGGACCGTTTCAGCTACCAGGAGCTGGACGAGCTGCTGACGCCGTACTACGCGGGGCGCCCCGCGAACGAGACGTTCGCGGCGGCCGAGGTGCTGGGGCTCGGACACGCGTGACGGCCGTGGCCGCGGCCGTCATGGGTCACGCCGCCCGGGCCTGCTCCTCCCGGCGGTGCCGGCCGTTGGCCGCGACCCTGGCCTCCTCCGTGGCGGCCGGGCCACGGTGCCTGCCGGCGCCGGCGGCCGTGACGGCCTGGGCGGATGCCTCCTGAGGGCGCGCCTGGGTCGATTCGGTTCGGGCTTCGGACATGGAAAACGTCACTCCGTCAGATCGCTTACTGCTGTACGCGCGGGACCTCCTCGGCCCCCCAGGGCCATGCCCTGACGGCACCTCTGGTGGCCGGGTCAACCGGCTGCGTAGCCCCCACCCGAATTCTATCGGGGCGGGAAATCGTGCTCCACCGGGCCTCCCGGGCCGCCATGGGTGCCTGCTGCAAGGGCACTGGCCTGCACATTCGGGGATGCGCCGAGGCGTCGCGCGGTTCCCCGGTCGGCCATTGAGGATGTGTGGATCCTGTGACCCCGGTGTCGGCATCCTCGGTGGCTGGGACAATCCCGGCGCCCGCCCCGGGGCCGACCGGCACGGCTTCCCTGACGTAGACCCTGACACCGGCTCCGGCATCCGCCCCGAGGCCGGGCCCGACGTCCGCACCGACACCTGCTCTGACGTCCGGCCCCACTGCCGCCCCGGTGCCCGTTCTCGCCGTGCCCACCGTCGTCATGCCCGGCCCCGCCGCGCCCACCGCTGTTGTGTCCGGCCTCGTCGTGTCCGCCGCCGTCGGGCCCGTCCCCGTCGCGCCCTTCCCCGGAACCGTCCGCAGCTCCGGCTCCAGTGGTACGGCCATCCGCGCCACCCCGCACGGCACCGTCTCCGTCGCGTACGGCAGCAGCAGTTCGCCGCCCGCCGTCCACAGGCCGGCCCCCGCCAGCCAGCCCTCCGGCGCCGGCAACTGCCGCAACCGCCGTCCCGCGGGCCGCCATACGCCGAGCCAGGTGCCGCTCGCGGCGTCGATCCGCAGGGCCACCGCGCAGCTCTCCGGCATCAGGATCTGCCCCGGCTGCACCGCGAACGGCGTCACCGTCACACCTCCCCGGCCCCCGGCCCCGCCATCGGCCCCGCCGCGCTCGCCGTCCGCCGCGGCGAAGCCCGCCGGCCGCAGGCATTCGGGGAAGCGCACCGGCAGACCGCTGCCGAGCACGCCCCAGCCCAGCCGGTCATGCCCCGGCGCGTCCGACCGTACGAGCAACAGCCCGCTGTCCGGATCGGCCAGCAGCAGCCGGTCGTTGCTCTCCTCGGTGATCTGGAGCAGCGGACCGGCCTCGCCGCCGCGCTGGAGGTCGACCACCACGGTCTTGGTCCGGCCCTCCCACTCCCGGTCCAGGGCCAGCAGCCGCCCGCCGCGATCCAGCCACACACCGCCCGCACACCGCCCCGACAGCTCGGTGATCAGCTCGGGGCCGCCCGCGCCGCCGTGCACCAGCCACAGCGCGGTGCTGTGCGCGCCGGGTGCCAGGGCGTACGCGCGCGTCCCGCCCGGGACGGGCGGCAGCAGGGTCAGCCCGGGCGCGGCCACGGCGCCGAGGGGAATCTCGCCGGTCCCCGGCCCCGTGGGGTAGAGCAGCGACAGGGCGAAGTGGTCGGCGACCCGGCGCAGGATCAGCACCCGGCCGTCCGGGAGCGGCAGCAGTTCGGTGTCCGGCTCCTCGGGCTGGCTGCCCGCCAGCGGCACGGCGTACGGCTCGGGGCCGCCGATCGTCCACCGCTCCGGAAACCAGCTCCCGGCGGCGTCGTCGTGACGGGCGAGCCGGGCGGCGTACGAGCCGTCGGCGGCGATCGTCAGCGCCGCGCGGTGCGGACTGCCGACCGCCGGTGCGTCCTCAGTGGCACAGATCGTCATCTGGTGGTCACCTCCAGTCAGCACCGAAGCTAGTTTTCGTACTCCCGGCCGATCAACGCAAGTTGCCGCACTTCACGCATAAGGATGGCGATTGTCCGGTTCGCCGGTACCGGGCGGGCCGGTTGTGCTGGGCGGGGCGCGGGTGGTGCACGCGCGGCACGTGGCGGGTTATGCACAGGGCGGGTACGCGACTCGTCGCCGGGGCACGGGTGAGAGGTAACCTTCCACCCGTGCCCGCACTGTCTGAAGTCCTCGCCGCGCTCGACGCCCTCTGGCCCCCGGAGCGGGCCGAAGAGTGGGACGCCGTAGGCCCCGTCTGCGGGGACCCCGGCAACGAGGTCCGCCGCGTGCTGTTCGCCGTCGACCCCGTCCAGGAGATCGCCGACGAGGCCGTGGAGCTCGGCGCCGACCTCCTGGTCACGCACCACCCGCTCTATCTGCGTGGCACGACGACGGTCGCCGCGTCGACCGTCAAGGGCAAGGTCGTGCACACGCTCATCAAGCACGACATCGCGCTGCACGTCGCGCACACCAACGCCGACACCGCCGACCCCGGCGTCTCCGACGCCCTGGCCGGCGCCCTCGACCTGCGCGTCTGCGGCCCCCTCGTGCCGGATGCGACCGACCCGGCGGGCCGCCGCGGCCTGGGGCGGATCTGCGAACTGCAGCATCCGATGAGCCTGGCCGACCTCGCCGCCCACACCGCGGCCCGGCTGCCGGCCACCGCCCAGGGCATCCGGGCGGCCGGCGACCCGCGCCGCGAGATCCGCACCCTCGCCGTCTCCGGCGGCTCGGGCGACAGCCTCTTCGACGCCGTACGCGCCGCCGGCGTGGACGCGTTCCTCACCGCCGACCTGCGGCACCACCCGGCCTCCGAGGCCACCCAGACCACCGGGAGCACCCCGCCGGCGCTGCTCGACGCCGCCCACTGGGCCACCGAATGGCCCTGGTGCGAGCAGGCCGCGGCCCAGCTCGACGCGGTCTCCGACCGGCACGGCTGGGGCCTGCGCACGCATGTCTCCCGTACGGTCACCGACCCCTGGACCGCCCACGCGGCGTCCGCCCCGCACTTCACCCCGACGAACACAACAGGAGCCCCACGCTGAACGCCGCGCCCGCCGACCAGATCCGCCTCCTCGACGTCCAGGCACTCGACGTCCGCCTGTCGCAGCTCGCGCACCGGCGCAAGAACCTGCCCGAGCTCGCCGAGCTCCAGGCACTGGAGGCCGACCTCACCCAGCAGCGCGACCTGCTCGTCGCCGCCCAGACCGAGGAGAGCGACACCGCCCGCGAGCAGACCAAGGCGGAGCAGGACGTGGACCAGGTGCGCCAGCGCGCCGCCCGCGACCAGAAGCGCCTGGACTCCGGGGCCGTCACCTCGCCCAAGGACCTGGAGAGCCTCCAGCGCGAACTGATCTCGCTGGCCAAGCGCCAGAGCGACCTGGAGGACGTCGTCCTGGAGGTCATGGAGCGCCGCGAGGCCGCCCAGGAGCGGGCCGCCGAGCTCACCGGCCGGGTCGAGTCCATCCAGGCCAAGGTCGACGACGCCGCCGCCCGCCGCGACGCGGCCTACGCCGAGATCGACGCCGAGGCCGCCACGGCCACCAAGGAGCGCGAGCTGACCGTCGCCGACATCCCGGCCGACCTGCTGAAGCTCTACGACAAGATCCGCACCAAGGAGGGCGGCGTCGGCGCGGCCCGCCTCTTCCAGCGCCGCTGCGAGGGCTGCCGCCTGGAGCTGAACATCACCGAGGTCAACGACGTGCGGGCGGCCCCCGCCGACGAGGTCCTGCGGTGCGAGAACTGCCACCGCATCCTGGTCCGCACGCCCGACTCGGGTCTGTAGGCCATGGCCCGTACGTTCATCGTCGAAGCGGACGGCGGGTCCCGGGGCAACCCGGGGCCGGCCGGCTACGGCGCGGTCGTCCTGGACCCGGCGACCGGCGAGACACTGGCCGAGGCCGCCGAGTACATCGGCACCGCGACCAACAACGTCGCCGAGTACAAGGGCCTGGTCGCCGGCCTGCGGGCCGCCCGCGCCCTCGACCCGGGCGCGCGCGTCCGGGTGCGGATGGACTCCAAGCTGGTCGTCGAGCAGATGTCGGGCCGCTGGAAGATCAAGCACCCGGACATGAAGCCGCTGGCCGCCGAGGCCAAGACCGTCTTCCCGCCCGCCCAGGTCACCTACGAGTGGATCCCGCGGGAGAAGAACAAGCACGCCGACCGGCTCGCCAACGAGGCGATGGACGCAGGCAAGATCGGCAAGCAGTGGGAGCCGCGCGACTCCCGCGCGCAGCTCGCCGCCGCGCCCGCCCGCTCCACCGCCGCGCGTGCCGCCGACGAGGCCGCCGAGGCCGCGGCGGAGTCGACGGCGACCCGCACCCCGCCGGTCGGCTGGGCCTCCGCCGATCTCGGCGTACCGGCGACCTTCGTCCTGCTGCGGCACGGCGAGACGCCGCTGACGGCCGAGAAGCGCTTCTCCGGCAGCGGCGGCAGCGACCCGGCGCTGTCGGACGTCGGCCGCCGGCAGGCCGAGGCGACCGCCGCCGCGCTCGCCGCCCGCGGCACCGTCCAGGCCGTCGTCAGCTCACCGCTGCGCCGTTGCCAGGAGACCGCCCAGGCCATCGCGGCCCGGCTCGGCCTGGAGGTCCGTACCGACGAGGCGCTGCGCGAGACGGATTTCGGGGCCTGGGAGGGCCTGACCTTCGGCGAGGTCCGCGAGCGTTTCCCCGCCGACCTCGACGCCTGGCTGGCCTCCGCCAAGGCGGCGCCGACCGGCGGCGAGTCGTTCGCGGCGGTCGCCCGCCGGGTCGCGGTGGCCCGGGACAAGCTCATCGCCCGGTACGCGGGCCGCACCGTGCTGGTCGTCACGCACGTCACGCCGGTCAAGACGCTGGTCCGGCTGGCGCTCGGCGCCCCGCCGGAGTCGCTGTTCCGTATGGAGCTGTCCGCGGCGTCGCTGTCGGCCATCGCGTACTACGCCGACGGCAACGCCTCGCTGCGGCTGCTGAACGACACGTCCCACCTGCGGTAGGACGCCCGACGTCCGGGGCACCTCGTGTGCGGACGGGCCCGGCGCACCCCTGGTGTGCCGGGCCCGTCGCCGTAGGCCCGGCCACGGACCTCATCCGGCCCGCAGGGCCGCCGCTTCCCGGGCCAGGTCCCGCACCCGCCCCCAGTCCTTCGTGGCCAGCGCGCCGGCCGGGAGCATCCACGTACCGCCGACGCAGTCCACGTTCGGCAGCGCCAGATACGACGGCGCCGACGACCGGCCGATGCCGCCGGTGGGGCAGAACCGGGCGTGTGGCAGCGGCCCGGCCAGCGCCCGGAGGTAGGCGGCGCCGCCCGCCGCCTCGGCGGGGAAGAACTTCAGCTCGCCGACGCCCTCGTCGAGCAGCGTCATCACCTCCGAAGCCGTCGAGACGCCCGGCAGGAACGGCAGCCCGCTCTCCCGCATCGCGCCCAGCAGCCGCGGCGACCAGCCGGGGCTGACCAGGAATCGCGCACCGGCCGCGCGGGCCGCGGCGGCCTGCGCGGGGGAGAGGACCGTACCGGCGCCGACGACCGCGTCCGGGACCTCGTCGGCGATGGCGCGGATCGCGTCCAGCGCGGCGGGCGTGCGCAGCGTCATCTCGATCGCCGGCAGGCCGCCCGCCACCAGCGCCCGGGCGAGCGGCACGGCGTCGGCGGCCTCGTGCAGGACGACCACCGGGAGGACGGGGGCGAGCCCGAGGATCGACGACGGGATGAGGGCGGGGCGGGACGGGGCGGGCGGGGGCGAGGCGGCGGCGCTGGTCACGCCGCCCATGCTCCGCCCGGCGCCCACGCTCCGCAACGGACGTTGCACATGCCGCAACCGAACCAGCCGGCCCACCAACCGGCCGACCGGCCGCGGGCGCCCGGGCCGACGCCTCAGCGGCGCCTCAGCGGCGTCTCACAGCTCCGTCACGACGACATCCAGCGCCCACGCCTTGCCGGCCTTCGCCGGGGCCTCGGCCTCCACCGCGTAACCCAGGTCGCGCAGCGCGTCCACCAGCTCGGCGGGCCCGGCCGGAACGGCGCCCGCCGTCAGCAGGTCGCGCACCATCCGGCCCTTGGTCGCCTTGTTGAAATGGCTGACCACCGACCGCTTCTCCACCCCGTCCACGATCTTCGACTGGAGCACCCGCACCGTCGCGGTCCGCCCGGCGACCTCGCCCTTGGGCTTCCACGCCGACGCGTACGCCGCCGACCGCAGATCCAGCACCAGACCGTCCCCGGCGGCCGCCGGCAGCACCTCGGCCATCGGCGCCCGCCAGTAGGCGCCCAGCGCGCCCAGCGCGGGCAGTTTCACGCCCATCGAGCAGCGGTAGGACGGAATCCGGTCCCCGATCCGCACGGCGCCCCACAGGCCCGAGAAGACCAGCAGGGACCGGTCGGCCAGCCGTCGCGCCGCCGCGTCCAGGGAGGCGAGCCCGAGGGCGTCGTAGAGGACCCCGGTGTAGATCTCGCCGGCCGGGCGGGTCGCGGCGGTGCGCAGGCCCGCGTTCTTGGCGACCTCGCCGCGCAGCCCCTCGCTCAGCCCGAGCACCTCGCGGGCCTTGTCCTCGTCGGCCGCGCACAGTTCGACCAGTTCCTCCAGCACCGCCGCGCGCGCCGCGCCCAGCCCCGGCAGCGACAGCGACTGAAGGTCCAGCGGCGCCCCGGCCCCTCCCGCGGCCTTCCCTTCGGACGGCGGCAACAGCACGAGCACGACGATCTCCTTCACGGCGGTACGGGCGGGGGTGCGGCCCCGCCGAAAGCGTAGAGCCTGCGCGAGGCGGAACGAGAACCCGCGGCCCGCGGCCTGAGACCCGCGGCCGGGGCCGCCCGCCCCCGCCCCCGCTTGCCGCTCCCGCCCGCAGCCCCCAGCTCCCGCCCCCGCTCCCACCCCACGACCCGCCCGCCCCCCACGCCGCGCCGCGAGCGCCCCGCCGCCATACGCTCGGTTTCATGCCCCGTCGCCATATGCATGTGACCGACGCAGCCGAGGCACCGCTGCGCGCCGCGTTGCGGGAGCTGCGCGGCGAACTGGAGATCCCGGACCACTTCCCGCCCACCGCACAGGCCGAGGCGGACAGCGCGGCCCGCGCCCCCCGCATCCCCGCCGGCGACGGCGCCGTGGCGACCGAGCACACCCTCGACGACGCCACCGACCTCCCTCTCTTCACCATCGACCCGCCCGGCGCCCGCGACCTCGACCAGGCACTCTTCCTGGCCCGGCGGCCCGGCGGCGGCTTCCGCGTCCACTACGCCATCGCCGACGTCGCCTCCTTCGTGACCCCCGGAGGCGCCCTGGACGCCGAGGCCCACCACCGCGTCACCACCCTGTATCTGCCCGACGAACGGATCCCGCTGCATCCGCCGACGCTCAGCGAGGGCGCCGCCAGCCTGCTGCCCGACCAGGACCGGCCCGCCGTCCTGTGGCAGCACGACCTCGACGCGCACGGCGCCCTGACCGCCACCTCCGTACGCCGCGCCCTGGTCCGCTCCCGGGCCCGGCTCGACTACGACGGCGTCCAGCGGATCATCGACGACGGCACCGCCGAGGAGCCCCTCGCGCTGCTCCGCGACATCGGGCTGCTCCGCGAGGAGCGGGAAGTGGCCCGCGGCGCGATCTCCCTCCACGTCCCCGAACAGCGCATCACCCGGCGCCACGGCCGCTACCGCCTCGCCTACCGCGCCCCGCTCCCGGTCGACGGCTGGAACGCGCAGATCTCCCTGCTCACCGGCATGGCCGCCGCCGACCTCATGCTCGCCGCCGGCACCGGCATCCTCCGCACGCTGCCCACCGCCCCGGACGGCTCGGTCGCCCGCCTGCGGCGCACCGCCCACGCGCTCGGCGTCGACTGGCCCCACCACACGTCCTACGCCGGCCTCGTCCGCTCCCTGGACCCCCGCCGCCCCCGCCACGCCGCGTTCCTCCAGGAGTGCACCACGCTGCTGCGCGGCGCCGGCTACACCGCCTTCGACGGCACCGCGCCGCCGACCGCCCGCGCGCTGCACGCCGCCGTCGCCGCCCCCTACGCGCACGCCACCGCACCCCTGCGCCGCCTCGTGGACCGCTACACCTCCGAGCTGTGCCTGGCCGCCTTCGCCGGCACCGAACCGCCCAACTGGGCCCGCGCCGCCCTCGACCGGCTCCCGGACGAGATGGCGGCCGGCATCCGCCACGCCAACCAGGTCGAGCGGGCCTGCGTCGACCTCGTGGAGGCGGCGTTCCTGCACGACCGGATCGGCGAGGTCTTCGGCGCCGTCGTCATCGACCTCGACGACGACCACCCCACCCGGGGCACCGTCCACCTCACCGACCCCGCCGTCATCGGCACCGTCACCACGACTCCGGACGGCCCGCCCCTCCCACTCGGCGACCACCTGCGCGTCCGCCTCACCACCGCGGACCCCGGCCACGGCCCGGTCCACTTCGTCCCCGCGTGACCGCCGGGCCCGTGCCCCTCGTGTCGCGCGACAAGCCGCGCCGCCGTGACAAGCCGCGTCGCGTGCCCACCGCACCGTGGGGCGGCCGCAGGCGGGGCGCGAGGACGCCCGCCGCGTACGGGTAGCATGGTCGGCACGGCGGACGAGCCGGCCGGGCGGTCGCGTGGGGACCTGAGAGGGTCCTCCCGAGGAACGTCCGGGCTCCACAGGGCAGGGTGGTGGGTAACGCCCACCCGGGGTGACCCGCGGGACAGTGCCACAGAAAGCAAACCGCCGGGACCGCGAGGTCCCGGTAAGGGTGAAACGGTGGTGTAAGAGACCACCAGCCTCCGAGGTGACTCGGAGGGCTCGGTAAACCCCACCCGGAGCAAGGTCAAGAGGGATCATCGGCTGATGGTCCTGCGCGGACGACCGAGGGCTGCCCGCCCGAGTCCGCGGGTAGACCGCACGAGGCTGCCGGCAACGACAGCCCTAGATGGATGGCCGCCTCCCCTCGGCCCGCAAGGACCGGGGGAGACAGAACCCGGCGTACAGGCCGACTCGTCCGCCGCCACCTGGGACTTTGTCTCGGAAAGGGCCTCCGACCTGCGTCGGAGGCCCTTTCCGGTCTTTCGGGGGCTTATGCCTGTTGAGGCGGAGGGAAGTCCCTCGAAAGTACCTCTGACAGAGCTGAAAGTCCCTGAAGAATCCCAGAGATGGGCGGTCATCGGAGGCGTCTGAGCAGCCGCTCCATGCGGGTATCCAACCTGATGACGAAGTTGCGTACCGCTCAAGGCGCTGCCCCTGGGAGCGGGATAGATGGGTCTGTCGGTGCGATCTCCGCCTGCGCGGAGCGGGCAGCCCGACCTCGCGGCCCAGATGCGCGAACTCCTGGGGCTTCGTCCCGCCGCCTGTCGTTCTCTTCTCTCAGCTCGTCGAGGGCGATGGGGAGAGCTTCAACCTGGTCCTGGCCGACGCCCTCGAATCCCATCGTCATCGTTACCAGGTCGCCGACCGCGCGGCCGACCGCGACGCAGCGACCAACATCGACATCCTGGCACTGACCTGCCACGCCAGCCGCAGGAGCCGGACGATCCGAGCCAAGTCCCCCTACTTGCTGCAGCGGTTGCTCCAGGCAGCCGAAACCTTGGCAGCCGGCCCCCAAGCACAACGGGCCCACCGTGTGCTATGCCAGCCGGCATCCGGGACGCGCGCTGCTCGGCTTCGGCAGGTTTGGCTTTCCGCGGGGCGATGAGTGAGATGCCTCCGAGGGCCGGGGCGAACCGGGGTGCCGCGGCGTGCTCCATCCCCGTCGCACAGGTTCGCCATGGAGTTGGTGATGATCGTGCTGCTGCGAAGGTCCGCCCCGCCGGAGCTGAAGAGGGGCTGCCCCCGGAACGCCTACCACCGAAATCTCCCACATCTCTGCTGACGGGTAGCCGACCGGCTGGCACGCCCGTACCAAGGCGACTGTGAATTCCGAGCCACCCCTGCCCACCTCGAACCAGCTCTACTCCAAGGAGGCGGGTTCCAGCACCTCGTTCGCCTGCAGGAGGGCAGAGATACGTGCGACCGTCTCCAGAGCTGGTTCCAGCCCTGGCGCGGTTACATTCTCAAGATCCCAGAATCATGAGCCGCATTCCCTCGGTGCGCGCATCGGAGTCGGCACGGAACTTCCTTGAGTTTCAGCCGCGTTGGTCAGGAATGCGGCGAGGCAACCGACTCGGGAGGGTCGCTCTGCCGGAGAGCCTCGCTGGCCGCTTACCCG
Source organism: Streptomyces sp. NPDC031210 (assembly GCF_055570395.1). Lineage (NCBI taxonomy): Bacteria > Bacillati > Actinomycetota > Actinomycetes > Kitasatosporales > Streptomycetaceae > Streptomyces > Streptomyces sp. NPDC031210. The sequence continues at coordinate 754,871 of NZ_JBVIHH010000002.1, forward strand.
GTGTCTCAGTGCCGGCCGGAGTACTCCTGCAGCATGTCGAGCGAGTCGATGTCGTGCAGCTCGGGCACCCTGCGGAACCCGGCCACTTCCCGGAGCGCGTCCAGAGGCGGCACCCCCGCCTGACGCACCTTCGCGACGGGCCGGCCGCGGTCCGCACGGTCACGGAAGAGTCTCCTTCGGGACGCCGAGTCGCTGGCTCCTCATTCCTCATTGTGAGGGTCTCAGAGCTTGTCCGTCAGATTTGGGCCCAAGCCTTTTTCATCGGCATCTGGCGCCGCGATGCCGAATTCGGTGGCGACCCCGAAGTAAGTTGCCTCACCGAGTTCTGGTGCGACACCGAGCGCAGAGCCGAGTCCCTTCAACGCGTCCGCAAGTCGCGGTGCATTCCTGGCCTGCACTTCGTGGTGAGGACGGCCAGAAAAGTCGAACGACCCCCAGATGTCATGGTGTACGGAGAGAGTGGCTGTCGGTCCGTAGGAGCCAGTCGTTACGGACAGATCCACCAGTCGCGGCTCCGTGCGTGCCTTACCTTCAGCATCAAACCATGTGCCAGAGCCAACAATCTGCAATCTATTGATTTTCGAGTCCGGGAAGGAGGAGGGCTGGCTTCCGAGCACCTTATCAGGCAAGGAAGGATCATCCAGTGGCGTGCAGACGAACACCCTACTCATGATGCCGGTGAAGCCAGATCCACGTACGTACCATTTGCACTCCAGGCTGACCGGAGTAAGCAGGTCGAACCGATTTAGCACTTCGACCATTCTGGCAGCAACACGCAAGGCGGATTGAAGTCCTGGGGGAGTGACCTCTCCGAGGTCCCAGAACCACGATCCGCATTCCTTCGGGGCGCGCATTAGAGTTGACATTCTTTCCCCTTACGGATAGATGGAGCCATCAGCCGGAATCTTAATTGCTCCGTCCTCGAAGCGTAGAAGGAATGTCACTCCGGATTCCTCTGCTAGCTCCTCCATAGCTCCAAAAACCCGAGGTTTCAAGGTCGATATTGAATGATGGACATCGAGGATGGCAACGCCTTGCCGCATAAACTCATAGTCCAACTGGTCGGCTGAACTCTCTGCATTCTTCAGCACCTTCTTGGCGCTGGATACATTTTTGAGCTGGTATCCGTAATCGATCCCCCCGTCGGCGTTTCGGGTGTAGACATCCAGGTCCCACGGTGTCGTGGCGTCTCCGAACTCGAACCCAAGGCGCGTAAACCCTCGACTCTGCAGCTCGGTCGCATGAGTAAGAGCCATGTAAGCGGCTGGAACCATGCTGCTGAGGGGATCACTCCGACTGGGCCCCTTCTTGCACATCTTTAGAATCCCATCGTAATTCTCCACCCCGCGAAGATGCCCGCGGTTGATGAGTTCAGCAACGCCTGCCCCGTAGGGGTCCTTGCTGAGACTACGCAAGACAAGTGCCCGATCTCCCTGATCCAGCCTTGCATGGCTGAGCTCTGCGAGAAGGTCGGCTTCCTGCTCCGGCCTTAGCGGCCCCGTGTGTGTCTGCGCGACCTCGTCCGGCACCCGGCCGTACCTGCTCGGATCGACGTCCGGCACGATGTTGGCCGCGTCGCTGTGTGCACCGGTTTCAAGGCCGCCGCCCGTATGGGCCGCGTCGTCGGCGCTGTCGCCCAGATCGTCGAGGCCGCCCGCGCCCGGGGTCTCCGGGTGGCCGGAGCCGGGTATGGCGTTGTCGGCCGTTGTGCCGCCCGGGATCACATTGTCGGTCGTGGAGCCGCCAGACACGTCGCGGCCGCCGCCCGTAGACGGCGTCTCCGTGTGGCTGCCGCCGGTCGTGGGGGCGTGGTCGCCGGTGCGGCCTGGTCCGACTGCCCCGTTGTCCACGTTGTTCGTGGGCATATGGCTGCCCGCGCTGCCGCCCGGGGCGCCGTGGTCGCCGGCACGGCCCGTGGGGGTGTTGTCGCCTGGCCCGGTGCTGCCGTGGCCGGCGTTGTCGCCGGCGCGGGTTGGGTCGGAGACGTCCGAGCCGACGCGGGTGACGTCGTCGCCCCGTCCGCCGACGCCGGCCGGGACCCGTTGCTCCTGGTGGGCCGGGGTCTCGATTCGTGGGTTGTCCGCGCCCGTGGTGGGTGCGGGGGGCGTGCCCTTGGGGGCGTCCTTGGCGTGTTGGAGGAGGCTGCCGTCGTCCTTGCTGTAGAGGTTGCCGGCGGCGTCCGTGTAGTTGCTTGTGAAGGGGTCCTTCACGGTGTGCGGCGGGAGGGTGACGGTGCCTTCGGGCAGCTTGATTCTGCCGCCCGGGTGCTTGCTCGCCCCTTCCGGAACGGCGGCGCCCTCGGGCAGATGGATCGTGCCGTCCGGCATCTTGGCGGCACCCTCGGGGAGGCTGTAGGCGCCGTCGGAGATCTTCGGGACCTCGACGTGGCCGAGGGCCTTGAGGTGGGCCATCACGTCGCCGACCTTCGACACGCCCGCGCCCGCGCCCTTAATGACGTAGGTCATCGGGTCGACGGCGCTACCCACCTTGCTGACGACGGACAGGCCCTTGGCCATCGCGCCGGCCTTGCCCGCGCCCTGCACGGCGGCCCCGCCACCACGGGTGAAGACGGCGGTCACGACGTTGAAGGTGACCGCGCCGGCGGCCCGGGAGCCGTTCGATTCCCACCGGTCCCAGGCCACAAGAGCCTTGCCGGTATCCAGCACCGCGGTACGCGAGTCCCGCAGCCAGGAGGGGAGCATGTTCCCCGGCATCGTCGCGTAGGCGGGCCCCACAATGGGCAGCGTGGTGATCGTAAATGCGGTGGAGAGCTTGGCCAGCCCTTTCCACGCCTCGCCGGCGGCGTCCCCGCCGTGCCCGCCGAACAGGGTGTACAGGCCGTCGATGGTGCCCCCCACGCCGTCGACGATGAAGCCCTTGGCGAAGTCGTAGGCGTGCTCCCACACCTGCCATGCGGGAACGGATTCCTCGACCGCCTCGCCCCAGGGCAGGCTCTTGGAAGCCTTGAGGGCTTCGGCGTCGTAGCCGTATCCCTTCTTGTGGGAGCCGTCGATGGTGTGGAGCGCATGGCCGCCGACCAGGCCAACTATCTTGGCGTGGCAGTCGCGTTCGGCTTCTTGGAATGCGGCCCAGACCTCGGCGATCTTGTTGCGGCGGCCCAGGTTCTCCTCGACCAGGTCGCCGTCCTCGCTCCAATCGTCTTCGGCGGCCTCGTTGTCGCGGAAATCGGCGGCTTCCTGCTTGAGCTGCTTCAGCCGGTGGATCAGTGGCCTGATCTCCCGGGCGTAGGTGCCCAGAGCCTTGGCGATGACGTGTATGTCGTCACTGAGGTTGTGTGCCGTGCGCTCCACCGGTTCGGTGACGCCGAATAGCTGCTCCGCCTCGGGCGCCTTGTAGAAGGCGGCCAGTCCGCCGAAGGACTTGTGGACGTCCGAGCCAGCGGTTTGGACCTTGGAGCCGCCCCGGGACAGCGCCTTCGTCTTGGCTTCCAGAACGTCCAGATCGCCCGTGAAGACTGGTACATCGGCCGACTCGTCCGCCGCTCAGCTCATCCGGCCCCCCGGCCCCCCGGCCCGCGCAAGCGCGTGGCCGGGGGGCTTTGTGTGGGTGGCTTACTCGCGGGCGTGGGGCGTCAGGTGGATTGGGCCTGTTGGTAGAGGTTCTTGGCGTCGTCGCCGAAGTACGGGCCGAACATGGTGTTCGGCAGGAACTGGTAGCCGAAGCTGTTGACCGAGGACTGCAGGCCGGTGCCGGTGGATTCGTTGAACGAGGTGAACCACGGGCCGCCGCTCGACCCGCCGGTCATGTTGCAGGACAGGCCGTGGTCCTTGGAGAACAGCGGGTCCTTGATGGTGTTTCCGCTGCAGTAGATGAGTTTGCTGCCGTCGTACGGGGCGGCCGCCGGGTAGCCGAAGGCGTACATCGCCTTGTTGTAGCCGGTGTTGAAGGCCAGGCCCTGCCCGCCGACGACGTCCGTGAGCTTCTTGCCGTCGAGCGGGGCGACGACCGCCGCGCCGACGTCGTAGTTGATGTCCTCGCTCGCCGTCCACTGGGGCGTGGAGAGGGTCTTGGCGGCCGGCCACTTGCCGTACGGGGCCTGGCCGTCGTGGTAGCCGGGCACGAAGACCCAGTTGGTGTGCCAGGCGCCCTCCAGCTTGACGCAGTGCCCGGCCGTGAGCACCGTGCTCTTGTTGGCGCTGGTCACCGCGTCACCCGAGCAGGACGCCGAGCGGCCCTTGTAGGTGAAGAAGACCCGGCCGGTTGTTTTGACGACCGCGCCGCCGCCGGTCCACGGACCGCCGGCCTGGGGGAGCGCGGCGGCGAGGGACGCCGCCTTCGCCCGGAGGGTGGGCAGGACCGTGAAGGGGGCGCTTCGGCGGACGGGTGCGGCGGTGGTGGACTTCTTCGCGGCGCCGGAGGTGAGGTCCAGGGGGGTGGCGGAGCGCATCCGGGCCGCGGTCCAGAAGGCGGCGGGCGCGGCGGTGTGCGAGGTGGCGTGCCGGCCGGGGGCCGGTGGGGTGACGGCGGAGGCCGGGCCGGTGGGGAGGGCCAGGGCGAGCAGGGTGCCGGCGGCTGCCAGGGTGCCCAGCGCCGTACGGGAGTTGAGGGGGCGGCCGGTCCGTATGCCACGCACGGTCGGCAGGACGCGAACGGTTCGTCTCACGCGTAACTCCTTCTGCGGGCCGCGCCCGTGGGGGACGCGGCCGAGGGGGACGGGACCGCGCGGGGCGGCCCGGCAGATGAGCGGTGCGGATCGGACGTACGGAGGTGTGCGGTACGGGTGCGGAATCGGTGTCGACGGAAAGGGCGCCGACGGAAAGGGTGTCGACGGAAACGGTTTTGGCGGAAACGGTGTTCGAGAAGAAGGGTGCCATCGCGAGCGTGCGGTGGGCAGGGGGTGTGCGCCGGTTTCAGCGGCGCGAGGGCAAGGACGGGTAAGGGGGAAGGCTTGTGGGGGAGGGGAGTTGGGTGTGGGGGCGACCGGGGGCGCGGGTGTTGTGGCGTACGGCGGTGGGGGGGGGGGGGGGGGGGGGGGGGGGGGGGGGGGGGGGGGGGGGGGGGGGGGGGGGGGGGGGGGGGGGGGGGGGGGGGGGGGGGGGGGGGG
>NZ_JBVIHH010000003.1:0-49174 GCF_055570395.1 Streptomyces sp. NPDC031210
CCGCGGACCCCACAGACCAGCACCGAAAGACCACAGACCCAGACCAGCACCACTGACTCTCACCACCACCGACACCAAACCGAAAGATCGCACCCTGCACGCGGTGTACGAGGGTACGGCGGCGGTTTTGCCGCTCCTCGACCTGCGGTCGCCGACAGCCCAGCTAGTCAAGGGAGGGAGGTGAAAACAATGGCGTCCATTCTGGAACTGCAGAACCTTGCTGTGGTCGACGCGGTCGACAGCCGGAGCTGCTTCAGCTTCGAGTCCCCCAGCAAGACCAACTTCCGGTTCTGAGTTGTGCGGGAACGGCGCGGTTTGTCACTGCCGGGTGCAGTCGGCGAACCGCGTCGCCTGCCGCGGTCGAGGAGGCATCGGCGTGGACGGCACGATGACCGGCCTTCCGCTGCGGAGGAACCGTGATTTCCGGCTGCTGTGGTTCGGCGGGCTGCTGGCGGGTCTCGGTTCCCGGATGTGGACACTCGCCTTGCCGCTGCTGGTCCTTCGGGAAACGGGCTCTCCGGCCGAGGCCGGGCTGGTCGGTTCGGTTGCCGGTATCACCCTGGTCGCCGCGGTCATCCCGGCCGGCGCGGTCGCGGATGCCGTCGAGCGTCGACGGCTGATGCTCGGTTGTGAGCTCGCCGGGGTGGCGGTGTCCGTCACGCTGGCCATGTCGGTTCTGGCCGGGAATCCGATGCTGTGGCTGATGTTGTCGGCCGTCGCGGTGGTGTCGGTCCAGGGCCTGGTGTATCTCCCGGCGGCCAACGCGCTGCTGCGTGCGGTCGTCCCCGCCGGTCAGGTCGGTCCTGCCCTGTCCCGGTTGCAGGCACGGGAGGCCGGAGCCGCGGTCGCCGGCCCGCTGCTGGGCGGTGTGCTGTTCGGGGTTTCACCGGCGGTGCCGTTCGCCGCCATGGCAGGCGCTCTGCTCGTGTCGTTCTCGTGCCTGCGGGCGATTCGGGCACGGTCGGCACCCGGCCGGACAGAACGCCCGCTCGCTCCGCGGCACATGGTGGCCGGACTGCGGTTCGTGTGGCGCGAGCGCTACGTGCGAACAGTCCTGGTCGTGTTCGGCGGCGGGCTCAACGCGGCGTTCGGCGCAGTCATGCTGGTGGCGCTCACCACCGGTGCCCGCACCGACCCCAGCGGACGTTCCAGCGGAGCGATTGTCGCACTGGCCGCCGTCGGCTCGCTTGTTGGTGCTCTGCTCGCGCCACGGCTTCGCGCGTTCGAGCACACCCGGTCCGCGGTGACCCTCTGCTGCTGGACGGCGGGCGTCATGGTGCCACTGCTCGCGGCGGTCACCGCGCCGCTGCTGATCACGCACATCATCCCGTGCGGGGTGTGGGAGGCCGTCTACCTCATCGAGGGCCTGCTCAAGAACTCCTCCGAGGTGAAGCCGACCACCGTACACGCGGACCCCCAAGGCCAGTCCCAGCCGGTGTTCGCGCTCGCGCACCTGCTGGGCTTCGATCTCATGCCCAGGATCAGGAACTGGAAGGACCTGATCTTCTACCGGCCTTCCAAGCAGACGGAGTACGTGCACATCGACGCCCTGTTCGGCGAGAGCGGCAAGCACGTCATCGACTTCGACCTGATCGAGTCCCAGTTCCGGCACCTGACGAAGGTCGCGGTCTCCGTACGGGAGGGGGCGATCCCCTCGCCACGCTGCTCAAGCGGCTGCGCTCGGGCTCCAAGAAGAACGCCACCTACGCCGCCTTCCGCGAGGTCGGCCGCGTGATCCGCACCGTGCAGATGCTGCGCTACCTCTCCGATCCGGCGCTTCGCCGGCGGGTGACCGCGGCGACGAACAAGACGGAGTCCTTCAACGGGTTCTCCCAGTGGATCGGCTTCGGCAACCGCGGCGTCATCGCGGACAACGACCCGGTCGAGCAGGAGAAGGCGATGAAATTCAATGCTCTGCTCACGAACGCGGTGATCTTCCATAACGCCCTGGACATCGCGGAGATCGTGCGGCAGCTGCTGGAAGAGGGCTGGACGATCGAGCCGGAGTACCTGGCCCACATCTCGCCGTACCTGACCGAGCACATCAACCGGTTCGGCGAGTACAGCACGCACGAGCTCGGCATCCAGCCCGCCGCCTACGACCCGAAGCTGGACGTCGACTTCACCCATCTGCGCGAGCAGGACCTGAGCGCCGCCGGCCTCGGCCGAGCCGCCTGAGCCGGCCTCGGGCGGGTCGGCATCATGAGGGTCATGGACGAGACGCGCGAGCTCACCGAGGACGAGGTGAACGACCTGCTCGACGGCAAGGACCGCGACGCCGGCGGGGACGCGAGCGCGTGTCACTGCGAAGAAGGGTTCGTGATGGCCAGCTTGGACCCACCGGCTACCGGCCCGTGCGCGTGCGCGACCCCTTGTTCTGACTGCAGGCACGGGCGTCGCGCGGCTCGTCAGTGACGTAGCCGGGCGGCTGCGGCCAGAATTGGGGTGCTCACGACGGTGGCTGCGGCGCCGAGTGTGGTATCAGTGGCCAGGATCCACCGGACGGTCTTCATGGCCAGGGTGAGGACTTCGCTGCCGCGCTGGCGCATGCCGGCCTCGAAATGGTCCACGGCGTCGGTGAGGGTGGGGGTGCCGTCGGCGGCGGCGCTGACGTGCGTGAGCAGGCTGGCGGCGTCGCGGATGGCCGCACCCGCTCCCATTCCGGCGGTGGGCGGTGTGGCGTGGACAGCGTCGCCCAGCGCGGTGATACGACCCGCAGGCCAGGGCGCGAGATCCTCTGCACGGGTGGAGGCGGCGTTGAAGCGGAATGCGGCCACGCTGTGCGGGTCGGCCCGGGCGATGACCTCGAGTGTGTGCTCGGCCCAGCCCCGCTCGCGGAATCGGCCGATCAGCGCGCCCTGCAGTTCGCCGCCACGCAGGTCGCGCAGGGAATCGGTACTGGTGGATTCGGGGAACATGGCGCCCCAGATGTAGGTGGGGCCGGTGGTTACCGACATCCGCAACTCGGGAGCGTCGAGCGCGGTGTTGCCGACCGGGTCGAGGAAACCGACGTAGAGCGCTGCTCCGCGCGGGCCGATCGCCAGCCCCGATCGTGGCCCAAGTCGCTGATGCTCGCCGGGGCTGAGATCTCGCCGGAGGGTGCGGCCGGAGAACCCGATGATGCCCGCCGGGCTGTTGGTCGGGCCTCCCGCCAGGTGGCGGGCAACCACTGAGTGCGTGCCGTCCGCGCCCACCACCAGGTCCGCCGAGACCGGCGCCCCGTCGGTGAACATCACTCGGGGCGCACCGTGGTCATCGTGGCCGACGCCGGACACGCTGCGTCCCAAGTGCAGGTCATCTCCGACGGCTTCGGCCAGCAGCATCCGCAGGGTGATCCGATCGACGTCGATACTCGCACTGTCGCTGAGGTCCGGCCCGTGGCCCAGCAGCCGGCCCCGGCGATCCCAGAACGCGTCGCGCTCGCGCAGTCGCAGCGCCGACCCCGATGCCAGCAGCCGCTGCATGATCTTCGGTTCCACCAGATCTTGTAGCGCCGACTGTGCCCGCTCATCCAGGGTGATGTGGTAACCGCCCGTCGCTGTCACATCGGTGTCACGGTCGAATACCGCCACCTCAAACCCCCGGCGACGCAGCCCCGCCCCCAATGCAAGCCCGCCGATCCCGCCACCCACCACGACCACCCGCATACCCGACCGTCCTTTCCGCCGCTGCTCACTGAACAGAACCCACCCTGACACCGGTAGTGGACACCGAGTGGCCACTACCGGTGTCAGAGTGGGACCATGGCGAACACCTCACACCGGGCATTGCGGCTGTTGTCTCTGCTCGGACCAGGGCGGCAGTGGTCGCTGCGCGAGCTCGCCACCCGGCTCGGGACCAGCGAACGCACGGTCCGCCGCGACATCGAAACTTTGCGTGCGCTCGACTACCCGATCGCTACCATCCACGGCCCCGACGGCGGCTACCGGCTCGGAGCCGGGCGAACGCTGCCGCCGTTGCTGTTCGACCACGACCAGGCCCTCGCGGTCGCGGTGGCCCTACAGACCGCGCCAAGCACGATGTTGGGCCTTGGGGACGACGCGGCGCGGGCACTGGCGGCTCTGCACCAGGTCATGCCCCCTGCGCTGCGGGCATCCATGGAATCCCTGCGCCTGACTCGGCTGCAGAACTATTGGGAGTTCCCCGCGCCCCCCACCGACCCGGCCGCCCTCACCGCCGTCGGAACCGCGGTACGCCACCGCCACCTCCTCGTCACCGAAACACTGCGTCCCGACGGCACACGCCCCGAACCCAGTGACCCCGACTACCTGCCCGCCCACCGCATCGAGCCACACCATCTGGTCGTCTGGGCCGCCCGGTGGTATCTGGTTGCCTACGACCTCACCGACAATGAATGGCGCGTGCGCCGCGTCGATCGACTGCACCCCCACCCCACCAGGCAGCACTTCGCTGCCCGCGCGCTTCCCCACCCCGACCTCGCCCACTTCGTGATGAGCACCCACGACCGCGGCGACACCCCCGCCGCCTGGCAGTGCACCGGCTCTGCCCGGCTCAACCTGCCCGCTCACATCGTGGCCCGCTGGGCACCAGGCGGCTCCGTCGTGGAGCATCTCGACACCGAGTACTGCCGACTCACTCTCGGCGCCTGGTCCTGGGCCGGCATCGCCGGCATCCTCGCCACCTTCGACACCGAACTCACCGACCTCCACCCACCCGAACTCGTCCACGCATGCCGCCGCCTCACACACCGATGGGCCACTATTGCCGACCCCGAGAACCTCGATCCTTCTCATGAATGAGTAATTCTGAGAGATCACGGACCTCCACCCGGCCGCGTCCGGTTTGCCTCTGATCTTCGTTCTCACAACCTCTCGCAGAACAGCTTTCGCACAAAGCTCCCTCGGGTAGCTTCTGCGACATGCCCTGCCCCAGCTCGCCGAACCGGCCTCCGCCGTCGAACAGTTCGACTGCCCCCCGTGTGAGGTGCCCGCCGGAAGCACCTGCCGCACCCGCGGTGGCAAGGGCGCCCCGAAGTACCACACCCCCCGCTTCATGCTCGTCCCTCAGCTCCGCGCCGAGCTGGAGGTGAAGACCCCCGCCGATCGTGGCCCCGGCCGCGCTTGGGAGATGGGGCCGACCATCGTGGCTGCTGTGCCCGAGGCCGCCACGGCGCCCACGAGAGTGGGTTACGCCCGTTGCAGTACCGCCCAGCAAGAACTCCAGAGCCAGCTCGACGCCCTGACGGAAGCCGGGTGCGCCCCGGTCTTCTCCGAGAAGATCAGCACCCGGATCAAGGTCCGGCCGGAGTCCGTCAACGCGATGGACTTCGCCCGCACCATCAAGAAGGCCGTCCCCTACCAACGGGTGATCCTCACGGTCCATGAGATGAAGCGCCTGGGACGCGGCGCCGCCGAGCTCCTGACCATCGCCGAGGACCTGCGCCACCACGACATCCAGCTCGAACTCCTCACCGGCCCCCTCCAAGGGATCTACGACCCGTCCGGCCACGGCGCCGCCCTCTTCGCGTTATTCGCCGGCATGGCCGAGTCCGAGCGCGAGTACATCCGGGGGGAGAAATCCCTCGAAGGCCAGGCATCCGCCCGCGAGCGCGGCCGCCACGGCGGGCGTCCCAACGTCGTCGACGACGACATGGCCGACTACGCCCGCAACCTGCGGGCCAACGGTGTGTCCGTACCGCAGATCGCCCAGAAGCTGGTCATCACCTCGGGCAAGAACAAGGGCCGGCGTCCCTCGGTCGCCACGGGTGAGCTGCTGTTGGCACGGTCCAAGGAGGCAGGGGCTTCACCGCCGTGTGCGATGGGAGGCCCGGTCTGCTGCCTGTCGTTGTCCTGACACCTGCCAGATCGGAGGGGCGGCTCGATGAGCATTCGGTTCGACATCCCGTATCCCGTCCGGATCAATCCGTGGGAGCCCGAGGCCGCTGCCTTCGAAGCGGAGTGGATGCGTAAGTGGGGGCTGATCACCCGGCAGCGCAACCTCCGCCGTTGGAAAGCCGCGAAGTGCGCGCGGCTGATGGCCCGCGCCAACCCCTTCATGGACCTGGAAGGACTGTGCCTGGTCGTCATCGTGAACGCCTGGGCCTTCTGCTGGGACGACCACATGGACGGACTCACCGGCAGCACGGGCGCGCTGGCCCGGGAGCACATCGAGGAGATGGCCCGGGTCATGGCGAACCAGGACCATCGGCCCGGTCACAGCTTCGCCCGGTCGTTCGCGGACCTGTGGTCGCGCATCACCACAGGCATGTCTCCGCAGTGGGTAGCCCGGCACCGCCGGCACTGGACGGAGATCACCGCCGGATTCGTGAGAGAGGCCGAGATCAGGGCGAGCGGCCGGGCGCCCTCGCTGGAGGCATATCTCGACCTGCGCCGCGACACGGTCGGCGTGGAGGAGTTTCCCGACCTGTGGGAGCGGGGGCACCGCCGGGAAGTCCCCCCGTCCATCCAGGAACTGGAGGTCATCGACCGTATGTGCGCGGACACCAGCATGATCGTCGCTGCGGTCAACGACGCGTTCAGCGTGAAGAAGGAGACGGCGATCGGGGGCGTCCTCAACCAGGTCATCCTGCGGGAGCGGACAGGGCTCAGCCGCGACGAAGCCCTCGCGGCGACCCGCGAACTGGTGCACGCGGCCGTACAGCGCTTCGAGGCCGACGCGCGGGCCCTGAGGACACATCAGGAATACCGGTCCCTGACCGATACCGACCGCAAGCACGTGGACCAGTTCGTCATGGCCATGGCCAACTGGCAGCGCGCCAACTACGACTGGCACGCTGAGTCCGCCCGCTATGTGTGAACCGGCAGCCGGGCGGGCGCGAGGCCACCCGGCCGCTCAGCGTGGTTCGGCGGTCATGGGCAGGCTGTCGACCTTCAGGATGACGCCCAGCACCTCACGTACGGTGCGGCCGGGCAGGGGAACCAGGCGCCAGCGTGCACAGATCGCGGCCACGACGACGGCCATCTCCGTACGAGCGAAGGACTCGCCGATGGATTTGCGTCTACCCAGGCCGAAGGGGAGGAGGACCGCCTCCCTGGGCACCTGCCCGCCGACGTAGGGCCCCAGCGGTCGGGGTCGAAGACATCCGGAGCGGTGAAGAACCGCGGGTCGCGGTGAATCACGTAGGGCAGATGGCGATTGCCGGCGGGCAGCTCATGCCCCGCCACCCGCATCGACGTGGTGGAGGTCCGCATCGTCGGCTGTCACGCCGGGGCTGTGGCTGCCTCCCCTGCGTGGGGCGCGGGCCAGGCACCGTCGCCCGGATGGACAGGTCCAGATCGAGACGGCTGTTCATGTCCAGCTCGAACCGGCCGTACGGATTCACATGGGTCCAGAACAGCGGCGACAGCGCCCTGCGGTCCGCGTCGGTGAGCTTGTCCGCCCACTTCGGATCAGCCAGGACCTCCTGCATCAGCAGCGTGTTGACGTGCACCAGCGCGGACTGGAGCAGGTGCAGCGCGAGCATGCTGACCTCCTGGGACTCCTTGTCCGAACCGGCCAGGTCGCCGTCCTTGCCGTAGAAGAGGTCCTTGCTCGCGGAGTTCCAGTTCTCCACCACCTGCAACCCCTCGTGGATCTCCTGGCGCATCTCGACGTCCGCGAGGTAGTCACAGACGAACGAGGCACGCACCGCCCGGCCCAGCTCCTCGATCGCCCGGTACGTCGGGTGCTTGGGCCCTCCCCGGGTGAACCGGCGAAGGACCTGCTCGGCCTTGGCGGTGCCCCGTCGGCTCGGTAGAGATCGCTGATCTGCGCGACTGTATCGGCTCTCGACCAGCCCAAGGCCAGACGCCAGGCCTCAAGAGCGGTGACTTCCGGCAGGGCGTTGCGGATGGCGGTCACGGTCCGCTCGGTACTGCGGCCTTGGCGTTGGCAGTGCATGCGGATCTGCGTCGCCTCTTTGACGATGGCGGCGCGGCGTGAGCGGGTGATCGTGGCGATGGCGCACCCCCGGTGTGGAGCGGTCAGCCTGCCCACGGTAGCCGAGCCTGGTGCGGTGAGGCAGTACGCCTTATCGATTGAACATTGCGGGCCGGCCCGCAATGTCTTCGCTCTCAACAGGCAATGGTCCGGCGGCAGTTGCTGCGCGAGTCTGGTTCTACGCCGGCCGGAGTGCCGGACGATCTGTTCATGGAGGCAGCGATGTCGCAGCACACCGAAACGTCCACTGCCGGAGGGATCGGTCTGATCCGCGCCCGCCGGCAGATCCAGGCCGCCCGCGCCCGGGGCGCGACGCCCTCCGACGGCGGCGGCACCGGCCGCTCGGACGGCAACGACTGACAGGCGACGGTGACCGAAGCGATGACGTCCCCGCTCATCGCGGAGCGGCTGGGCCAGGAGGAGTTGCTGGCCCGGTCGCTGCACCGCGACTACCGCTACGTCCCTGGAGCCGTGAGCGATCCCGGCGCTCTGGTCTCTTTCGACACGCTCAACGACTTGATCGCCACGCACCGCCTTGAAGTGCCGCGGCTGCGGCTGTCGACGGGCGGGGAGATGTTGCCGCAGCACCGCTATGCCGTGCCTGTCACCACCCGTCGGCACACCGTCTGGCAGCGCATCCACCCGGCGGAACTGCATCAGTGCCTGGCCGGGGGCGCCTCGTTGGTGATCGATGCGATCGACGAACTCCATGAGCCGGTCGCTGACCTCGCCCAGCATTTGGAGGGCTGGCTGCGTACGCACGTTCAGGTCAACGCCTACGCCTCGTGGAGTGCCCAGGAAGACTTCGGCACTCATTGGGACGACCATGACGTGATCGTGGTGCAGGTCGAGGGCTCCAAGCACTGGCGGCTCTTCGGGCCGACCCGGATCGCGCCAATGCACCGCGACACCGCCCAGCCCGACCCCCCGCCCGAGCAGCCGATAGCCGACCTGGTTCTGGAACCAGGGGATGTGTGTATCTGCCGCGTGGCTGGTGGCACGCGGTCGCCGCCGACCAAGGCGTCCGCTCCCTCCACCTGACATGCGGGCTCACACCACACACGGGCGCCGACCTGATCGGGTGGCTCTCCGAGATGCTCCGGGCCGCAGAGCAGGTGCGTGCCGACCTGCCCCTGCACACAGGTGCCGAAGCCCAGGCCGCTTACGTGGAAGCCCTGCGCGGGCATCTGGTGGCCGCGCTGGAGGAGCCTGGGCTGATGGAGCAGTTCGCCGCGGCCCGCGATGGTGAGGATCTCGGTCGGCTCCGCCCAGCCCTCCCCCACCTCGACGGCGTGCCCGCCGATCCGGATCTGGGTGTGCGGCTGACGACGGGGCGGGCGCGCCTGACGTCTGCGGCCGATGGTGAGGGTGCGGTGGTGGTCCGTTTCGCCGCGGCGGGCCAGGAGGTGGACTTCGACCCAGCCGTCGAACCGCTGCTGGTGCGCCTGCTGGGCGGGGGCTGTGTGTCGCTGGCCGATCTGGCGGCAGCCGCGGAGCTGACGGTCGCCGACGCCGCTGCGGTCGCCGGGGAGCTGGTGGATGCTCAGGCCGCCACGGTAAGTAGGTGTTTTTGATCCCTGGCCATGAGGTGCGCACACCTGGATGATCTGTCGTGTGGTGGCTGGCGGGACGGCTCGGCGGTACTGCCGGGAGTGTGGTGATCCGCTACCGCAGACGATGGCGGCAGAGGCAGTGTTCTGCTCGGGTCGGTGCAGGTCACGGCGGTGGCGGAGGCTTCAGCAGACCCGGCAACGGGTGGCTGCGATACAACGGGGCGAGCATGCGGAGTGCCCGGTCTGCGGGCGGTCGTGGACGGTGGGGGTGGAACGGTCGAGGGCTGCGGTGTACTGCTCGGACCGTTGCCGGGTGCGGGCCTGTCGTCAACGGCGGGCGTCGCGGAACAGCGTTACGGAAACGCCCTAGCCGAACGCCTCGCGAGTACCTCGTACACCCCTTGTTTTGCAGGGTAGTTGTGGGTGGCCGTCGGGTGCTTCGAGCGCCCCTGGTTCACGCTCTACCCCGGCGTGTCGCGCCCGCGTCACGGTGGACGGTGACCGGGGCCTGCGCCCCTTTGACCGGTTACGTCGTGGTGGCTGGGCCGGAACGGGGCGAGGGCGGTGGTCATCATGACCGACGTGACCGAACGGATCGGGAACGTCACCCGGCAGCGTTACGAAGAGCTCGTCACCCAGGCCAAGGAACTGATCGCGCAGATCGCCCGCTCGCAGTTCGCCCTGGGTGACATGGCGTTGGAGATCGAGCCGATGAGGGCGGTGGGCGGGTCGATGCCGAACGGCACGGACGACCTGTTCACCGTCACGAAGTCGTTGTAGCTGTTCGCGGACGACATCGGTGTCGAACGCCGGACGGTGGAGGACTGGCGTTACACCGCCAACCGGTGGCCGGAAAGGCGCCGCAAGGAGGGCGTGTCGTTCACCGTTCACCGCATCCTCGCGTCGGTCGTGGACGAGGACGAGCGGTGGGCGGCGATCAAGGACGCGCCGTTCAACCCGCGCACCGGCACCCGGCAGTGGACGCCGGACGGCGCCAAGCGGGTCGTTGGCCAACGGGTCGACAGGCCCGTGACGGTCGATGAGAAGGTCCAGGCCGTGGCCGACCTGGCCCGGGACGACGAGGTCGCCGCCCAGGTCGCCACCGATCTGCTGAAGCGGCCAGCGGTTACCGAGCACGTCACCCCGGCCGAACGGGTGCGGGTCGTCACGGAGCTGACCAGGGACGACACGGTCGCCCAGCAGGTGACCACGGACCTGCTGCGCCGCCCGGACGTCGCTCGGAAGACGATGCGCGACGACACCACCCGGATGCTCGTCAACCGCGCCCAGTTCGACAACTCCAACGAGACGCGGGACCGGATTCGGGAGCGCACCCCGGCCGTGCGCGCGATCGAGCACACCATCGAATACCTCGACCTGGTCGGCTCCTGCCACGGCTTCGTTGCCACCCTGGGCCGACTGGTCCCGCAGATGCGGGGGCAGGAGTTCACCGACGACGAGCGCGAGACCGTGAGGCGCCAGATCGGCCGGGTCCGCGCGGCGGCGGACTGGCTCGAAGGGGCCCTCGACAACGGCGAGTTCACCCTGGACGAGCAGCTGGTCCATCTGCTCAAGGGCGAGTAGGCCATGCCGCGACGCCGGGAGGCCCGGCCGCTGGCCGAGCACTACGGCGACCTGGTCCGCGTCGCCTTGATGGAAGCACGCCCTGCGGGCCTGCACACCTACCAGCTCATGTCCGCCACCCGCCTGACCCGCTCGCAGGTCGGCCGCGGCATCCGGCACGTCCGCGACGTCGTCGCCGCCGAGAACCTGACTCCGATCACCTGGACCCGGCGGGACGGTTTCATGTTCTCCGACGACCCCGCGGATTGGATCGAGTACGACAAGCGGCAGTTCCGGCAGATCCTCGGCCGCCTCACCCGGGTGATCACGGGCACGCTCGATCCGCATCTGGCCCGCTACCCCGACGAAGAATGGGCCCAGCTCGCCACTGCCCAGCTCACCGGCGTGCGCGCGACCCTCGCCCAGCTCTCCAAATAGCCCCTGTCCACCGCCGATCACCCCTGCCGAGCCCGCCATGCCCGCTGCTGTCCGTCGCCGCCGCTACCCGTCCGACACCTCCATCGCCGAATGGGCCCTTCTCGAACCCCTCCTACCGGTACCGGCCTGTCAGACCAAGACCGGCGGACATCCGGAGAAGTGGCCCCGGCGGGAGATCGTCGACGGCATCCGCTACATCGTCGACAACGGCGCGAAATGGCGGGCTCTGCCTGCGGATTTCCCCCCCGTGGGAGACGGTTTACGGGTTCTTCTGGAGGTGGAACCGGGCCGGGGTCGTCACCTACATCCGTGACCAGCTCCGCCGCCGGATCCGTACCGGCAAGGGCCGTTGCCCACATCCGGTGACGCTGATCGTGGACTCCCAGTCGGTCAAAGGCGCCTCCACCGTCGGCAGGAACAGCCGCGGCTACGACGCCGCCAAGAAAATCAACGGCCGCAAGCGACATATCACCGTAGACACACTCGGTCTGCCAGTAATGATCACGGTGACGCCCGCCGACATCCAGGACCGCGACGCTGCCCGCGACGTGTTCTGGCGCCTGCGCCTCACCCAGCCGCAGATCACCCAGGTCTGGGCCGACCGCGGCTACGCCGGCGAACTCGTGGACTGGGCCCGCGAACGCCTCTGGCTCACCCTGCGCATCGTCTCCCGGCCCAAAGGCGTCAAGGGCTTCGTCGTCCTGCCCCGCCGCTGGAAAGTCGAGCGCACGATCGGCTGGTGCATGAACGCCCGCCGCAACGCACGCGACTACGAACGTCTTCCCCAGCACTCCGAAGCACACCTGAACTGGGCACTCATCACCATGATGACCCGGCGCCTGACCCGCAAAAGCCCCCGCACCGGCTGGACGAAAAAGCGCACCGGAAGCGGGGAGCCGCCCTGTTGACCCGACCCACTTCGGTCAGAACTGGGCGGCCGGTCTGATGCGTCAGTCCAAGGTCTGCGTCAATTCGCTCCGGCTCGGTGTGTGAACGATACGGCCGTACCCTCCGTTGACGATCGGCATGTAGGGCGGCACGTGGCCGCACTCGATCTCGGCGATGATCGGCACGTTGAGAGAACCAAGTGCATCGAGGACGGCCTCGTGCTGACTGAGGGAACGGTTGTCGGGTGCGCTGGTCCGGCCAACGAGAACCGCGTTCGCCCGATCGAAGAACCCAGCGAGCCTCATGCCATGGAGGTTCCGGCAGATGGTGAAAGCATCGTCGCCGGCTGCCTCCACATACACGAGGAGCCCATCCGGTGACTCGTTGCGAGCGAAGGTCGAGACGTCGAGGTAGGCCGTCCCTGCGAGATTGCACAGAGTTTCGATGCAGCCGCCGATCAGCCTTCCCTCGGCCTCCACGTCACCGCACCCGTCGAGCCGGGTCCAGGCGCCCACGGAGTCGAGCGTGTACTCGCGTATGTCGGGGAAGGCGGCGAAGTCGTCAAAGCCGGTGGCCCGATGGCGACCGGGCGGGGTCTGGGTGAACTGGTGCCCCCAGGGCGCTGCGACGATGTCGAGCCACGATCGCAGTCCTTCGGGCACTCGGTAGGGCGTGTCCATGAGGTTGTTGCCATGGACTGTCGCCGTCCCAGTGAGCAGAGTCATCGGCGTGATCAGGGTCGACATGTCGGAGAATCCGACGAGCCAGGTGGGCTCTGCCTCCCGCAGCCTGTCCCAGTCGAGCAGCGGTAGCAGGTCAATCGCGGTCTCTCCGCCCCACGGCGGCACGATGGCCTTGATGGTGGAGTCGGTCAGCATCGACATCAGCTCGCTCGCGCGGTCAGCGGCCGAAGCACTGACGTGTCCGGAGCCGTCCATGCACCGTCCGATGACGACCTCGTACCCGCGGTCCTGGACGTCACGAACGGCGACATTGAGGCGCTCACGCAATTCCTGCGCGACCCCGCTCGATGGAGAGGTAACACCAACACGGTCACCGGGACGCAGGGGGGACGGGTATCGAACAGCCATGCGCTGGATTTTGACACAGCGCCATACCCGGAGGACACCGAGTTCTATGTGCTCCCAACGGCCCGGATGCCGGGTCACCAGGTTCAAAAACACCTAGTCAGGCCGTGAAGCACTGGCAGGACACCTGGCCGAACTACGCCCCATTGCAGATCTCGCGGATTCCGCCTGACGTCACACAGTGTGAGCGCTCCACAGAAAGTGATCCAGAACCTGAGAAACGACGGCACTGTCGTGTCCACGAACGTGGGACGGCCAGCCTCTCGTCAGAGCGGCTGGCCATCGATGGGGGCGCCGGAGCCGGGCTTGAACGTCGTGCCGAGGTCGTACTGCGCGATCCCGAAGGGTTGAAAATCGGCATCGGCAAGGACGCGGTAGAGGAACTCAGAGGTGGACATGTCGTACCGGTGCCATCCGCCGACGTCATTGGACCGCGCAAGGACGGGGTAATCGCCCGGCCGCTCGGCATCGATCAGCCAGCAGTACTCGTCGGCCCATTCAGTGGAGCCCCACTCAACCAGCCCCTTGCCGCCCGGCGCGTAGATCGCATAGGGATCGACGGCGGAGACGCTTCCGAGCTTGCTGTCCTGGTCGACCGACAGGGAGACCCGCCGCTGTGTCAGGAAGTCGAACGCGAGGCCCTCGTCGCGCCCCAGAAAGTAGACGGAATCACTGAAGACGCCGCCACTGAACGCCTCGTAGAGCTCCTTGTAGTCCTCCGGCAGCGGAACCCCCAGCTCTCCCTCGATCGCCACCCAGTCGACGGAGATCCCGAGCGGCTCCCACCCGGTCAGTTCGATCACTCGCTGAACCCACATACAACAGTCTTTTAGCACCGACCTTCGTTCCGATGTCCCTCAGCCCCCTGGAGGCCAGCGAGTTCGCGGAAACTGAATGTTCGTCAGCATGAAGCCGAGGACAGCCCGTCGGGCCAGTGCTCACGCAGGTCCCGTACGACTGCCAGCGCCGCCAACCCGAGCCTCCTCGCCTTCGACCCGACTGCGGATCGGTCGGACGAGATGAGAACGCTTCGAGAATCCCGAAGTTACGTCACAGGCCGACAGAGCACATGGAGGAGGAAGAAGTCCCCGGCCACCAGCCTGGGGACTCAGTGTGGCTCAGGGGAACTCACGGGATGTCGCACAATCCTGCGGGCCGTCCAGGCCGACGCCGACGCGGAGAGCCGCATCGACTGGTCCATCGTGAGCGTGGACTCCACCGTGTGCAGAGCCCACCAGCACGCCACCGGCGCCCGCAAACAGGCACCTCTTCGTGAGTGGCCGTCGGTATGGTGATTGACGCCTCCGGACTGCTTCGTCGATGTCGCCCACACCATCGAGATCTTCGGCACCTGCGGCAGCTGCGC
Organism: Streptomyces sp. NPDC031210; assembly: GCF_055570395.1. NCBI lineage: Bacteria > Bacillati > Actinomycetota > Actinomycetes > Kitasatosporales > Streptomycetaceae > Streptomyces > Streptomyces sp. NPDC031210. The sequence goes on from NZ_JBVIHH010000003.1 coordinate 14,796, forward strand.
CGCCGCAGGTGCCGCCGAGGAGTGAGCTCCGGGCCCGCTCAGAAGTCGTAGCAGGCGTAGTCGCCGTCGGGGCCTCGGGCGATCCGGTCCGAGCCCCAGCAGTGCAGCATCGGCCCGATGCGGTAGAGGGCGGCGCCGCTGACCAGCAGCACGGCTGCGGCGAGCACGGCGGTCACGATCCGCATCACCTTCATCCGCCGTACGACCCACCATGCGCCGGCGACGGCCCACGCCCCCAGGATCAGGGCGATAGCCGAGACTGGCGCGTTGTTGTGCTGGAGCCCGGGGAAGGAATCTGGGTCCGCGGCCTTCTGGACGGCGGCGTAGGCGAAGAAGAACAGCACCAGCCCGAGGAACAGGAGCCCGACGGCGCCCGCTCCGCGCCCGACGGCCCGGCCCCGGCTCGGCGTCCTGTCGGCGTTCGGCGCCGCAGCGGCATCCGCGCGTACGAGGTGCCGATCGAGGATCGCCCGCAGCCGGCCCGCATCCTCCGGGTTGCTCAGGCCGCGCTTAGGCAGGACGACGACGCCGACAGCGGACTTGTCGGCGCTGAGCAGCACGAACAGCTCCGGGGTCTCGGCATAGCGCGGGTACAGGTGCCAGTCGAGAGTGGCCGAGCTGTGGGCGGTGGTGAGGCGGATCCCCGGGTCGTCGACGACGGCGCGGAAGTCGCCCTGCCGCTCGCTGAGCCGGTGGAACTGGCGGGCCTGCAGCCGCGGCACGGCGGTCATGAAGGCGACGAAGGCCACCGGCGCCAGGTATAGGTGCCACGGTGTGTCACGGTGGCTGTCGCCGAGCGTCGACAGCAGGACTCCGACGGCCGTGACCACCAGTGTGTAGATCAGCAGCCGGCGCCGGAAAGGGCCCGCTCTGGTGCTCTTCGCCCGGGTGCGGATCGCTGCTGCGAGGTCGTCGACGGTGGGCCGGTAGGCCAGCTTTATCGGTCTCTCCGCGACAGCGTCCGTCGCTTCCCGGCCCTCGGCCATGTCCCCTCCCCGGTTCGGTGATCAACCGGATCGTAGCGGCGGAGAGGGAGGGGGCGTGCTGGGGGTCAGGAGGCAGTTCTGAGAGCGTCGCCGCCCTGGTCGTGGCCTGCTGGAACCGTGCTTACCGCTACAGCAATCGCCGTTCCGTTGTTCCCCGAGGCCGAAGAGCCTCGGGACGCCAGTGGCCGGAAGCGCCTCTACCGAGTCGGCGACCGCCTCGCGGAGGGGGGCGGATGGAGACCTCGCTCTCCGGCTTCGGCCGCAATCCAGTTCTGCCACACGTGGATCGTGTTCGGCACCTCGGGGCGATTGAGGAGCCAAAGAACATAGCCGGCATGCCTCCGCGCCCATGGGTTGTCAGACCGAGCGGCAGTTTCCAGCCTGTCGCGCAGATCTTCACTGTCAACGGCTCGAGCAACGCGCAAGTACTCGCGGTCCTTGCAGCGGTAGGCCCTCTGAACGACGATCTCGACCAGGTCAGTGAGTTTCGCCCTGACCGTCTCACTGTGGCCAGCGACCGCCACGTCCCGTATGAGGCTCTGTTTCGTGCCCCACTCCTTGGCATGCCGGGTCCACTCCTGCGGATAGCTTGCCTCCCATTCCAGGAAGAGGAGCGCATAGGGCAGACCCTGCCACGTCCTGACGTCCCCGGGCGGGCGGTTCCACAACGCGTTGGGCAGCGAAAAATTCCCGGCTTCGAGGTACATCTCATGTGCCTGCAGGAAGGCCGGATCCCGCCACTGCACTTGTCCTCCAAGCGGCAGCGTCAAGCGCCACAACTCGTTGAACCGGCCAAGAGCATCCCGCACGTTCCCCTGGGCATCAGCGAGACGGACCAGCGCCGCAGCCCGTTCCGCGGGATCGTCGGCTATGAGCCCGAACGCCCAGCCCAACCGCGCGTCCCACGCATGGGCTTCATCAACGCCCGCACCCGCATCCGCTTCCTTCGTCACGCAGGAGATCATCCCCCAGTCACTGCGCCGAGGTGCATCGACCCTTGCCTTCACATCCAGGACACAGATCGGTCGGACAAGGCGAGAGCCATTCAGGAATTCCGAAGTTACGTCAGCAGGAAGTCGAGCCCCCGACGAAGGAAGGACCCCCTGGCCACAGGGTCAAGTGCTCAGCGGAGGTCCGGGGAACTCGTGGGATGTCGCACAGTCGCCCACGGCAAGATCGGCAGCTATCGCACTCAGCCGACCTTGGCGGGTTTCTCAGCCCGGGCTCGTGTGCTGGCGAGGCGATAGGAGTCAGTGCCGGTCTCGATGATGGTGCCGTTGAAGGTGAGGCGGTCGACGATGGCCGCGCAGAGCCGGGGGACGCGACCACTGCGGGCGGACCTGGACGCGCCGCGCACCATCGCATGGCAAAACCAGCACCTCGAAGCCAACCCGGACTGAAGCGCGCGGACGCCAGGCCTCTGTGGAGCGACGAAGTGCGCGAGCCCGGAGACCTGGGCCCTTCGACTCCCGTCACCGACCGCGTTAACTGCAACCTCACCGAGCGGCTCCTGTCCGAGCTCCCTGCTCCCGCCCTGCCACGCCACCGTCCATGGCCGGCTCCCCAGGCCTCCGTCTGACATACATGAGCTGGCCGAGGCCGGGATGCCAGCGGGGTGTGGTGGAGTCCCGAGGCGGGAGTCGCTGCCTTCGGAGGCCGACGTCGGCGCCCTGCCCGACCTACGGTTGGCGACCCTCTCCACGAACCGACGTGGCAGCACGCAGGAAGGGCTGTGAGCCGGTTGAGTCGGCTGGCCCGCCTATGTGCGCACGCCCACCTCGTCGTGATCCATGGACCCCTCTGAAGCCGACGCCGTCGAAGGCCCGGGACAGCCTGTACATCACGGGTACGCCGCAGGGTTTTGGCCTCACCCGGGGGACGTTCGCTCGGCCCAAGAAGGCTGCCGGCCGCCTCAGGCGGGGGTGACGTTCTCCGCCTGAGGCCCCTTGGGCCCCTGGACCACATCGAACTGGACCTTCTGTCCCTCGGTGAGTTGGCGGAATCCGGTGCTGGCGATAGCCGAGTAGTGGACGAAGACGTCGGGGCCGCCGCTGTCCTGTGCGATGAAGCCGAAGCCCTTCTCCGAGTTGAACCACTTCACTGTGCCGGTAGCCAATGCGCTCTCCTTCGTGCCCGGGACAGGAGTCGCTGTCCCGCCTGACGCTGCCAAGCGATCGTGAGGTCTCCGCCGGATCCCAGGGCGCCGACACGCCCATTCGCGGCCTCGCCTTAACCCGCCGGTGTCGGCACAGAGCCGGGGATCGCACCCCTCGCCGTCGGCGTGCTTGACCAGGTCGCCGACGCCCAACGCCCCAGCGGTACCCATTAGCGCCTCGCGGCGACCGCCCTAAGCGCGACACTCTCCGCGTAGGCCGTCCCCGGCTGGACGGGGGTGCCAGTCGGGGACGGCCAAGCGTCTACCCCACCCTCTGGGAAGAGACACCACCGTCACATCAAGCCGTGCGCCGCAGGAGCGGGATCCTGCGGCGCACCGTGGAGGGCCGGCCGGAGGGACCAAGGCGGGGCCGGCCCGTGGGGGTTAGTGGTGGTGGCCCCAGTGGCCGTGGCGGCCCCAGGTCTTGGTGTCGACGATGCGGCGGTGGTCGTTGCGCAGGGTGGCGGTGTCGCCGTCGTTGTCCCAGACGTAGGCGCGGCGGTCCTGGTAGAGGTCGTGGTAGGTGTCGCGGCCGATGCCGGTGTGGACCGGACTTGGAAGTGGCCGTTGAGGCGGACGTTGCCGAAGCGGTAGCTGTGGCCCGTCTTGTCGGAGAGGGTCCAGCCTTGAGGTTCACCGGCCAGCGGCCGGTGTTCTTCACGGTGACCCATTCGGCGTTCAGGCTCCAGTTGGAGCGGTCGTCGCGGAGTGATCGTCCGGGACGCCAGGGACGGCCCGTGGCGACGGTCCTCCACCCGGTCGGGCAGCTCGATGGCCAGGTCGTACCACCACACGCCCGAACGGTCCCGGCGCCGACGGATCACCGCCGCCTGCAGGTGCTGACCGTCCGCAAGCGTGACGTCTGCCCGTGGGGCCGAGACGTCCGGCGCCAGCTCGTCCTTGTCATCCATCACGGGTCGAGGCGGCGTCGGGCGCCGCGACGTGCTTGAGCGCCGAGCGCGCAGTGACCGAATCTGGGCACGAGGCCCAGAAGTCGTGGACGAAGATGTGGGTGACGAGCTGCATCTGGCGGGTGCGCAATTCGCTGACCTGCTGCTTTTCCTCGTCGGTCCAGCCTGGGGAGTCGGGGCGCTTTGATTCGTACGAGCGGTCGCCCTCCTTGGTGTGTGTCCAGCCCGGAAGGGGCTCCACCGACCACGGCAACCGCCTGTATATGGCGGACAGCTCCGATTGGACCTTGCGCAGTGTGACTGAGCGGCCGAGTTGGCCCGGAAGCGTCGCGGTTGGCCCGCAGGGCGCAACTCAAGTCGTCAGGATGTGCCGCCGAAGACGACGTCCTTGGTCTCGACCGCCCCAGCCGTCCGCCCCGGCGCCGTCTGGTAGGCCCAGTACAGGTTCGTGTGCGCAATGACCTGGTCCGGCGGCGGCGCCCCCCATACAGTCCTGTCCCCCGTCGTGTGGGCGTCGCTGACAAGGGTCGCGTCGTACCCCCTGACGAACGCGCCGTGGAGCGTCGAGCGGATGCACGCATCGGTCTGTGCGCCGACAACGACGAGTCGTCCGACCCCGAGGCCCGACAGCACGGTCTCAAGGGTGGTGTCCTCGAAGGAGTCGCCATAGTTCTTCTCGACGAGCGGCTCGGCGTCGCCCGGAGTCAGCTCGGGGACGATCCGCCAGTCGTCGCTCCCCCTCGCAAGCTGGTCGTCGGAGTGCTGGACCCAGACAACCGGGACCCGTTCCCGCCGCGCCTTCTCGACAAGGCTGCCGACGTTCGCGACGACCACGTCGCGCTCGTGAGCCTCCTTGACGACGACATTCTGCACGTCGACGACGAGAAGTGCGGTGTTCGGCCGGTTCTCAAGTGTGGTCATGGTCTCCCCCTGATTCACGCTGGCTCTTGTGCCCACGCAGGGTAGCCCCACCCACTGACAGCGGACCGGTCGTCGATCAGCACCGCCGCCCCGGCAGCAGCACGAGGAAGTCCGGTATGTACTGCAGTCCGGGGCGATGCCGCTGTCCCGCCCGCGAGGTGAACCCGCATACCGGGAACGACGCCGGCGCCGGGAAAACGGCCAGATCCGCGGCCGTCCAACCCGGCCCGCCGTCCGCTTCTTGCGCAAACCACGCAGGTGAGCAAGGCGACCTCTGCCCTGCGGGTGCGACTTTTCGAGATAGCTGACACTGCGATGATGAGTTGAGCTGAGTCTTTGGACAGTCTGATCGCTCTTCTTGACACCGGAAGGTCGTTCTTGTCGACATTTTCGCTTGTTTTTCGGCCCAGTTGACACCACCAACGCGAAGAACGGCGTTGTCGGGGACGCCCTTGGCGCTTCCCTGTGAGGGGGACGTACTTTCGCGAGCGCGCACGGAGGCGGTGGCGAAACTCCCCTGGACTACTCTGCGGCTGTTTGAGCATGTCCGGGTGTCTGGACCTGGTCGGCTGGTCGGCCCTCGATGAGTGTGCCCACGCCGTCCAGCATTGAGGCGAGGCCGATTTCGAACAGTGCGTCGAGGTCCAGGTCGTAGCCGGATTCTCCGACGGCTTCGATGACCTGGGTGAATGTCGGGTACTGGCCGGACGCGGTGATCGCTGCAAGGGCGGGGGCCTGGGTGTTGAGCCACTGGTCTTCCGACAGGCCCGTGATGCTTGCGGCGTGGGCTTCTCGTTCCAACTGGACTGCAATGCCCTGTACGTGGCTGTAGAGCAGCACGTTCAGATTGAGCATCGTCGTCGGGTCGAGGCCGTGACCGCCAAGCGCAGTCAGCATCCACTCCGAGTAGGCCATCAGGTTGGGCAGTATCAACGGGCGGGTGAGCGGGCCGATCTGCGCCAGCCAAGGATGTGCGCGGTGCAGCGCCCAGAGCGACCGGGCACCCAACTCCAGCTGGGCTCTCCAGTGGGCAGACGCTTCAGGGGGAAGGCGGAGCTCACCTAGAACAGCGTCGGCCATGAGGAGCACGAGGTCGTCCTTGCTGCTCACATAGCGGTAGGGCGACATTGTGGCGGCGTTCAGGCGTGCCGCGACGCTCCGCATGGACACAGCGGTCAGCCCTTCAGCGTCGGCGATCTCGATGGCGGTGTGCACGACGCGTTCACGGCTGAGCTCACCCTCCGCAGCGGTGGTCGTGCGGGGGTGGGCTGGAGCGGGGCGGCGGTGAGGATCGGCCACCACAGTGCCTACGCGCGGCTTTGCCCGTACCAGCCCCTCCTGGCTCAGAGCGGTGAGCGCCTTCGTGGCGGTGGCCAGTGCGACATTCCATTCCCTGGCTATCTGACGCGTCGAGGGAACCCGGTCGCCGGGAGCGAGTTCCCCATCGGTGATGCGTCGCCGGATTTCGGCGGCGACACGCAGATAGGGCGGGACGAGTTTTGCGGCCACCTGCCTCCTCCTTCTTCCTGTACTAGTACAGAACCTAGCAGGGAAGATGGCAGTGAGACACTTACCTGCCCTAGTACACAGCCACAGAATGAGCACTTGGCACCCCTGGGCGTACGGCGTACATTCAAGCGCGTACACCGTACGTAGGGGGTTTCCGTGAAGACCGTGCTCATCTCCGGTGCGAGCGTTGCCGGACTTACAACCGCCTACTGGCTGCGGCGTCGGGGCTATGCGCCGACGTTCGTCGAACGCGCTCGCGGCATACGTCCAGGCGGCCATGCGATCGACGTCCGCGGCGTTGCACTCGGCGTCCTTGAGCGGATGGGCCTCTTGGCGGAGGCGCAGCGGGCACGTACCCACATGCGCGGAATGTCGATGCACGACGGTGACGGCAACGAGCTGTGGCGCTCCACCGAGATGACGTTCAGCAGTGGCACGGCTCGACAGTGAAGATATCGAGTTGTTGCGGGAAGACCTCACGCAACTGCTGTACCGGCAAACACGGGACGATGTCGAATACCTCTTCAGTGACTCTGTGATCGCCCTCGATCAGGACCCGCACGGCATCAACGTCAGCTTCGAGCACGGCCGGCGCCGGACTTTCGACCTTGTGGTCGGGGCGGACGGCCTCCACTCGAAGGTGCGGCAACTGGCCTTCGGCGCGGAGCGTCAGTTCATCCGCCATCTCGGCTCTCACCTGGCCGTCTTCAGCACGGACAACTTCTTGAGCCTCGACAACTGGCAGGTGTGGCTCCAGGACGACACCGCCAGCTACTGCGTCTACCCGGTGCGTGACAACTCCGAGATCAGGGCCACGCTCGGCTTCACGTCCGAGCCCCTCGACTACGACTACCGCGACACCGAGCAGCAGAAGTCGATCCTCGCCGTGCGGATGTCGCATCTGGGTGGGGACACCCCGAGGCTGCTGAAAGCCATGCGGACAGCGTCCGACTTCTACTTCGACGCGATGGCTCAGATCCCCATGGATCGCTGGTCGGATGGCAGGGCCGTGCTGATCGGTGACGCGGGCTACTGTCCGTCGCCGCTGTCCGGGCAGGGCACCAGCCTGGCCCTGGTGGGTGCCTACGTGCTGGTCGATGAACTCGACAGGGCGGATGGCGACCAGCGTGCCGCGCTTCCGCGATACGAGGAACGTCTGCGCCCGTTCGTCGAACTCAACCAGGCACTCGCCACAGAGAATCCCGGCGGTGAGGCGTCCGAAGAGTCCTTTGAACGAGCGAAGAACGCGATCTCCCTCGACGGCTGACCGCTGGGCCTGGGGCGTACCTCCTCCAACGACCTACCAGATCCCTCGCTCGGCAGGCCATGCGGAAAACGATCCACACGATCAACCGGACACTCCTCCGTGCCCGCCCCCGTCCGCCAATTCGGATACTCAGATCCGCATGCACTTCGTTCCATCGGCCCAGGTGGCAACCGCCGCGATCAGGTGTCATCTACCGTGAAAAGCCGCAGCGGGCCCACCACGACGCTCACCCGGGCCAACTCAAGCGCTCACGGGCCAACTCGGCCGCTCAGTCACACCCCGACCACGGCACCCAGCCCCCCGGCGCCAACCTGGCTGGCGCCAACCTGACCTACGCTCGCCTGACTGACGCCGACCTGGTTGGAGTCCGCTGGACGTCGGTGACGGAGTGGCCAGCCGAGTTGTATTGGGAAATCCGCGGGCGGTCGGAGGAGATCGAGCCGGGGGTATTCCGCATCCGCAGTGTGACGAGAGTTGGAACCGTGAGCCCAGCCTGCCCTCTCCGGTTCCGGTGGACTGAACCGCGCTTTAGACCGCATGGGGACATGAGGGCACCTCATAAGGGTCGCCAGAGGCCTGACTTGCGGTGTCACAGAAGGTGGCATAACTGTGACGCTGACCGCCGTTCAGAAAACGCCGTAGAGCCGGCATATGTGTTGGCCGGCACCCTCGAACCGGCCTTCCCGTAGCCGATCGGCTCCCGGAAGCAGGTCGGTGACGCCACGCGGACGTCGGAGTCTCGCACCCTCAAGCCCTGCCAAAGCGAATACCGGGCTCCTCTGACGTCGCATCTGCTCTAGCCGAGTGACAGCGTCGTCTCGGCATGGCTCAGTCGCTGACCACCTTCAAGTAACGTGCAAACATGTCGTACCCTCGCGAACTTCACGAAAAGGTGCATATCTTCCCTCGATGCCGCCTTGGGCGTAGTGATTTGGACCGGATCTTCGCGGTGATCTCTGAGGGAGTCCCTGCAGAGGTCGTCTCTGTCTCCACCTTGCGGAATGGGACGAGGCTTCGCCAGCCTTCATTGGATGAGCTGATCGAGGCGGTCAATCGAGGGACGACGTCCGGCGACGTTGAGCAGTGGAAAAGCCTCTTACTAGAAGCCGATCAAGGCCATGAGCGCCAAGTGATGGTGTCAATCAATGAAGGACGGACCTCCATCCGCATCGCCGGGCAAGATGCGACGTGGGTGTACGGGCAAGCTGCTCGGCTCTACCTGTTGCTGTCCGGGACTGGCGCTCTTGAGCAGGGCAAGGATCCACATGCGCAGCTCCCCGGGCTGGTCGTCCTCTTGATCCTCATTGGGTGCTCGGCCCTCATTCTGGACAATTTGGGAAATCCCCAGCCATCACCTCGGTTGATGGCCGGGATCGCCTTCGGCTTGGCTGGCGTGCTGGCTACTTGGTGGTGGGCTCGGCGGCTGTCCAGAAGACCGCAGCTCCTCGTCAACGGTGAAGTACCACGAGGAACCTGGTGGAGGCGGCTGTCACTGACAGAGAAGACGCAAGTCCTCGTGGTCGGGATTCTTCTTGTTTCAGCGGCCGCAGCCCTTGCCGCGCTCTTCTGACGCATCGCTATGTCGCGGATATGGGGAGCTTGTCCGGGATCCAGAGGTGGTCGGGGGGCGAACGGTGCGATGTCGGCCCTGTGCGGGTGCGACGGCGCCCCGTCGGACGGTTGGTCACCTCCTGGCGGTCCGAGCCGTCAGGAGAGGGGTCCCCATCGCCGATACCAGCCCTGAGAAGACGGCCACGGTCACGAGGTTCCGAGTCCGTGGGGATTCCCGGCCTTCCCGCTCCATCACCGCGACGGCAGCCGAGACCCCCACAGGGAGCAGACCCAACAGGATTCCCCTGTTGACGCCATTACTGCCGCCCGCATCCGGTCCGCCGTCTGCTCCTCCGTCTTTCGGCTCCGGGCCCTCCGAGCAGGCGTCCGCGCTGCCGTGCGCGTACAGCATGCCGCCGATCGTCGCCGCAGCAGCGATAGCCGCAATCACCCAGCCTGGCGGTCCTGACGCCGCCACAACGACCCCCACACCGAGGCCATACACCAGGCCGCCACCTGCGGTGGCTTCATCGCAGCGAGAATCGTCCTTACGCATTGCCTCTCCTAAGCGGCCGGGCTCTTGCCTAGGGCCTGTCTGATGGGTCGGTGACGAACCGAGAGGAGAACTCGTTCCCAGGCATGTGGGACGGGGAGATCTCAGTGACGCGGAGTGGGCCAAGCTGAAGCCGTACTTGCCAAAAAACGTTGGGCGGGGCGGCCGTTGGAAGTGTCACCGCAGGGTGATCAACGGGATTCCGTTCCGGTTGCGGACCGGTATCCCGTGGCGCGATCTGCCATCCCGGTTTGGTAACGAGCTGCCCCGCGATTGGTCTTGAGGCGTGTTGGCCTGGAGGTTCGGCTGGTGGGTGATTCAGCAGGCCGTGGGGCGGGCGAGCACGAGTCACGGGCATCCCGTTAGCCGCGCACGTGCAGCCCGAAACCCGTGCGACCCGCCGGCTCCATTCCCTCCTTCAGGTGCAGCGAGGGGATCTCGTAGTCACCGAAGTTCTGCCGCCGGAACGCGATCGGCTCGGTCGACTCCAGGGTGAGCAGGCGCTGCTCCCAGGCCTTGGCGACGTCCGGGTACTCCACGCTGGTCATCCGGTCGGTCCCGTACAGCACGAACGGCGGCAGCACCTCGATGCCCGGGTAGTAGAGGATGCCGTGGTGGATCGGGAACAGCAGATCGTCGATGGGGCCGTTGATCCCGCGAGCGGCGTAGTGCGACTCCGGGCCGCCTGCGGTCACCGACAGCAGAGCCTTCCTGCCAGCGAGGGTCCCTTCGCCGAAGCGCTCGCCGTACCTGGTGTCGCTGTGCTCACCGACGCCGTACGCGAAGTGGTAGGTGAACACCCGGTCCACCCAGCCTTTGAGGATCGCGGGCATCGTGTACCACCACAGCGGGAACTGGAAGATGATCGTGTCGGCCCACAGCAGCTTCTCCTGCTCTGCGAGGACGTCCGAGGTGAGCGTGCCAGCGTCGAAGGCCCGGCCCGAGTCCAGGGCAACCTTCAGCGGACTTGAGGCGTCGGGGCCGTAGTCCGCGGCGTCCACGACCGCCTTCCAGTTCATCGCGTAAAGATCGCTCACCCGTACCTCGTGCCCGGCGTTCTCCAAGGTGGACACCGCGAGGTCCTTCAGCGAGCTGTTGAGCGACTTCGGCTCCGGGTGGGCGTAGACGATCAGCGTCTTCATGAGAACTCCTTCGGATCGGATGCCTCCGATCCTGGGCGCCGCGGCGCCCGGCGTTCAGGGGCGCCTCTTCCATCGGACGGGACTTCCTGGTACTGGCAGGACCACCTTCACGGGCAACACCGAGGCCATACTGGGGGCATGGACGATCTTGCGGGCTTCCTGCGGACCCGGCGTTCCCGGGTCGACCCGGCGGTCGTGGGCATCCCCACCGGCAGCCGCCGCCGGGTCGAAGGGCTGCGCCGCGAAGAGGTTGCGCACCTGTCCGGCGTCAGCGTCGACTACTACGTGCGTCTGGAGCAGGGCCGAGCGACCCAGCCCTCCGAGCAGGTCCTCGACGCGCTCGCCCGCGTCCTCGAGCTCGACGAGACCGAACGCGGCCACCTCTTCCGGCTCGCCCGGCAGCGCCGCCGCCACGCGAAGGCGCCGGCCGGACGGGTCCGGCCGGAACTGCTGCGCGTCCTCGACCTGGTCGCCGACGCACCCGCGCTGATCATGGACCACCGTCTGGACGTGCTCGCCGGGAACCGCCTCGCCGGGCTCCTCTTCGGCCGGCCGATGCCGGGCCTGAACACCGCCCGGCACATCTTTCTTGAGGAGGCCGAGCGGGGCCTTTACGCGGACTGGGAGAAATGCACCCTCGACGTGGTCGGGCATCTGCGCCTGGCCGCCGGCAAATACCCCGAGGACCCCCGCCTGGCCTCGCTCATCGGCGAACTGGCGATGGGCAGCGAGCGCTTCCGCCGCCTCTGGGCCCGCGCAGACGTGCGCGCCCGCACCCATGGACACAAGGCGTACCGCCACCCGCTGGTCGGACTGCTGGAACTGCACCAGGAGAACTTCGCACTACCGGATGAATCGGGTATGGAGCTGCTGGTCCTGTCCGCAGCTCCCGGCAGCCCCGCCGAGGACGGACTGCGCCTGCTCGTGGGCCTGGGCGCGGACAGCGATGACGCGCATCCCACAGTGAACGCTCAGATCCGCCGCTAACGGGCTGCCTCGTGATTGATCTTGGTCACAGTTGGGACATGGCGAAGGTCGCGCGAGTTGATTCGGGTGTGATGCCGAGTCAGGCCCACGCGGCCATGTCCCATTCCGCCTTCTGCGGTCTGTCGGAGGAGCACCTGGGTGAGCTTGCCGCGGAGCTCGCCGCGCGCTGGGAAGCGCGGTGTGAATCCGGGCGTCATGAGCGGCGTCACGGTTCCCGGAAACGGGAGGCGGGGGCCGGGCCGAAGTACGAGCTGGTCTTCGTCGACCGGCTGCTGGTGACGCTGGTGCATCTGCGGACCGGGCTCACTCATGCCGCCCTCGGTGTGATCTACCAGGTGGGCTCGTCCACGATCGGCCGAGCGATCAGTGAGATCCGTCCGCTGCTCGCCGAGCGCGGGTTCGCCATCCCGGAGCGGCCCGGGCTGCGGCTGCGCACGTTGGAGGACGTGTTCGCCTACGCCGAGGCCGAGCAGGTCACGCTCAGGATCGACGGGATGGAGACCCAGGTCCGCCGTCCGAAGGCGGGCAGGCCCGGACGGCGGGCCTTCATCTCCGGCAAACGCAAGCAGAACACCATCAAGACCACCACGATCAGCGACGGCCAGGGCCGCACCCTGTGGTCCGGGGCCACCCGGCCGGGCCGGATGCACGATCAGACCGCGATGCGCACCGAGGGCATCGCCCAGCAGTTCCGCCGACGCCCCAGCGTGAAGGCCGAGGTCGACGACGGCTACCGCGGCCTGGCCAACGAGTTCCCCGAACAGGTTTCGGCCCCACCGAAGAAGGCGAAAGGCCACACCGACGACGACGCCCCGCTGACCGAGAACTACGGCTGGCGCGAGATGAAGCGCCGCCCGTCCTCCCGCCGGATCTGCATCGAGCGCGCGAACGCCGAACACCGGCAGTGGCGTCCGCTCCAGCGATACACCGGGCACCGTGAGACCTACAGCGAAACCCACAGCGCCATCGCCGGACTTGTCTCCGACCGCGCGGCACGCAGGCCCACCCGCCGCAAACCGAGCACCGAACTCGTGCTCGCCCGCCCCACGGCCTGCTGAATCACCCACCAGCCGAACCTCCAGGCCAACACGCCTCAAGACCAATCGCGGGGCAGCCTGTTAGGGGGAGGCATCAAGGCCATCCAGGTGACCATCAACTTCCGCTTCCGCCGGTGAGAGACGGTGCGGCCAGGTGTCCTCGCAAACGCGTGAATATCCGGTTGCTAGCACGAGAAGAAACGGTGGTCGCCTCGCCGTCGGTCATTCGGGGGCGTGCTTGAGCGAGAAACGGGCCCGGGGGCGCGTCGTCCCAGGTGTGTCCGAGTAAGGGCGAGTCATGACGGGCGTGACCAGGTCGAGTCGTCGGGCGCGCAGCTCCGTGACCTGATCCTGCTCGGCGGGTGTCCGCCGGGGGGATTCGGGTCGGCTGCCGGCGACTGTGCTGTCGAGTTCACGTGTCTTGTACAAGACCGGGCCGGTCAGTCCACCGCAGCGTTCGACGCGGTCCTAGCAGGAGCAGGCATCGAGGCTGTGAAGATCCCGCCCCGAAGCCCGCGAGCAAATGCGTATGCCGAGAGGTTCGTGCACACAGCTCGATCCGAAGTCACCGACCGGATAATCGTCTTCGGCCAGCACCGATTGCGCACCGTGCTGGACGGCCTGCTGAAGTTCCACGTCGTCGTTGGCCGGCGGCGCACGGCGCGCTCTCGTTTCCGAAGCCCGCCGGCGATGGATATCAGGTCCTGGATCGAGCGACCGAGCCTGTCCAGGGCCGGGACAACGAGGGGGTCCCCGGGGCGCAGGTAGTCCAGCGCGGCCCACAGCTCCTCGCGCTCCGCGTTCTTGCCGGACTTCTTGTCGGCGAAGATCCGCCGATCTGCCGATCGAGCAGCTGACCCTTGGTGAATACCCGGGCGTATCCCATCCGGGCGCCGGCTGCGGACGCGGGGAGTACCGCCAGGGGCGGCGAGAAACTTGGTGTGCGGGGCCGACGGAACCGGGTAATGTCTTTGTCATGTTCTTCCAGACGCCGATTTACGAGTGAGAGCGTGATGGGCCCCTGCTGACGTCCTTCGACGCCGCAGCGCCTGTCCCCCACCGATGAATCCGTAGATCACTTCACATCATTCCGGGAGAACCCGTGAGCAAGAACATCAACAACCCCGTGGGCATGGGCGGCGGCCAGCGCAAGAAGCTGTCCCGCGCCGAACGGCAGAACAACGGTCCGCACCGCAACCTCGACCGCCAGGGCGCCGCCGACCAGAAGGCGGAGCTGGTGCGCAAGATGCGCGAGAAGGCAGGCGCATCTGAGGGCGCCGGGCAGACGGACGACGACACTGCACAGAGCTGACGCACCGCCGCCGCAGGGCGGCACCGCACGGGGCAGGGCCCGGACCGCGACGCGCGGTCCGGGCTTCCGCGCTTCACGTCGCCGAACTGCGCGGTCAGGCGGATGCACTCACCCGGGAGATCCGCGAGGTCAATGTGCGTATCCAGCGTACGAACTGGGAGGTCGATCTGCTGGACTGAGCAGTCCATCTGGCTGGGACGATGTGGAGCAGAAGGCAGCTTCGGAGGCGTGCACCCACCGAGGGCTGACGGCTTTCCAGCCCGCACCTGGCGCGTGATGAGCAACGCGGGGGTTCGACTCCCCATCAACAGTGCAGCTCAGCACCGCTTACAGGTAAAGGTGCACATTGCACAGCACATCACCACGTGCAGATCCGAGGCGGCGAGGGCGGGTTCGGGCTTTTCGCATCGCAGCACCAAGGAGAACGGCGATCGCCGGCATTGCGTTGGCGATTTTGGCAGCGCTCCAGTCATCCATCGCGAACGAGACTTCCGCGAAAGCCAGGTCGTTTACGAACGCTGGCCACAGTCGGTCTCAAACAACCTGGCAACCGCGCTGGTCAGCAACCCACAACACGCCAGACGCAATGCGACAGGACGGCAGGTCGCGCCTGTACCTCGTTCGCGTTGAAATCCGAAGGCTGGAAGGCCACGGCCGCGCCGGGAACAGCCAGGCCGGTCGGCACGGTTGCATCGACCGAGAGACCGGCGCCGCACGGGCGGGGAACACGGAGACCACAAGGTCGTCCGCCCCACCAGGTTCCGGGCCCCAGGATCGCTGTACCCCGCCGCGCACTCAGAACAAGACGTATTTCTGCAGGAGGACTGTTTCATGACTGACCGGCCCTTGACGCTCATGGCAGTACACGCACACCCCGACGACGAGGCCACCGGAACCGGAGGGGTCCTCGCGCGGTACGCGGCGGAGGGCATCCGCACGGTTCTCGTGACGTGTACCGACGGCGGTTGCGGTGACGGACCGGGGGGTGTCAAGCCGAGCGATCCCGGGCACGATCCGGCGGCCGTCGCCTTGATGCGCCGTCAAGAACTCGAGGCGAGCTGTGACGTCCTGAAGGTCAGCGATCTGGAGATGCTGGACTATGCCGACTCCGGGATGATCGGCTGGCCGAGCAACGACGCCCCCGGCTCCTTCTGGCAGACCCCCGTGGAGGAAGGCGCCGCCCGACTTGCGGAACTCATGCGGCACTACCGACCCGATGTGGTCGTCACCTACGACGAGAACGGCTTCTACGGCCACCCCGACCACATCCAGGCCCACCGCATCACGATGGCGGCGCTGGAGATGACCGCGCTGACACCGAAGGTGTACTGGACGACGATGCCCCGCTCGACGATGCAGCGGTTCGGGGAGACCATGCGCGAGTTTCATGAGGACATGCCGGAGCCGGATCCTGCCGAGGCCGCCGCGATAGCCGAAATCGGCCTCCCCGACGATGAGATCACCACGTGGGTGGACACCACCGCATTCAGCGGTCAGAAGTTCGATGCGCTGGCCGCGCACGCCAGTCAGGGCGAGAACATCTTCTTCCTCAAGATGGCCAAGGAGAGGTTCGGCGAGTTGATGGGCATGGAGACCTTTGTACGTGTCAAGGACGCCACCGGTGCGGCGGTACCCGAGAACGATCTCTTCGCCGGACTGCGCTAATCCGCCCTTCCGACCGAGGCGCGGGAACACTCATCGGCCACACGGTGCGATCGAGCGGACACACCCGGAGGCTTGTCCACGCGAGTTCCGCTCCGGCAGCCCGCGTCGAGGCACTCGCCGGCCGCGTCGACAGGCGGATACCGCGCGCGGCCGGAACCAGCTCAGCCGTGCTCGGAATCCTGGGCGATCGCTTCACCGTTGATCGGGATAGGCGGCAAGGGCACCCCCGTGCCGCTCTTCATCGGCATAGCCGGGTTACTCCCTGTCCACCTGCCGACCTGGGTCACGCACCGCCGGCAAACAGCATCTGCACTCTCGGACACTAGACCTGACACCTGGTCAGAAAAGTCAGCATCGGGCCAGCATCAGCCCTGCCAGACCAGCCTCCACGCTGCCGAACCCGCACATGATCGAAGGCTTGCGAAAGACCCATCTGACCTGCAAGTTTGCCGCCTCACCAGGGGCATCGTAGGGTCACATCACCCTGGGGCATGCAGGTGTAGTCCATGTCCCCTCTAATTCCCTAATTAGGAATTAGCGAAATTCGCAATGTTCTTCGCTCTCCAGATGAAGAGTATCAACTCGTCCAGAGTTCCACGCTATTGGCAAATCGGCGACCTCGCTGGCGCCATGAAATCACCGCAAGATGGGTCAGAATTCACGCTGCGAGGTCAGCAAACTGTCAGCATCGTTCCGCGCTACACGCAACGCGCCTAGTGGGACACGGAGCGTTTCTCAATCTGCCGTGCGAACTGTCTCCACCATGGGCTTCGACACCTCCACAGCATCTGTTAAGCGCCTCCGAGAATCATGCGCCTGTCGCCCATCGGGCTCGTTCTGGCAACAGACCGGTGTCCCGTGGCAGGACCCGCCGACGCTCATGGTTCCGTCCCTGAGCTGCCACAGCCGTGCTTCACGCACCCGTGACGCCGTCGATGCGCTCCCGGATCAGGTCAGCATGGCCGTTGTGGCGCGCATACTCCTCGATCATGTGGACGAGGATCCAGCGCAAGGAGACCCCCTGGTCCCCGACGTGACCGGCCTCCTGTTCCGAGAGCTTGCCGGAGTCCTCCAGCGATGAGCCGACGATCAGTTCGCAGCCCCGCGCCACTTCCGCGCGCCAGACGGCCAGCACCTCATCGACCCCGCGGTCCGGGACGAGGTCGAAGCCGTCCCCCTTGCTCTCTGCGTACACCGTCGGGATCTCACGTCCCGCGAACACCCGCTGGATCCAGTTGCGTTCCACCTCAGCCATGTGTTGGACCGAGCCCAGCAGCGTCATCGGCGAAGGCGCTACCGCGGCCAAGCGCATCTGATGGTCATCGAGCTCCGCGCACTTCAACGCGAGCGTTGCACGGTGAAAGTCCAACCAGCTTTCCAGCATGGCGCGTTCATCGGCCTGCGGGGGCGGAATGGGACGCCCGTCCGGTGTCACACTCATGACGCACCCTTGCACAGGCCATCGACCGGAACCGGGGAAACGAGACAGCGATGAGCCTCGGAAGACCTTGGGCTCTCAGCATGGTCCGCCGGACAGGTCGTAGCGCTCACGCTCGGTCATCCCGAAATGTTGATCAGAGCCAGATCTTTTCCCCGCGTACGGACATCTGCTCCCCACTGATGGTCCCCACCGGCGGCCAGTTGGGCTGGCCCCTCCGATGCGCTGGACACGGAACGTCACCGTCGCTGGCTGTGCCCTTCCCCAAGGCCGAGGGCGGGGGCTGGGATCTAGTCGTGCCAGTGCGTCTTGCCTTCGGGACACCGGCGGCAGATCCACTGTTCACCGAGGTGCACATACCAGTCCCGGTGCACATCACCGACGTGGTCGCAGACGGCGCAGGGATGCTGGCAGGTGTATGGCGTGCAGTCGGTGTCGTCGATGAGCCTGCCGCAGCGGGCGCACCGTTCGGTGCATGGAGCCTCGGGCGAAGCTTCGTCGCTGGTGGGGGCATGACGTTCTCCTCTGATCTGGTTCGGAGCCTTCCGCGGGCGAGCCGTGCGGGCACTTCCTTCCGTCCTTCTCGGTCCTTCTCGGTGTTCTCCGGCACGACGAGCGCCATGATGTCGTTGTCTGCTGATGGCGGGAACCGAATCGCGTGGAGACGCTTCACTCATACGACCGATGAGGACCTGATCGCCGTTCCGACCGAACACAGCAGCCAGGAAGGCTTGTTGAGACATCCCAAGCCGGGTGCTCCATTCGGTGACGGCTGCGGTCAGGTAGTCCGGGACGAGTACCCCGCCGATATCGATCAGGATCGGCCGGCCGACGGGCGCGACGCCCTCGCCCCCACCACGCCGACGCCATCGCCGGGCGCAAGAACCCCCGTGTCGGCCGACATGGAAGTGGGCTCTGGCACGAGAAGTGTCAGTGGGGTCCCGGCGGGCGGTTGGCGCGGTCGTCGCGGTGTGCGGCCCGAGGGTGATTCCGAGCTCCTGGAGCGCGTTCTGGTGCCTCAGGTCGATCAATCACACGGCAGAGGGGTTTGACGGGCGGATTCGTTCCTGCTGACCAGGCTTGCGGGTTAATACCTATGAGAGGGCAGGTTTCCGCCTGCTCATGAGAAAGGGGAGTTGCTGTGGACGCGACGTTGCGTATCGAGCCCGCTGACATCTATGAGAGCCCGCTGATGGTCGATGTGGGCGACTTCGCCGAACACACCCAGGGCGCGGTCGGCGAAAAGAATGAGGCGGGCTTCGGCAAGTATGACGACGACTAACAAGCGGGCGCCGTGTTCGTTGAGTTAGGGCCGCGGGCGGTGGTGACGGCGTCGGGCTGAGCCGCTGCCGGAGCATGTTCGGCCCATCGGGCGGGCGCGGCGAGTCCGCGCCCGCCCCTTTTGAAGGGGGAATGTTCTTGGGCGAGGGTTCGGCAGCTTGGTTCGTGGTGGTTCCGGATCGGGCGATGGCATCCGATGTCCTGGACCGGTTGCGAAGGCATGCTCCGCAAAGCGTGCCGCACGCGTCGGGACGGCCGTGGCTGTTCGGTCACTGGCCGAAGGAGCAGTGGGCGTTCGCCTCGGCCGGCACGTCCCTGCTGGCAGTGGCCGGGCGATGCTCGCTCACCTCGCAGGACCTGAGCGTCCGCTTGAAGGGCGTGCGCGATCTGGCAGATGTCGAGACAGCGGTGCGCGGCGCCGCCGGCACCTTCCATGTGCTCGCGTCCCTCGACGGACGCAGCTACCTACGGGGCAGCGCCTTCGGGACACGCCGCCTGTACCAGGCGACGGTTGAGGGGGTGACGGTATGCGCGGACCGCGCCCGCACCCTGGCCTGGCTCACGCAGGCGCCGGTGGACACCGGTCAGCTCGCCGCCCGCATCGCGACCACCGACCCGCCGCCCCATCCCCTGGCCGGCGGCGCGATGTGGCGCCAAGTGCACGCCGTCGCGCCGGGCCGGGCGCTGGTCCTGGAACGGGACGGGAGTCACCGCACGAGGGCGTGGTGGCAGCCGTCCTCGCCGCAGCTCCCCCTCGCTGAGGGTGCGCCTGCCCTGCGCGATGCGCTGCGAGAGGCGGTGTCGTTGCGCGTGCGGCCGGGGCAGGTCCTGGGAGCGGATCTCTCCGGCGGCATGGACTCCACCTCGCTGTGCTTCCTGGCTGCCGAGGCCGGGGCCCGCCTGGTAACCGCATCCCTGCACAGCACTACCCCCGGCAACGAGGACCGGCACTACGGCCCGTATGCCGCGGAGCACCTGCCCGGCTCCCAGTCCCTGGTCTTCACGTTCGCCGAGCTGCCGGGCTACTTCGCCGGGATGGGAGAACGGCACGACCCGGCCGACGAGCCCACAGCCGTGACACGGGGGCGGGCCGTGCAGGAACACCTGGCCCACGCATTGCGCCACCGGGGCGCGCAACTGCGCCTGACCGGATACGGCGGCGACGACGTCCTGCTGCCTCCCCGGTCCTATCTCCACACACTGGTGCGCCGCTATCCGGTCACGGCGCTGCGGCACGCGGCCGGGTGGAGAGCGCGGTCGCGCTGGCCGCTGCTGGCCACCGCGAAGATGCTGTTCAACGGCCGCTCCTACGGCCGCTGGCTGTCTGCGGCCGGCGGCCGACTGCGCGAGCCCGCAGCCGACCGGCCCGGCCCCGACAGCTGGGGCATGGGGCCGCGCCTTCCGGAGTGGGCCACCGACAGTGCTGTGGACCTCCTGGCCGGCCTCCTGGACACTGCCGCGCAAGAAGCACAGCCTCTGGTCCCCGAATGCGGCCTGCACGGGCGGCTCCACCAGGCAAGGGAAGCGGGCAGGATCGCCTCCATCTTCTCGCACGACTCGACGGTCGACGGGCTGCCCGCGGACAGCCCGTTCTGCGACGACACGGTGATCGCCGCGTGCCTGGCAGTACGCGCGCAGGACACAACCAGTCCCTGGACCTACAAACCGCTCCTGACGGCGGCGGTGGACGGCATCGTCCCCAGTCACCTGCTGGAGAGAGTCACCAAGGACCACGTCACCCAGGAATGGCACCACAGCCTGCGGCAGCACCGCCGCGACCTCGCCGACCTCGCCTGCAACTCCCACCTGGTCGCCGCCGGCATCGCCGACGAGAACGGGCTGCGGCGCGTGCTGCACAGCCCCGAACTCCTCACCGGCAGGTCGCACGGGCTGGAGCAACTCCTGGCAGCCGAACTGTGGCTGCGCGACCTTGCCGCCCACCCCCTCCCCGCCCACCTCACCCCCACCGAACCCGAGGAGCACCCCGTTGAGCCGACTACGCGCTGATGTCACCTGCACCGCCACCGAAGACGGCATGGTCCTGCTCGACCAGCGCGCCGGCCGGTACTGGCAGCTCAACGCCACCGGCACCACCGTCCTGCAGGCATTCCTGAACGGTTCCACGCCCCAGCAGATCACCGACGCCCTGGTCAAGGCACGCCCCGTCAGCCGTGAGCATGCCGAAGCCGATGTCACCGCCCTGATCGGCCAGCTCACCCGTGCCGGGCTGGTGAGCGCCCCGTGAGCCGGCAGACACTCGACACCACCGGGACCCGCCCCCCGGCACTACGCCGGTTGGCCGCCCACACCGCTGTCGGCGCCGCCCGGCTTCTGGCACACCTGCCTCCCGCACGCCTCCAAGCGGTACTGCGGGCCGCCCGCCGGGGAGCGAAGAGCGCTTCCTACGACCGGGCGTTGAGCGCGCGAGGGGACGTAACCGCGGTCAGCGTCCTTTGCTCGGGCCGTTACTGCCTCCAACGCTCCCTGGCTACCGCGCTGCTGTGCCGCATCGGTGGAACCTGGCCCACCTGGTGCACCGGAGTACGCACCTCCCCCTTCGCCGCCCACGCCTGGGTCGAAGCCGAAGGACGGCCCGTCGGCGAACCCGCCGACACTGCCACCTACCACACCATGCTCACCGTCCCACCACGCTGAGCCCACAGCAGGACGACCAGAACCGGGTATGGCGGCAGGGCGAGGACCACCCGGAACGGCACGGTCCCTGGAAGTGTCAGCGGTTCCGACGCTGGCTTGTCAGTAGTTCGTGCGCACTCCGGGAATGAACGGTTCCCAGCCCTGCCGGCCTCCGCCATCACCGGCTTGTAGTTCAGCCACGACCAGGCATCGATCACGAATTGACGCAGACCCATGACTACCCCTTGGGTGTTGGCCCAACGCCCCAGCCCACTCCATCCAGCCGTCTGAATTCACATCTGTCGCCGTCAGACCCCCAGGGACAATCTCCGTTCGCTGACAACGCAGAGGCGCCGCCATGTTCCTCGGCTGTCAGTTGGTTGTGGCACGCTGCCGGGCATGTCTGATCGATCCAACACCTGGCGAGCCGTCACCCGTCCGCTCCGGGAACGCGTCGTGCGCCACCAGGCGCAGCACGCCAGCGAGACCATAAAACGGCTTCGCAAAGACGCTGCCTCTCTCGGCATCGGCCCAGTGCCGGGCGAGTTATGCAGGGCCATACGGCAGCGGTTTCACACAGGCCCGGTGTTCTTCCTCATGCTCGCCCCCATCATTTTCCTCACATGGGTCGTGTTCAACCTGCTGGCGCGTCGCGCTGCGATCCGGCTCTACCCCCCGTACACAGCACGTTATGACCTGATGAGAACAGGCTCCGCACCACTCTGGTTGGAAGCACTCGATCTGGCGGTACCGGCGCTGGCTCTTCTCGCCACGTTCCTGTTCGTGCGTCGTACCGCAGTGATGCTCGGCACCACATTCGGCGCGAAGGCAGGCATATACCTACCGCTACTCGTGTGGGTCGATGTGATCAAGCGGTGCGCCGCGATCGTTCAAGCCTCAAGAAACGAAGACGAGCACTACTGGCTCAGCACCCGCCGTGCTGGGAGCCGGGTCTACGGCGCACGGGTTATGCGCGGAACGGCCGGTTTCACTTCGTGGAGACGCCGGAGGGCGATGCGTCACCATGCGTACAAGGTTGCCGCCGCGTTGCGATCCGCCGAGGCAGACCTCGACAAAGAACCCAAGGAAGCTGCCAAGGAACTGGCCCGACTGACACTGCGCGTCAGCGCCCGCTATGCCGAGGGCAGAGTTGCAGCTCTCCTTGACGACAGTGATCTCGAAGGACTTCCTACGCCTGAGCGGCGCTACGAGGCCCTGCAACTTGTCGCTGCGGTTACGGCTGCTACGTGTGCGGCGATCGCAACCCCAGCCCTGGGCCTACCGGTCCAAGTATCTGCCGCAGCCTCCGTCCTTGTTGTCGCTGCCATCTACCGGAACAGGGTCCTCACCGGCTTGGGTGCCTTGGCCTTCCTCTACCCAGTGCTCTTTCCGGGGAAGTAGGCATGGCTCTGCCATGCCTAGGCCAGCGATAGCGGAGATATAACGAAGGGCATCGAAGACACCCAGCGAGTACTCACCGCCGCCCAGAGAAACGCCCCTCCTCGCTCGCCCTCGGAGGTGGCATCGTCGGGTCCAGGAACAGGTCCCACAGCGCCCACACGGCACTGTCGAGCAGATCCGGGGAGTCCTCCGTCTCCCCCTGGTCGGCGAGCGTCATCATCTGCTCCTCCAGCTCGGCGAACACTCGAGTCGGCCACCTGCCCGTCTTAGTACTCCAGCAGCGGTTCGTGTCCTGAGCTGGTTCTTCTGCGGTAGTGGCAGTGGCGGGCGATGGCTTGGCGGTGTCGTCGCCAGGCCGACCATGTCAATGCATGGGCGATGGGATCGCGGTCGGCTCGCGGGTGGGGCAGGAGAGCGTCCAGGAGTCGCCGTATCTCTGCCACGGTGAGCGGGACGAGGGCTGATCCGTTTCTGCAGCCCCCTTTGCCGGATCACCGGCCTGGGCTGCGAGTGCGCCCAGGACTGAGTGGGCGAGCATCGCCAGGGTGATGTGCCGGTACCAGCCGATGCAACGGCGGACCTCGTACTGGTCCAGGCCGCATTCGTTCTTCGCTGCCTGGAAGCACTCCTCGATCGCCCAGCGGGAGCCAGCGATC
Organism: Streptomyces sp. NPDC031210; assembly: GCF_055570395.1. Lineage (NCBI taxonomy): Bacteria > Bacillati > Actinomycetota > Actinomycetes > Kitasatosporales > Streptomycetaceae > Streptomyces > Streptomyces sp. NPDC031210. The sequence continues at coordinate 38,202 of NZ_JBVIHH010000003.1, forward strand.
CGGACCAACTCGGCCAACTCGACACCGACGGGTGCGTAGGCGAGGTAGTAGGCAAGCTCGCCGGGATCGAACAGGCTGCGGCGGGCCATAACCCAGCGGTGATGAGTCGGCGGATCGGGGTCGAAGATCAGGTTGGCGGGCAGCTTGGCCGCGGCCCAGTCGTAGACGCGCGGGCCCTTGGCGCCGTCGCCGCAGGACAGCCGTTGCCAAGCATCGGCAGGGGCATCCTCGATGAGCTGGTCGATGCGCCACATACCGGCCAGGGACTTGATCTGCTGGGACTTGGGCACCGCGACCACATAGCCGACATCGAGTTGTTCGAGCAGGCGGCGGAAGTGCCAGTCCTGCCCGTACGCCTCGTCCGCGGTGACCCAGGCGGCGGGCAGGCCGGTGGCGATACAGCGGCGGACGATGTCCCGGGCCAGCTCACCCTTGGTGGCAAAGCCCCGCTCGTCAGGAATCTTCGCCGCCCGGCAGCGGTCGCGGTCGGAAGTCCAGGCTTTCGGCAGGTAGAGGTCCCGGTCGACCAAGGCCCGACCCGAGCTGGTGGCGTAGGCGGCGAATACCCCGATCTGACAGTTGTCGATCTTCCCGGAGGTACCGGTGTACTGCCGGCCCACCCCGGCCGACGTGGTGCCCTTCTTGATGAACCCGGTGTCGTCGATAATCAGTACCCCGCCCGGACCGAGACGCTCACCGACATAAGCACGGACATCGTCACGCAGCGCATCCGCGTCCCAGACGCTGCTGTTCAACAGCCGCTGAAAGCCGTCCGGAGTGCGATGACCTGCCCATTCCGCAAGCTGCCAGCCGTTCTTCCGTGCCGCCTGCCCCAGCAGGCCCCGGACATAGTCCCGCATCCGCCACCGCAGATCCGCCCGAGCGAATCGACCCGCCACCCGCGCAAACACCGACTCCAACTCACTCGCCCAGCCTGCGACTTCAGTCATCCCCTCCATACCAGGACAACGACAACCACCAGCTCAGGACACGAACCGCTGCTGGAGTACTAGGGCGTGCTCTTGGCAGCGGGCGCGGTCGGGGCGAGAGAGGTATCGGAAGGCGTCGGCACGGCCCTTCAACGTGTACGGGCACGCGAGGTCACTGCCTGTTCCTCCGGCCGGGGCCCCATGACGATCATCCGTCCACAGGTGCGGTCCACGAACGCGGTGCTGGCGCCGGGATGTCAGCGGGCGCGGGGGCCCAGAACGGCTGTGGCACCGGGGATTGCCCACAAGCCGCGCAAGGCCTGGGTCTCAGCATCAGCCGAGGGGCGGTGCTGTGCATGAGGAACGACCGCGGGCTCGGCGGCCTGTTCGCGGGCGAGCCGCCGTAGGTAGGTCGGGCCGGGCCGGGCTCCGGTACCAGCGGGAGCCGTCGATGCGGAGCCAGCCGTCCTCGGCGAGTCGCTGGAGCGTGGCCGTCATCATCTGCTCCGTCCACGGTGGCGCCTTGGGGGCCTTTTCACAGTGCGCGGCGAGCAGTTCGCGGGTCTGTGGCCCGTGGTGGTGTCGTGCCACGTAGGCGTCCACCCAGGCGGCGATCTCGTAGCCGCGCCCCTGCACGGTGATGGGACTCGGCTTGGGGCAAGGTCCCGTGGGCGGCGGTGGGGGTGTGGCACCTGGTGTGAGGCGGCGCGCGTGCCGGGTGAGCGTGATCTTGATGGGGTCGCCGGCCCGGGGGCCGGGTACGAGGCGGTGGAGCCATCGTGCCGAGAGGAGCGTTTCCAGGACCGGCAGGGCCAGATCCCGGGAGGTATACCCAGGGTATCCCGGCACTCCCCGTGTCCCACGCTTGCTGTGTCGCTTTACACCGGGTCTCGCCGGTCGGTACGCGGCGTGCTCGTGTGAGCCATCGTGTCGCTTTCAGCGGTCCATTCGGTGATGGAGGTCACTTTGTCGGGCGTCCTCGGTACGCTTGAGGACGCCGGGCAGAGGGCCTCCCCGGGCGCCCGGTCTTCTGGGCTGCCCCAGTCTAGGAGGTGACGCACTGGGAGCGTGCGAAGTGCCGAGTGAGCGAGGAGGGGTTGTTGGCCCTCCCGTTTACCGCTTCATCCGTAAGACGGGAAGCCGACGCCGAGGGTGATCCCCCAGAGCCTGATGGCTTCTCTGGTATCGCCGTGAACTTCTGCGTCGATCGCGCGTTCCGCACGCTCCGCAGCCGAGCGCATGACGGTGAGAGCGCTGACACGACGGTTGGCAGTCATGTATGCGGAAAGGTCCTCACTGCACCCAGCGGGGTCCTGGACATTCAGGAATCTAGGAGCGGTCCGGAAGATCTTCAGCAGGGCCGTGCGGCTGGTGTTGCCCAGGGCTGAGACGGCGCTGGCGACCATCACTTCGAGGTGGAAAGACTTGAAGTGGGCACTGTGGGCCCGGTTCCACGCCTTGACCAGCCGAATCAGCCCTTTCAGGTCTCCATCGAGCGCAGCGTGCTGCCGGTTCAGCCAGGTGCTCTGAGCCGGCGGGTCGGTGGTGAGCCACCGGCCTCTCCCGTTTGGCAGCAGGAACCCACCCGCCGACAAGGCGAACACCGGAGCGATCTCCACGTGCGGGCCTGAGTTGCAGAACAGGCGTACCACCTGCCAAGGGTGCCGACGATCTCCGCCTGGTAGCCCGACAAGGCGTCGCGGACGCGGTAGATGAAGGCCTGGGAGTCTTCCCGGTAGCGATCCCAGGCGCCCTTTGCGCAGCTGAACTGCGCGAAAACATCGACTTCGTCGGCTGGGTGAATGAGCGTGCCCCGGTCGGCGGAGCCGATGAGTCTGGTGTCGACGAGCGGCATATTGGAGGCAGTATCGAAGGTGCCGCCGAGGTAGTTCTCGATGCTGGCAGGTCGTCCCTTGACCTGGTCGAGCTCCCGGCCATCGACCCTAAGCCACCTCTCGAACTCGTCGAACGCGCTGCTCACGGTGGTCGCCATCAGCCTGTGATCCCTTTATCGACTGCATAGGTTTGGCCGCCACAGGCAATGTTCCGTTGGGCACGCTTGCGGGCTCGCTTGGAGATCGGCGGCGCCGCCTGATTGGCCGCCTGCCATCGGTCCGTCAGCTCGGTGAGGGAAGATCGAGCTTCGGGGAAACTGGAACGCGGAAGGTCGATTTTGCGAGCCTGCCGCGCCGCTGCCTGCACGACTTGATACGCCTTGGCGGAGTCGGTGACTTGAGTCTCCTTTTGCGAGGGATTAACCGTGGTCATCACTGCACCCGTGAAAGCCGCCCCGAGTGCGAGGCCGCCAGCAACCGCATCGAGGGAATTGCTGGCGAGTACCGTGCTGCCCGCCACAGCGGCCAGCACGGCTGCGGCTGAGCCAAGGATGAGATTCAGTTTGCGCCACACTTTGGCTGCTTCAAACTGACCCTGCGCCGAGTACATGCACGATTCCTCGATGCGGCTGAACTCTGCGTGAAGCGCATCCCGGCCGTCGGCTTCCTCGTTCAACGTGCACCGCCTCTCGACGGGCTGGCCTTCGCCCCCTGAGGTGACTCAGGCGCACCCACGCCCATTATCGCGCAATCCCCTGCATTGCGGTAAAGCGCGGGTCGCCGCTTTGCCAGGACGGAGATCGGCTAAAGGTTGTCTCGTAACTCCTGGTCGGCTGCTGCGTTGGGCTTCTTGTGCAGATCGTCACCGCTCAACGCCGTGAGCTCATAGAGGTGTTCACCGGGCTGCGCCTGCCTCAGTTCCAGCGCCTGGTGCGGGCCGTCCACCGCGAGGGCAGCCGGGCCCTGGCCCCGGACCGACCGGGCCGCCCATGGGCACTGACACTGGAGGACCGAGTCCTGCTGGTGGCGATGTACTGCCGCACCAACCTCACCATGCGCCAGCTCGCCCCACTCTTCGGGATCTCCCCGGCGGCGGTCGGCAGGATCATCAGCGGACACGGCCCTCTGCTGGCCCTGGCGCCCGGCAAGCGCAAGCCCGGCCGGCATCAGACCCTCATCGTCGACGGAACCTTGGTGCCCACCCGGGACAGGAGGGTGTCCGCCTCATCGAAGAACCACCGCTACTCGGCGAACCTCCAGGTCCTGGTCAAGACCGAGACCCGGCTCGTGCTGGCCGTCGGCCAGCCCCTGCCGGGCAACCGCAACGACTGCACCGCCTTCTCCGAATCCGGCATCAAGGACGCCTGCGGCAACGCGACCGTCATCGCCGACGGCGGCTACCAGGGCACCGGCGTCCTCATGCCCCACCGGCGCCAGGCCGGACAGGACCGGCTACCCGACTGGAAAGAACGGCACAACGCCTCCCACCGGAAGGTCCGGGCCCGCGTGGAGCACACCTTCGCCCGCATGAAGAACTGGAAGATCCTCCGCAACTGCCGCCTCAAGGGCGACGGCGTCTTCTGGGCCACCAGCGGCGTCGCCCACATGCACAACCTCGCCCTCAGCGGAGGCTGATCACGGCGCTACGAGACAACCTTTAGGGGCGGGAAACGCGGCAGGCCAGCACAGTGTCGCTGCCGCTACGGATCGAACCGTCCACGCCATGCGCGGACTGCCGGCTCGGCGTCCGGGATCCTGACGATGAGGCCCGTCTGACCCGCCTGAAACCTACTCGTGCTGTCGTCTGCCATGACATGGCATGCTGCCACCCCCGCAGCCGGCCAGAGTGATCATTATGCGCTGATGATCACGACTGATCTGTGATGCAGGGCGAGAGGTGGGACACCGCCAGAGGTGGACTGACGTCATTTCCCGTGAACATCCAGAGGTCCGACGATCGCCAAACGCCGCCGGAACCCATGAACAAACGCTGTCAGTTGAAGTGAACGAAGCCAGTAAGCCGGGGCGACTTCGAGCATCAGCTCGCCGATCGCGTGGGGGCTGGCGGCGAGGTCGTCGACGACGCGGCGCAGTGCGGCGAGCGCGGGATCCGCCGGCGGATCGGCGGGCGGCGGGGGTGGGGCGGTGCGGACGGCCTGGCGGACCACCGCGCGCACCGCGGGCTCATGGAGGGCTTGGAGGCCGCTGCGGGTGAGCGCGGCGAGGCGGCGGGTGATCAGTTCCGCGACGACGTCCGTGCGGCCGGAGACGGCGATCAGGGCGCGGCCCCCGCTCGCCTTTCGCCCCTCTTGCGGGTTCAGCGAGGGCGCCCGCAGGAATCAGCGGCGGTACATCACGTAGAGCTTGTTGTTGTGGGAGGCTGCGGCCGGCTCGGCCATGGCCGGGGTCGCTGTTTGTGTGCTGACGGTTTCGAAGCTGCCCCACGCGGTGCTGCCCTTGGCGACGCCGCGTACGGTGCCGTCCTCTGCGCGGAGGATGACCCAGAGTTTCCCGCCGTGGGCGACGGCGGCCGATCCTCGCGGGGTGACCCACCCTGGATTGGTGTGGGTGCCCTGGTTGGTCCAGGTTGCACCTCCGTCGGACGTGCTGAAGTACGTGCCACCGCTTCCGCTGGTGATCCGCCAGAGCAGATTGTTGTGGACAGCCAGGCCGAGGGGGTTACCCACCTGCCAGTCCAGGGTGTCCTTGTAGGGCCCGCTCCAGTCCACGCCCGGTGCTATGGACGCACCGTAGCCATGGAACCTGGACACCGCCCCCACGTGTTTTCGGTGAAGCTGCGCCAATACAGCCCGCCGTCGCGGCCGGTGACGGCGTAGAACAGCTTGCCGTGGGCCGCGCACAGGGCGGGAGCGAAGTTGCTCTGGTCCTGGCCGATCCGCTCGGGGCTCCTCCACACCCCGCCTTCCAGGCGTGTCCACATCACCGCATGGTCGGAACGTACGAACGCCGCGTACAGCTTGTTGTTGTACGAGGCCAGGGCGGGAGGTGTGACGCTCTTCCACGGCAGGGCGATCGGTGTGCCCCAGCTCTCACCGGTGCGTACCGCGTACTCCAGGGTGCCTTCGGGAAAGGGCACTTTCCCACCGGTCGACTTGACCTTCAGCTTGTGGAAGCCGTCACCGTTGAAGTCCCACTCGGTGATCCCGCGGTGCGCCATCACGGCCAGGGTGTACTGGTCCAGGACGAACCCGCGCTCGCAGGACATGTCGTCCTCGTTGCGCCAGATGGCGATGAAGGTTGCGAGCATCCCGACGGCTTCCATCAAGAAGCCGCCGGCGAGTCCGGCGTCCCCGATCGCGGTGCCGATCTGCCACTGCCAGGTACTGAAAAGCTGATCATTCAGCTTCTGCATTGCCATTTGGAGCTTGTCGTACCACTCGCTGGTGCTGTTGTCGGCCTCCCAGACCATGATGTGCACAACCAGGCCCTTGCTCGCCTGCCCGTCGAAGATCACCTTTTGCGACGACGAGAAGGAGCGGGTTTCCCCCCTCTTCACCGCCCCGAACTCCTCTGACCTGAAAGCCGGGCCCTTGGCCCTGTCACTGGAGGCGGTGATACACCAGTAGATCTCGTCCTTGCCGCCGGTGAACCCGTCGCCCACCTCCCGCTCGACGTAGAAGCTCTCCAGCTCCAGCTTCACCTGGTACGCCGGCGCGGCAATTGTCTCGGTTGGCTCCGGTGTGCGAGGGACCGAGACCCCAAGCCTGAGTTCGCGGGTGGCGGCGGTGAACGCGTCATTGTCGACCTTGCCTCCCGCTGCCAGCACTTCCCGGTCCATGACCGACAGGTTCGCCCGCGACAGGTGCTCCTGCGCCACCGGAGCGAAGCCGTCCCGCAGGTTGTCGAGCGTGTAACCCGAGGTCACCGGGCGGGTGGTGATGGTCTCGGGCAGTGTGTCCAGTCGGCCGCCGGACTTGTCCACCGAGTCTCGGTAGACCTGCCCCCAGTCCTTGATCTCCTGATCCGTCAACGCCGCCCGTAGCGTCTCCAGCAGCATCTGCTCCAGATCGGTCGCCGTCTGCCCGGCCCGCAGCCGGTCCGCGGCATGCAACGCCGCCCCGAGCAGCACATTGCGATGCTGCGAACCCGCCAGCATCCGCCCCGCACGTGAGTCCGACCGCGTGCCCGACAGCAGACCCTCCAGCAGTTCCAGCCGCTGTCGCGGAGTCGTGTCCCCAACGCCCATGCGTGCCTCGCTCTCCTACTGCCCGCCCCCCGACGGAACAGGCCAGCTTGGACGCTACGTACCCCAACCACCCAACAGTGGGCATCGGCTACAAAACAGCCGGAGAAAGGACCGAAAGCCGCGGAGCTAGCGTGCGGACGTGGATATCCCGATGTCGTGGCCCGATCCGCAGAGCCTGGCAAAGATTCGAGACGCTGAAAGCACAGTGGAAACAGCAGCGCGACGTCGCCCTTTCCAAGGCCCGGTACTACGAAGAACTCCTGGAATCCGCCCGCGACTGCCAGGAACACGAGGACCTGTACCGCGAGCTGCACAAGGGCCCTGTCCACCACGCCGACATCGCCACCCCCGGCCCCGCCCTGCAACGGAAACCAAAGCACCTGTGAACGAACCTGACCTGGAGCCTCAGGAGGTTCTCGCGCTGATGGCACAGGAACCGCGACGGCTGTGGAAGGCCGACGACGTCCGGGTCGGGCTAGGACGGGAGTCCGTCAAACAGGTCAGGACATGCCTGAAGGCCATGGTAGCCGACGGCCGGCTGGAAGTAGTCCGCCGAAAGGCTCGTCATGCCTTGTTCCGCATTCCCGCTCAGCCTGGGGCAGCCGACCAGTGAGGGAGAGCAACAGCGGCGCGAACAGTAATCAGGCTGTGGGCGGTTGAGGGACAGCCGCGGTGCGGAGCCGACGGTGATCAGGACGGTGGTCACCTGTCCGCGTAGCGGGCGGTGAAGCCGCCCGCCTGGTCGCGGACGAGGAGGAGCAGAGGTTTGGTGGCAGTCAGGTCGGCGAGCGCGGTGGCCGATCGGGGTGCCGGACATCTGGGTTCACCGTGGGATTCCCCGCCAGAAGAGGGCCTCTCCTCAGCCGAGAGACCGGTTAGCCGATGACGGGATCCACGCTGTACTTCACGTTCTTCGAATCGCAGTTACCCCACGTGACTCGCCCGATGTCCGTTGGGCCGCGCCAGCAGGCCTTTCCGTTGATCCATCGGATGTCCTCGTCGGGCGATGACATCCACTTCTGTGGCTTCTGGCGGCCGTCGCAGGGGCGGAGCGTCACAACGCCGAAGTCTGCCGTAGCGCATAGCCCGGTGGCGGCCTGACGGATCTGCTGCGTTGCCGGGTCGTAACTGAATCGCTGTTCCGGACCCGAGTTACATTCCTCGAACTGCAACCCCTGCGGCCCGCGGTTGCTCGCCCATCGGCCGAGACACTTGCCATCAGTCTCTGTGCCATGTGATTTGATGATGAATTCACCGGAGGGGAATTCCACTGCCTGAGCGGGGACGGCTGCAGCCGCCCATACAGTGGCCGCCGCCGCGAGCGCGAAGAACGCATGGGTGAAGACAGGCTTCTTCCTGGTCACAGCTCGAATTGCCTTCTCTATAGATCAACAGGAGGTTCAGAGTGTATGACCTAGGAGATCGAAATCTGAGCCAAATCCCCCGATTTAACCCAATCGTGTATTCATCTCAACAGCTCGTGCGGTCGCTGGGAGACACTGCGTTAGTCCAACCGTCGGAGACTGTCGGGCAGCCTGGAGCGCCTTTCTGTTCGCCCGGCCAGGAATAGCTCGCGGACCGTGTCATCACCCAGGCGACTACCACCGGCATCTGAAACACGAAACGGCCCCCATCCGGTGACACTGCTGCTTTGAACCTGCGGGTGGAGGGCGGCGGTGCGGGCATGGCGGTCATCCTGTCTGACCGGTGCCCGCTGCGACGCGACGGGCCGGCCCGGCGACTTCCATATGGCCACCGAAGCCGACCTGGACCACTACACCTATACCGTTTCCGGGTCCATCGGCGTCGGCCTCAGCAACCTTTGGCACCGGCACGCCAGTGTCACCACCGACCCGAACGACGCCATCGCATACGGCCGCGGACTCCAGGCGGTCCACATGTTCTGGGCCCATGACGACGACCTCGCCCGAGGTGTGGACTTCTTCCCGGACGGCTGGACTCCCGCAGACATGCGCGACTGCGCCCAACGCAACCTCAATCAGGCCACCAACTACCTGGATTCCCTTCCCCCCGGACCCGTCTGGAACTTCTGCCACCTGCTGCGGGACATCATCGCGGCCACCCTCCACGCCGCGACTCACGAAGAAGCAACCCTCACCCGGGAGCAAATCACCGCTATCGCCAACTGGTATCCCGGGACGACCTCTTCCTGACCATCGGCCACCGGTTCCGCGGGGTCGTTCAACGAACCGAACGCCCCCGCGTCACCACACGGTCACACCACCGATGTCCTGGCATTTCAGCCGTGATCACTCTCAGCGCCAACCGCTGTACCAGTCGAACGCCGGTTCTCTCCATCGTGTAGCCCCAGCACGGCCATAGCAGCGTCCGGCGAGCGGACACATTCCCCTGAACGCTCCTGTTGCCTGCTTCTGGCGTACTCCGGCTGCCCCCTTTCAGGACGAGCGGTGACAGGGAGGTCCGCTCGGCGGCGGGCGCAGCCTTGGAAGTGGGAAGCTCCGGGCGGGCGTTGGTGGAGGCTGGGCGAAGGCCACCAGGCTGGGATGTTGGGCCACCCGGGGTATGGAGGATCGCTTCTTCGGCATCGGCCCCCGTGCGGTCAGCAATTCGCCAGTGCCGCTCGTGCGGGGCCGTCCCGCCGGAGACCGCGACCTCTCAGTGCCGGCGGCGTTGTAGTCGTCGTGAGAAGAATCGTAGCTGAGCGGCCGGGTAGGAACGTGATGACGGTGGGGCGCGCGGATACGACTTGCTCCCCGTGCCTCGTGCGCCGCGGAGGTGCCGCTGGCGTGAAGGGGTTCCTGGAAACAGCCGTTGCTGGAGCCCGCCGCGTCGGGTATCCGTCGGCGGAGGCTGCCGCATGAGTTACGGAGTCCTGGCCCACAGCGGCGTATTCGCCCGACCGACGGCGATGGCTCACGCCGGGCACCCGGTTTTCCGAGGAACGATCCATCCGAGTCGGATTTCCACAAGGAGGCGGGTGGAGCTGTGCACCTGGTGACGGATGGTGCCTCAGGGCGCGCGATGAGCGTTGCCGCTATCACCGGTGCGACTGGGTTTCTCGGGCTTCGGCTGGTTCCCGAGCTGCTGCGTGATCATGGGTCGCTTGTGGTGCTGGCTCGGCCGGGGCCGCTTCGCCCTGATGAGCGGATCGCGCGTTTTCTCCGTTCCTCGGGGGTGCCGTTGGACGAGGTTGAGTATCTCCTGCGACGGATTGAGATGGTGACGGCCGACATCACGCAGCACCGCTTCGGACTGTCGGAGGGGGCCTTCCGGGAGCTGGCCGATCGGATCGATGTCCTGTGGCACTGCGCAGCGGACATTTCGCTGTCTTCGGTCAACAGCCGAGCTGGGTACACGAATGTCGGAGGAACTCGTCGGGCGATCGACCTGGTCTCACAGGGCGTCAGGAAGCCGCTCCTGTGCCACATCAGCACTGTGGCGGTCGCCGGTGCCCGGCCCGCTGGGACGGTGCTGGAGCATGAACTCGACGACTCCTACGGCTTCCACAACCCTTATGAGCGTTCGAAGTTCGAGGCGGAGCAGTTGGTCCGTCGCTGGGTACGGGAGGAACAGCGCACGGCTGTGGTGTTCCGGCCCAGCGGGTTGGTTAGTTCGTGCCGTGCCGTTTCAGGGGACCCGCAGCATCTGATGCAGGTGGTGGCGGACTTCGTGGCGGGCGGGATTCGAGCAGTTCCCGGGTTGGCGTCCCGGCCGCAGGGGGTCGCGGTGTACGGGGTCGCCGAACACTGTTGCGTCAACTTTCTGCTGGTCGAGGATGCGGCCCGCGTGATGACCGAGGCCGTGCGTCGCTGTCCGGCTCAGGGCTTGTCCACCTACCACGTCGTGCACCCGCAGGATGTTCCTGTGCGCGAAGTGATGGCGGCGCTCAGTCTGTACGTGGGCGTGGGGGGGGGGGGGGGGGGGGGGGGGGGGGGGGGGGGGGGGGGGGGGGGGGGGGGGGGGGGGGGGGGGGGGAGGGGGGGAGGAGCGGGAGGGTCGATGGGGGCGCTCGGGGGGTAT
>NZ_JBVIHH010000003.1:49184-420465 GCF_055570395.1 Streptomyces sp. NPDC031210
GGAGTGGTGGTCGTCGTCTGTTGGGTGTGGGGTTTCTCCCTCCCCCCTTTTTGAGCCCCCCCCCCCACCAGTGCCGGCAGCCGAACGAGTCCTGCACGAGTCGATGAGCAGCCTCCTGTGCTGGCTCAAGGTGTCTCGGCGCTACGACAATGCCGGTCTGACCGCTCTGGGTCTGAGCTGCAACGAACCTCCAGCCGTCGACCGCGACTTCATCCTGTCGACGCTGTCGGTCAATGGGTGGCGGGCGGGTTGAGCAGAGTCAGGACACGACTGGCGAGGTCGTTGATGCCGGCGGCATTGATGACTTCCATGGTGGGGATCTCGCAGGCCATTTCACGCTGGAGGGCGACAACCAGTTCCGCGGCCATCAGCGAGTCCATGCCGAGCGCGTCCAGGGAGCAGGTGCGGTCCACGCGCTCCGGGGCGTGGTGGGTGACGCGGGCGACCAGGCGGGCGAGGAGGTCGGCGACAGTGGCGTGTTGGGTCTGCGGGTCGCAGCCTGCCAGGGACCGTCGTAGGTCGGCGTCTTCCTCGCCGTCGACTTCTTCCAGGGGCAGGACGGCGGCGAACCTGGGGGCGCGCAGGGCAGGCAGCAGGGTGACCATGCGGCGGAAGTCGAAGTGGCCGACCTGGACGACCGCGGCATCGGTGGCGCGGGTCATGAGGTCTTCGAGTGCGGTGAAGATCTGGCGGGAGGACAGGGGGCCCAGGCCCATGCGTTCCAAGGTGCCGGTGTAGTCCGCCTCGACGGCGGTGCCGATCTCGCCGATCAGCCCCCAGCCGACGGCCAGAGCGGGCAGGCCGGCTGCTCGGCGGGCGCGTACGAGCCCTTCCATGGCTAGATTGGCGGCGCCGTAGGCGGCTTGGGCACGGTGGCCGACGGTGGCGGAGATGGAGGAGTTGAGGACGAAGAACTCCAGGTCGGCCTTGCGGGTGAGGCGGTCCAGGACGGCTGCCCCGCGTAGCTTCGGCGCGAGGACCGTCCTGATGGCCTCGTCGCTCAGGTCGGTCAGCAGCCGGTCCTCCAGGGTCATGGCGGAGTGGACGACGCCGCGCAGGGGCCGTCCGGTGCCGGCGATCTTCTCCAGGACGGCGCCGATCGCCGAGGGGTCTGCCACGTCGGCGGCGTAGGCGGTGGCGGTGGCTCCTTGCCGGGCCAGCGCGGCGATCAGGTCGGCGGCGCCGGGCGTGGCGGGGCCGCGGCGGCTGACCAGGGCCAGGTGTCGGGCCCCGCGGTTGGCGAGGAATCGGGCGGTGGCGGCTCCGAGACCGGTGAGGCCGCCGATGATCAGGTAGGTGGCGTCCGGGGCGCAGGCGAGGCGCGCGGGGGGCGGGGTCAGGTGCGGCGGGGTCTCCAGCGAAACGACGACCTTGCCGATGTGCCGGGAATGCCGCAGCAGGGTGAAGGCCTCCATGGCCTGGTCGGCGGGGAACACCTGGTGCGGCAGTGGCCGGTAGGCGCCTTCGTGGACGCGGCGGACGAGTTCGGTGAAGTGCCGGTTCGACAGCTCCGGCTGGCGGGTGAACATCTGGTGGGCGTCCACCGCGTGCAGGGACAGGTTGTTGCGGAAGGGCCGCAGCGGGAGGCGCCCGCCGGTGTGGATGTCGCGTTTGCCCAGCTCGACAAGGCGGCCGCCCGGCCGCAGGATGTCGAGGTTACGGGCGATGGCCTCGCCCGCGAGGGAGTTGAGGACGACGTCGACGCCCTGACTGCCAGTCAGCTCCAACACCTGGTCGGCGAAGGCGAGAGTGCGGGAGTCCAGCACATGGTCGGCGCCCAGCAAGGTCAGTAGCTCCCGTTTGGCCGGGCTGCCCGCGGTGGCGATGACCCGGGCGCCCACCTGGTGGGCGTACTGGAGGGCCGCGAGTCCCACTCCGCCGGCGGCGCCGTGGATCAAGACGGTCTCGCCTTCGGTGAGACGGGCCAGGTGTTCCAGGGCGTGCTGGACGGTGAAGAAGGCCACGGGGAGCGTCGCTGCCTCGGCGAAGCTCAGGCGGGCGGGGATCGCGCCGACGGCCAGGGCCGGAACGATGACGTTCGAGGCCAGCGCCCCGGGTGCGTAGGCGAGGACGCGCTGCCCGACGGTGAACGGGGTACCGGCCCCGACGGCGCTGATGACACCGGCGCATTCCAGGCCCAGGCTGTGCTCGCCGGGTGCGGGGCTTTCGGCTCCGAGCGGCAGCAGGCCGGTAGCCAGCATCACGTCACGGTAGTTCAGGGCGGCCGCTCGCACCTCGACGGCCACCTGGCCCGGGCCGGGAGCGGGTGGCGCGGGGGCGGGCGTCCAGTCCAGGCCGAAGCCCAGACCCGGCCGGCGCAGCCTCAGCCGGTAGGGGCTCCCGTGTGCCGGCACCGTCGTGGCGGGCGCTTCCCGCAGCCGAGGCACGAACCGCCCACGGGAGGTGAGGACGATCTCGTCCTCCTCGGCCGGTTCGGCCAGCAGCTCACGGGCCAGCCGACGGGCGTCGCGCTCGGGCGAGGGCCCCGGCTCGAACGACAGCCGTCGGACGACCGGCCTGGCCTGCTCGTTGGCGACCGTTCGCGCCACACCCCACGGGACGGCGTCGCCCGGGGTCAGGAGTGCGCCCGGTGCGGGAAGGGCCCCCGACGGCCCGGTGATCAGCCAGAGTTCAGGGGCACTCGACCGGGGCAGCCCGGCACAGGTTTGGGCGAGGGCACGCAGCACCGCGGTGCGGGCGACGGCCTGTTCCAGGACGCCCGGCTCGTGGTCGCCGTGGCAGGCTCCGTGCTGCGTGCCGTCGTCGTCGCGAGGGGTGTCGGAGTCGGCGAGCAGAAGGACCACGGCGGGTCGGGCCTGGTCTGAGGACAACTGGGCTGCCCAGTGGGCGGGGTCGGTGGTGGCGGGCACGACAGTGACGGGGACGTCGCCGGCCGCGCGCAAGGCAGCCGCCAGGGGGCCGGTGAGCGCGTTGCGGGGGTGTTCGGTGGCGATGATCCAGGAGGTCACGTCAGTGGTGGGGGTGGGGGCCTGAGGTCGGGGCTGCGGGCGGGGGGCCCGGCGGGCGAGGAGGACCGAGTAGTCGCCGCCGGTCCGGTCGGCGCCGAGCTGGGCGGTCTCATCGAACCCGGTGCCGGCGAGCAGGCGCGGCCACTGATCATGCGTCAGGAGCGGTGAGTCGGGGCGCAGGTCGGGGTCGTCGGCGTGCCAGAAGCTCTTCAGCAGGCCGAAGATCGGCAGGAGCACGTCGGAGTTGTGGGTCTCGACGGCCAGCAGCTGCCCGCCGTCGTCGAGCAGAGCGGCGATACGGGTGAGGCTTTCCCGCAGTCTGGCCGTGGCGTGCAGGACGTTGCCCGCGATGACGAGGTCGAACGAGCCGGGGGTGAAGCCCTGCCGCTGGGGGTCCCGATTGAGGTCGAGGGTGCGGTAGGTGATGTGGTCGTGGTCGCTGAAGCGGCGCTGGGCGTGGTGGAAGAACGCTTCGGAGACGTCGGTGAAGGTGTAGTGGGTGCGGTCGGCGGGAAGCGCGGCGAGAAGAGCTGCGGTCAGGGCCCCGGTGCCCGCGCCGGTCTCCAGAACTCGCAACGGTCGTCCGGCGGGCCAGTGCCGGGCGATCTCGCGGGCGAGGGCGGCGGCCACGGCGTTGTAGTGGCGGGTGACTTCGGTGTCGGAGTAGAAGCTCTCCATCCAATGGCGTTCGGAGTCGCCGAAGAGCAGGGCGACGGGGTCCAGTCGACCCAGCAGGACGTCCGCCAGCACGCTGCCGCACCGGCTGTAGAGGACGGCTTCCACAACCTGGCCCGGCGCGGCACCCAGCAGTTCGGTCAGGGCCTGGCGCGGGTCGGCGTGGCTGGTGGGCGTCCAGCCGCCGTCGCCGGTGCGGCGCAGCAGCCCAGCGCGTTCGGCGTGGCCCAGGAGTCCGTGCATCGCACGCCGGTACTCCGGCAGGGCGCCTGCGGCGATCAGGCTCTCGGGGGTGAACGTGGTGGAGGCCGGGTCGATGGTGTGGGCGGCCTGCAGGGTGAAGTGGGCGCTCAGTGACCTGGCCAGGCCCAGTGCCCGGGCATACCGGTCGCTGGCCTGCGCGGGGAGAGGACTGCGGGAGACCGCGTGGGCCAGCTCGAGTGGGCCGGGCAGGCAGTGTGACGGAATGTCAGGTTCGTGTCCGCGGGGGGCAGCCCGCAGGACCGTGGTCAGGTGTCGCGGCACGGTGCGGGCGGTGTCGAAGCGGCGCAGCCGGCATGCGTCCAGTTCTGCGGTGACCTGGCCCTGGTCGTCCAGGAGCCGGATGTCCCAGCAGACTTCGCGGT
Organism: Streptomyces sp. NPDC031210; assembly: GCF_055570395.1. NCBI lineage: Bacteria > Bacillati > Actinomycetota > Actinomycetes > Kitasatosporales > Streptomycetaceae > Streptomyces > Streptomyces sp. NPDC031210. Next base: position 53,455 of record NZ_JBVIHH010000003.1, read on the forward strand.
CGGTGGCTTCCCGGTGGCGTACGTGTACCCAGCCCTCCGCAGGTGGCCGGCTCCATACCCGCAGGGCTTCGACCGCGGCGGGCAGATAGGGCGCGTCGAGTGGATGCCCGGGGCTGCCGCCGGTGCGGTGGAGCAGCGCGGCGCCGGCTTGGATGGCGCCGTCCAGGAGGGTGGGGTGCAGGATGTGCCCGGTGGCGGGGTCGGCGGACGGCTCCGGGGTGGTGAGGGTGTAGCGCGCCAGGACCTCGTCGGGGCCGGTGTGCATCTGGGTGAGGACGGTGAAGGCGGGGCCGTAGCTGATGCCGGTCGCGGCGACGGCCGCGTAGTGGGCGGCGGCGCTCAGGGGCTCGGTCAGTCGGCCGTGCAGAGCGGCCAGGTTCTGCGGCGCGGGGCGTTCGCGCAGGAGCCGGCGGACGACGCCTCGGGCGTGCGCTCGCCAGGGGCCGGAGCCGTCGCGGCTGGAGAGGCGCACGGTGCCGTCGGCCGGGTCGAGGGCGGTCTGGAGTTGGATGTCCATCGCGGGGTCGTCGAAGGGCAGGACGAGGGCACGGTCGACGGCCAGGTCGCTCAGTTGGACAGGGGCCTGGTGGTGGAGACCGCCTACGGCCAGGGCGGCTTCGGCGAAGGCGGCGGCCGGGACGATCACGGCTCCGGCGACGACATGGTCGGCGAGCCAGCGGTGCCGTGACGGGTCGACGCGGATGTGCCAGAGCGGGTCCGGGTGCGCCGCCCGTTCACCGAGCAGGGGATGGTGGCGCCGGCCGTCACCACAGCCGCGCCCGAACCACTGCGGGGCGCCGTGCCAGTGGTGTTCGCGCTGCCAGGGATAGGCGGGCAGGTTCTGGACCCGGCCGGGAACCGGGAGGAGCCGGGTGTGGTCGGTGCGGGCTCCGGCCGCCAGCAGGGTGGCTGCGGCCGTTTCGAGTGCCTCCGTCCCGTCGCGGTCCCGGGTGAGAGTCGGTACCACAACTGCCTGCCCGGGCGGGCACACGGCGGTGAGCGTGCGGCGCAGGTAGTGGCTCAGGACAGGGTGTGGGCCGATTTCGACGAACGCACCGCAGCCGGCTTCCGCGAGGGCCTGGACGGCGTCGGTCAGCCGTACCGGCCAGCGGACGTTGAGCCACCAGTAGTCAGCAGTCAGCTCGTGGCCCTTCAGCAGGCCGCCGGTGACCGTGGAGGCGAAGGGGATCAGGGCGGGCCGCGGCGCCAGGGCGTCCAGAGCACTGCGCAGGTCCTCTTCGATGGGGTCCATGTGCTGGGTGTGGAAGGCGTGGTCCAGGTCCAGCATCCGGAAGAACGTGCCGCGTACCGCCAGGCTTCGGGCCAGGTCGTCGAGCGCGGCCTCGTCGCCGGCGATCGTGACGTCCTGCGGGCTGTTGACCGCCGCCAGTTCCAGTCTTCCGTCGTAGGCGACAAGTTCTTCCTCCGCCTCAGGGCGGCTGAGTCCCACCGCCGCCATCCGCCCGGACCCGGCCGTTCGGGCCTGGGCACGGCTTCGGTGCGCGATGACCAGCGCCGCTCCCGGCAGGTCCAGGGCGCCGCAGGCGTAGGCGGCGGCAACCTCACCGACGCTGTGGCCGACCACCGCCGCGGGTTGCACGCCGTAGCCGGCCAGAGTCGCGCTCAGGGCCGCCTGCACGGTGAACAGCAGTGGCTGGGCGACCTCGGTCAGCGCCTGTCGGCCGGTGTCGGCGCCGGTGGCGAGCTCCTCGCTTACGGACCAGCCGAGCAGCGGCGCCAGTGCCTCGTCGATCTCCTCGACGGCCTCGCGGAACTGGGCCGAACTGGTGATCAGACGCTGCCCCATACCGGTCCACTGGGCACCGTTGCCGTTGTAGACGAAGGCGACATCGCCGTGGCCGGGGGCGGGGACGTGCGGGTTGGCGGCGACGTCGCGCAGCCGGTGGGCCGCGGTGGCGGCGTCGGCAGCCAGCACGGCGGCGCGGTGGGGGTGGTGGCCGCGGCGGGTGACAGTGGTGTGGGCGATGTCGTAGAACACCTGCTCGTCCACGTCCGCATCGCCGAGGCGGTCCGCCAGGGCGGTGGCGGCCTGGGCGAGGGCGGCGGGAGTTCGGGCGGACACCAGCAGGGGCCGCGGTCCCGACGGTGGGGCGGTCCGGGGTCCGGGGTCCGGGGCGGGGGCAAGGATGGCATGGGCGTTGGCGCCGCCGAACCCGAAGGAGTTGACCCCGACCAGCCCGCCCGAGGCCGTGGCCAGCGGCATGGCGACGGGTACGGGGGCGAGCCCCAGGCCGGTGAAGTCGATGGCGGGGCTGGCTGGTTGGCCGTGCAGAGACGCCGGGACAATGCGGTGGCGCAGGACCAGCACGGCCTTGAGGAGGCCGGCGAGGCCGGAGGCCGATTCCAGGTGTCCGAGGTTCGTCTTGATCGAGCCGATGGGCAGCGGGCGTCCAGTGCGCTGCCCTGTCAACGCTGTTGAGATGGCCTCGCACTCCAGTGGATCGCCCACCGGGGTGCCTGTGCCGTGCGCTTCCAGATACAGCAGGTCGTCGGCTGCCAGGCCGGCCCGCCCGTACACCTGGCGCAGCAGATCGGCCTGGGCCTGGGCGCTGGGCTGGGCGAGGCCAGGGGTGCGGCCGTCGCTGTTGGTACCGGTGGCGGCGATCACCGCGTGGACGCGGTCCCCGTCGGCGAGGGCGCGTTCAAGGCTCTTGAGTAGGAGGACGACTCCGCCCTCCGCCCGGACGAACCCGTCGGCGGCCGCGGAGAAGGCGCGGCAGCGGCCGGTCGGAGAGAGCATCGAGGCCTTGGCGAATCCGACGAACTCATGAGGGCTGACAAGGATGTTGACCCCGGCTGCCACGGCCGTCTCGCCGCCCGCGCGGAGGAACTCGCAGGCCTGGTGCAGGGCGACCAGGCTGGAGGAGCAGGCGGTGTCCACGGCCACGGTTGGTCCGCGCAGGTCGAAGGCATGGGACAGCCGGCCTGCGGTGTTCGCGCCGGCGATGCCGGTCATGGTGTGCTGACCGACCGTCTCCAGGCGACTGAGCTGCAGGTTGCCGTACGCGTGGTTGGACACCCCGACGAAGACCCCCGTGCCGGTGCCGGCGACGGCGGCCGGATCGATGCCGGCGTCGTCGATGGCATCCGCGGCCAGCTCCAGCAGCAGCCGCTGCTGCGGGTCCATGCACGCTGCCTCGCGCGGGGAGATGCCGAAGTACTCGGCGTCGAAGGCCGCGATATCGGCGAGGACACCGGCGGCGGCCGTGTAGGTTCTACCCGGCCGGCGAGGATCGGCGTCGGTGAACGCCTCCGTGTCGAATCGCTCGGGAGGGATCTGCGTGACCAGATCACGACCCTCAACGAGTGCCGACCACAGGGCGTCGATACTGTCCAGGCCCCCAGGGAGCCGACAGCCGATCCCGACGATCGCCACATCATCCGCACGCCTGCGTGTGCCGTGCTCAGGGCTGCCCGCTGCCCGGTCCATGTCTCGTTCCCACCTCTGTCACCGACGGTCTGCACCGAGCCTGCCCCGACCGGCACCGGAAGACCAGCCCGAAATGACCAGGCATCACTAATGAGTGAACAGGCCGTACTTGAGATCGACTGTCCGTTCCAGGGAAGGGATAATGATGGGACCACTCGGCGACGGCCTGTTGTGGGAGCTGACGCCCGAGGCGGCGGTGGCGGACCTGGCCGTACTCCTGCTGCCTGGGGTCGGGGGAGGCCCCAGCGACTTCGCCCTGTGGCCGCGCTACCTCGTACCCCGCTTCCGCGTCCTGAGCGCACGCTACCCAGGACGCAGCCTGTCCCCCGCTGTGGCGGCGGACCTCACCACGCTCGTCGACGAACTCGCCCAACGCCTGACGTACCACGTCTTTGAGCCGCTGGTCGTCTTCGGACACAGCCTCGGGGCCCTCATCGGCTATGAGACCGCCTGGCAGCTAACCCGGCGTCGTCAGCCGCCCCTCGCCCTCCACGCGTCCGCAGCTCTGTCGCCACCCGAATACGGCGACATCGACCTCGACGCCCGGTCGATGGACGACCCCACCCTGACTCGCCTCTCCAGGTCACTCGGCATCCCCCTCCCGCGCGACGAACACCAGCGACACGTCGCCCTGCGCGCCATCCGCCACGACCTCACCCTGGTCGACTCCTACCGCCACGGAGCCGGCCAACTGCTGACCTACCCCATCACGGTGTGGACCGCCCGCGACGACTCCCTCATTCCCTCCGCCTCCGCGACGAAGTGGCAGGCCATGACCCAGCACAAGCTCACCCATCACACGCTCCCCGTGGAACACCACTATCTCGGCCTTCCCCGTGCCATCGCCCTCATCGCCGCGCAGCTCTAGCCAGAAACGGTTCTCTGACAACCAGATGTGGATGATCACGATCCCTCACCACGCGGGCTGCCTGAGGTGGCTCGCTGATTCAGCGACGGCAAGTGCTGGCCGACCGCGCCGAGCGGCTGCGCGGGGAACTCGCCGAGCTCGGGGCCGAAGTCGCGCGACTGGAGGCGTCAGAGTTGGTGTTCGGGCAGTTCGCCGATGCCCAGCGGTCCGGACGGGCGGACGACCCTGTCATGGTGCCGAGGAGTTGGAGGTGTCACGACGCTCCCGGGGCGGGTGGGATGCAATCGCGTGCAGTTATGGTGCGGGTGGGTGGCCGGCTGCTGGGCACCGAGGACGAGTACAACCCGCAGACCATCGGGCAGGCCCATCAGCTCCTCGCCGACGCCGCAGCGAAAGACGCGCGGGTTCCAGGAATCCTGGGCGCCAAGCGGTTGCAACTCGTACGTGAACCCCTGAATCGTTCCTTCATAACTTCCTTTCCGTTCCACAGCACGCCCGCAAAGCAGTGCGCGCTATCGCGGGACGGCGTGTTCCAACGGCTGAGCCTCAGGGATATGGGCAAGAAGAGATGCGTGTGAGTGCCCGCGTGGGTATCTGGCGGAGGCGGTGCATGCCCCAGCGTCACATCTCGCGCGGCCGCAGTCTGCTTCCGGAAAGACAGGCACCCTCAAGTGATCAACGCACCACCCACGGATGATCATGTGATCGTGGAGGTACAGGTGCGTGACTACGGGTTCTCGTCGGCTCAGCAGGACGAGGTTTGGAGACGCTGGCGCGAAGGGCAGTCGTTCAGCTTGATTGGTCGGGCACTCGGGGCGCCAATGCACCACGTCCGCCAGTTCCTGTACCAGAGCGGCGGCATCCGCCTCATCCCGCAGCAGCGCTCCGAGCGGCATCTGACCGGCAGCGAGCGCGAGGAGATATCCCGCGGCATCGCGGCTGGAGAATCTGCTCGGCAGTTGGCCAAACGGCTGGGCCGATCCCCTTCGACCGTCTCCCGCGAGATCGCCCGCAACGGCGGCCGGGACCGCTACCGAGCCGCGTCCGCCGATGCGGCCGCCTATGCGCGCGGGCGTCGACCGAAGCAGGCCAAGCTCGCCCAACGGCCCGCTCTGCGTGGCCTGGTGGAGGCCAAGCTCGCAGTGTGCTGGTCTCCTGAACAGATCGCAGGATGGCTGCGCCGTCAGTTTCCTGGTGACGCCTCCATGCAGATCTCGCACGAAGCGATCTACCTCTCGCTCTACGACCCTCGCCGGCGCCAGGCGATCGACCGCAGCCTCACCCAGCGGCTGCGGTCAGCCAGGCCCATGCGCCGCCCGAAGCTCGCCCGCCAGCCCACCGGACGGGGCATCATCCGGGGCATGGTGTCCATCACCGCCCGCCCCGCCGAGGTCGAGGACCGCAAGGTTCCCGGTCACTGGAAGGGCGATCTCGTGATGGGCACCCGGCCCTCGGCCGTCGCCACGCTCGTCGAGCGCACCAGCCGCTACACGGCCATCGTTGCGCTGCCGGACGGCATCAAGGCTGAGCAGGTCACTCCGCACCTCACCCGCAGCCTCCTCGGCATCCCGCCCCATCTGCGGCGGACGCTCACCTGGGACCGGGGCCGGGAGATGGCCGAGCACCAGGCCATCACCGCCGGGACCGGGATGCCGATCTACCTCTGCAAGCCGCGCAGCCCGTGGCAGCGCGGCACCAACGAGAACACCAACCGGCTGCTTCGGCAGTACCTCCCCAAGGGCGCGGACCTCCGTACGTTCAGCCAGGCCGATCTGGACGCCATCGCCCACGAGCTGAACCATCGTCCGCGCAAGACCCATGGCTATCGCACCCCGGCAGAGGTCTACGCTGGCCTCCTGAACAGCGGTGATGCGCTGACCGCTTGAGCTCGCCCAGGATTGCTGACAGATGGCCGAGCAGGCACGTCAGGTGCAGACCCACGGTCAGTGAGGCGTCCTGACGGCGATCGTGATGGCAGCAGAACACCCCCGTAGGTGACCACTGCTCTCGTCCGCCGGTGATCATGAGACTGGCACACGCCATCTGAGCCCGGCAAGGGTTTCCGCAGCAATTGAGCTTCACGCAGACTGATTTCGTTGAACTCTGGCGCCATGGCAACGATATCGGTAGCGTACGGCCGCACCGGGCCCCGGCTCGTCTGTCAGGCATGCCCCTGCATGAACGGCGGGGCGCGGGCCTGAGCAGCCGACAGACGGCTCGCCCCGCGCCTGCTTCCCGCGGGCAAAGGGGCGCCGGACGCCCCCCGTCGTCCACGGCGGGACCGGCCCCGTCATGCATGGCTCGCGGCTTCGAACGCACTACAAGCCCTCAGCCCAAGCCCGCAACGTTGCGAAACCCCCGCAACGCCAGCCCACTTGTGAAAGAGCTGACGTGAACCACAGCCAACTCCCCACCATGCTCCCGGAGACAGACCGCACTCGCCACCGTCGTCTGCGAGAACAAGGAAGCCTGGACCGTGCCAAGCTCAACGCGATCCTGGACGCAGGCTTCATGTGCCACTTCGGGGTGGTCATCAACGGGCACCCCATGGTCGTCCCCACCGTCTACGGAAGCGACGGACAAAACCTCTACTTCCACGGCTCTGTGGCCAGCCGCAGCCTGGTCGCCTCGCCCGACGCGACAGTCTGCGTCACCGTGACGCACGTGGACGGCCTCGTCCTCGCACGGTCAGTGTTCGAACATGGCGTCAACTACCGCAGCGTGATGGTCTACGGCGTCCCGCGCCTCGTCACCGACCCCGACGAGAAGCTGGAGGGGCTGCGCTGCCTTACCGAGAACGCCACACCCGGCCAGTGGGACTACGCACGGCAGCCGAACCGCAAGGAGATGGCGGCCACCGCCCTGCTCGCCCTCTCGCTCGAAGAGGCATCGATCAAGATTCGCACCGGCGGCCCGGACGACGGCGACGGACCCGACGCCGCCCTGGGAATCTGGGCGGGCGTCCTGCCCCTCGTCTCCACCTGGGGCGAACCGGAAGCCGCCCCCCTGCTCTCCGCCGGCATCGAACCCCCCAAGCACATCAGCTCCCGCAGCGGCACCCGACTCGGGTGAGCCGAGACTCCCCGAGACGGCCCGCCCGGCGCCCGAACCCTCGGTAGGTCACCTCCCCGACAGCAGTGACGTCCCACAGAAAGGATGAAAACCCCGCGTGCCCTCCGCTCTGTGGCTCCTGGCCCTCGGCACCTTCACCATCGGCACCGACGCCTTCGTCGTCGCCGGCATCCTGCCCGACATCGCCACCGACTTGGACGTGTCCGTAGGAGCAGCCGGCCAACTGGTGACCGCCTACTCCCTCGCCTACGCCGTCCTCGCCCCCACCAGCGCCTCCCTGACCCGGTCGGCCTGCCGCCGTACCGTGCTGGTGGGGGCCCTCGCGGCCTTCGTCCTCGGCAACGCCGTCTCCGCGCTCGCGGACCACTACCTCCTGCTGCTAGGGCCTGTTTCAGAAGTGGATCAAGGTCTGGGATCATCTTGTTTCGTGCCTCGGGGAGATCTGACAGACACACAGTGGGCAGAGCTGGAACTGTTGTTGCCGATAGGCACCAAGCCTGGTAGGCCACCGGTTCACAGCAAGCGTCAGCTGATCGACGGGATACGGTTCCGCACACGGGCTGGCGTCCCGTGGCGAGACCTGCCCGTGCGGTACGGGCCGTGGGAGACGGTGTACGGGCTCTTCCGCCGCTGGCAGCGGGACGGCACGTGGCACCGGACCTTCGAGCAGCTCCAGGCGCGCGCCGATGCGAAGGGGCTGATCTCCTGGGACATCTCGGTGGACTCCACGATCGCTCGCGCCCACCAGCACGCGGCCGGCGCCCGCAAGAAAGGGATCTGCAGGTCGAGCCGCCCGGCGGTGTGTTCACAGAGCCCGACGACCACGGCCTCGGACGCTCACGCGGCGGACTGACGACCAAGATTCACTCCCCGCAGTTCCAGGTCGTCCTGGGCCGCATCCGGGTTCCCCGGCTCGGCCCGGGACGACCGCGCACCCGCCCGAACAGGATCCGCGCCGACAAGGCGTACGGCTCCCACGCTAATCGCGACTACCTGCGTCGACGCGGCATCCGCTGCACCATCCCACAGAAGCGCGACCAGATCGCCAACCGCCAGAAGCGCGGCTCCCTCGGCGGACGGAAGTTCGACAAGGACGACTACAAAGAGCGCCACGCGGTGGAGTGCGGGATCAATCGCCTCAAGCGCCACCGCGCAGTGGCCACCAGGTACGACAAGCTCGCCGTCCGCTACGAAGCCACAGTGCTGATCGCGGCCATCAACGAGTGGCTGTGACCAGCACTTTCGGGAGTCAGTCGAGGATGGCGTCAAGCTCCACTTCAACGAACCATTCGGGATCGATGAAGCGTGGGACCTCAACGAAGGTGCAGGCCGGACGGACAGACGCAAACCGCTCTCCGTGCGCTCGCGCGGCTTCTTTCCAACGAGTCACGTCGGTGAGCATGATGCGGGTCCGCACTACATCCCCCAGCGACGCCCCCGTTGCCTTCAGTGCGGCGTCTGCGATTTCCAGACACCTGACAGTCTGGGCATAGACGTCGCCTCGCCCCACGGCCGTCCCGTCGTCCCCGATGGGAGCAGTCCCAGCGACTGCGACGTGCGCCCCTTTACGGATTGCCCGGGAAAAACCGATTTGGAGTTCGAGTGGTGAGCCAGAACTGACTATCTGCCGAACATGATCCATCGCACCATGCTCCCAGATCACCGCACTTTCGAAACAGGCCCTACTGATCTTTTCGTAAGTTCGGTGGGTGTGGTGGGTGGATGGTCAGTCCGGTATGGGCGAGGAATGACCATGGCAGTCGGGGGTTGGTGTTGATGCAGTGGATGCCTTGCTCGGTGGCGTCGGCGACATCGGCGAGGTGGTCGCCGGTGAGGTTGGCGAGTTCACGCGTCTTGAGCGAGGACCACAGCAGTTCCACCGGGTTCAGCTCGGGAGCGTAGGCGGGTAATCGTTCCAGGGTGAGCCGTGCCTGTTCGGCGACCCAGGTCCGCATCGCCCGGCTCCAGTGAGCGGACAGGCCGTCCCAGACCAGGACCACTCGCTCGCCGCGGTAGAACACCTTCATCTGCTCCAGGACCTCGATGAGTCCGGCGGTGTCGTAGCTGCCGGTCTTGAGGTGGAAGCACAGGCGGGCCCCACGATCGGGCTCGGTGGAGTGGTAACCCAAGGCCCCGGCCATCGACGCGCGCTTCCAGTTCAGGCGGTGCCGCAGCAGCGGAGTCCGCCCTCGGGGCGAGTAGGCGCGGCGGACCTGAGGGAGCAGGGAGACGCCTGATTCGTCGAGGAAGACGATCCAGGCACGTGTGTTCACGGCCCCTTTTTGATGCGCGGCCACTCGTGCGCGATCCATCGGGCGATCTCCGACTCGTCCCGCTCGACCGCCCGCCGCTCGGGACGTTGCAGGCTCCATCCGAGCCGGCCGGTCAGCAGCCGCCACACCGACGCCCTCGACAACACCACCCCCGTGGCCCGGGTGACGACCGCGCCGACTCGTTCCAGGGTCCACAGGTCGGCCTCGAAACCATGAGCCTGGGCACCTTGCTCCAACGCGGCCCGGACCGTCTCGACCTGGGTGTCGTCCAGCTTGGGTGGGCGCCCGGTGGCTGCCCGGCGCCGCAAGGCCGAAGCACCGCCTTGCTCCCACACCCGCCGCCAACGCCGCACACTCTCGGCACACACCCCCACCGCCCTCGCGATCTCCGCATTCGAGACGCCGTCCTCAAACAACTCGACTGCCCGAACACGACGCGCCTCCGCCAACTGAGGCCGCGACAAAGGAAGGAGGGAGGAGCCGGCAACCGAAGGGGAAGGTTGATAAGCCACCCCGACAGCCTCCCACCCACACGGCCACCACACCCACCGAACTTACGAAAAGATCAGTAAGGGCCTGGCCCGAGCGGAGGCAGCGGCTACGCGGCTGCTGGCCGCCGGCTCGGAGCCCGAGTCGCGACCTGCGTTCGGCTACTCGATCACCTCTGACCACGAGGTGACCGATCAAGAGAATCGTGACTCACAGTCATGGCCCCTGGGGGATACCGCTTGATCGGGGTCTCAGTCAGACCGCCGGGAAAGCCTCTGTCAGGTGCGCAGGTTCAGAGCTTCCGTGATCACTGAGGCGGGTGTCGTGCTGTTTCTACACCATGTCCACAACACGTGGGAAAAATCTCCCAGGCATACACGCAGTAGTCATCGGAGCAACCGCAATTGCGGCACTTGGACTTGGCGCTGGCCCGGCCTCTGCCGCGGTGACCTCGTGCCCTAACGACGGCTACATCACCCGCGGGGATCGCTGCAGCACCCTCAGCAACGGATATCTTTCCGTCCACCTCGCCAATAACGGCAGCTCCGTACGCGTGGGGTATTACCGCAAGAGCGGCGGCAGCCTCACAGGCAAGCTTGGCTACGAGCGGTCCGGAACGAACCACTGGAGTGCCTCGATGAACATGTCCAGCACCCCTCTCCACTACGACAAGTCCTGGTCGGCCGACAGCAGTTGCAGTGCAACTTACGGCAAGCTCTACGCTGGCGGCAGCACCTACACGACACCGCCGGCATACAACTGCTAGCCCGATCAGCACAGACCCCGGACCCGCGCCTCCCCGCTTGGGGCGCGGGCCTCACCGCATCCTTCTTCGAGAAGATCCCGTGATACGAGCCGTCTTCCAAGACCATCTGACTTTCCTGGCCCTGGCCATCATTGCCACTCTTCTGGTCGGCTCAGTCGCCTACCTGCTCGCCGCGCGCCGCACCAACCGTACTCAAGCTGCCTTTTACGGACTTTGGGCATCTTCAACTGCCGGCCCAATGGCGCTGACCACGTGGGGCGGCAGTGGCCTGGCAACGGGCGAGTGCACTATCAACCTGAACGTCCTCGAAGCCTTCGCCGGCACACAAGGACAGCTCAACGTGCTACTGTTCACCCCATTCGGCCTCTTCGCCGCCCTTGCCTCCAGAAGGCCACTGTTCTCAGCGGCCACCGGCCTCCTCTTCATTGCCGCCGTCGAGACCTCGCAGGCTGTCGTCCCCTTCATCAGCCGTCTGTGTGATAGCGATGACCTAGCTACCAACACTGCCGGCGTCTTGGCGGGCACCATTCTTGGAGCCATCATCTGCCGCCGCACCCACAGCACCCCACCCATCGGCAAGACCACGATGCGGCGTGCTACCGGGGTCGGCACTGCCATCGCGGTTCTGATCACCGTGGCCTGGGCAACGGCCATTCACCCGGTACGCGCCATCCAGCCCACCGAGGTTCCAACAGCCAGCGCAGTCCAACTCCAAGCTCTTAACGCTGCTCTCAGCAAGGCGTTCCGGGGAGCTTACCGAATTAGCGGGGCCGACTACCTGCAAACCAGCGCCGGCAAGGGCACGGTTACTGCTCAACTCCACGGAGGTTTCGCCGAAATTACTTGGCCGGACCGTGAACAGTTCGAAGCCCACTTCACGCCGACCCACCACAGGGAAGGGACCTATGCGTACAAGATCCCCAAAGTAAGCCGCCCTGCCCGAACTGCATCGGAAGCAGAGCGAGTCGCCACTCAATACGCGTCTCAATACGCTCCATGGGCTCTCCGCCGCTCCAAGGTCACCGTGCGGCCCATCGACGAGAAGGCCGACATTGGCTGGATCATCGAATGGCGCAGGTGGCATGAAAAAGTGCTGATGCCTATGCGCCTGGACATAATGATTGAACCGTCAGGACGCATGACTGACCTAATGGCACGTCAGATAAGCGATCCAAAACTTCCTCAAGCTCGCATCAGCGAAGCTGAAGCATGGAAAGCGTTTGACACCCACTTCAATCTCAAGCCAGGCCAAGGCCAACGAGCAGAGCCCATCTACCTGGCTGAGCGCCGCGACGGGCAATGGCGCATCCATTGGCGCCTTAACGTCCGCGACGGGGGTGCCCTGCACTCAGCAACCGTCGATGCCACTGACAAAAGCGTCCACCGCATCGCTTCCGAAGCCGCGTCTCAGTCCTAGGGGTTGTCTTCAGTTGCGATCAATGGGTTTGCAGAGACTGCTGATCCAGATGGCTGCTGCGTGGAGATCGAGTCCGGCGAGGTAGCTCTCGGCTGTTTTGTCGTATCGGGTGGCGATGCCTCGCCAGTCCTTCATTCTGTTGGTGGCCCGCTCGACGGTGTTGCGGTCCCGGTAGAGGCCGACGTCGTGGGTGACGGGCCTGCCGCCCGGCTGCCCTTCTTCCTACGGTTGGCGGCCTGGTCCTTCTTCCCCGGGATGACCGCCTTGATACGGCGTTTGCGCAAGTGGGCTCGGTTGGCGCGGGAGGAGTAGACCTTGTCGCCGACCACGGCGGCGGGCCGGGTACGGGGACGGCCGCCGGGCAGGCGGACCCGCACCTTCTTCAGGACGGGGATGAACTGAGGGCTGTCGGCGGCCTGCCCGGCGGTCAGGACAAGAGCCATCGGCCGACAGCGCCGGTCGACGGCCAGGTGGATCTTGGTGGTGAGCCCGCCGCGGGACCGGCCGAGCAGGGCGGCCTTCAGCCGGGCCCGCCGCCTGCGGCGAACGCGTCGCCGCTCGACCGGGGCCGGGTCGCTTTCGCCGTCCTGCCCGTTCCTCGCACGCTCCCCCTTTTGCGAGGCCGCCTCCTCAAGTGCGGCCAGGGTCTCCCCACTGACCCGCATGCCGGCCGCGTCGTGATGAGCCCGTGCCGTGGTGGAGTCCACGCTCACCAGGGACATGTCGATCTCGTCTCTGCGGGCGGCCTCGGCGATCGCCTCTTCCAGCAGTGCCTGGAAGACGCCCGCGTCCCGCCCTCGCATGAACCGGTTGTACACCGTCTGCCAGGCGCCGAACCGTTCGGGCATCTCCCGCCACTGGCTGCCGGTGCGGAACCGCCAGATCACCCCCTCGAACTACTCCCGCAGCCGCTCGGAGTACGGGCCGTTCCTGCCGATCGGCAGGAACGGCTCGATGAACTCCCACTCCTCGCCGGTCAGTTGGGCATGCGTCACACCAATGTCCTACCGGACCGACACCCTGCCGATCGCTGTGTGGAGGCGCTGATTGTTGAACCAAGGTGGTCGGCGTCACCCGCCAGAGCCCCTCCTGGTCTTCGCCGTCGATGAGGTGATCTCGACCGCCAAAGATCTCCACACGTTCTTCTCCGCGCTGCAGGGCGGCAAGCTCCTGCTTGCCCGGCTGCTGGCCGAGATGCGCAAGCCGCACCCGAAGAGTGGCGACTATCGCTACGGCCTCGGGCTGATGGTGCAGGACGCGGGCCCGAACTGCGGCGGCACCATCCTCACCCACAACGGCGGCGTCAACAGCTACGAGGCGCTCATGTACAGCACGCCCGACGGCGGGAAGACCCTGACCACCTCGATGATCACCGGGGACGCCGCGATCGACGCGGCAAAGGAGTTGCCGAAGGTGCAGCAGAGGCTCATCAAGGCGGTGTTCTGTGGCAAGCAGGGCCACGGGCTGACCGGCCCAGCCGGCTCAGTCGACGGGGCCGAGCACCGTGGCCCGGTACGCCGTGAGGGCGGACTCCTTCTGATCGTGCATCAGGCAGAGCGCGACGCGAGTTCGCCGCTCAGGCAGTCGAACAGTCTGTGCCCGCACCTGAGCGACCCCCATTCCCATGGAGGGTGGGCGAGGTGGACGAAGTCGTCGATCGCGGTCACCGGAGGAACGCCATCCGATGCCGGTACGAGGGACTCGGACACATGAGCCAGGGGTCACGGCCACCCGTTTGGCCGGTTAGGGCCCATTCGCGCTGTCAGACTCCCGGAAGGGAATGCGCCGGTGGGGCGTGGGTGAGGCGGGGGCGGCGAGGCGGGGTGGGCGTAACCGAGCGCGGTACGGCCGATCGTGCCGCTCCGGACGAGACGGGGCCGGGCGTGAGGGACCACGGCGTCCCGAGCGCACGCGTGGCGACGGAGAACCGGCCGGGTGGGCGACAGTACGGCGACGGGCAGCGGCGGGACGACGGGCCGGCACGTGCGGTGCCGCGGCATGTGGCCTGCGTGATGGACGGCAACGGCCGCTGGGCACAGCGGCGTTCGCTTCCCCGCACGGCGGGCCACCGGGCGGCCGAGACCACCGTCATCGACATCATCGAGGCGGCCCGGGCCGCCGGCGTCGAGTGGCTCAGCCTGTACGCCTTCTCCACCGAGAACTGGAACCGCCCTGGCGCCGAGGTCGAATTCCTGATGCGGCTGGTCCGCCGGGTCGTGCGCAAGCACGCGCCGCTGCTGCTCGCCCGTGGGATCCGCTGCCGCTTCCTGGGGGTCGCCGACCCGCGCATCCCCCGCGAACTGGCCCAAGACTTCGACGACCTGGCGACGCTGACCGCCGACAACCGGGGATGACGCTGACCGTCGCCTTCGACCACGGCGGGCGCCGGGACATCGTCGAGGCGGCAAGGTCGCTGATCCGCAGCAAGACGCCCGCTGATGAGGTGACCGAGCAGCTCTTCGCGGACCACCTGCCGTTCCCCGACACCCCCGACGTCGACCTCGTCATCCGCACCTCCGGCGAGCAACGCATCTCCAACTTCATGCTCTGGCAGGTCGCCTACGCCGAGTGGGTCTTCCCCGAGGCACTCTGGCCGGACTTCCGGGCCCCCGACTTCCTCGCCTGCCTGCACACCTACCGGCGCCGCGACCGCCGCTTCGGCGGCGTGCCACCCCGGACGAACGGAGACCCATCATGACCACAGGAACCACCCGAGCGGCCGACGAGGTACCCCTGTTCAGCCCGGAATCGCAGTTCCGCACCTTCTTCGACGACCCGCGCTGGGCGCTGGCCATGATCCGCGCCACCGTGCTGGAGGCCGCTCATCCGCAGATCGGCGCCGCCCTCGTCGACAACTCCACCTTCGTCGCCCACCCCTGGCGCCGTCTTCGCAACACCTTCCTCAGCATGCGGCGCATGTTCAGCACCGACTTGGCGGTACGCGAGAGGGAGGCCGCCCGGCTCAACCGGCTACACGCCCGCATGAGCGGCACCGACTCCCGCGGCCGCGCCTACGACGCAATGGACCGCGCGACCCGCGCCTGGGTGGTCGCCACCCTCTTCGAGAGCGCCGTCACCATGTGCCGGCTCAGCGGCCAACCACTCGACCAGGACACGATGGAGCGGATGTACGCCGAGTACCGCACGTTCCTCGCCGCGCTCGACGGGGACGCCGCAGAACTCCCCGAGGACCTGAACGACTTCTGGCAGTACTTCGACCGGGTCGTCGAAAACGAGCTGGAGAACACCGAGGCGGCCCGCGTCATCCTCTACCGGCTCTTCGACCACCTGCCCGCCCCGGCACTGCTCGACGGGGCACCGACGCTGTGGGCGGCCGGCCGCGCCGTCGCCGGTCCGCTCCTCGGCGCGATCACCGTCGCCTCGCTTCCCGAGCCGTACCGGCGCCGGGCCGGCCTGCCGGAGATGCCCGGCGCCCCGACCCTCATGCAGGGCGCCTACCTCGCCGCCGGACTCGCCCGCTTCCTGCCCGACGGCTGGATCAACGCCGAAAGCATCATCGAAGTCCTTTCGCTCTCGCCCGGCAGCGACGACCCCCGCGCCCGGACCGTGGCCGCCCTGCGCGCCCGCATGAAGCGGGCATCGGCCCTGCTCCGCCTCCTCACACCGCTGGGCGGCGACGCCGACCCCGGCCCGGACCCGGCACCTTCGGCGGCCACGGGAGAGGGCCGGCGCTCGGCGGAGGAGTTCTTCCGTCGAGTACTGGACCAGACCGGCGACGGCCACCTCGACTGGCCCGACCTCGCCGCCATGGCCCGCGAACTCTCCACTCGCCTCGACCTGGACGAACCCGAGGAGACCCGGCTCTACGACGCCTTCGCCGCCTGGTGGCGCGAGCTCCAGGCCGCCCTCGACACGGACGGCGACGGCCGTGTCAGCGCCGACGAATACGCCGCCGCCGTCCCCTCCCTCGCCGGACCCGCACTCATCCGCGTCGCCGAGGTGCTCTTCGACGCCACCGACAAGGACAGCAGCGGGACCATCGACGCGGACGAGTACCGGACCCTCTTCCGCACCGCCTTCCACCGCGACCTGACCACCACCGACGGTACCTACGGTCGGAGCGCCTTCGTAGGCGACTTTCTCTCCTTCATGTCGGGCCGCCGTACGAGCACCCCGTACGACCCCCTCCTCGCCGACGCCTGACGAACTCGTGCAGGTTGGCGGCCACGGCCGCACGCTCCTGTACCCACGTCCCGTCTCGCGGCTCAGGTGCCCGCGAAACTTCCCTGGAGCGGCAGGGCCTCCTTAGCCTCGCGCTTTCACGAGGCGGGCTTTCCGACTGGTGGCCAAGAAACCAGAAAGCGCTACTGACCAGCGGAAATGAGGATTTCTGACTGGGATGTTGGCCGGCCTTGGTGGGCGCTGGGCCCGCCAAGGCCGCCTGGCCGCTCGCTGTCAGCGGAATGGCAGGGAGCCGGCGCCGTCGCGCATGCCGCCGTGGTGGCCGAAGTGGGGCTCGTTCTCGCCCGGCGCCAGGGAGAAGCGGGCGCCCCTGTAGTTGGCGTGCTGGTAGAAGGTGACCATGCGGTTGCCCACGTTCTTGGCGGAGCCGATGTGGTCACAGCCGCGGGCCGCCAGGTTCGGCACGCCGTGGGTGAAGGCCGTGTGCTTGCCCTTGAACTGGGGGTTCTCGAAGACCCGGACGGCTTGGCCCCGGCAAGGTCCGCGTGACCGTCGGCGGCAGCCGGCAGCGCGGCGCCGAGCGTGAGGCGGCAGCGGCGGTCCCCACAGCGGCTGTGTGACCGATACGCATGATGAACTCCTCCGGGTGGCTATGGGTTCGGGTGGCTATTGGCCGGATACGTGATGCTGGTCGGTCAGTGCGTGCGGCCCTCACGGTTCAGGACGCGGCGGGCCGCTGCCAGCCAACGGTCCTTGCGGGCCTTCGCCTCGTGCAGTTGGTCGGCGTTCTGCCGGATCAGACGGCGTTGGACGCGGGTCTCGGCCGATGCCCACACCGTTACCAGTTTCGTCTCTTGTTTGCAGGCCACATCGGCTTGGGCGGTGTCGCGTTCGGCCGGTGTGGGATTGGTCGTTTTCCAGCGTGGGTTGCCGCCGGCGGCCGTTGGATCCCGGTACCGGAAGCCTGCCTTCGCCATGCATGCGCTCCACTTGCGCAAGGCATCGCGTACTTCGGGAGCGCGCCGGGAGGCTTCCAGCGCGGCGATGGTCAGCCGGTTGAAGGTGTGATGTCTGAGCTGCGCGAGGTTACCGACGAGCCGGCGCCGGGAGGTCTTGGCGCAGCCGCCCTGGCCGGTGCGTCCGTAGGCTGCGCGTAGTACGTCGGCGGGGAGCTTGTCGCGCTCGTCCCAGGCACGGTTGCGCCGCACCATCGACTCCGGATCCGGTCGCAGGTGGTAGCCGTAACGGCGGGCGGCTTCCGCCTCGATGGCTCCGTACCGGCGGAGGTTCTCCGGCTCGATCTCCTGGGCGCTCACCCGGGGCAGCACCTTCCACTCCTTCCCCAAGCGGTTCATGCACCGGCGCATGAGAATGTCCTGGGCGTCTTCTATCGCGTGGACGTCGGCGTCGTTCGATGCATAGGCGTCCAGTGGGAGCTCCAACTGCCTGGCCTGGCGACTGAACGGCAGCGGTGCGGTGGAGTGCCGGGCGGCCGTGGGCTCCTTGGGCGCGGCCGTGCAGGCGGTGGCAGCCAGCAGCAGTGCGAGCACGGTGGCGGCCCGCGCGCGGGAGAGCGACATGGTTGCCTCTCGAGGTGCGGTGTGCGGGGTGCGGGGTGCGGTCGGCCGTGGTGGAGGAACCGGAGGCGGCCCTGGCCCACTTCGGCGGCACCCTGGTGCTGGTCACCCACGACCCGCGGCTGCGAGAGACCTTCCGCGGCCGCCGCCTCGAAGCTGCGCGAGACCTTCCGCGGCCGCCGCCTCGAACTCGCCCCGGACGGTTACTGCCGCGCGGCCTGACCGTCGCCGCACATCGCCTGCCCGTACAGCGTCTTCAGCGCGTCGTCGATGGGGTGGTGCTGCGGCTTGCCCGAGGAGTCCGGCGCGTTCCACCTCTGGAGGTTGACCGCGACCGACATCTGACGCTTGCCGTCGGCTCGGGTCAGGGAGATCGTTCCGGCCCCCCAGACCGTGCCGTCGTGGCCCCAGAAGGTACCGCAATCCGGGATGTCGACCTTGTGCAGCCCGAGGCCGTACTGGATCGTCGATCCGTCCAGGGCGATGACCGGGACCGTGCGCTGCATCTGCTCCAGCGACGACCGGTTCACGATCTCGCCGTCGAGCAGTTGGCGGTAGAAACGGTTGAGATCATCCGTGGTCGACACCAGGGCGGCCCCCGTCCCCGTCCAGGACATGTTGTAGACGCTGTAGTCGCGGGGCGGGTCGAGCAGCCCCCACAGGGCCTCGTACATCCGTGAGTGCGGCCCCTGGATCCGCGTCCCGGTCGGGAACACTGTGTGTCGCAGGCCGGCCCGCTGGATGACGTTCCGGGTGATGTACTCCTCGGCCGGGGTACCGGTCACGTGCTCCAGGAGCTGGCCGAGGAGGAGGTAATTGGTGTTGGAGTACACGCCGGTGGGGCCTCCGGGCTCGCCGGTGGGGGGCGCGTTCAGGCCCAACTCGATCAGCTCGGCCGGGCGGAACTGCGTGAACCGGTTGTCGTCCAGGCTCTCGGGCGAGCCGGTCTGGAGGGACGGGAAGGCGTATCGGATGTAATCGGGGATGCCGCTCGTGTTGTTGAGCAGCATCCGCACCGTGATCTTCCGGCCCCGCTCTCCCGGCACCAGATGCGGCAGGTAGTCGCCGATCGGCGCATCGAGCCGGATCCGGCCCTGCTCGACCTGCTGCATGACCGCGGCGGCCGTGAAGGTCTTGGTGATGCTGCCGACGCGCTGCCGCATGTCGGGCGTGACGGGACGGCCGGTGGTGACATCTGCGACCCCGGAAGCGCCCCGCCATGTCCGGCCGCCGTCGCGCACCTCGGCGTATACCCCCGGTACACCCGCGCGGTGGACACCGTCCAGGGCGGACTTCAGCTCGGAGGGGCGGAAGGGGGACGACGGGCTCGCGCTGCCGGCCGTCACGGTATTCGTCTCGCCGGGCGCGGGAGCTGCCGCCACCGTGCCCGCGCAGACGCTCAGCGCGGCCATACTTCCCCACATCGCCAGTCGGATCTTCAAGACAGTCGTCCTTTCGTGATCAATGAGTGCAGGCGGCGGGGACGCTCCCCGTGCCTTTCGACGTGCACGGCTCAAGGGGCCAGGGCGCGGCGCAGAGCGGCGCCGAGTTCGGCGTTCTGGCGCTGCGACACCTCGGCGGACAGAAGCGCCTGCGATCCGTGGAAGGTGCCGGGCCACTGGTGGAGCTCGACCGACACGCCCGCCTGCATCAGGCGCAGCGCGTAGGAGATGCCCTCGTCGCGGTTCGGACAGAACTCCGCGGTGGCGATGTAGGCCGGTGGCAGCCCTGACAGATCGGCGGCCCGGGCGGGGGCGGCGTACGGTGTGGCGGGCCGGGAGCCCAGGTAGTGCCGCCACGCTGCGGAGAGCTTGTCGCGGTCGAACCAGGGCGTGTCGGTGAAGTTCCGCGCCGACCACGTCTCCTGCCGGTCGTCGAGCCCCGGCTGGTTGAGCAGTTGGAAGCGGATCGCCGGTCCCTGCTCGTCACGCGCCCGCAACGTCACCGCGGCCGCGAGGTTCGCGCCCACGCTGTGACCACCGACCGCGATCCGCGCCGGGTCGATACCGAGTTCGCCGGCGTGCTCGACCGTCCAGGCCAGTGCGGCGTAGGCGTCGTCGAAGGCGGCCGGGAACGGGTTCTCGGGCGCCAGGCGGTAGCCCACCGAGACCACCACCGCCCCGGAAAGGGACGCGACCCGGGCGGCCCACGGATGCTCGGTGTCCAGGTCACCGAAGACTCCGCCGCCGCCGTGCAGCCAGACGACGGCGCCCTGTGCCCGGTGCGGGCGGTAGACCCGGACCGCCACGTCCGGATCGGCGGACACCGTGCGGTTCTCGACCTCCATGTCCGAGGTGTCCGGTGCCGGCGCCGCAGCCGCACGCTCGGCGAAGTCCTTGCGTGCGGCGACTGGTTCGTTCATGTCGAGTCGCGGGAGAAACGGGATGAATGCTTCGAGTTCGGGGTCCATGGCGACCATCCTCACGGTCGTCACCTGGGGGGTCACCCGCCATCCGTCGCGCATCCCGCCCCGATCGCGCACCGGTCGGCGCACCCCCGTCCTTCTATCCTTCTGCCATGGAGGCACTGGCGGTTCGGCTGTCGGGACTGGATCCGTATGTCGACGGGGCGATGCGCATCGTCGCGTTCTACGACACCCTGATGCGCCGACGGGTGGATCTCCCGGCGCTCGCCCGGGCCTCGGCGGGACTGGCCGAGTGCGTGGCCGGCATACGGCTCCACGGCGCGGGGCGGGCGACCCGCGTCTCGCCCGACGGCAGGCCCGCGTCCGCCCCGCCGGCGCCCGCGTCCACCACGGCGCCGATCACGCTCGACGAGGAGGAGATCGGCAGGGTGTGGCTGGAACGCCCCGGCCGGCCCAACCCGCTCGACGAAGTGCTCCTCGACAGGCTCGCCATCGCCGCGGCGGCCGTCGCCGAGCGGTACGGCCCGGCCCGCACCACCATGGCCGACCCCGCCCTCGTCGAACTGGCGATCAGCTCGGACGGCGACGACGCGGCCCGAGCCCGGGCCCTTCGGCTCCTGGGTTTCGCTGCCGAACTGCCCCTCCACGTCGTCGCCGTGCGTTCGCAGATGCCGCTCGACCGGATCGGCGGCCTGATCTGCCCGGCCCGTGCCGTGAAGGCGGCGCCGCTCGCCGACGTCGGCGTCATCCTGGCCACCTTCGTGGACCCGGCCCGGTTCCCGGCAGACGTGCGCGCGGGCATCGGCGCCGCCGACAGCCCCGACCGGTCCTGGCGGCAGGCGCGCACCGCCCTCCGCTTCACGACCCCGCGCGAACCCGTCATCCGCCACGCCGACCTGGGCGCGCTGGCGCTCCTGGCCGAGGTGCCCCCGGAGACCGCGCGGGAGAACGCCGACGTGGCCGCCATCGCCCGCATCGCCGGCAGCTCGGAGGATCTGGAGACGCTGGACACCTACTGCACCACCGGGTCGCTGCGCCGGGCCGCCGACGTGCTCCACCTGCACCACAGCAGCATCGCCCGCCGCCTCGAACAGATCGCGAAGACCCTGGACATCGAACTCACCGAACCCACGGGGCTGACACGGGCCAGGATCGCGCTCACCGCGTGGCGACTCCTGGACGCCTGAGACGCCGTCTTCACGAGCGGGTGGTCCATCTGCGTGCTCGTGCACTGTGTCCTGGCCTGCCAGATGCCCACCTGGTCCTCACATGGCAGGTAGTCCCGGCAGCTTCCGAGGGCATGTGGGTTTGACACCACTTACGTTGATGAGGAGGGCAAGGCGGGCGGATCATGCTCTCGGAGTGCTCGGGCCTCGACCACCGCTCGCTCCCCCGCACTCTTGAGCCCTGCGGGACTGGGCGAGCCCGTCGCTGTGAGCGAGTCCGTACGTCCGCGCCTGGCGCCGGTAGTGCCAGGCCGCGACAGCCCAGCACGTACCGAAGAGCAGCCAGTACGGCGACCACAGCAGCAGGTCCCAACCGGCCTGAAAATGCGCGAGATCGGCGTAGGCGGGAGGGACGGCATCCAAGCCCGCGAGCAGCCGCAGGTCGTTGACGAACCCGTAGCCAAGGACCCCGACCGCGCGCGCCACCATGAACGCACAACCCATCCAGGGGCCGACGAGCAGCGCCCAGCGGCGGACCCTCCCGTGCGGCCGGAAGCAGCCCGACAGATGGAGCGCGGCGGCCATGCCCACCAGGGCCAGCGCCACGGACCCCCAGTGCTGAATGACCGCGCCCGTGGTGTGAGCCAGCAACTCGTCCCGAGCGGCACGGGGCAGCGGAGTCTGCCGCATCAGGAATTCGCCGCCCATTGCCCAGTCAAGCTTCATCGCACCGTAGGCAAGTGCGCAGGCGAAGGCCACGTATGCCGCTGCCGCCCGCACGCGAGGCGTGACTGTCACCGGAGCGCTCCCGTCGTCAGGTGAACGCGCGGTCGACGCGTGCGCACGTAGTACGACAGCGCCACCACGAGCCACGCCGCGATCTGGACGCCTCCCGACAGCACCTCGAATCCGGCGCTCCAGCCAAGGTGCGCCAGGTCGAGGTCCGCGCGCCGGATGGTGATCGTCGCCCCCAGCGCCTGCGCCACCAGGGCGAGTGTCAGCGCACAGAGCAACGTCCATCGCGGGATGCGGGATCCCCAGCGCGTGACGGTCGCCAGTGCCACCAGCGCCGCGATCACACCGAGCGAAGCGTTGCCCGCTTGGGCGAGCGCGGCGTGCTCGAACTGCGCTTGCACAAAGTCAGGCGCGGGGTGTCCAGGCATGCCCACCTCACCTCGCGCCGCCATGTACACCTTCTGCCCGGCATAAATCAGCATCTCGGCTGTCACCAGGCCCACGGCCAACTGGACGAAGGGCCCCGCGGATGACGGCCGGCCGGGCCTGAGCAGTTGGCGCCGTATCGCGGCGACGTAGGAAACGGTCATGGACTCCATGCTGTCCAGCGTCAACGCCACCCGCTTCCTGCCGCAGAACCATCGCGCTCCGCCACGCGGACGAGGAGCGACTCCTCCTGGAAACCGAGGCGCGTCAAGGCGGTCGTCGGCAACCCTTGGTTCGCGCCGCCGGGGGGTGACATGCGTCCCCGCCGTGCTGGCGAAGGGCGAGGGCATGAACCCGGTGGCGATGAGCATCGTCCAACCCACCCTCGCCGCGCAGTCCCGCTGACCCGCCTGGCATGCTGCGAACGTGACCAAGGAAGCTACCGCGGAGTTCGAATCGCACCGCTCTCGGCTCTTCTCGCTTGCGTACCGGATGCTCGGTTCGGCGAGTGATGCCGAGGACGTCGTGCAGGAGACGTATCTGCGCTGGAGCACGGCCGACCGTTCCGCCGTCCGTACCCCGGCCGCCTGGCTCACCAGGGTCATGACGAACCTCTGCATCAACCAGCTCAGCTCCGCCCGCGCACAACGGGAGCTGTACGTCGGGCCGTGGCTCCCGGAGCCGGTCTTCACCCACACCGCCTCCCATCGGCTCGGCCCGCTGGAGACCGCCGAGCAGCGCGAGTCCGTGTCGTTCGCGCTGCTCACCCTGATGGAGCGGCTCACTCCGGCCGAACGCGCGGTGTTCGTACTGCGCGAGGCGTTCGGGCACAGCCACCGGGAAATCGCCGAAGCCGTCGGCATCGACGAGGCCCACTCGCGGCAGTTGTACCGCCGGGGCCGCGAGCAAATCGGCCGTCCACGACGGCACTTCGATGTCGACGACGAACAGCGCAAGAAGATCGTCGAGCGCTTCTTCGCCGCCACTGTCGAAGGCGATGTGGCTGGTCTTGAGCAACTGCTCGCCGACGACGTGGTCGCCTGGGCCGACGGGGGCGGCCAGGTGACCGCGGCGCGCCGACCGATTTCCGGACGCGAGAGAGTGCTCCGCTATCTGCTGGGCCTGGGTTCCCGGCCCGAGGCAGCACAGGTGACGGTCGAGTTCGCCGAGGCGAACGGCGACCCGGCGGCCGTCATCCTCGCCGGTCAGACGCTGCTCGCCATCGTCGTCCCGGAGATCTACGAGGACCGGGTCATCAGGGTCCGTACGGTCCTCAATCCCGGCAAACTCGCCTTCGCCACTGCCCAACTCGCGTGATCCGCTTCACACCCCGAGCTGTCACGGACCGGCCCGCCCGCCGGTTCAGGAGGCATGACACATCACATCGTGGTTCTGGGAGCCGGGTACGCCGGACTGGCCGCCGCAAAGGGCGCGGCCCGCAAGCTGCGCCGCAGCAACGTCCGCATCACGCTGGTCAACGCCGGCTGCCGTTTCGTCGAGCGAGTACGGCTGCACCAGCTCGCCGCCGGCCAGCCGCTGAAGGACCTGCCCCTGAGCAAGCTTCTCGCCGGCACGGGCATCGAGCTCGTCGTCGCCCGGGTGAACGCCGTCGACCTCGCCGCCCGTACGGTCCGGGTCGACTCCGCTCCGTTCACCATCGGATACGACACCCTCGTCTACGCGCTGGGCAGCACGGCCGACACCGCCACTGTTCCCGGCGCCGCAGCGCACGCATGGGCAGTGGCCACCCACGAGGACGCGGTCCGCCTGCACGAGCGTATGGCGGACGCCCAGGGAGTGCTGGCCGTGGCCGGGGCAGGTCTCACCGGTATCGAGGCGGCCACGGAGCTGGCCGAGACCTACCCGCGGCTCAAGGTGCGACTGGTCACGGCAGGCGAGCTCGGCGTCGGGCTCTCGGAGCGCGGGCGGCGCTACCTCCGCGCCGCCCTGGACCGGCATGGCGTCGCACTGCGGGAGCACGCCCGCGTCTCTGAAGTCGCCGCACACGGCCTGATCCTGGCCGACGGAGGGGAGATCCCCGCCGACGCGGTGGTCTGGGCGGCCGGATTCCGCGTACCCGACCTGGCGTGCGAGGCCGGAATCGCGGTCGACGCCCGCGGCCTGATCACGGTCGACCCGACGCTGCGCTCGACCTCTCACCCGGAGGTCTTCGCGGTCGGCGACGCGGCGGCGACACACGGCCCCGACGGTTCCGCGTCCCGCATGTCATGCCAGACAGCGCTGCCGATGGGCTCGTACGCCGCGGGCAGCGTCGCCGCAGCGCTCACCGGCCGCGACCCGAAGCCGCTGCGCCTGCGCTACGTCTGGCAGAACATCAGCCTGGGCCGACACGACGGCCTCACCCAGTTCACCCAGGCCGACGACAGACCGCGCAGTGGCATCCTCACCGGCCGCGCCTCGGCCCGCTTCAAGGAAGCCGTCACGCGAGGCACGGTGCTGGCTCTGCGCCGCTGACTCAGGCCGCTGCTGCGCCGGTTCGGGTATGAGTCTGACCGAGTTGGCGGGAACTGGCCGTTGCTGCCGGCCAGTTCCGGCTTCGCCACATGAACGGTTCTGGGACCTGGACCTACGCGTACCGCGCAGCGGGCACCGCTCGGGTCACCCGCCCGCGGTGACGTGTGAACAGACTGGGCGCTGTGGGTAGCCGCCGGCTCCCTCGGCGCCGACGGCGGTCCTCGTCGACGACCAGCCGGACAACCTGCTCGCGATGACCGCGGTTCCTGGCCACACTCGACCAGGAGCCCTCACTCGCGTACGCGGCCAGCATCGCCGACGGCACACGGCGCCTTCCTGATCCCGTGAGCAGGGGAGACTCCTGGTGCCTGTGCCTGATATCTGCACCCGGGGCCTCGCGGAGAAGCCTTACGGCTTGGTGTAGTGCTTCTTGCAGTCGGCGCAGCCCTTGTGGGCGGCCTTGACGATGTTGCCGCCGGAGCTCTTGATGACGGCCTGGTGCTTTCCGTGCTTCCAGCCGCTCCAGTTTCCGTTCCTGTACTTCACCTTGACCCAGGCATGGCCCGCGCAGTGGCCGTTGTTGGCCTTGCCGGTGACGGCCTTGGTCTTGGAGACGGAACCGGCGTAATCGGTGCCGCAGCTCCGATGCCACTGGACGAAATCTCCGTACTGGGCGGTGGCACCGGCGCTGGAGACTCCGAGGAGAAGCGCCGTGGTGGCGGTAGCCGCGACGGACAGTCCGCGTGCTGTCTTGTTCATGTTTTCCCCGCTTTTCGTGTTGGTCTGCCCATGCCGCTGTTTCAGGGCAGGGCGTCGAGCTACAGGTGTTTCGGTCGTTCTCCCGGTCGTATTTCTCCTGCCGGAAGAACATGTCAAAACCGTAGGAGGTGGCGCGTGGATCGGCCAATGTGCACGGTGCGCAAATTCCGGAGCCGGTTGTGCACGCTGCTCAGAAGCCGTGGATATCGGCGATGCGGAGCGCGTGCACGACATCGTGCACGCCGCTGCCGTGGGTGAGCAGGTCGAGGCCGAGGGCGGCCTCAGCGGTGCGCAGGTGAGAGCGGGCTGTGTTGCGGTTGATGCCCAGGCGGCGGGCGGCCTGCTGGGCGTCGGAATTGGTGTCGATCCACGCCCGGAGGGTGCGCAGATGCCGAGCTTGCAGGGGGCGTAGAAGCGCCCGGGCCCAGGCGGCGGCGGGTTCGACGCTGAGTAAGTCGTCCAGCGTGGGGGGCTGGTCGCGGTCGTCGGTTGCAGGGGCGGCGCAGGAGCTGCTGAGAGCAAGGGCCAGGTGGACGGTGGCACGACAGCGGACGTCGGTGAGGTTCTGGTTGAGGGCCTGTTCCGTATGTTTGATATGCGCGGTGACGGTGTTGCGGCTCAGGCCGAGCAGGCGGGCCACGCCGGATCGGGGCATGATCATGGACAGGCCGGTGATGTCGGCGCTGGTCTTCGGGACCGAGTCGAGCGGTCGCAGAAGCTCGCGGGACCAACGGGTGGCGGGCTGTTGGCGAAGAACGCTCACCAAGGGAGTCTGGCCGTGGTAGAAGGCCACGCGGCCGGGAGTGGTGCGGGCCGCGGCCAAGGCGTGGGCAGCCTGGCCATATGCCTCGGCCGTTGCCCCGAGGGGATGCGCGCCGCTGATGCCCAGCGCATAAGGAGGGTTGTCGCGCACCAGACGTAGCAGGACCTCACCCAGTCCGGGCGGCCGACCACCCGAGTTGCCTTCCTCATCGTCCTCCACGACGAGACAGATCAGATGCTCTTTGAAGACCGGGCAATGCACCATCAGGTCCGGGCCGTGGTAACCGGAAGGGTCTTCGTGGGCCCGGGAGATGCGGTCACGGTCGGCCGACGGGCAGAACAGCAGATGAACGCGCAGTCGGTCGGCCTCCAGCAGCGGGGGAACGGCACCGCTGGTCATCCGGCGTGCCAGGATCGGTCCTCCCGCCAGCAGCGCGTGCAGCACGGCGAGCCGTACCTGACGTGCCTTGTGCTGGTAGGCACGCCAGGTACGGTCACTGTCCCCGGCCCGGTGCAGCAAGGTGAGGACGCTGCTGGTGTGGGAGGCGAGAGCGGCTGTCTCCGGGGTCGGTTCCGAAGGACTGGCCACCACCAGCACCGGGCGTGGCCCATGTGGCCCGAGTGCTTCACAGCGGACGTGCAGCCCTCCGGCCTGGGTTACGGCCGCGGCGAGCTGCCCACCGGACAAGCGCCCGAGCAGTTCCGTCAATGGCCGCAGCATCGCCCGCGGGAAGCCCGGGCTGGTCGCCTCCACCGCGCGCGCGTCGCTCGCGATCAACGCGACATGGGCACTGGTCTGCTGGTGCAACCAGTCGAGGATCCTTCGGACGTCCGGATCGGCGCCGCGCGCTACCTGACGCCGCATCTCGTCCAACAAACCGTCTAACTGCCCGATCTGCCGTTGTGTCTGAGCAATCGCCACCGATCCACCTCACTGCTGCCATCCCATGGACGGGCTGCCGTGATGCAGGCCCGCCCTCTGATCCTTCGCCATGGGCGCGGGCTCCACGCCTGCACATGCCCATTCGATCCTCAATGGCCCACTTTCGGACATAACCGACCGCCCCTGCCCACGGACGAGCGTCCCGACGCCCGGTCCACCCCCACTGCGGCTCGGGCCGAATACCTGGTGATCAGCGGCTACACCATCGGTCAGGCCGGCGCCCTCCCGTCCGGCCGCCACAATACGAATGGCCCTGCAGATCTACGCCGTGCTCACCCCGCTCGACCTGGCCACCCCACACGACGAGACCGAGTACCTGGCCCGCGAGATGACCACTGCCGGCTGGTTCATCACCCCAGACGTTCGCACCAGGAGCACCGCATGAAGTGCCTCGCCTGCGCCCGCCTCGCTCGACACCGCCGCCCAGCCGCCCTCCGGCCCTCGCCGTGAGCGCTACGACCGCGCTTCTCGCAGCCACGGCACGCAGCGGCGCCCAAGCGTCGCCCCGCCGGCGTGAGTAAGGCCCCTGTCCAAACGCGATCGGGCCTGACTCGCGCCCGCTCGGAAGTCGCGGGGCCGAGCCAGGACACCCGACCAGAGGCCCCTCCCCCACCTTCCCGGCAGTACAACTGCTGTTTGAGCCCTTGTTCAGGGCGGAAGCAACAGCCGCTGCTCGGCCGCATGGCTTTGTCAACGAGAGATTGGACAGCACTTCGACAACCGTTCGGGAGTCACCATGGCACCGGCGCGGGATCGGATTGTTCACGAGTTGCGGTCGGGCTCACATTCCGTGGAGTAGTTACGGAAAGTCAGATCTTCGGCGCCATGCGATAACGGTTGGGATGGGCACGAGGTTGAAGCGAGGTGAGTTCCAAGGCCCGGTTGTCGCATCCGGCGCTCATGTGTTTCAGCCAGCGTTCGTAGCAGTCGAGGAAGTCGGTGGCGGAGGAGACGTTGGGGCCCCAATACCCGTCGCTGTTGCCAATGAGGACACGGCCGCTGAGGGGACCGGTCACCGCGAGAACACATACATCGGTGCAACCCGTTTCGATGATGTGGAGGAACAGGTCGCGTTCGTGGGCCCCGGGCCCTGCGTCGTCGAAGCCGCGGGGTGTCCCTGGTTCTCCGCGCGGATTCATGACCAGCAGGGAGCACCGCTCCAGCGGCACGAGGCCGTAGAACGGCGCCGCGCCTGAGCCGCCAATACGCGTGAGGACCGCCGATAGGCGTTGGGCAGGACGAACGGGGAGGTCCTGGAGGACCCAGGCCAGGCGAGTGACGCCATATCCGGCATCCGTGACGGTGACGATGTCTGGGACCCCAGTCGGCCACTGACCCGCCGTGATGAGCCGTTCGACGACGCCGCGGAGCTGGGCGGCAGTGGTAGCGGTGGCGTCGTCGGCCGGCCCGAGACGGACGCCGTCCAGGATCTGCGTGCAGGCGTGGCGCCCATCTCCAGCACCGCGACGAACGATCGACCCGGGATGAACTGCGAGGCTGTCTTCGCCCGACCGTAGACATGGCAGAACAGCCGGTCCGGCGAGCACGGCGCGTCCGACCACAGTCATGGCGAGACGTCCACCGCCGGCACCAGCCGCCTGTCCGGGAACCGTGGCAGCGGCAGGCCGGCCAGCAGAGACCGCAGCCGGCCGGTGTCCATCCCACGACCCCGCCGCAAAGGTTAAAGAGCAAGCTAGGCAGAGTTGAGGTCAACCTGCCAGGTCGGGCCTGTGCTGCGAACGGCTCTCTCCCAGCTCCTTTCAGCGCTCTCGCAGCAGCTCGGTGAGCTCGTTTAGCTGGGCCTCGATCCTGTCCAGGCGTGGGTCCGGGACTGGCATGTCGTCAGGTTCCGGGTTGGTGACGAAACGGTAGGCCAAGGCTGCGGTGACTGTCCCCATCGTGCCGATTCCGATCACCATCAGGGCCCCGCCGACGATCCGCCCCTCCGGGGTGACCGGGAACCGGTCGCCATAGGCAACCGTCGTCACCGTGTTCATCGCCCACCACACGGCGTCCGCATAGGAGTGGATGTTCGCGCCCGAGGCGTCCCGCTCCGGACCGAGAACGGCGCCAGCTCCGATCAGGACCACCGTCAACACCACCAACACTGTGGAGATCAATAGCCTCTCGGACCGGCTGCGTTGCGCGACGACGGCGACCCGGCTGAAGACAGCCAGCACCCGCAGTGACCTGACCGCGGGAACCGCCACGGCGATCAGGTCCAGAGGGTGGGTACGCACGAACCGCCACCGGTCCTGGACCAGGTACAGCCGCACCCCGTAGTCGACGGCGAACACTGCCCAGGCTGTGTAGTCCACCGGGTCGGTGAAGGCCAGCGCCTGACCCAGCGCGGAGGTCAGCACGAAATTGACCAGAGACACCAGCGCCAAACCGGTCAGCCACGGCGTCGTGCGCCTTACCCAGCGGTGGTAACGGTCCATGCGTACCTATACTGCCGCCTGCCGGCGTCAGTACGCGGCAGACACCACCGAGGCGCTCCGCGCCGGGCCTCCGTGCTACCGGCCGGACGAACACACTCCCGGACGACATCCCACGACCACCACCGAGATCAGAACTTGGAAACAACCTGCCGGGCAACAGACAGACGATCAATTACCTGGTCAAGGATCTGAGACGAGCCAGTAGCCATTACCTATGGAGGCCCGGTCCGAGCCCAGCACCGCTAATCGACCGCCGGGACGCAGACCCGGTAGATTGCCGCGCAGATGGAGCCGAGTTCTTCCCCGGGTGGGCACACAGATGAAGACAAAGCAGCACATGCCGGCGTCCATCGACGCGTCCGGGAGGAACCGCAGGCTGCCGTCGCGGCTCAGCCGGTAGTCGACCCGCGGAGTCGGCCGGGCATGGGCGAGTTCCAGCATCGCTGGGGAGGTGTGCACACGCGGGCCCCAAGGACGCGTGCGGGCATCGCGGTTGCCTACGCTGACGCGTTCCACACACGCACGGACCCGCTCGGCCGTCGCGGCGATCGCGCCATGGACCCCGCCCACGCCCTCGTACGCGTCCTCCGTCAGTGTCCGGCCGCGCCGCCGGCGCCGGCGGCACCTAAAGCCGTGCCGCCCCTCGTGCACGACCTGCTCGATCCCGGAAGGGCGGAAGCGTGGGCTGCTACCTGGTGAGTACGACGTCGAGGTGCGCCTGGACCGGCTCGAAGAGCCCATACGGAGTGAGCGCGCCCCTGGTATGGCAGTCGTTCGGCTTCTTCGGGGCCGCACGCCAGCGCGTAGTCGATCAGGTGCACTTCGCCTGAATCGACGAGTGTGTTGGTGGGCTGCGCGTCCGCGTGTGCCCATCCGGCAGCGTGCAGGGCGTCCAGACGTTGGGCCCGGATTCGGGCGACGCCCAGCAGCCAGGGAGGCACGGAGGGGCGGTTTCCCTCCGGGCCGCGGGCGAGGGCCAAGGCGCGCCACAGCGGGACGCCTTCGATCCATCGCACGGCAAGCCATCGGCTGCTTTCCCACGGGCCGGCGTCGATCCGGTAGGCGGAGTCAATGGCGCCGGCCTTCGTCAGGTGGATGAGGTGGCGGTCTTCCTGTTCCATTTCCGCGGCCTTGTCCCTGGCATCGTTGCCGCCGGGTGACGGGCGCCGGAAGTGGTGCCATGTCTCGTTTGGTGCGTTTCTCAGCGGTGGACGCGGCGTGCCGCACACTGGTGGATCGTCCTGGTCCAGGCGGCGAGCGCCGGGGTGTGGGACGTCGCCTCGCTCAGGTTCTGCCACAGATTCGCACCGCTCCAGCGGGTGAACCAGCGGTGGGCCGTGGGCACGCTGACCCCGAACGAGGAGGGCAGGTGCTGCCACGCACAGCCGCTGGTGACCACGTAGACGACGGCGACCATGACCCTGCGCGCGTCGGTCGCGGCCCTGCCACCGCCCTGGGGCCGCGGTGGCAGGGCCGGCAAGAGCGGACGAGCCGCCGCCCACATCTCGTCGGGGACCAGGCGCTGAGCGAGTGCCTCCATTCCCCTGATCGTACGCACCCCTGACGGGCCACCCTGGCGATCCGCCAAATGAGATGTGCGCACAAGAGCCACCCGGGCCTATCGTCAGCCGCCCGCCGAGGAGTTCGTGCACCAACGACGAATTCCGCACCAACGACGAAGGGGAATCCATGACCATTCTCGTAACGGGCGCGACGGGAAAGACCGGCCGCGTCCTGGTCGACCGGTTGCTCGGGGCCGGACAGCGAGTGCGGGCCCTGACCAGGAACCCGGAAGAAGCTCACCTTCCCGATGCCGTCGAGGTGGTGGCAGGCAGCCACACCGACCTCACAGGAGCCGCGAGGGCACTCGACGGAGTGGACGGCGTCTATTACCTGTCCGGAGCACTCGACCCGGAACATGCGATACACCAGGCACGCGCCTTCGTGGAGCTCGCCGCGGGCGCGGGGGCCAGGCGCATCGTCGACCTCTCCGGCCTCGCCGTCACCGTGCGGCGGCCGGGCAGCTACGAAATGCTGCGCGACGTCGAGGAGGTCATCGAAGCCTCAGGTTTGGAATGGACGCACATTCGGCCGGGCGAGTTCGCCAGCAACAAGCTGGACATGTGGGGCCCATCGATCCGCGCGGAGAGCACGGTGCGCAGCGCCTTCCCCGACGCGCTCGGTGTCCCCCTCCACGAGGCGGACAT
Organism: Streptomyces sp. NPDC031210; assembly: GCF_055570395.1. Taxonomy (NCBI): domain Bacteria; kingdom Bacillati; phylum Actinomycetota; class Actinomycetes; order Kitasatosporales; family Streptomycetaceae; genus Streptomyces; species Streptomyces sp. NPDC031210. The sequence goes on from NZ_JBVIHH010000003.1 coordinate 85,790, forward strand.
CGCCGAAGTGGCCGCTGCCGCGCTCCTTTCGGATGGCCACGCCGGGCACGCGTACTCGCTGAGTGGGCCACAGCAGCTCACGCACCGGGAGCAAGCCGCGGCGATCGCCCAGGGCCTGGGCCGGCCGCTGAGCTTCGAGCCGGTGACGTACGGACAGGCCCGCGCCGCGTACATCACGGCAGGAATGCCGTGGGACATCGCCGAATACCTGCTGGGCTATCAGGCCGAGTACGCGGCAGAGCCGCCCGAGGTTCGGCCCGACGTCGAACGAGTCCTGGGCAGGCCGGGCCGCACGCTGGCACAGTGGGCCGCAGATCACGCATCCGACCTCTCGGACGATCCCGTGCGGCAGGCGAAGGACTCGGCCGGTGCCGTCACAGGCTGAGCCGATGCGTTCTCCTCTGCTCCATGGTGAGCGTGTTTCACGGCAGCGCGGCCGCCGCAACCCTGCACCTCTGGCATTGCGCATGACCCGCCAACGACCTAGCGCGAGGCGAGGAACTCGATCGTCCGCTGGGTCAGGAGCTTGGCGGCGTCCGGGTCATGGGACGGCAGCGAATTGTCCGCGAACAGGTGCTGGTCTCCGGGGTACAGGAACATCTCGGCCTCAGCGCAACCGGAGACGAGCGCGCGGGCAGCGTCGATGTCCTCGGCGAAGAGCGGATCGGCTTCCTTCGCATGCACCTGCACCGGCACCCGGTCAGGCCAGGCCGCGCCGAACTCCGATACGGGGATGCAGGCGTGGAACAGGAGCGCGCCCCGCGCGCCCGCCCGCGTCTGCGCCAGCTTCTGGGCAGGCAGCACACCGAGTGAGAAGCCGGCGTAAACGGCGTCCCGCGGCAGGAGTTCGGCCGCGCGGACGCCCCGCTCGGTTATCTCGCCGAAGCCGACCTGCTCGACGTAGCCCTGGCCCTCTTCGAGGGAGTCGAACGTGCGCCCGTCGAAAAGGTCGGGCGTGTGGACGGTGTGGCCGACCGCGCGGAGCTCGTCGGCGAAAGCGGCGACTCCGGGCGTCAGCCCCTGCGCGTGATGGAACAGTACGACCTCTGCCATGCCCAAACCCCTTGCTCGCAGGTAGCGAATGATCCGGAACTCTAGAATAATCGAAGAGTGTCGAACAATACCCGCCTCCCTGACTACGACCTCTCCGACGTCACAGATGTGACAGCCCCGGCCCAGCTCCGCGCGCTGGCCAACCCACTGCGCAACGCCATCCTTGAGCTGCTCCTCGAACGCTCCGCGACGGTGAGCGAACTGGCCTCCGCGCTCGGCCGCCCGAAGAGCACGGTCGCGCACCACGTGAGCGTCCTGGTTGATGCCCAGTTGCTGAAAGTCGTGCGAACCCGCCGGGTGCGAGCCATCGAGGAGCGCTACTACGGCCGCACCGCGCGCATCTTCCGCGTCGGCACGGTCAGCCCGACCGGCGAGGGCGCCACGCCGTACTGCAACAACGATCTCGCCACGGCCGCCGCCGAGTCGGCCCCCGCACACCAGGCAGATCAACTCTCCTCGATCGTGCGACACGTGCGGATCCCGCGGGAGCAGGCCCGCGAGTTCTGGGCGCGGGTCCTGGAGCTTGCCAACGACTACGCACAACTGCCGCGCGGAGGCGATGTGATGTACGGCTTCGCGGCCGGGCTCTACCCGACCGACTATCCGGCGCTGCCAGAGGCCGAGTCTGCGGCGAAGGACCCGGACTGACCTGTACCGCAGGTCGTGACGTCAGCAGCCATGGCCTGCAGCACCCGAACCTTCACCCCACCCCGGCCCCACCTCAGGCAGCAACCCACCGAGTCACATGACCTGTCGGACAGGCCGTCGGGCTCACCTGTCCGGCCGGGTGAGCCCTTTGACGAGCGGGGCCTCGCCCAGCCGGGCGTCGGCGAGCTGAAGCCGGTGTGCGGACAAGATCGCGCGGACGCCTGGTTCATCGCGGCCCGCCGGGCATCGCACAACTCGGCGGGAAGGAGACAGGCAGCCACTGAAGCGCCCACCCCGTGGAGGCAGGAGCGAACCCGCCGACGGGACTTCTTACCGTCGGTTTATGGCCTTCTGAGCAGGATGGAGAGCAATCAACTCCATTGAGCTGTAAGGCGCATGAGAGAGGATCAGCAGTGCGTTCACTCATCATCCCGGCATCATCCATTATGCCCAATTCAGGTTACCGAGACTGACCGGCGATGGCCGCATCCTCCGAATCTTCCGCACCGCTGACTGCGCCTGCGAAACCGGCGTGGGATCCCAAGGCACCTGACCGGGAGGCTCACGGGTTACGCCCCACGATCCGGATACGGCTGACGCTGCTGTACGGCGGTATGTTCCTGATGGCCGGGGTGGCGCTGCTCGCGATCATCTACATGCTTGCTGCGACCGCCCTGGAGGATGGCGTCCCGCCGCTCGGAGTCTCCGGCAGCGGCATCAGTGTCAGCAGTGACAGTTGTTCTTCTCTGCCCTCGGCTGCTTCCCTCCACGAGGTCAACGTCGCCCTGAACACCTGTATCGAGCAGCAGCGTGACAAGGCACTGCAAACCCTTCTGAACCGTTCCTTGCTGGCTCTCCTCGGCCTGGCCGTGGTCGCCCTCGCCTTCGGTTACGCGATGGCCGGCCGGGTGCTGTCCCCGTTGGGGCGCCTCACGCGTGCCGCCCGGAGGGTGGCCGGTTCCGATCGGCACCGGCGGATCGAGCTGGACGGGCCCGACGACGAGCTCAAGGAGCTCGCCGACACCTTCGACGAGATGCTCGACCGCCTGGACCGGGCCTTCGAATCGCAGCGTCGCTTTGTCGCCAATGCCTCACACGAGCTGCGTACACCACTGGCCATCAACCGCACTCTGCTGGAGGTCCAGCTCGCCGACCCGGACGCGTCCCCCGAGCTCGCGAAGCTGGGCAAGACGCTCCTGGCGACGAACGCGCGCAGCGAGCAGTTGGTGGAGGGGCTTCTGCTGCTCGCCCGCAGCGAGAACAAGGCGGTCGACAAGAAGCCGGTCGATCTCTCCGAGGTCGCCGCGCCCTCCCCACCGGCCCCGTGATGGGTCTGATGGCAGCCCTGCAAGACTGCGTCAGCAAGGCCAGAGCGTCACGGGGAGAGTGGCGAGGTTCCCGCTCTGGATCGTGACGCCGCGGTGGACGCCTTCGCCTGCCGGTTGTCGGCGGTCCCCTGGGGGCCGCTGGGAGCAGCCCGGCCGCCTCCGTCGCCGTGCGCACGGCCGTGCCGGGCAGCCCGGGGGCGGACGACCCTGGACGAAACGACGGAACAGACCGGTGCGTGACACGCCGACCGGTAGTGCGTGACACGCCGACCCGGTATCGATGCCCGGAGCCACGAGGGCTTGCACCCCACGGCCGATCCGCCGCTCTGCCGAAAGACAGAGAAGGGGAGGTGCCGGGGCGGCGGTCGGAAGCGAGCGCCCGTGGGACGGGGGACGCGCACGAGCCCCTCTGGCGGCCGCGCGACAGGCCCGGCGCCGCCCGGGCTGCCGCCCGTGTCATCGCTATTTCATCGAAATTTCAGTGCCTCCCACGACAGTGGACCGGACGGCGTCGGAACCGGCGTGCGATCCGCTGAGCAGCAGTGCCGCGAGGAAGCACGGGAAACAGCGGGAACGTCCCGATGAGGAGGCCAGGTTGAGCGCGCACCGCCCACCCGCAGGAGTGTCCTGAAGGCCGTCAGCGGAGTCTTCGCGGCGATGGGCTTCGGCGGGGTCGGTGTCCTCGCGACGGCGTCGACGGCGAGTTCAGCCGGCGGCAATCCTCCGCGACCCGGACGGCACCATCGCCCGGCTCCGTAAGGCGTAGCTGGGGCCGACGGCGGGCCCGGCGCAGCGTCGGGGGCGGTGTTCGCCGGTGGTTGCACGTTCCGCCGGATCCGCGTGGAGTGTGTGGGGTTTTGATGAGTGATGGCCAGTCAGGGGGAGCGTGGGAAATGGGTATGGCGGACACGTCCGGCGCGTCACCGCCGGAGGCGGCGGTGAGCGATACCGAAGGCGGGGAGCGGGGTCCCGGCCGGGTGCCGGTCCGGCTGGTCCTGGCGGGCGGGCTGGTCGGTGCGGCGCTGCTGACGGCGTCCCTGGTCGTCGGCCTCACGAGTTCTCCCACCATGGGCGTCCCACGGCTGCCGAAGATGCCCTCGTTCCCGACGGCTCCCGGCTCGATGCCGACGGGATTCCCCACGGGCCTGCCCACGGGATTCCCCACGGACCTGCCGAGTCTGCCCCCGATGCCGACGTCCCGACCGTCGGGTCCCGGCTCGATGCCCACGGACTTTCCCACGAACTTTCCCACGAACTTCCCCACGGACTTTCCCACGGGCCTGCCCACCGGCCTGCCCACGAACCTGCCGAGCCTGCCTCCCCAGCCGACCGATCTGACCGGAGGTGGCTCGTGAAGGGTCTCGCTTCCTTGCCGTTGCGGGACGACCGACTGGCGCACACCAGGGCGTTGATGATCGCTCGGATCGCGATCGTCCTGTACCTGGTCGAGTTGCTGTTGAACATGACCCGCCCGCGGGTGCTGGCCGACGAACCGGCCTTGTCGATCTTCTACGAACTGCCCGCGGGCCTCGGCAAGATGCCCGGCTTCGCGGGCTCGCTCGACCGGCTGCTGTCCATGCCGCGCGCCGTCTTCTGGTGCACGCTGGCGGGCATCGTGGCGGGGGTGGCCATCCAGGTCGCGGCGGCCGTCCTGCGCCGATCCGAACGGCGCTCGGTGGCGCTGACCTGGCTGACGCTGGGGTGCCTGCTGTTGCCGTTCGGCCTGTTGTCGCTGGTGGTCGTCGTCGAGTACTTCCCGCTGATGCTCGCCTGTGTGCCCAGTACAGCCCTCGTCCTGCTCCTGCTGCGCGGCGGGGTGCGGTTCGCCCGGGTCCCGCTGGCCGCACTGCTGGCCGCGTTCGCCTGGGGCGCGTTGATCGTGTTCGGGCTGGGCCGCGCCTACAGCGGGCTCGCGTTCGGCACCCTCTTCGGCTACCTGGGAAAGTCCTCCCCCACCGACATCAGCCGACTCGCGGAGAACCAGTTCCGCACCATCGACCTGCTGATCGTGCACCTCAGCGTCGTTGACGCGCTGGCCGTCGCGGGCGGCGTCACGTTGCTCTTGCTGTTGTTCCGCCACCGCGTCACCGATGCCGTGAGCGGCCTGGTCCTCGGTGCCGCCGTCGGGCTCGGCTTCAACTTCGTGGAGAGCGGCCTCTACATGAAGATCTACGGCTCGCTGGGCGGCATGCTCGGGTCGACCGGCGGCTTCGAGTACTGGATCCGGCAGTCGATCGGCCTGCTCGGCGGGCAGGTGGCCTACGGCGCGCTGCTGGGGGCCGGCCTCGGCGTCGCAGCCCGGGCACGGCGGCGCGGGCTCATCGCGACGGCCGCCGTGGTGGGGGCGATCGGCGGGGCCACGGCCTCCGAGCTTCTGTCGGGGTGGCTGTCCGGGCTTGTCCGGGACCACGTCGAGGTCGGCAGCGCGCTCGACGTCCTGGTGGTCTCCCCGTTCCTGTGGCTGCTCCCCCAACTGCCCCTGATCGCCCTGGCCGTCGCGCTGCTGGTCCATGGTCTACGGGCGCGCGCACCCGCGCTGCGGGCGGCCGTCGCGGAGGAGATCGCAGCGGGCCCGGCCATCACCCAGGCGGAGGTGCCGGTCCTGACCTCGCCCGCGCTGCGGCTCTGGGCGGTGGTGGGCACCTGGCGCTGGCACGGCTGGCGCACGGCCCGCGCGCTGCACCGCCTGCACTCCGTCCAGTTGGACCTGGCCGGCCACCACGTGCAGAACGACCCCACAGACACAGCTCACGCCGACGCGTTGCGCGCACGGATCGCGCGGCTCAAGGGCATGCCCCCGGAGGTAACCCCATGAACGGTCTCACAACTGCCTGGCGGACAGCCGTCAGCGCCACCGCCCTCGCCGGAGCGGTGCTGCTCCTGACCCCACAGCAAGCCTCGGCCTGCACGGTCGGGATCGGCTACAAGCCGTCGTTCACCCTCCGCGATCTGAGCCACCCGAAGACGTGCTCGACGGGCGCCTCGCTCGGCGGCGCCGGCGCCCTCGCCGTCCTGGTCCCCGGCGCCCTCGTCGCGGCGAGCTGGTGTGCCCACCGGAAAGCCGAGAGGGGATTCGGCACGCCCTCGGAGAACGGGAGCACCGGCCCGAGCCAGGCCCTGATCAGCTACCTGGACGCCACTGGCATCGCGGTGGGCCGCCGGCGCGACGGCTCGGCGGATCCGGTCTCCGGCTCCCCCCGCCGGACCGAGCAGGAAACGGGTGGGCACGGTGCCCAACGGCCGCTCTAGCCGCGCCGTGCGCGCAGGCCGGTGGGGCGCCGCCCTCCTGGTCGTCGGCATCCTGCTCGCCGGCCAGCCGGCCCCTTCGGCGGTGGCGTCCGACACACCGAACGCCGCCCCCTCCCCGACGCCTGAGGTGGGGGGCGAATTCGCGGACATCGCCCGCGACCTGGTGAACGACCCGATCGGCCGGGCCGGGATCCAGGCCCACCGGACCCTCCGGATGACGGACGGCAACCGCAATCTCGCCGTCATCTGGTTCGACCTGGCCGGTTTCCAGGCCACACACCTGGCCTCGATCACCCGACACTTCGGAGAGAGTCCCTCTCACGCGGACTATTACCTCGGGTACGGCAAGCTGCTCGGGCGGGAGGGGAACGAGGCCCTCTTCGACCGGATCGGGATCCGGGGAAACGGTCCGCTGTTGGAGTTCGCCGCGGTCAACGACCCGCGCAAGGACCATTCCGAAGCCGTCATCTACGACAAGATCCTCTCCACCGTCCTGTCCAACCTCGGGCTGCGGAACGCCGCGATCAACAGGTTGCTGAAGAGGGCGATCGCCGGTTACTCGGACCGTGGCCGGTGTGCGGCCTGCCTGAAGCTCACCAGCGCCATACCCGAAAAGAACTTCGTGTCCGGAACGCCCTACGCCACCCGTCAGGAGAAGTCGGAGTCGGCGAACCGGGTGGGCGCCCTCACGAGCAAGGCCGGCTCCATCCTCCGGAGGGAGGAGGAAGCGCAGAAACAACAAGCCGCAGCGGCACTACCGGTCTCGGCAAGCCCGAAGGCCCCCTGCACCTCGATGGGGCGCGGCCACGGACGTCCCGTCATGGCGATGGCCGTGCCCCTCGCCGCCGGCCCCTGTGACAAGGACGAGGGCACACAGTCGGGCGCCCTTCAGCGACTCCTGGCCTCCCCGCCCGGTGCCGACGCCTACGGAGGCGTGGACTTCTCGACGTTGGAAATGCGCTACCTCTCCGACACCCCAGGCGGAGTGCAGTACGCCTATTCCTCGCAGCCCCTGCCCAAGGGCTACCAACAGGACACCGGACTCGGGGCGAGGATGGTGAAGAACCTCGGATCCGACCTGCGGACCTGGCTGGTGCTCGATCCGCAGAAGTTCTGGGTCAATCTCAACCCCACCGAACCGGACCGCATCGTCGACTCCGCGCTCGGAGAGACCAACGCCGGCCGCGCCATGCTGGAGGCCGACCTCCAGATGAAGCGCACGTCGGCGAAGATCCTGCACCCCGACTCGGAAACGGGAAAACAGTACTGGCGGCAACTCAAGAGCTCCGCGGACGGTTCCCTCTGCTTCTCCTCCCGGATGTGGATCGTGCCCGGAAACGTCGAGGTGCGCCAGGACGGCGATGCGCTCTACATCCTCAAGGCGCAGCTCGACGTGAAGACGCAGTCGGACCACATCGACGACCCCTACGCCAAGCCGTGCAACGCCGATCCGGCCACCAACGCCCACAACGAGAACCTGGAGCGCACCCTCGTCCTGCCCAAGGTCGTGGAGGCGGTCAACCACGACCCGGAGTACGCGCCGCTGCGCCGCGCGTTCATGGCGCGGATCATCGCGCAGTGGGTGCGCGAGCGGCACCAACAGGGGCAGCGGACCTCGTTCGACTCGCTGATCGGCTCCAAGGACCTGGGCCCGGCCAAGATGACCGGCCACTGGCGTCCCAAGAAGGTCTTCGACGACTACGTCCGCTCGTACCGCAACAAGGAGTTCGACATCACGCGGGAGACCAACGACGGACGGTTCAGGCGCATCACCCGCTACGTGTACGGCGGCGCGGACCTCACGAACGTCCGGCTGACCGGCGTCTCCGCGACGCAGATGCGCAAGCGGTACCCGCAACTCGCCCAGTCCGCACGGTCCTCCACCGACCGCCGGGTGACCGCGGCCGACGGCTCGATCTGGCTGGGCGGTTCCATCCAGACACCGGAACCGGGCTTCTGGGACGACCTCAAGGACCACGCCACCCGCCTCACCGGCGGAAACGGCCCCCTCCTCGTGGTCATCCTGCTCGCCCTGGGAGCCATCCTGTTCGGCTTCCGCAACCGCCCGAGCCGCACCAACCGCCCCGCCGCGTAAACCCGGCCGGATCCCACGGCCGACCGCCCGGCAAGGTTCCCGCGACGGTGCGATCGCGCCGCTCGCGAACTACCACGCGGAAGAACCCCGGGGAGGCGTCAACCCGACGCCGCCCCGGGCAGCTCCCCGCATCCACACCAGGCAGAGCAGGAAACCCCTACAACGGCCTGGCCGACTCCAAGAGTCACCATCAGCCGCTCGTCTTGGCCGGCACAGGTCAAAGATCAAGCCAGTACTCCAGCCACAGTTGTGGATCTTGGCGGGCGGCCATCGACAAGCAGCCGAGTACGGAAAAGTGAGCAGAGTGAGGACTCACTCATTGACGGAGTGAGTCCTCACTCCGTATTCTCGCAGTCATGACAGCACCTCAGGAGAACCAGACCACCCGCCGCCGCGCCCCCGGCATGTCGCCGGAGCAGCGCCGCAAAATGATCATCCAGACCGCGATCCCGCTGATCGCCGAGTACGGCGCCGCGGTGACGACCGCGAAGATCGCCCGCGCCGCGGGCATCGGCGAGGGCACGATCTTCCGGGTCTTCGCCGACAAGGACGAGCTGCTGCAGGCCTGCATGGCCGAGGCGCTCTCCCCCGAGCACGCGGTCCGCGAGCTCGACGCGATCGACGTATCCCAGCCGCTGCCCGACCGGCTCGCGGAGGCGGCCGAGGCGCTGCAGGCGCACATGTCCAGGATGGGCGCGATCGCCGGCTCGCTGGGGCATCGCGGCGGCAAGCACCCCGGCACGGTGCGCGGCGCGGGCCGCACCGAGTCGACGGCCCGTATCCGCGCGGCCCTCGCGGAGCTGCTGGAGCCCGACAAGGCCGCCCTGCGCCGACCGCCGGAGCAGATCGCGGCCCTCTTCTTCGGGCTGCTCTTCACCCAGCCGCGTACGGAGGACGAGCCCGACCTGACCCCGCAGGAGCTGGTGGAGGTCTTCCTGCACGGGGCGCTCTCGGGGGACGCCAAGTGAGCGCGCGGAGAAGGCGCCTGGAGGCTACGGCCCTGGCCGTCCTGGCCCCCGTCCTGGTGTGGCTGGTCGCGGACCCACTGCTGGGGCACCGGCTGCGGATCGCCGACGCCGAGCAGACGCTCGACATCGGCGCCGGGCCCGTAGCGGTCGTCGCACTGCTCGCGTCGCTCTCCGGCTGGGGACTGCTGGCCGCCCTGGAGCGGTTCGGGGCGCGGCGCGCCCGCGCCATCTGGACCGGGGTGGCCGGGGCCGTACTGGCCGTGTCCTTCCTGCCGTTCGTCGGCGACGGCATGGACGGCGGCACCCGGGTCTCCCTCGCTCTGATGCACCTGGCGGTGGCGGCGGTGCTGATCCCGGGGCTGGGCAGCAGGTCCCCCGGGGCGGGAGCCGGTCCACGACTGCCGCACTCCTCATCTGGCTGCGGCCGTGATCGGAGAGACAGTGCCCAGAGGCTGGACAGTGCCTAGAGGCTGCCGAAATCGGGAAGGGTGATCGAGCCGTCCTCGGCGAGCGGGATTCCGGGGTTGTGCGCGATCTCCCAGGCGTGGCCGTCCGGATCGACGAAGGCGCTGGAGTAGAACCCGATGGCGTTGATGGCTGCGGGCTTGGTGATGGTCCCGCCGGCCCGCTCCACTGCCGCGAGCAGAGCATCAACCTCCGCCTCCGACCGGACGTTGTGTGCCGGGGCGATCCCGCCGAAACCGACCGCCGGCCCGGGCTCCAGGCCGCAGTCCTTCGCAAGTTTGTCGCGATCCCATAGGACGAGCCCCAGGCCGCCGGCCTGGAAGAAGACGGTCTCCTCGACTTCTTGCCCATGCCAGCCCAGGGCCTCGTAGAAACCCTTGGCGCGAGCGAGATCGGAGACCCCTAGAGTGACCAGAGTGATGCGTTGTTCCATGCGATCACGGTACTTCGCTTCAGTGGTGGTCAACCATGCCCCTCACAGCCATACCTCAAGTACGCGCTACTGCTGTGACCGCATAAGTTCACCGGGTTGGCGGGTGAAGCGGTTGGATGGGTGGTGACGTTCCGACTGCTGGAGGTGTGGTGGCCGAGCCGGTGCGGGGCAAGCAGCCCTCAACCTGATCAAGGGGCGGGATGACCTTCGCCGTGCGGATGTGACGAGGAACGCCCCGTCGACCGGGGGCGGATTCAACGGAACGTTGCAACAGGTGACTGTTGGTGATGGGGCGTCAGCAGTTCAGTGCTGTCGGGAAGGTTCGCCGGGCGCGTCTGGCAGCCGCGTCATCGGGTTACGCCTCGCGGTGGGGATCGTAAACGTATGGAGTCGTGGTGCTCAGGACGGTGAACCCGAGTCGTTGCAGGATGGGGCGGCTTTGGTCGGTGGCGTCGACCTGAAGGTAGCGGTAGCCGAGGTCGGCGGCGGTCCGGGCGCGGTGGGCGACCAGAGCACGGTAGATACCCCGGCCTCGCCAGGCAGCCACGGTGCCGCCGCCCCAAAGGCCGGCGAAGTCGGTGCCTGGGTTCAGTTCCATCCGCGCTGCGCACACGGGCAGGTCGCCGGCCATCGCGACGACCATGCTGACGGCTTCGGAGTTCTGGGCGAGCCGGGCGAGCAGCCGCTGCCGCAGGCGGGCGCTGCTGGTGCCGAAGGCCTGCTCGTGGACGTCCGCCACGAGATCCACCCCGGCGGGGTCGGTCACCACACGCAGGTGAACGCCTTCGGGCAATCTGGCGTCGGTGGGCAGGTCCCGGACCGGCGCGACCATTACTGCCTCCTGCGGCTCGGGCGTGAATCCAGCCGACTTCAGCCGCCTCCCGAGGTCACCGGGTCGGTCGTGGGCGTATGCCTTCCATTCGAACGCGCGGCCAAGCGTGGCGAAGTATCGCGTCTGGGCTCTGATCGCCACATCCGCCGTGGTCTGGTCAAGGTCCGACCAGAGGACGCCGTTCCAGTCGTGCTCCGCGCCGACCTGCCGCACGACGTTGCCGTCACGCTCGACACGGATTCCGGGGCTGTCGGCCTGCGCGTCGCGCCTCATCTGGCGGTCGAACAGGGCAAGTACTTCTTCATGGTTCATCCGCTCACTCCAGCATGGTGAGGGCAGCCGCACCATTGGGTTTCTTTGGAAAGTACTGCCGCAAGAGACAGGCGGTCGCCGCTACATTCCTGCCCGGTCCGGTGGTTGATGCCGACGATCCGGCTGGCTTCTCTGATGCTCACCCCCTGGCCAACGAGGACAAGGAACTTCCGTCGCTCGTCAGCCAGGGGCGGCCCGGCGCCGGCTTCTGCAACTCCTCGCATCCCCAAGGTTCGGGCGTTGCGACGATCAGTTGAACCCGAGGGGTGGCTGGCGGGACGTCGATCAGGTGGGTCCGCGGCGTGGCCGGTGACGGTGCGGTGGCAGACAGATGTACAGCGGTAGATACCGGCCCTCAAAGCACTCTACTGAGAGGTCGTGGCGGCATCGAACGGAGAAGTCGCACCCCTTGCAACCAGCGGAGCCGGTGGCAAGGGAAACCGCCAAGAGGTCCGCTCCGCTTGGTCGTTCAGCTCTCCGCGTCCGCGGTCACGCTCTTGTACTTGGGGCCGTCCGCGTTCACGGCCAGGGCGATGAAGTTGATACCCCGGCCCTCCTTCATCTCGCGGGGGAAGTCGCACACCGTCCAGCCCGCGGTACTGCCGAGGGAATCCCTGCACTCGAAGACGGTTTGCGTGTTGCCGCGGTACAGGGCGCGCATGTAGACGCTCATCTTGTCGGCCCGCGAGTCCTTGACCCAGAACCTATCGCCGTTCGACACGAAGCACACTTCACCGTATTTCGTCGCGCCCCCGCCCGACGTGACCGAAACGCAGACATTACCGTCGCCTGAATGCGGCGCACTGACGTCGGAGGCGTCCCAGGCGTTCTTCACATTCCAGCCCGGGTGGGTGACGGCGGCGGACGAGGTCGCCTTCGCCACCGCCGGCGGTGAAGGCATGGTGGAGTCGGCGTGTGCCGTACCGGCCAGCACACTCAGGCCCAGCACAGCCGCGGTCGCGGCCGCTGTGGCAGTACGTCGGAACTGCACGGAATCCTCCAGTGGCATGGCTGTTGCTTCGGCTGACTGATCCGTCGGCCTGCCCTGCTCACCGAGCGAGGCAGGCCGACGCCAGTAAGTTCACTCGCCGCACAGTTGATTCGCACCCCGTCTGACCTGCGGGAATCAATTCGTCTTGATCCGCACTGGAACAGCCCGCTGTTTTCTGGCCTGACGAATTGGTCTTTACGGTGGCGAAGCAAACGGGAGCGAAGAGGGGGAGTGAGACGCATGGGTCGTCCGGAGAAGGCCATCGATCCGCAAGACGGTCCGGTGCGGGGTTTGGCGTATGAGTTGCGCAAGCTCCGTGACGAGGCCGGCAGCCCGGCATACCGCGCGATGGCGCGGCGGGTCGAGTATTCGGCGCCGGCTCTGTCGAAGGCGGCAGCGGGCGAGCGTCTGCCGAGCCTGCCGGTGCTGCTGGCTTACGTACGTGCCTGTGGGGGTGAGGTGGAGGAGTGGCAGCACCGCTGGGAGCAGGTGAACGAGGAGATCGCGGCGCAACCGCGCCCGGACGAGGAGGGCGGCGAGCCGCCGTATCGAGGGCTGGCACGCTTCGAGCCGGGGCATGCGGAACTGTTCTTCGGCCGCGAGGAGATGACGGAGCGGCTGGAGGAGATGGCCCGTCAGCGTCATGTCTGCGCGGTGGTGGGGGCGTCCGGCAGCGGCAAGTCCTCCCTGCTGCGCGCCGGCCTCATACCCCGGCTGCGCCGCCCCGACCAGGACGCGGGCCTGAGGCCGGCCGCGGTGCGGGTGTTGACCCCTGGCGCGCATCCGATGGGGCATGCCGAACGGTTGAAGCCGGCCGACGGCCCGGGAGACACGTGGCTGCTGGTGGACCAGTTCGAGGAGTTGTTCACCCTCTGCACTGATCCCGACGAGCGTGGGACTTTCCTGGACCGGCTGGTGGCCGCCCGGGAGGAGGGCAGCCGGCTGCGGGTGGTCTTCGCCGTGCGTGCGGACTTCTTCGGCCGGTGCGCCGCACACCAATGCCTGACCGCAGCACTCAACGACGCCACGCTCCTGGTGGGCCCCATGAACTCGGAGAAGTTACGGGCGGCCATCGTCCGGCCGGCCGGAGCCTGCGGGCTGAACGTGGAACGTGAACTGACCTCCCGGATCCTTGACGAGGTCGCAGACGAGCCCGGCGCGCTACCGCTGATGTCCCACGCCCTGAGGGAAACCTGGCGTCGGCGGCGCGGCCGGACGCTGACCATGCAGGCGTACGAGGCGGCCGGCGGCCTGCACGGCGCCATCGCCCGCACCGCCGAAGACGCCTACCACCAGCTCATACCCGCCCAGGCCACCCTTGCCCGCCGCATCCTGCTGCGCCTGACAGCCCCGGGCGATGGCGCGGAAGACACCCACCGCCCCACACGGCGCTGCGAGTTCGCCACCAATGACAGTGCTGACGGGGCCGACGTCGAATCGTTATCGACCGTCTGGCTCGCAGCCGCCTGCTCACCCTCGACGACGGACACGTCCGCCTCGCCCACGAGGCACTGCTCACCGCCTGGCCACGCCTGCACAACTGGATCAACGAAGGACGCGACCGCCTCCGCCTCCATCGCCAACTCACCCACGACGCCACCATCTGGAACGACCTCGACCGCGACCCCGGAGCCCTCTACCGCGGCATCCGACTCACCCGGGCCGAAGAAGCTTTCACCGGCCGGCGACATAGCGAACTCAACGCGCTGGAAGCCGCATTCCTCACGACGGGACTCGCCGCCCGTGACGCCACATACGCCCGAGCGGTTCGGGCCAAGCGCCTCTCGCGCCGATCCATGGCGGCTCTGGCCGTCCTGTGCGCAGTGGCGTTGGTAGCAGGCACCATCGCGTGGGAGCAGAAACTCCACAGCGATACGGAGCACACCCAGGCCGAAGCACGACGTATCGCCACCGTCGCCTTAAGCCTGCGCACCCCCGATCCCGTAGGCGCCATGCGACTGAGCCTCGCCGCATGGAACCTCGACCGCACCCCCGAGACCCGCGGAGCACTCTTCGGCGCAGCGCTCCCCCCTCACGAGCTGGACGCCATGCTCCTACCCAACGATGTCGACCTGTGAATGTGCATCTCAGCGGCTCCGGACACACACTCCGGTACCTCGGAAAGGACCGAGTACATCGCTGGGACGTCCGAACACACCGTGAACTCGTGTCCCTGAAAGAATCGCCCGCCAAGCCCTCACAGGCGAAACGACTACAACAGTGGTCTTCAGCCTGTCAGACGTACGGCGCCGGCGGGAAACCCTTGTGCGAGGCATGCCGTTCGAAGGTCGAGGTGTCCCGGAAGAAGGCGACGTAGACCCCGTAGAGGGCGTCGGCCGACGCCGCAATGGTGACCGGGAGGTGTTGGCTACGATCGTGAGCTCTTGGATCCCATCGGCGTCGCGCCCATTGACAGGCCATGCCTCGGCGCGCCTCGTCACAGAGGCTCTGGACGGTTTCCGAGCCCGATTTGGGACCATGGCCTTGTGGACGAAAATGCCGTTTTCGGCGGGGCCGAGCCGGTAGACGCGTGCGAGGTGGCGCCGACGGGCCGGACGGCGGTGGCGTGGCTGCCGCCGCGGGAGCTCTGGCCGGTGATTCAGGACATCCGCTGGGAGCACGATCCGCAGGTACGGCGGTGGCCGCCGCACGTGAATCTGCTGTTCGGCTTCGTGCCGGAGGAGGCGTTCGCGCAGGCCGTGCCACTCCTCTCCGCCGGGGCGGCGCAGAGCGCGGCGTTCACGGCGCGCCTGTCCGGGGTGCGGTACTTCCGGCACCGGCACTACGCGACGTTGTGGCTCGATCCGGCTGCGGCCGACCCGGCACCGTGGGCCCATCTCCACCGGGAGCTGGGGCTGCGGTTCCCCCTTTGCCACAGGCGCGTCGGCCGCTTCACCCCGCATCTGTCCCTCGGCCGTACCCAGGACCCGAAGCGCCTGGCCGCCGAGTGCGCTGTCCGGCTCGGCGCGCTGTCGGCGGTGGTCGAGGAGGTGGTCTTGCTGTCCCGGCGCGGCGAGGGGCCCATGCGGCCCCGGGCCGTGATCACACTGGGCACGGGCGAGGTCCGCCAGCCGCAGGAGTGCTGAGCAACAGGTGCCCCGGCCGCCGAAATCATGGGACCGGGCACCTCGATAGCTACCACCGACAAGCGCCGGCGCCGTTACGCCGGCCAACCACCGTCACCACCGCGCCGGCGGCACCGGCGACTGGGGCGCTCACCGGCCCCGGCAAGGGACACGCCGTCCACGATCTCGATCTGATGATGGGTCGCGGCGCTCATCAGGTAACTCCCGCAGGGAGCATCACACCTGATTGTGGATCACACCTGATTCATGACACTCCCAAACCCGGCGGTGGTGCTTACGTACCGGGAGCGCTGCCTGGTCTATCCGAAGCCCAGGGATGTGAACAAGGTGTCGAGGGCGGCTGGGTAGCCGTGTTCGGACGGGGCAGCGAAGCCGATCAGCAGGCCCTGGGGGCGGTTGGCCGGGTCGTGGTGGAGTTCGGTGAGACCGCGCAGGGCGAGGCCGCGGTGGGCGCATCTGGTCAGGAGTTGGTGTTCGGTGGGTCCGTCGGAGGGGAGAGTGAGAAGGGCGTGCAGGCCGGCGGGGACGCCGTGGGCGGTAAGGCCGGGGGTGGCGGCCACGCGATTGACGAGGAGTTCGCGGCGGCGGCGGTAGCGCAGGCGGGCGGCGCGGATGTGGCGGTCGTAGGTGTGCGTGGTGATCAGGTCGGCGAGGACGAGCTGGCCCAGGGTCTCGGTGTACTGGTCGGCTTCCTGCTTGGCCCGCGCCAACGGTGGCACCAGGTGGGGCGGCAGGACCATCCAGGCCAGGCGGAGGGCAGGGCCAAGGGTCTTGGACGCGGTTCCGCAGTAGACGACATGGTCAGGGGCGAGGCCTTGGAGGGCGCCGACAGGCAGGCGATCGTAGCGGTACTCGCCGTCGTAGTCGTCCTCGACGATCAACCCGCCCGTGGAGCGCGCCCAGACACACAGTGTCTGGCGGCGGCCCGGATGCAGCGGGACACCGGTCGGGTACTGGTGCGAGGGGGTGAGGAACACAGCTCCCGTGCACTGTGTCAGCGCCTCCACGCGGGCGCCGTGAGCATCGACGGGCAGGGCGACGGTGGTGAACCCGGCGCGTTGCACGACTTCGCGGAAGAGGTTGTGGCTCGGGTCCTCCACGGCCGCGGTGCTGATGCCGCCCGCGGCCAGTACGCCGCTGAGCAGGCCCAGGCCCTGGTAGTAGCCGGAGGTGATCACGATGCGGTCCGGGGTTGTGATCACGCCGCGAGTGCGGCCCAGATAGTCGGCGAGCGCCTGGCGCAGCTCGATCCGGCCCTGCGGATCTCCGGGGCCGAAGACCTCGGGGCGGGCGCGGGTGAGTACTCGGCGGGTGGCGGCAAGCCAGGCCCGGGTGGGGAAGGCGCTGACGTCGGGGAGCCCGGGGCGAAGGTCGTGGCGGGGAATCGTCGGCGCGGGTGCGGGGGGTGCGGGAGCCGTGGCGTGTTGCGGGCCCTCGGCCACGGTGGTGCCCGATCTCGGCCGCGTGGTCAGGTGACCCTCTTCGACCAGTTGGTCGTAGGCGGCGCTGACGGTGCCCCGCGAGAGTCCGAGTTCCTTGGCCAGCCCGCGAGTGGACGGTAGGGGCGTTCCGGCAGGCAGGCGTCCCTGGCGGATGGCCGCCCGGAGCGCGGACTCCAGGCCCGAGCGACGCCCCCCTGTGGCATCGAGATCGATGTGCAGGTCGAGCCGGGAACTGGACCAATTTTCTGGCATGGAACTGGATCTTATTCCTGGTCCTGCGGCGCTCTACGTTCGAGGTCGGAAGCCTGGACGGAGGGAGCATGAGCGTGAAACGGGTCGCTGTCATCGGGCTCGGCGCGATGGGCGCGCCGATCGCCCGCCGGTTGCTGGGCAACGGTTGCCAGGTCACCGTCTGGAATCGCTCGCCGCAGCGGGTGGTGGCGTTGCAGGAGGCGGGCGCTGCGGTCGGGGCGAGTCCGGCGGACGCGGTGCGGGGGGCTGAGGCGGTGATGGTGTTGGTCGCCGACCCGCAGGCACTGCTGGCCGTGATCGAGGGCGAGCAGGGGATCGCGGCCGGGATCCTGCCTGGAGCGGTGGTCGTGCAGATGTCGACGGTGGCGCCCTCATCGGTGACCCGTCTGGCACACGCGCTGCCACCGGGTACGGGACTGTTGGACGCGCCGGTGCTCGGCAGCGTGGCCGAGGCGGCGTCAGGGGCGCTGCGGATCCTGGTGGGTGGCCCGCAAGAGCTGGTCGAGCGATGCTTGCCCCTTCTGGCGCACCTGGGTGCAGCGTTGCGGGTCGGGGAGTTGGGGGCCGGCACCGCGGCGAAACTCGTCGCCAACAACGCACTCTTCGGTGTACTGGGCGTGCTGGGCGAATCCCTCGCGCTGGGCGGCGCGTTGGGGCTGTCGTGGGAGGCTCTGCACGAGGTGCTGGGCGTGACGCCGTTGGCGGAGCAGGCCGCGCGTCGACGCCCTGCGATCGAGGCCGGCGACTATCCGGCACGCTTCGCGCTCGCTCTGGCCCGCAAGGACGCGGACCTCGTCGCCGAAGCGGCCACTGACGGCGGGCTCGGTCTCGGTCTGACCGCCGCGGCCCGGGACTGGCTGGTTGACGCCGAGCTCGCGGGGCGCGCCGATCAGGACTACTCGGCCGTCCTTTCCCACATCCTGCACGCCGCGACGAAGGGACCCCGGCGGTGAACGTGATCGCCCACCTCAGCGACACTCACATCGACAGTGGGCCCCGCAGCATCGAGCGCACCCGGGCCGTCATGGACTACCTCGAAGACCTCCCCTACGACCTGGACGCGGTCCTGGTTACCGGAGACATCGCCGACCATGCCCTGCCCGCCGAGTACGAGCAGGCCCGCCGACTGCTGACCTCCCGGCACCCGGTCGTGGTCTGCCCAGGCAACCACGACGAGCGCGCCACCTTCCGGCAGCACCTGCTCGGACAGCCGGGTTCGGCGGCACCGATCAACCTGGTGCACCGCGCCGCCAGGGTCGTCATCGCGCTGTGCGACTCCTCGGTGCCAGGCAAGGACGAAGGCTTCCTTGAGGACGAGACGCTGGCGTGGCTGGAGGACGTCCTGGCCCAGACCCCGGACGCGGTGCCGGTACTGGTCGGGTTCCACCACCCACCGGCTCCACTGCACGTCCCTTTCGTCGACGGCATCCGACAGTTCGGAGCAGAGCGGCTCGCCGCGCTCACAGGCCGCCACTCCAACGTCACGGCCTTTCTGTGCGGGCATGCCCACACCCCGGCGGCGACCACCTTCGCCGGACGCCCACTGCTGGTGGCACCGGGAGTCGTCTCCACACTCCGACTCCCCTGGGAGCACCGGGCCCACGCCGAGGACCACGTCCACCTCAACCAGCCACCCGCGCTCGCCTTCCATGTGCTTGACGACGAGGGACGGCTGACCACCCATTACCGGTGCGTCAACGCCTGATCACGTGGCAACAGACCTTGAGCCCCTGTTGACCATGCTGTACGTAAAGATCGACGCGGAGATCGCAGAAAACGGTGGATGGGGCGGCTGCCGGCTCAGCGACTCCGAGCTTGACCGACTGGCGGTTGAACAGGTGCGCTCGGTTATCGCGCCGAGCCCCGCTCCCGCCAACCGCTAGATGGTGACTTTCAGGTCCACATGAATGTGAGGGGTGCCGCATGATCCGTATCGGCAAGCTCGTGCCGTCCGACAGGGATGTCTGGGAGGCCCTGTTCCGCGCCTACATCGAGTTCTATCAGCGAGTCGAGCCACCCGAGATGTACGAGCGGCCGTGGCACGAATTCCAGGCGGACACACGTCTGCACGCCCTCGGGGCGAGGCTGGATGACAGGCTCGTCGGCATCACGCACTTCTTCGTCCACCCCAACACGTCGGGGCCTGACGTCTGCTATCTGCAAGACCTCTTCACCGCACCGGACGTGCGCGGCAAGGGCGCGGCTCGCGCGCTGATCGCTGCCGTGTCCGACTGGGCCCGGGCTCGCGGCTGCTGCCGCGTGTACTGGAACACTCACGAGTCCAACAGCACGGCTCGGCATCTTTACGACAAGGTAGCGGAGAACCGTGGTTTCCTCCGATATCAGATCGAACTGTCACGCTGATGCTTGAGGCGCAGCTCGTGGTCTTGCTGGTGAAGGCTGGTGCAGGAACGGGTGCGGGAACAGGTGCGGCCACCGTCGATCATCGTGAGTTGTGTGGACTGACGATGAGACGGTGGCCGCGGGCCACAGCATAGATCCCGCCCGTCGGCGGGATACGTCAAGACGCCCACACCCAACGACTACGCACACGCACACGCCCAGCAATACCCCCAACTCGCTCGGACCAGCCACTCCACCACCACGCCGCCCCCAAACAAGCTGACCCGCACGACGCGCGCGCGTCCTCAGGCCGGACTCAGGGCACCACCGCCCTTGGGCCCGTAAGGATCAGGTCACCAATCAGGACCGCCCACTCACGACTCTTGGAACCATCTGATGCGTGCCCCGGGGAAAGCGTTGACCCGGGTCGCTCACTTACGAGGGCCGTGAGAGCTCGTCAGACGTTCGTGGGTGATAGGTGGTCGGGGAGGTCGGTGAGCCGGTCGGGGAGGTCTGTGAGCCGTTCGATGCGGATTACCGTCTCGTCTGCCGTCGGCGACGGTCCACCGGTGACGAAGTCGATGCCGCGGTCCAGCCAGATGCCGGTGAGCCCGGCGAGGGCGGCTGCGTTTACATCGCTTTCCAGCATGTCGCCCACGTTGACCGCCTGCGCGGGGTCCGTCCGCATCTGCCGGCAGGCAGCGGCGTAGGCGACGGGCTTGGCCGCACCGAGCTCGGTTGGGGTCAGGACGGCGTCGAAGTATTCGAGGAGGCCGAAGCGGGTGAGCTTGGCGCGCTGCTGCTCGGGGTTCCCGTTGGTGAGAACAGCCAGGCGCGGTCCTCGGGGATGCCGTTTCAGGGCCTCCAGGCATGGCTGGACATCGGGATAGCACCGCCATGACTCCTCAAACACGGTGAGGTAGCGCTCGGCGATCCAGGCGTCCAGAAGGCGGGGACTTTCAGGAACCGGCTCGCCGAGCATCGGCAAGAAGGAACGGAGCCTGCGTCGGTGGTGCTCAGCGAAGGAGCACTGACCGGACAGGTATTCCCGCATGTGGCGCGCCTCCAGCGTCCACCACAACGTCGCGAGCTCCTCGGGTGGAGCCGTCGCGTTCGGCGCGGCCTGGACGATCTGGCCGATCGTTTCCCAGACCGCGCTTCGGTGATCGACCAGGGTGCCGTCCAGATCGAAGAAGATCACATCTGCCATAGGGCGATCATCTCGTGGTAGCTGCCCCTGCCGCCAGAAAGCAGGTATCGCGATCTTCCTGTTCGGGATGGTCGTCCAGGGCGTCACAACAGGGCGAACGTTGTCTGATGCGGCACTGGCTTCTGCACCGGGCCACCCGAAAGCCAACCTGTGGTTTGCCTGTTGGGCGACGGCAAGGGTGGGTCGGCTGTTCCGCGCAAGGTTCAGGCTGTCCGGCACCCTTGGAGTTGGTCGGCGAGCGCGAGGTCGGGCCACGGCAGGCATCTGCTTCGACACCGGGCTCGCTGGTGAGGCCCTGGACCGCGGTTCGACGGAGGCCGATTCCACGGCGTCGGTGGCGAACTGCCATGGAAATTCGGCCAGTTCATCGCGGTCGGCACGGTAGAGCAGGCAGGCGAAGGCCATGGCGCTGTCGGGGTCGATCTGGTGGGTGATGGCGAGGCCGGCGATGTGCTGGGCGGCATGGGCGCCGCGGACGGTCCAGGTGGACAGGGCCCGCAATTGGCGCGCCGCCCGTTCTCGGCGGGGGGGGCGGAGTGGCGCTCAACGGCTCGTCGAGGGGCGCTGGTGGAATGGCGAGTTGGGTAGCTGCCCCAGGCGGTGCCGCGCGACGCGCCGGGCCAGCAGGCACAGGGTGATCCGGGTGGCCTGCAGCACTGCGTCGCCGCCGTCCGCCCGAGCGGGACGGCCCAGACGGCGCCAGGCTGCTACGGCGGCAGGCTTCGCCCCGGGGTGCGGAGCCTGCCGCCCGCGCCCGGCTCACCAGGCGACGAGCGGGCCGGCACCGCATTGATTCCGGAGGACCACCAGGCAAGGCGCCCCGTGAGGCGCCCAACCCCCGCTCCAACAGCAGAACGCACCCCACACCCCCTACTCGCCGGTAGAAGGCGAGGCCCTCAAGGCAGATCACGTTGCTTCTGGAGGTGAAATATCCCCAGCCCTTCACCTTTCCCTCGCACTATTTGACGTCTCAAGGGCGAGCCGGTTTACGGTGACCCACCCGCTCCCCCACGTTTCAGAGGTACAGCTCCATGCCTGAATTCAACCGCCGGCGCTTCCTCCAGGTAGCGGGCGGCACCGCCGGCGTCGCGGCTCTGTCCGCCAGCATCATGCGCGCCGCCGGCATCCCCGCCTCCGGCCGGTCAGGATCGATCGATGACGTCGAGCACATTGTTGTCCTCATGCAGGAAAACCGCTCCTTCGACCATTACTTCGGCACGCTCAAGGGCGTCCGGGGATTCGGTGACCCGCGGCCGCTGACGCTGGAGAGCGGGAAATCCGTGTGGCACCAGTCCGGCGGCGGCGAGGAAGTCCTGCCCTACCACCCGGACGCCGACGATCTGGGAATGCAGTTCATCGCCGGACTCGACCACGACTGGGAAACCGGTCATCAGGCATGGAACAAGGGCAAGTACGACGACTGGATCTCTGCCAAGTCGTCCGGCACCATGGCCCACCTGACCAGGGAAGACATACCGTTCCACTACGCCCTGGCCGATGCTTTCACGGTCTGCGACTCCTACCACTGCTCCTTCATGGGAGCCACCGACCCCAATCGCTACTACCTCTACAGCGGCCACGTCGGAAACGACGGCAAGGGCGGCGGGCCTGTCCTCGGCAACGAAGAAGCCGGCTACGACTGGACCACCTATCCCGAGCGTCTGGAGAAGGCCGGGGTGTCGTGGAAGATCTACCAGGACATCGGCGACGGCCTCACCGAGGACGGGCTCTGGGGCGCCCTCGAAGACGCCTACCGCGGAAACTATGCCGACAACTCGCTGATGTTCTTCAACAAGTTCCGCAACGCCAAACCGGGTGACCCGCTCTACGAAAAGGCGTGTAAGGGAACGAACATCAAGAAGAGCGGCCATCTTCTCGACGACCTCCGGTCGGACGTCAAGGCCGGAACCCTGCCGAAGATATCCTGGGTCGCCACCCCGGAAGCGTTCTGCGAGCACCCCAACTGGCCGGCGAATTACGGCGCCTGGTACATCTCCCAGGTCCTGGACGCCCTGACGTCCAACCCCGAGGTCTGGAGCAAGACCGCGCTGTTCATCACCTATGACGAGAACGACGGCTACTTCGACCACGTACCCCCGCCCTACCCGCCCGCCGACTCCTCCTGGGGAGCCTCCACCGTCGACACCAAGCTCGACATCTTCCCCGGTGACAGCAGTTACAGCGCGGGCCCCTACGGGCTCGGCATGCGCGTCCCCACACTCGTCGTCTCCCCCTGGTCAACCGGCGGCTACGTCTGCTCCGAGGTCTTCGACCACACCTCCATCATCCAGTTCATGGAACGCCGCTTCGGAGTCCACGAACCGCACATCTCGCCCTGGCGCCGCGCCATTTGCGGCGACCTCACCTCCGCCTTCGACTTCAGCCTCAAACACACCAAGCACGCACCGCTGCCCAGTACCGACGCCTACCAGCCGCCGGACAAGGAGCGGCACAGCAGCTACACCCACTCACCGCCGGCCGCCCCGGCCCTGCCCAGGCAGGAAAAGGGCACCAAGCCCACCCGGCCCCTCCCCTACATGCCCCTCGTCACCGCGGCCGTCAAGCCCTCCAGCGGCAACATCAAGCTCACGTTCACCCCGGGTGACGAAACCGGAGCCTGCTTCCTCGTCACTTCAGGCAACCGTGACGACGGGCCCTGGACCTACACCGCCGAAGCGGGCAAGAAGATCTCCGACACCTGGAGCACCGGCCCCTCCGACGGCACGTACAAGCTGACCGCGCACGGCCCCAATGGCTACCTGCGTACCTACGAAGGCACCGCCGCGACCGCGAGCCCGGAAATCACCGGCCACCACGACAAGAACACCGGCCGCGTCAAACTCAACATCACCAACCCCACCAAAACCACGTGCCACCTCACCATCACCAACGCCTACGGCGGCAAGAGCAGCAAGGTCACCATCGCGGCGGGCGGCCGCCAGACCCGCTGGGTCGACCTCGGCCACAGCAAGCGCTGGTACGACCTCCGCGTCCACTCCGACAGCGACAGCACCTACCTGCGCCGGCTCGCCGGACACGTCGAAACAGGCGAGCCCGGTACCAGCGACCCCGCGCTCCGCACCGTCTGACCACTACCTACCGAGAGCGGGCATGGTGGACGTGCTGTTCATCCGCCCTGACGTCGCTGCCGCCAAGGCGCACGCCCATTACGTGACGCCCGGTGGTCAGCGCCTTACTGGTTGGGCGAGTTTTGAGGCGACCCGGGCCCGTGCGGCGGGTACCCCTCCCGCCCGCCGCACCGCCGAACCGGCGCATGGGCGGCGGGCGGCGGGCGGCGGGCGGCGGGCGGCGGGCGGCGGGCAGCGGGCAGCGGGCAGCGGGCAGCGGGCAGCGGGCAGCGGGCAGCGGGCAGCGGGCGGCGGGCGAGTCGCCTCCAAGACGGTGCTCAACCGTGCCCGTCGTCGTGCCGGGGAACATCAGGATTCTGAATCGATCGGTCAGTCACGCCCCAGCAGCGGCACACCCGGATTGTGCCGCAGCGCGTCCAACACGATGCGGAGTCATCGGCTCGCCACGGCCGCACGTGCGCGACGGCGTTGTGTTCGGAGGCCGTCGACGTTGGGGGACTCCCGTGGGGTGATCGCTGTCCGCGGTCCCGCCTTGCCTGTCCGTGGCGGCGAGCCTTTTGTGTGGAGCCGGCAGTACGGAGGTGGCTACACCGTGGTGAGCCGCCGTCGATGCGCAACGACTGGCCGGTGATGAACGATGCGGAGGGTGCGGCGAGGCCGCATACCCTTACCCCATTCGGAAGCGGCTGTGGCGTACCCCAGCTTGCCGGCGCGGATGCCGCTCAAGCCGACGCGGCAGAACCCGACGGCATGGTCGCTGGGCGGAACCACGATCGCGAGGAAGTACTCGCTGCGCGGCTCTTGCTGGGCGCGGCCGACGGCGCCTTCGAGCACGGATCGGGTGCCGTCGCGATCCCTGCTGTCGAAGGAGAGCCAGCTCGTCCCCCCGCGCGCGGCCGCCTCGGCCTGCGCGGACGGACCGCAGGAGCGCGGCGCAGTACTCGGCGTCGGGCGGCTGGCTTTGTTCATGAGACCGGACAGCAGATGTTCACCACTTCGGGAGGCACCGCTGCCAGGCGCTGTTCGATTGCGGAGCAGGTCGGAGACCGGGTACCGGCACCTTTGGTCAGTCCGCTAGAAGAGGCCGGTGCGCATGTGCTGGGTGAGGTTCTCGGTGATCTCGCGCAACCACGGACTGCGGACGGCCGGCAGCCGGGCCAGGGTGTGCTGAAACGCGCTCGGATCGACCCGGAACAAGTACCGGGGGCGCGGTGCGGGCGGGTCGTCGCGGAGGACACCGTCGGGCATGCCGCCCGACGCGGGAACTGGCAGGTGCGGCTTGGGGAAAGCCAGCCACAGCCACACCCCGAACGGCAGAGGCACCGGGTAGGCCGTAGTGGCAGGGCCGGCCGGGGTCCAAGTCTCTCCGGTCTGCGGATGGGTCGGCACGAGGACGATGTCAGCGTCCGCGTTGAGGGTGGGCCGTCCTGGTCCGGCCAGGACGGCGCGCCGTGCCGACGGACCCGCGGGTAGCAGGGCGTCGAGAGCGCGTTGGAACACTTCCTTACTCAGACCGTCCGGGACGGTCACCGGCCGTCCCTCCGAGGCCGCTAGCAGGTGAGCGAGTGCCCGGCCAACCGCGGCCTCCCACTGCGGGCTCCACGACGAGAAGTGGTTCGGCCCGAGCCGCGACCCCCATGTGGCGATCGGCTCGAACGGAGGCGTGTACTTCCCTTCCTCCAACAGCTCTGCCCAGGAGAGCGGTGCGGAGTCGGCGCCGTCGACGAGGAGGCGGCGCACGGCGTCGGGGGCGAGCCATACCGCCTGCCAGAGCGAGCAGTCGTCGATCCGGCTCGCCACAGGCAGGCCACACTCCTCGCATGCCATGTTGGGGCCTTCTGCTCCGTCGAGGCCGCAACAGTAGCCGCCGGCCCGCTCCGGGATCAGCAGGGTGCCGCGGGCGTCGCCGGGTGCGATGACGATCGAGCCGAGGGCGCCGTCGGAGAGGGCGTAGACCGGCGCGTAGATGCCGCGGGCCACCGCCTCGTCCGGATGGATCTCCTCCCATCTCCGCCACGGCGGCCCCCAGGGCTCCGGGTCCACGGCGAACGTGCCCGACTCCATCAGCACCGGAAGCTGATTCCCGTTCCCGTACTTCTGATGAGCGTGGGCCGGCAGGGCGACCCAGGACAGCGGGTTGGTCAGCTCGGCGCCGCATCCCCCACACACGAAAACGAACAAATGCCCTCCGCCAGCGAAACAGAGGGCATTGTCGCAGCTCCGTGGCAGACCAGCCAACGTGTTTTGAATCCACTGCGGTGCCGAAGCACAGCCACGACATGAGCATCGCCGTTCGAATCCACGGCGGGCTCTGACGCCTCCCGAAGTGGTGAACATCTGCTGTCCGTTCTCATGAACAAAGCCAGACGGCTCACCTCCGCCAGGGCGGGGTGAACCGCTGTGCCGACGACAGCGTTGCCCGGTCGGCCCGGCGGTGCCGGCGCCTCGTATGCTCGCGGTGCGGGGAACCGGAAGCTGACCACCTTCGGAGGCGAACGACCATGTCGGAACAGCGTGTTGTCCTGGTTACGGGCGGGGGAACGGGAATCGGGGCCGCGACCGCCCGGCTGCTGCGCACCGCCGGGCACGAGGTCGTGATTTCCGGGCGGCGGCCCGAGCCACTGCGCCGGGTGGCCGAGGAGACCGGAGCGCTGGCCCACCCTTCCGACGCCGCCGACCCCGAAGCCGTGCGCGAGCTCGTGGAGACGACGGTGACGGCGTACGGGAGACTGGACGGTGTGGTGCTCAACGCCGGAATCGGGCGGGGCGGCGCGGTCGGCGACACCGCGGTCGAGGACTGGGAAGAGCTGATGCGGACCAACCTCACCGGCCCGTTCCTGCTGCTGCGTGCCGCGCTGCCGCATCTGCTGGCGGCCCGCGGCGCAGTGGTCGCGGTCGCCTCGGTCGCCGCGCTCCGCAACAGCGTCGGCAACGCCGCCTATGCGACGTCCAAGGCCGGTTTCCTCCACCTCTGCCGCTCCCTCGCCGTCGACTACGGCCCGCAGGGACTGCGGGCCAACGCGGTGTGCCCGGGCTGGGTGCGTACGGAGATGGCCGACCAGCGGATGGCGCGGTTCGCGGCAGAGGCGGGGCTGGCGGGCGGTACCGAGGCGGCATACGAGGAGGCGAACCGGCTGAATCCCGCCGGACGGCCGGGTGATCCAGAGGAGGTCGCCGAGGCGATCGACTGGCTGCTGTCACCCGCCGCGTCCTACGTCAACGGGGCCGTCCTCACCGTCGACGGCGGGGTGACCACGGTCGGCGTCGGCGGTGCCGCCTTCGACTACCGGATCGAGGCGCGCACCCCACGCCTGTAGCGGACTCCCGGACAGGCCCTTTCCGGGTCGCGCCGGACCCTGGGGTCACTCCGGAGAACCCCCTCCCGGGTGCGGGCCGGCCGGTTCACATCCCGAACGACGTCTCAACTTCGCTGATGATGCTTCCGGCCAACTCAGTCACGTCGTCCTCGACGGCCGGGAACTCCTCGATGCCGAGCATCCCGTGCCTGATCGAGTAGTCGCGGATCTTGTGCGGTGTCCCATGAGCTCCTCCTCTCCGTAGTGGACGCTGACCCGGCAGGAATCGGCGCCCGAATGCCGTACGACATTGGTCACCGACTCCTGGACGATGCGGAACGCCGCGAGGTCGATGTCGGCGGGCAGGGCCTTCTCCACGGTGAGCATCGCGTCGCGGGCCTTGGCCGGCTGGGTCTCGACGACGCGGGCCGCAGCGCCGGCCTGGAGGGCGATGATGCCGATGCTGTAGGCGACGGTGTCGTGCATCTCCCGGGCGATGCGCAGGCGTTCGGCGGTGACGGCCTGGGTGGCGGCCCGGGCGTGCAGCTCTTCGGTGTGGGTGCGGGCCTGATGCACTGATCGCGGCGGAGAGCCTCGCGCAATTCTCGGCCCGTGGTTCCCGGCAGAGCGTCACGGTAGGCACACCCGCCACGCGCCATCTTCCTCGACCTGGTCGCCGCCGAGCGGATCAAACTCCGCTCCCTGCGCTCGACCTGGATCGCCTACGGAGCGACCGCCCTGGCCTTCATCGCGTTCAACGCCGGCACCGCCTACGACACGTACAACCACGGGACGGAACGGAACGCGGCCGACCGGGCCGACTTCATCCGGGACGGCATCCCGCTCCAGGAAGCCTTCACCGCGAACGCCGCCATGGTCATGATGCTCGCCCTCGGCGCCATCGGCACCCTCACCATCATCGGCGAATACAGCACGGGCACCATCCGCACGACCTTCGCGGCCGTTCCGGCCCGAGGCTCGGTGATGGCGGCCAAGGCTGTCGTCGTCACAGCAGTCACCACCGTCTTCGGCGCCTTCGTCGCGGGCGCCTCGTTCACCCTGACCCAGGCAATCCTCGACGGCAGGGACGTGGGCGTCCCGATCGGCCACCCAGACGCCTGGCGCGTAGTGGCAGCGTCCGCCCTCCTCGCCCCGGTGTGGGCGCTCGCCGGCCTGGCGCTCGGCGCCGTCATCCGCCAGACCGCGGCCACCATGACCGCCTCCGTCGTGGTCCTCCTCGTGCTGCCCATGGTGCTCACCGACGGCCGCCGCTGGTCTGCCGTCGCCGGGCATGCCATGCCCTACCAGGCACAGATCCGGCTGGTCACGGTCGATTCCGCACCAACGGCCTTCCCTGGACGGCAGGTGGGCCTGGACCGTCTACACGGTGTGGGCGCTCACCTCGGCCGCGGTTGCCGTCGCCAGCGTGCGCCGGCGCGACCAGTGAGGGGGGCCGGGCGGCCTACGCCCAGGCGGGACTTCCTGCTCCGGTCCAGAGCCGCTGGGGCCTGAGACGTACGTCGCACCACATGCGACGGCGAAGGCTGACCAGCCCAGCCCTGGTGCCGGACTCAGCGCCGTCGCCGGCACCCACGCGGGCCCGGGGCAAGTTCGCGGATGAACTCCGCCAGGGCAGCCGTCGGCGGCGGTGGTCACCAGTCGGTGAGGTCGACCACCCGTGAACAGTGCGGGTCGTCGGTGTCGGTCGTTGTGAGCCGCTGTTCGTCGAGCAGTGACGGCAGGGCCGCCAGCAGCGCTGTGAGGGCGCCACCGGGGCGTACGTCGGCGGCTGTTATTCCGGGGAGAGCCTCATCGGTGTCGAGGTAGAGACGGAGCCGGTCTGGGTCCAGGAACAGGAAGCCGCACAAGCGCGCCTGTGGGCGTTCCTCGGTGGAGGGGTAGGCCAGACAGCGCAGGAGCGTGAGGGACCAGTCGTCGTTGGTGAAGGGGGCGGGATCCACGGTCGCGGGGTCCACGGTGAACAGGGTCATTCCCATGACGGTGCTGACCTTGTCGCGGGGGTAGATATGAGTGCCTGTGTGGACCGTGCGCAGGAGGGCGGCGACGTCGTGCGGTGTGCGCAGTTCGTCACCGGTGCGCAGGGGAATCTCGTAGGCGGTCAGCCGGTCGGAGGCGTACTCGTCCTTGTCGCCGAGGACGACGCGTACGGCTTCCGTCGTGGGTGGTGCGGGGAGGACGCCTCGTACGTGTTGGTCGTCGATGAGGGGTGCGTAAACGTGGTGGAGCAGCAGGCCCGTGATGTCGGCCTGCTGCTCCGCCATCTCGTCGTGTTCGTAGGTCACTGATTTACCCAGTTCGGGCACTTCTGCATGCCCTTGCAGTATGCGGTGATCACGCCGATCTTATTCCCCTTCCCGGCGTCGTAGCGCCCGTCGTCCGTCTTCCGGGCGTACCGGGCCTTGACGACGATCTTCACGGTTCCGTACTGGCGGTTCGTGACGACCCCCCAGTACTCCAGGTTGGCCCCACTCTTCTTGTCGGCCTGGCCGCCGAGAGGGATGTTCAGCAGGTCGCACTTGCGGATGTTGTGCCGGCCGGTGAAGTGGTTCCAGCCCAGTTCGGCGTTGCCGATACGCGTCGGTATCTCCCGACCGTCGGGGTCGACCGCGCTGCACCTTTCCTTCTTGTTCCACCACGGTGCCGCGCTCGCGGGCGCGGCGGCTCCGGCAATGAGGATCGTTGCGGCTGCGACTGGCGACAGGAGCGCCGCGATCTTTTTCATGACCCGACCATGACATGCATACCTGCCGAATGTCACATTCTGTCTCGTCAAATTGCCTACCTTCAGGGGGCGTTCTGACGGGCGTCACCGCGGGCGGCGCTTCTTCGTGCGGCTGCCGCCAGAATCTGATGCCTCCTCGCATCCGGGGATGGCGGTTCTCGAGACGGATGATGCTGCCGTCGAGTTGGAGCATGGCGAGGTGTAGGTCGGCGCGCATCTCGTTGCGGACGCGGAGCCGTTTGAACTGGTGCAGCCAGGCGAAGGTGCGCTCGACGACCCATCGTATCTTGCCCGGGGCAGTCCGGAGCCGTGCGGGGGCGACGTGGCGGGCGGCATCGGTGGGTGTGAAAAGCCGATGTGATGGCCTGTTTGGCAGGCTGAGAGGATTGCGTTGACCGTAGTGGAGGAAGGGGACGGGCATGGCCGTGCTTGTTTTGTCCGGCGGCCTGGCGCTCGCCGTTGGAGGGTGCGTTTGCATCGTGTGGGCGGCGCGGGGTGGCCCACGCTGGGTGCGCGCGGTGTCCGCCGTGACCTTGGTGGCGTGCGAAGTGGTGAGCCAGGCGGGGAGTAGGCGACGGAACACCGCCCTGGGGCACCGCGGCGACTCAGACGACTAGCCTCGCTTTTGCCCGAGCCTGACACGAGCAGCGATCCGGCCCAGCAGCCGGACTTGTCCGTCCAGGCGCCCATGGCCGTCCAACCCGTATCTAGTCGACGTCGAGCAGCGGGGCTTCGCTTGACCGACCGTGTGTTGCACGGGCCGTGTCCTGGCCCGCGAGACGGGTTCGCTCCG
The DNA here is from genome assembly GCF_055570395.1 of Streptomyces sp. NPDC031210. Taxonomy (NCBI): domain Bacteria; kingdom Bacillati; phylum Actinomycetota; class Actinomycetes; order Kitasatosporales; family Streptomycetaceae; genus Streptomyces; species Streptomyces sp. NPDC031210. The sequence continues at coordinate 116,418 of NZ_JBVIHH010000003.1, forward strand.
CCCACGCGGCCACCAGCGGGCCTGCTGCCCCCAGAGCCGCGAAGAACGCGCCGAGTAGCAGCCAGCCTGCGTGTCCGAGTCCAAGGACTGCTGCCGTGAGGATCACCGGGGCCAGGGCCTGTCCGGCGTCGAAGCCGATGCCGAAGAGGCCCTGGTATTGCCCCTGGGCGTGGTCGGGGGCGAGACCGAAGCCAAGCGCGAAGCCGGCCGAGGACTCCCATATCTCTCCGAGACTGTGCACGCAGACGGCGAGGATGGCGAGCCCCGGCGCGATCCAGGCCGGAACGTCCGCGGTCAGGGCCATCAAGGGGCAACTGACCAAGAAGAGCAGCCCGGCGAAGCGGAACGCCCGGCCGCCCTGGCGCGGTGTTTCCACCCGGGAGCCGATCCTGCTCTGGAGCAGCACGCATACCCCGCTGTTGACCGCGTAGACCGCCGCCACGGTCCAGCGGGGCGCGTCGGTGTGAGCGGAAAGCCAGATCGGCAGCAGCAGGGAGACGGTCTGGTATTGCAGGCCCATGGCGCCGTAGAGCGCGACGAAGGACACGAACGGCCGGTCGGACAGGACGGCCCAGCGGTGGTGTTCCTTGGGCCGGGGCAGGGGCGGGTAGTTCGGGACGCCGATCAGGACGATCAGGCCGGCGCAGGCGAAGCTGGCGGCGTTGGCGAGGATGAGCGCGGTGTAGGCCGGGCGGGTGTTGACCGAGACGGCGAAGGCGGCGCCGACGGTGCCCAGGACCACGCCGAGGTTGACGAATGTGCGGAGTTTCGCCCTGAAAGCGGCCGGGCGTTCGCCGCCGGCACGCGCGATGAGCGCACCACCTGCGGCGCCGCTCGCCGTCGCTGCCAGCCGGTCCAGGGTGGCGATGAGCGTGAACGTGGCCCAGCTCTGGATGAAGACGAAAGCGGCCATCGTCGCGGCCTGCGTCGCGAGGGTCGTCAGCCAGACCGTGCGCGGCCCGTACCGGTCGGCCAGATTCCCTGCCGGGATCCCGGCCAGCAGCCCGGCCAGCCCGGCGATCGTGAGGCCGACACCGACCTGTGCGGCGGGCAGGTGGACAACCAGCGTGAAGTAGAGCACCGCAGCGGTGTTGAACAACCCGTTGCCCACCCGACTGACGAAGCTCGAGATGATGAGAGCGCGCTGCGGACCGCTTGGCGCTAGCAAGCTGGATATCCGCCGCTTGGGGCCTTCTCGATCATGCGGAGCAGGCTAGCAGCGCCCCTTTCAGCACCCTCCAAGTAGTCCCTCCAAGTAGTCCGGGTTGTGTCTTGGCCCGTGCTGGGAAGAGGTTCTTGACGTCCACGTACTGATGCGTGAGATACCGGCGCTTGACGCCTGCTTCGAGGGCCATTGGGGAGACGCTGCGTCTGCCTGTGGATCTCAACGGAGTGCCGGCAAGGGAGCCGGTCCATCGCCCCAGAGTCGCAGTCAGGTTGGCGTCGTCTTGGGCGGGGCGGTAGTGGTCATGGGGCGCGTCCCATCCCGTCCCGTTTCGTGGGCGGCAAGGATTCCCTGGAGGCGCTCGGGTTCCTGCCGGTCGTGCGAGTACAGAATGACGGTCACGCGCCGCCCGGAGCAGAACCGAGCAGCGCGTCCCATCACGGCAGGGCGACCGACGCCCGATCCGACACTGCCGGCTCCATTCGACCGGCCTGCCGACCGGTCCGGGAAGGCGCAGGTCACACGGGGAGGGTGTGAACAGCCCAGGAAGATTCGTCGTCCCGGCACGCGAGCGGGCCCCCGATCGATCTGGGGCCCGCGTGGTCTCTACCTCTGCCTGTTGTTCAGGCCCGACGCAGTGCGGAGCGGCCCGCGAAGCGCGCCGAGTCGCCCAACTCCTCTTCGATTCGGATCAGTTGGTTGTACTTCGCCGTGCGGTCGGAGCGGGAGAGCGAGCCGGTCTTGATCTGACCACAGCCGGTCGCCACCGCCAGATCCGCGATGGTGGTGTCCTCCGTCTCGCCCGAGCGGTGCGACATGACGGCCGTCCAGCCCGCCTGATGGGCCGTGGCCACCGCGGCCAGCGCCTCGGTCAGGGTTCCGATCTGATTGACCTTGACCAGGACCGAGTTGCCGACGCCGGTGCGGATGCCCTCGCGCAGCAGCGTCTCCTTGGTGCAGAACACGTCGTCGCCGGTGAGCTGACAGCGGTCGCCGACGCGGGCGGTCAGCTCGCGCCAGCCGTCCAGGTCGTTCTCCGCCATCGGGTCCTCGATGGAGACGACCGGGTAGGCGTCGATGAGCTTGGCCAGGTAGTCGGCGTGCTCGGAGGGGGTGCGACGCACCCCCTCGCCCGCGTAGTCGTAGACCCCGTCGCGGAAGAACTCCGACGACGCCGGGTCCATGACCAGGCCGATGTCCGTGCCGGGGCGGTAGCCGGTGCGCTCGATGGCGGTCATCACGAAGTCGAGCGCCTCCTCAGCGGTACGCAGCGCGGGCGCGAAGCCACCCTCGTCGCCGACGCCCGTGGAGTGCCCGGCGGCCAGCAGATCGCGGCGCAGGGTGTGGAAGATCTCGCTGCCCATGCGGACGGCTTCGGCGAAGGTTTCCGCGCCCACGGGAGCGATCATGAACTCCTGGTAATCCAGCGGATTGTCGGCGTGGGCGCCGCCGTTGACGATGTTCATCATCGGCAGCGGCAGGAGGTGGGCGTCGGCGCCGAGGTAACGGTAGAGGGGCTGGCGGTGGACCGCCGCGGCGGCCTTGGCGGCGGCGAGGGAGACGCCGAGGATCGCGTTGGCGCCGAGCCGGGATTTCGTGGCGGTGCCGTCGAGGGCGACCAGCGCGGCGTCGAGACCCGCCTGGTCCGTCGCGTCCCGGCCGCGCACGGACGCCGCTATCTCGCCGCTGACGTGGGCCACCGCGCGGTCGACGCCCTTGCCGTGCCAGCGCGCGGAGTCTCCGTCGCGCAGTTCCACGGCCTCCCGGGCACCGGTGGAGGCGCCGGAGGGGACAGCCGCGCGTCCCAGGGACCCGTCTGCCAGGACGACGTCGACCTCGACCGTGGGGTTGCCCCGGCTGTCGATGATGCGGCGGGCGGTGACGGTCTCGATGGCGGCGTTGACGGTTCCGACTGCCTTTGCGGACATGGGAGTTCCTTCCCGTTGTCGTGTGCCGTGGCCCGGCTGCGACAACGCTGGCGCTGAGCCCGACAACGCAAAACCCTACAGCAATGCTGCTCAGTTTTGCTGTTCAGTATTGCTGCGCAGATCAGGTGCACAGCTTTGCTGACCAGCGGGGTAAAGTGCCCTATGCCCACCTCGGAAGCCGCCGCCATCGCCGCCGAACTCCGCACCGCGATGGGCAAGCTCACCCGACGCGTCAAACACGAGGACCGCATCCCGCTGGGCCAGGCCGCCGTGCTCGGTGCGCTCGACCGCAACGGCGCCATGACCACCAGCGACCTCGCCGCCGATCAGCGCGTACGCCCGCAGTCGATGGCCCGAGCGGTGGGGCTGCTCATGGAACAGAACCTGATCACGCGCCGGGCGCACCCCACGGACGGCCGCAAGTCGCTGGTCGAGCTGTCGGACGCGGGCCGGGCCGCGCTCGAAGCGGAGCGCGGCCGCAGGGCCGGTTGGCTCGCGCAGGCCATCGAGGCCGAGCTCACGGATGAGGAGCGGGCGGTGCTGGCACAGAGCGCCGCCCTGCTGGAGCGGCTCGCCGCACGCTAGTGCCCCGACAGGCAGCGTTCGCCGTCGCGGTGCCCGGCACGCACCCCCAAGCTCTCGGCTTCTTCCGCAAGCTCTCGGCTCCGCTCGATCAGGGGAGCCCCATTGAGCAGGGAGGTACCCCCCTTCGCCGCACCGGCCGAAAGCCCAAGTGCGTCCAGTACAAGGACTTCCGGTCGGCACGCCGACAGCGCGCACCGAGGTGACAGGCGCAGGCGAGCCGGTGCACCGGGAGGAGGCCAGTCCGCCGTGCAGCACGGCTTGGGGTCGATGCGGTTCACGAGGGTGCCGAAGAGGGGTTTGGTCGGGTGGCCGGGTCACAGCAACGCGACCCGGCTACCCGACTTACGCCGGGGCCGGGGCCTTCTTCGCGGGCTGAGGGCGCAGGAACCAGAACAGGACGGGCGCCAGATAGAGCGCCCAGGTGGTGGCCTGGAGCACGCTCGGGTTGGGCTGGAAGTTGAAGATGCCCTTGAGCAGGGTGCCGTACCAGCTATCGGGAGGGATGGTCGCGCTGATGTCGAAGAGCCGGTCGTCCAAGCCGGGGAGGAAGTCGGCCTCTTGGAGGTCGTGGATGCCGTAGGCGAGGACGCCCGCCGCCACGACGACCAGCAGGACGCCGGTCCAGGTGAAGAACTTCGCCAGGTTGATGCGCAGCGCGCCGCGGTAGAAGAGCCAGCCCAGCACGACGGCCGAGAGCAGTCCGAGGGCGGCTCCGAGCACCGGCTGCACACCGTCGCCCGTCGCCTGCACGGCCGACCATATGAACAGCGCCGTCTCCAGGCCCTCACGGCCGACCGCGAGAAATGCGGTGGCGACCAGCGCGCCGGTGCCGATGGCCAGGGCTTCGTCCAGCTTGCCGTGCAGCTCTGCCTTCAGGTGCCGGGCGGTGCGGCGCATCCAGAAGACCATCCAGGTGACCAGCCCGACGGCCACGATGGACAGGGTGCCGCCAAGCGCTTCCTGTGCCTCGAAGGTCAGGTGGGAGGAGCCGAATTGCAGCACCGCGCCCACAGCCAGGCTCAGGCCGACAGCAATGCCCACGCCGAGCCAGATCGGCGGCAGTTTGCTGCGATTGTCGGTCTTGACGAGGTAGGCGACGAGGATGCAGACCACGAGGCTGGCTTCCAGTCCCTCGCGCAGGCCGATCAGGTAGTTGGCGAGCACGCCGGTCTCCTAGCGAAGATCGTGAAGATCGTGAGGTGTCGGTTCGGGGGTGGCTGTTGAGGAAGCCGATGACGCCGGCGCGCGCCCCACCTTCCGCCCTGGGAGATCGTGGCGGCGATCCCCGTCCGCATCAGCAGGCGTCGCCGTACGCACCTGGGTGAGGACCCCTCGCCGCCGACAGGAGGGCAGGCCGCCCCGGTTCCCGGGCCGGCCGGGGCCCGAGTGCGGCCTGGCCTTTGGCGGAGGTGGATTCCACCCGTCAGCTCTCCGGCTTCAGTTCAACGTTGCGGAACGTGGCGGTGGCTCCCTCGCTGAGCGGGGGCTTCTCGCCGCTGGCGCCGTGCCGCAGGAAGGTCGGGGCCTTGAGCTTCGCGCGGAGGGTGTACTTACCGGCCTTGGGTATCGAGAAGTTGTTGGCGTAGTGGAAGAACTCCGCGTAGTAGAAGTTCAGTTCCTTGGCCTGGACGACCTTGCCGTCCTTGTTGACCACTTCGAGCGTGATGGGCACGTCGGGCACGATGCGGCCGGTCTTGGCCTCCATCGGGATGATCTCGATGTGGTGGGTCTCGTCCTTGGCCGGGTCCCGGTGGACCTGCTTGCCGTGCGTGCCGTGCTCCGCGTGGAACCACGGCTCGGCCGCCTCGACGATGTAGCCGACGTTGTAGTCGCCCACGCGCGTCTTGCCGCCCCTGGCCGCGATCTCCGCCGCCAGCACGGTGTGCTGGTGCGCGACGCCGGCCGGAGCCGTCTCCTTCGCCTTGTCCTGGGCGGCGGGCTTCTTGTCCGAATCGGTGCCACCGCAGGCGGTCAGGGCGAGGGCGAGGGGCACCGCGAGGCACACGACGGGTACGAATCTGGGCATGGCTGAATCCCTTCGGTAGGGGGGTGAGGTTAGGCGAACCTAAGTGTGTGGAGCTTCCGAGTCAACCCGCCCAATAATTCGGACATTAGCGTTCAGTGAGGGCGATACTCGCTGGAAATGGACCGCCATTTTCATGCGAGTTATGCAGAGTCGAGCTGTTGATGTCGCTCAAGAAGTGCCGGGGGTTGGCCGTGATTTGGACAACTCAGCCGCTCCGTTGCCTACACTGCGTCCGCCGCCCCCAACCCCCGCTTCCGCCCTCCCCGGGAGAACCTCATGACGCTTCGCATGCCCCAGCCCATGACCGCGGCTCTGCTCGCCGCCGGAGCACTCACCGCCCTGACCGGCTGCACCGCGAAGAGCGACAGTGCCGACGCGAAGTCCGGAGCCATCAGCGTCGAGGCCACCGACGACGCCTGCGAACTCTCCAGGACCTCCGCCAAGACCGGGCCCATCGCCTTCAATGGCTCCAACCAAGGCAGCAAGATCACCGAGTTCTACCTCTACGGACCCGACCGCAAGGTCGTCAGCGAGGTCGAGGGCATCGGCCCCGGTACCTCCCGCACGCTGACCGTGAAGGTGTCCGAGCCCGGGACGTACACCACGGCATGCAAGCCGGGCATGGTGGGCGACGGCATCCGCGGCAAGTTCACCGTCGCGGCCAAGCAGCACGGATGACCTGACTCCGTCGCGATGCCCTTCAAGGCATCTGCGGTGAGGCGGCCGCAGCCGGGTCTGACACTTCCGCCCTACGCGCCGCAGTGGGAAGTGCCGATCATTATCGGCCCCCGCGGTGCTTTGCTGTTTGCGGTCCCCCCGCCTCAAGTTGCCGCGCGCGGCGCGGGCGGTCAGGCGGACGGACACGCCTTGATCATCCGCAGCCTCGCGGATGTCGCGCGATATTCCTCGGACTGTGGATCCTGCTGCATCTGCTCGAAGCCAATCAGGCGAACGTCTTCGTCGGTGGCGCAGCCGCCTGGCTGCGACGCTTCTGATGTTGCGCTTCCGCCGACAGGACTCGCCGAGGTCGTCTTTTGCTCAAGACGCCCGCGGTCCACTGCCACCTGCCTTGCCGGCCTGCTTCTCGACCCGTTCTACGTCGGCGATTCCTCACTGCGCCACCGGTTGATCGATTGTTACCCCCGCACGACCAGGCGCCGGGAGGGCGCATATGTCCGCGCACATGTCCACGCACATGGGACGTATCGCTTGGCCGAGTAACGCGGCAGCGTGCTGCGGCGCAGAACTGCATACGGGCGCATGCGATGCCCCGTATGCGAGCACGGCCAGGGTGACTCCCGTGGGGGGTGGCCACCCTGGCCGTGTTCGCCCCCCGCTGTCGAGGCGCTGTGTACGTACCAGATGCGGGACCCAGAAGGACTCCGTCAGGTGGCCCTGGCCTGGAATCATGATCAATACGGTCTGATTCGGACCCGAGCGTCACGGCCGGGCTGGTAAAACGCTCAGGTGACGCGACGTGTACTGAACGATGATGAGTGGGGAACTGATAGAGCCGTTCCTGCCGATCGGACGGTACGGCCCCCTTCCCGCAGCACCTGCGCGAACAGTTTGAGGGCGTCATCTGGCGTAGGACATGTCTTTCGTTAGCGTGGCTCCACGGTGGCCCCGCCCGCGCCCATCACGACGCGGCCGGCATGGTGGGGTAACCGGAGATCTTGGCGGCGCTGGAAAGGGCCCCGCGGCGCAGGAAGCGGGGCCACGGAAACCAGGCAAATTGCTCCGGTGGCCGTCAGCTCGCCAGCTCGGGAGTCCGAGGAGCGGGCCGAGCGCCGACGGCCGCGTCGGCGCCGCCGGGCCCGGCTCGATGCGGCAACGCTGGGTCGCTCGCGCGGTGGGCTGACGACCACCAACGGCGCTTCCGACGAGGAGGCGGCCCGGCCGCAAGGTCCACATTGCGGCAGACCGGCACTGCACCCTGCTGGCGTACGCGCTCACGCCCGGACAGGCCGCCGATAGCCCCCGGTTCATCGCGGTGCTCGAGAAAGTCACGGTGCGCGGACCGGTCGGCCGCCCGCGCGCCCAACCGGACGCGGTACGCCCGCGGTCGCGGCTCCGGCTGGCAAGCCGGCCGTCGCGACCGCGCACGTCAGACCAGGAGACGGCGTGCAAGCGTCAGAGGAACGTCACGCGGGTCGCTTCCTCCTTGCCTTGGGCGGAACCTGCACGGGCGGCGGGGACGCGGGTCGCCGGATCCATCTGGTTCGTGCCCATCGCGGCTCGGGAATCGGCGTCCGGTGTGATCACCTCGACGCGACTGCCCTGCTTGCGCAGGGCCTCGACCTCGCTTGCCAGGTCCGTGCCCCATGCCGGGTCTCTGCGCAGGCCCTCGAACTGGCCTGCTTGCGGTGGTGTCTGGCTCCGTCCGCCGAACGGCGAGAGCACCACGACGTTCGCATAGCCCGAGGCAAGGTCGGCGTTTTCGGCGGAACGCACGCCACCGTTGATGTGGCGACTGCCGTTGATGCTGACCGTGGGGACCATACCGGGCAGTGCGGTGGCCGCGGTGACCGCGTCCACCAGGTCGACGCCGGAATCCCGGTCGAACGCAGCCAACTCGCCGGTATGCGCGTCGACGGCCACCACGATCATCGGCCGGTCCGGCCATTCATGGCTGGGCAACCGGGCGGCGACCATTGCCCGGCGCTGTCCCGCCGCCGCAGGTCCCAGTATGGAGTCGCTCTCCAACCCGAACGCGCCCATCGCACGTCGTAGATCGGCCGCCGAGGTGGCGGCGGCGCCGATGGCCCTCATCCGCTCGAACACCGTGGCCATCGGCAGGGACGGCGGCAGTTCCCGGCTCTGCCCGACCGGTCGAACCGGCTCGGACAGCACCGAAGCCAACAGTTTGGCCGCTGATATGCCGCTGCGCACCCACGCTGCCGTGGTGGAACCGGACGAGGTGGCGACCACCAGATCGGCGGCCTCTGTCAGATCGAGACCAGCCTCGGCCAGACCGGCGATGACACCGATCTGCCACGCTTGTCCGGCAGCCCCACCACCACCGAGAACCAGAGCAACATGGTGAACCATAGGTTTCGCCTTCCAGGAGTGCCTTGTTATCGGGGCACTCCCGGCGATACCTACGTCAATCGCCCGACCGTGGCGGCAAGAGGGAGCACCCACATCGATACAGCGTTCATGGGTCTCACCTCCTCGGACGGTGTCACGGCCGGCCTCAACCTACCAACCCGATGCGATCCGGCCCACTCCTTTTCGCCCGCCCAGCTCGACATCGCTCGCGCCGAACAGCTCAGGCATGACCTGGTAGTCGGTGACGCAGATGATCGGAAGGCTGGAGTGTCGGGACGCGTGCTGCTGCCCCTCCCCCGGCGTCGGGCGAGGGGCAGCAGTGGATGCGTTTTGCGCGTCTGCCGTGCGGGTGGCTGTCCGCAGTCGCGCGTTGGAGATGAGTGCCGGTCAGGCGTTCGCGAGTTCCCCGATCGTGGTTCCCCGCTGTTGTGCCCAATTCTCCAGGGTTATACGGCAGGCGTGGTCGAGGTGGCGCAGCTCGGAGAGGTCAAGCTCGACCGGGTGCCCCGGAGGCAGGGCTTCGAGGGTTTCGAGCATGCGGGGCAGCCGGAGGAAGGTGGCGGAACCGGTGATGGTGACGATGAGTCGACCATCGGTCATTTCGTGGGTGTCGAGGTGGACATGGGAGGTCTCCCAGGCGCATTTGACCACGGCGAGGCCGAGGCCGAGGAGAACGCCTTCGAACATGTTGGTGGTGATGATGGCGATCGCGGTGATGGCGAGGACGATGGCTTCGCCGCGGTGCGTGCGCCACAGGGGCAGGAGGTCCTTGACCGGGATGAGCTTGCAGCCGGCGTGGACGAGGACCCCGGCGAGTGCGGCGAGAGGGATGATGCCGATCGCGGCCGGGAGAAGGGCGGCGAACAGCACGAGCCACAATCCGTGCAGGATGCGGGAGAGCTTCGTTTTGGCGCCGGCCTGGACGTTGGCCGCGCTGCGCACGATGACAGCGGTCAGGGGCAGGGCGCCGAGTACGCCGCAGATGCTGTTGCCCACGCCCTGGGCCATCAGCTCCTTGTCGTAGTCGGTGCGTGGGCCGTCGTGCATACGGTCGACGGCGGCGGCGCTGAAGAGGCTTTCGGCCGAGGCGATGAGGGCGAAGGCGAGCACCGTACCGAGGCCGGCGAGGCTCGCCAGCGAGGTGAAGTCGGCTATGCCGGGCGGCTGGATGGCTGAGAGGAGTCCTTGCACCTCGACACGGGGGACGGACAAGCCGGCTGCCGCCGTGGCGATGGTGGCCAGGGCGACCGCGGCAAGCGGTGCGGGGACCATCTGGGCCTGGGACGGGAGTTTCTTCCACAGGACGAGGACGGCGATGGTGGCTGCCCCAATGGCGAACGCGGTCAGAGCATGACTGGAGGTGGCGATCTCGGTGGCCAGATGTGGCACGCCCGCGATCTTGTCGAGCCCGGAGCGGGGCTGCTTGACGTCGGCCATGGTGTAGAGCTGACCGAAGATCAGCACGAGTCCGATGCCGGCGAGCATGCCCTGGACGACGGCTACCGTGATCGCGCGGAAGAAGCGGCCGAACCGCAGGGCTCCCAGGGCGAGTTGGACAAGGCCGGCCAGCAGGACGATGGCCCCGAGAACGCCGAGGCCGAATTCCTGAACGGCCTCGAAGACCAGGACGGTAAGGCCGGCGGCCGGGCCACTGACCTGAAGCGAACTGCCGGGCAGGAAGCCGACCACCAGGCCACCGACGATGCCGGTGATCAGGCCGAGTTCGGCGGGCACTCCTGAAGCCACGGCCACTCCCACACACAGCGGCAGGGCGACCAGGAAGACGACGAGGGAGGATAGGACATCGCGCCGCAGGTGAGCGGGCTTTTTAAGGGTGGAGCGCATCAGTGGACTTCCTCGCACAGCGGAAGCGGAAGGGGGAAGGTTCTCGGCGGCCCGTGGGGCGGGCGGATGCGGGTCACAGCGGCCGGAAAGTGGTGTCGTCCGGCCCGTATACCTTCACCGCTCCCGTGTGCACCTCGTAGTACCAGGCGTGTACCGCCAAGGCCCCCTCGGCGACTCGCTCCGCGATGCAGGGGTGGGTGTGCAGCCGCTCCAGTTGAGCGACCGCGTGGCGTTGGACTGCCTCGGCAAGGTCCGGGGAATGGGGTGCGGTCGTCTCAGGCTGCGATGCCGCCCGCTCCAACCAGCCTTGTACGGCGGGTAGTTCGGAGAGGTCGCCTCCGCTGACCAGAGCGTTGACCGCGCCGCAGTGGGAGTGGCCGCACACGATGACATCGCGGACGCCCAGTACCCGCACCGCGTATTCGATGGTGGCCGTCTCGCTGGTGGGGTGGTCGCTGCTGTACTCGGGCACGATATTGCCCGCCGTCCTCAGCTCGAACAGTTCACCTGGCCGTGCGCCGGTGATCAGGGACGGCACTACCCGCGAGTCGGAACAGGTGATGAACAGCGCATCTGGGCTCTGACCGGCCTCGAAGGCGCGGAACTCCTCGGCACGCTCTGCCACGTGCGTCGTTGTGAAGGATCGTGCGTTGTCAACCAGGGATTTCATGGTGGCCTTTCTCCTGCGCCATGAGGGTTTGCGGCGCGGTGTGTTCAGGTCATCAGTGGAAAAGGTGTGCGTCGGAGTGCCCTAAGGGCATGACATCGGTGCTTCCGCGTCAGCGTTGACGCGAAGAGAACCGTCCGAGACGGGAGGACGCTCGCGCCTACAGCGCGCAGCACCCCACCACCGCGTGGCGGCATGAGCGAAAACGTCTGTGGTCCGGGAGTGACCATGCCGACCAGTGGCCGGAATCGCATGGAATGCGTCGCCGCTTCATCAGCACATCTCCCCCCGAGCAACGTGGCCATGGGCCAGCCCACCTGCGCGCCACTGCGTCAGCACGTGAAGCAGTCCGCTTGACCACCACGCGAACACCTCTTTGCAGAGACATTACCTCACGCCCAGGGGCCAAGTCACGGGCAAATAACGGTCAAGCACTGCCCACAGGTGGGTAATTGGCGCACTTCCCACTGCGATGCGCCCAGGCGTACGCCCCTAGGGCCCCGGGGGATCGCTCCCGCAAGCGCCCGGACCATCGGAACCACCCACGTCTTCACTGGAGCAACACCTTCTGCTCGCCCACTGTTCATCCGTCGCCGCGGGCTCGGCAGGCGCGTTGGAGCACCACCCGGCCAGGGGCCTGGGACCAGGGGCCCCTGGCCCCAGGGCAAGAGTCAGGAGGCAGGAGGCAGGACTGCGACGACGCGCCCTCCGACCGCCATGGACTACCCCGGCCGTCTGGAATGTCGGGAACGGATCACCGGCCCCCATGAGCCGGACGCGCGAGATGGAGCCGACTTGGGACTACGGCCGTCGGACGAGGTATGGACTTCCCGTGACGCCGGGAGTGGACCATGATGTCGCCTCTGCGCCCTACGCTTTCGCCGGCCATATGCACGACGACCGCACGCCTCGCACACCGCGGCCCGTGCGCCGCGTGCGGGGAGACAGGAGAACCCCGATGAACGCCACCCCCGCCCCTTCCGCCGCCCAACCGGTGGACGCCGTCGTCGTCGGGGCCGGGCTCTCCGGCCTCTACCAGCTTCACCGGCTGCGTGAACTCGGCTTAACCACAGTCGCCTTAGAGGCCGGTGACGACATCGGCGGGACCTGGTACTGGAACGGATACCCCGGGGCCCGCTGCGACGTCGAGAGCATGTCGTACTCCTACTCCTTCTCCCCGGAACTGGACCAGAAATGGGACTGGAGCGAGCGCTACGCATCCCAGCCGGAGATCCTCCGCTACATCCACCACGTCGCCGACCGGTTCGACCTGCGCAGGCACGTCACGCTGCGCACACGGGTCACCCGCGCCGCGTACGACGAGGACCGTCACCTCTGGCAGGTCTCCACGGACACCGGAAAGACCGTCACCGCACGGTTCGTCGTACTCGCGTCGGGCTGCATGTCGGTCCCCAAGGACCCCGGAATTCCCGGCGCCGACAGCTTCACAGGCGCCACCTACCACACCGCCCGCTGGCCGCGCGAGGAAGTCTCCTTCACCGGCAAGCGGGTCGCCGTGATCGGCACCGGCTGCTCCGGTGTCCAGACCGTCCCCGTCATCGCCGAAGAGGCGGCCGCACTCACCGTCTTCCAACGCACCCCGGCCTACGCCCTGCCGGCCCACAACCGGCCACTGCAGAGCACGGAAATCGCTGAACTCAAGGCCCGATACCCGCAGTTCCGGCTGGCCCAGCGGCTGTCCCGGGGCGGCACCGTCTTCGAGCCGCCCACTCGGTCGGCCCTGGAGGCGGACCAGGCGGAGCGCACCGCCGCCTACGAGGACGCCTGGGGCTCGGGCCTGCTGAGCGGACTGCTGCGCACCTACACCGACATCCTGACCGACGAGACGGCCAACGAGACCGTGGCCGAGTTCGTCCGGTCCAAGATCCGGTCGATCGTCACCGACCCGGCGACGGCCGAACTGCTCTCCCCGCGCACCTTCCCCTTCGCGACCAAGCGTCCCTGCCTGGACACCGGGTACTACGCCACCTTCAACCAGCCACACGTGACGTTGGTGGACCTGCGCACGACCCCGATCGAGACGATCACGCCCCGGGGCATCCGGACCTCGGATGGGGAGCACGCCCTCGACGCGATCGTCTTCGCCACCGGTTTCGATGCCCTGACCGGCTCCCAGCTCGCCGTCGATATCGTGGGAAAGGGCGACATGACGCTCCGGGAGAAGTGGGCGGACGGCCCACGGCACCACCTGGGGCTCGTCTCGGCCGGCTTCCCCAACCTCTTCACCGTCCTCGGGCCCCTCAGCCCATCCGTGCTCACCAACATCGCGGTGTCCCTGGAACAGCAGGTGGAGTGGATCACTGACTGCATCGCCTATCTGCGGAGGAACGGCCTCACGGAGATCGACGCCGCTCCAGCGGCCGAGGCGGACTGGGGCGCCCAAGTGGCGGAGCTCGCCGCCCGGACGCTCTACCCGGCCGTGGCCTCCTGGTACACAGGAGCAAACATACCGGGCAAACCCCGTGTTTTCCTGGCCTATGCGGGCGGGCTGGACCGGTACCGGGAGGAATGCGCCGCCGTGGCCCGGAGCGGTTACACGGGTTTCGTCCTCTCCGCCGCCTCTTCCCCTTCCTCATAGGCGGTCGCGTCCTGCTGTCTCATTCCGCCGTTTCCCTATGGTCGATCGAAGTGGGTCACCAGGTTGGTCTTGTTGTCAGCCTTTGAGCCGTTCAGGCGATCCGGCCCGGGGCTGCTGCTTCCGCCGGCAGACCCAAGGCCCGGAATTGTGCTGGGAGACGGCGCATACACCAACACCCGGCTGGCCATCCCTCACCGCAAACGCTCGCGGACGCCTGCTCGCTCAGCCGCCGGCACCGCTTCCCTGCCGCGCGCTGCCGGGAGTGTTACTCCGCCGGCGTACCGATCCGAAGCCGGTTGCCGTCAGGGTCGCGCAGCTCAATCTCACGCGCCCATGGAGCGTCCTTTGCCTGCATACCGAACTCGGAGGCGATGGCGTCGACATCACGAATGCGGAGGTAGACCAACGTGTCGGGGCGGGCGTCGCCCTTGTGCTCAGACAAGAACAACCGCACCCCGCCCCGGGCGATCTCGACGAACACGGGAAGTCCCGGTTCGAAGCGGTGTTCCCACAGCTTGGCGAAGCCCAGTCGCTCGTACCACGCGACCGCCGTCGCAGCGTCCTCGACGCGAAGAATGGGAATGACTTGCTCGTCCATGGAGCCATCGTCGCAGACCGCCCAGGGCGGACGTTGCCTGATGCCGCACTAACCGTGCATGGTGCCGTGCCGCGCCGATGCTCTGTACAAGCACGTCGCGCACAAGGAGCAGCTCTCGGACGGCATGGTTGATTTCGTGATGGGCGAGATCAACCCCCGCAGATACAGGGCGCCTTGCCGCCTTGCACCGCTGCCCCCGCCGCACCAGCGACGCGCACGCTTCCCCTGTAGCTCACTTCACGCCAAGGGCGATGTAGTCGTAGCTGCCGCCGTAGACGGCGGAAGCGTAGACGTTCGTCAGGTGCGAACCGCGCCAGACGATACGTTTTTCATTGATGAGGGGCATCGTCAGGGCCATGTCGGCGACTTTGTGGTTGATCTGACGGTAACTCTCGGCGGCCTTATTGGGATCCGACTCGGCGGTCGCCTCGTCGAACATCGTGTTGATCTCCTTGTCATTGGTCTCGGAGACGTTGAGGTTACCGCTGGCAGAGATGAAACGGCCGTCGAAGAGGAGCCTCAAGAAGCTGTAGGCGGTCGGGAAGTCCGAGTTGAATCTGGACACATGAAGACCGAGGCCCTGCTTCTTCACCGTGGTAGGGGAACCGGTGACGTATGCAGTCTCAGCAGCGTTGTACTGCACCACCTTGGCCTTGATTCCTACCCGACCGAGCTGCTCTTGAAGTGCAGTGGCGGACTCCACCTCGGAGGCGTGATCAGCCCTTGCGGTGATCTTGGTCGAGAATCCGTCTCCCTTTCCGCACCGCGTCAGTTCGGCTTTGGCGCGGGGCAGGTCTGGGGCGCCGTCACGGTCCAGCACGTGGTACGGGTCGTACGTGTCCGATCCCTTGAAGGCGCTGGGCAGCATGTTCGACACAAGGCTGCCGACGGTTCTTTCGCCGCTGTAAATGCCCTGCAGTTTCCTGTGATCTGTCGCGTAGATGACGGCCCGGCGGCAGCGCGCATTTCCGAAAGGCTGCACGCTGGTGGCGAAGGACACGTACCGGATGAAGCCGGTCTCAGGGTTGTCGACATTGCCGCTGTAGTTCCGCAGGGCCGCGACGCTCCCCTCTTTGGTCATGCCCAGGCCGGCGAGGTCCAGGTCGTACTCGCCCTTCATCAGGCGTCGGTCAATGTCTTCCGCGTTGGTCTCCATGGTGATCGTGATCCGGTCCGGCAGTGCCTTGCGGATCGGATCGGAGGAACTGTTCCACTTGTCATTGCGTACCAGTACGGCACCTGCGTCCGGATCGTACGATTCGATCTTGTAGGGGCCGGCGGAGAACGGGCGATTCCCGTATTTTTCCTTGGTGTCCTGCTGCCGCTTCACAGGTGAGCCGGAGGGCATGGCGAGCATCTGCTCGAAGTCACCGTTGGGCCGAGGCAGCTTGAAGACAATGGTTCTGGCGTCGGGAGTCTCGATAGCCGGCAGGCCCAGTTTGTTCTTGGTCTTGTCCTGATACGGGCCTTGGTATTCGGATTTCGGGTCCAGGGCCGTCTTGAGGTAGGTGGGGCCACCGCTGACCACGCGTTGATCCCACATGCGCTCGATGCCGTACTTGACGTCCTGCGAAGTGATCCGTGAACCGTCCTCCCACGTCGATCCGGAGCGCAGTGTGTAGGTGTATTTTCTGCCGCCGTCCGTGATCTTGGCGGTGTCGGTCGCCAGGTCGGGGACCAGTTTGTCGGATACCGCGCCCGGCTCGGTGGGATATGTGACCAACTGGCGAGTGTAGAAGCGCGCGAAATTCCAGGACCTTGGGTAGTACTGGCGCTGTGGGTCAAGGGAGTCGAAGGGCGTTTTACTGATGAACCTCAGCGTTCCGCCTCTCTTTCGTGAGGCGTTGACGACACCACTGGTTGCTGCGTCGTACCCGGTGCTGCGGACGGGCCCACCGGTTCCGGAGGAGGCTGCCTCGCCGGGGAAGTCGCGGGAATCCAGCAACGCGCGCAAGGCAGGGACTCCCGCAGCCACCAGCGCGGCCACGAGGACGACGCTGACGACGAGGGCCCTACGGCTGCGCGCCGGTGGTGCGGCAGGGCTCGCGCTTGACGCTTCCCGGCCGGGCGGTTCCCCGGCGGCAGCAGGTGTGCGATTGCGGGCCAGGGCGACGAGCCCTCCCGTGTTGCGGTTGCGCTGCTGGGGCAGCGGTCGGCCCTTGGCCTTCAGCGTGGAATGCAGATGCCGGTACAAGGTGTCCATGTCCAGCAGCGGCGGACCGTCCGGAATGCCTTCCGTCAGAGCGGCAATCAACTCGCCGGTGAATGCTGTGTGTCGCTCACCCGGAGGGGAAACGGCCTTGCATGTCTCCGCAGAGGCCGCCAACAGCGCGGTGCCTTCGATCAGTGCATGGTCGGCGACCTCCGGCGTGTGGTCAGCCGCCCGGGCGGACCCGTTCATGCCGCCCAGCATCATCCGCCCGCTGTAGCAGCAGTCCAGGACGACTATCTTGCGCCGTGCGCGCATACGAGGATCCAGCAGCGCGCGCCTCACCCACTCGTAGGGCAGCGCGGTGTACATACGTTCACGGTCGGACTCCGGCAGTGCCAGATAGAGCTCGTCACTGTGCGGGTCGGCAAGACCGTGTCCGGCGTAGTAGACGAGCAGGGCGTCTGTCGCCTGCATTCCAACGTGGTGCAACGTATCGAGGACATGCTGAAGGCTCCGCGGCTGCGGCAACGACACGCAGTGCGCCGCCGGCAACCCCCATAACTGAGGATCGGTCAGCGCCCGTATGAGTCCGTTCAGGTTCTCCTCGACCGCGGGGATTTCCCCCAAGCTGTCGTAGGTATGGACACCGATGAGGAGTGCTCGAGAGCGTTCAGGGTCGGGCAGTACCGCCATGGTCAGGACCGATCCGCCACGTCACCGTCCAGCGGCGGTTCAGCCGAACCCAACGCCTCGATCACGCGCGCAACCTCCTCCGGGGAACAGCTTTCGACGGTGACGGTCAGCGGCCCTCGCTCGATACGCACCGACGGGGCCTTCGGGCGGGAGTCACGCCAAGCAGCACATGCCACCACGAGTCCGCCGAAAGCGATCCCGTTGCTGACGACCGCATTGATCACATCGAACGCGCCGCCCATGTCGCCCGGCCGCAGCGGGCCCGCCACCAGGGAGACCTCCGAGCAGGCCCGCACGTCGGGATCCTGGGCCAGCCAACGGAACAGCGAAGTGACGCACTCGCCGTCATTCTCGCCATCGACTGCGATCCTGAGCCGCATACGAGCGATCCTCCCCCACCAACCGAACGTTCCCTGTGCTCCCCGTTCCCTACTGTTGCACCGATCCTAGTCCCGTGCCCGAGGCGAGCAAGGCACATCGGCCCCGAACTGCCTCGCTGCACATGGCCGTTGGTGTCCCTCCGTACCTGAGAGAGCCGACTCAACCTCAATCCGTCCTTAGCCCGGCCAAACTCCCAACTCCCCCACGACGTATCCAACCGAGCACTACGGCGCCCCGCCCCCGTGCCGCCAACGAACCAGCCGCTCTCCGCCTCCTGCCACGCACCACGCCCGGGCTTCGACGGCCTTGAGAGGAGGTATCGATACGTCAGAGACCCGCCATGCGATGATCTTGAATGCCTGATAGGGAAGGGTCGACTCAATCGCACATATGGCCCTGGAAAAAGGCGAGTTGACGCGCTTCCTCATCGCGTCATCCGACACGATGGCACCGACGTCCGGCAGCCGGGCAGAAACCGGCGATCACGCTCGGCGGGTATCCCTCCTCGGTGGCCTTCCTGCTGACCTGCGCAGGCATCGCCGCCTCGACCGGTAACGCACAAGCGGCCACCCCGGACAGTCACACGCCACCCGCCACCCGCCACCCGCCACCCGGTCACGGTCAACGGTGTCGACCACTACCCGTGGCAGGAAGGCCGCACTCGTCGTCCTCCCGTTGGTTCCTACGCCCCCTCGGCCAAACCAATCCACCGGGCCAGCCCTTGTACCGTCCCCTGAGCCGGCCGGCTACAAGTGTCTGGACGTGCACAACGGCCAGCACTCAAAGGACGGTGACTACCTCGACATCGATGTGTACCACCACACCTGCCCTACGGGTCGCCCGAGCAGGATGACTACCGCAGGGGCAGGCGCCGCCAACTCCGACCCCTGCAAGCCCTGCTGGAGGACAAGAACACCAAGGTCCGCGACTGGGCCGGACGGATTCGTTAGACAGGCGAAGAGTTTCTCTACATAATTCTTAGGCATGGGAAAGACTTACGAACGCATCGACGGCCGGCTGCGCACCTTCATAGAGCAGCAGCCGATGTTCTTCACCGCGACCGCCCCGCTGGCCGGGGACGGCACGGTCAACCTCTCCCCCAAAGGTCTCAAGGGCTCCTTCGCTGTGCTCGACGAAGAGCGGGTCGCCTACCTCGACTTCGCCGGCAGCAACGCCGAGACCATCGCGCACCTGCGGGAGAACGGCCGGATCACGGTGATGTGGTGCGCCTTCCAGGGGCCGCCCAACATCGTTCGGGTGCACGGCCGGGGCGAGCCCGTCTTCCGCGACGACCCGCGCTTCAAGGAACTGCTCGCACACTTCCCGGACATCGACCCGAACCTGCACGGACTGCGCGCGATCATCGTCGTGACGGCCGAACTCGTCCGCGACACGTGCGGATACGGGGTGCCCTTCATGTCGTACGACGAAGATCGTGACCTGCACGGCAAGCGCTTCGCGCGCGAGGACGACGCCTCACTGAGCGCGTACTTCACCAAGAAGGACCACATCGCACAAAGCATCGACGGCCTGCCCGGGCTGCCGCTTCCGCTGCCGCCCAGCAACTTCTGAGCAACTGTCCCTCTCCCCCCGGGGGTTGCCGTGGCGTCATACGTGCCGGTGTCGCGCTACCGCCGCCCTGTCCGCCCTGGCCCCGGACGGCCCCGGTCCCGCCGCTGCCTGGCAAGTGGGTCGCGGCCGGCAGCGCGCCCGCCCGGTTCGGGAGCGAAGGAGCTGGTCGAGGGCGGCAGGCGCGGGGAGGGCACCGACCCCACCCCCGCCGGTCTGTACGACCTCCCCTACGGCTTCGGGATC
Organism: Streptomyces sp. NPDC031210; assembly: GCF_055570395.1. Classification (NCBI taxonomy): domain Bacteria; kingdom Bacillati; phylum Actinomycetota; class Actinomycetes; order Kitasatosporales; family Streptomycetaceae; genus Streptomyces; species Streptomyces sp. NPDC031210. Next base: position 135,923 of record NZ_JBVIHH010000003.1, read on the forward strand.
ATGGCCGCGCAGCCGCTCGGGGTACGGGCCGAAGCCGCCAATCGGCAGGTAGGGCTCGATGAACTTCCACTGATCACCCGTCAGTTGCCTGCAACGCCACGCCCGGTGTCCTACCAGATTCCGTCCCCGCACAGGGAGAGAACCGGAAGGCGATCACCACATCACCCGGGCTCTGCGACGGTCCGACCCGCGATGGGGGGCCACCGGAGACCGATCCGCCCGCCATACCGTCACACCAGCGGCTTCCGCGCTCATCGCAGACGGCAGGGTTGGCACGGGACTCAAACACGCACTGATGTGTCCCAGGGGCGGACCCTGGCCACGCCACCCCGATACGAGCCGGGCCGGGAGGCGAACTGGCCGGCTGAAGTTCCGCTGAACGCGCCCCCGCCCAGTCCCCGATAAGCCCGGAGGCGGGGGCGGGAGCGCCGAAGGGCCTATCCCCGATCAGTCCTCGTCCTCCTCGTCGTCTTCCTCGTCGTCCTTGAGGTAGTCGGGGTGGAGGACGTCGACCAGGCGTTCATCCACCGGCATCCCGGTCTCGTCCTCGTCGATCAGCATCCGCCGCAGGAGGTTCAGCGGGTAGAACCCCGCATAGGGCCCGGCGCCCGGGAAAGCGACGCAGGGGGTATCGAGGGCCGGGGTGTCGGCAGGGTCGAACAACGGCGGACAGGTGCCGTCATCAAGAGGTTCGGACACGTACTGCCACACCATTCCGTGCTTACGGCACATCATCTCGCCGACGTACCAGATGGCACCCTGCACGAAATCGTCACGCCGCCGCTGAGAGTCGACGTCCTCGGAGCTGTCGAACGTCTCGCGGAACAGATCGTCGAGCATATCGAGAGAGGCCGCAGTGAAGTCGAACCGCTCTCGCCCCCCGGCCCCGTCGGCCCAGCGGACGAAAGCGCTCCGCCGTTCGGCCAGCCACGCCAGTAGTTCGGGGTGATCGGCGGGGTTCGTATCAGCGCTCATGACCGGTCACCGTAGCGGGCGGCACTGACACGGCCTCAACTGAGCGACACCTTCGCCAAGACCGTCACGACGTCACCCAGCTCATGCCGCTGCTGGAGCCCATCCCACCCATCCGCGGCCTACACGGCCGGCCACGCACGCCACCGGCCCCGGCGGCTGTTCGCCGACCGTTGCTACGACTTCGACAAGTACCGACGCCTCGTCCGGGCTCGGGGGATCACACCCAAGATCGCCCGCCGCAGCACCCCGCCCGGCTCCGGGTGCCCCGGGCAAGACCCGATGGGCCATCGAGCGCACCTTCGCCCGGCTCCACCAGTTCACACGGCTCGACATCCGCTACGAGATACGCGCCGACCTCCACCTCGCCATGCTCCAACCCGCTCGCAGCACCCTCCGTTTGAGACGACTGGGAACCTCATTCTGAAACGCTCAGGCGGCGGGGAGCTATCCGGCCGGGGTTGTCCACAGTGGACGGTCTGTGCGGCGGGATTTCCCGCGCGGCGATGCCGACGACGAGCCGCCGAGCGGCGCCGGAGAGGGACCAGTGATCATCCGAGGCCGGGGCGCATGTCCGGCGGTCGTCGCGCGTGTGAGCCATCCGCGACAGCGCTGCGGACGCGAATACACCCTCCTTGCTTCCTAGGGCCCCTAGGTTATAACCTAGGGACCCTAGGGATCCTAGGGATCCTAGGGATCCTAGGGATCCTAGGGATCCTAGGGATCCTAGGGATCCTAGGGATCCTAGGGTCCCTGGGAACGAGCGAGGAGGCTGCATGGCGCGGGCTGGACTGACAGCGGAGCGGGTGACGCTCGCGGGCGCCGAGCTGGCGGACGAGGTGGGGCTCGACCAGGTGACCATGTCGCAGGTGGCGCGCCGACTTGGCGTGAGGGACGCAAGCCTCTACACGCACGTCCGCAGTCTGGACGACCTGCGCGGACGGATCGCGCTTCTCGCGGCGGACGAGAAGACCATCCGTATCGCGGAAGCCACCGCCGGACGGGCGGGCAAGGACGCGCTGGTGGCGTTCGCAAACGCCTGGCGGGAGTACGCCCACCAGCATCCGGGCCGGTACACGGCGACGCAGACTCCCCTCCAGATCGCCCCTGAACTGGCAGCGCAAGCCCCCGGACCACGGCGCGCGGTCGAGCTGACCTACGGCATGCTGCGCGGCTACGGACTGGCCGAGCCCGACCTGACCGACGCCGTCCGGTTGCTGCGCAGCACCTTCCACGGGTTCGTCGCCCTGGAGGCCGCGGGAGGGTTCGCGCACGAGCGTTCACCGCAGCAGTCCTGGGTCCGCGCCCTCGACGCTCTCCACACCCTCCTGGAGCACTGGCCCCCGTCTCAAGAAGGAGTCTCCTCATGACGGAACCGACCACCGGTACCCTGCGCGCGAACGGCGCAACCCTGCACTACGAAGTACGCGGCCAAGGCCCGCTCCTGCTGCTGATACCCGGAGGGGCGGGCGACGCGGCCTCCTTCGACGGCATCGCCGACGACCTGGCCGCCGAATACACCGTCGCGACCTACGACCCGCGCGGCATGTCCCGTAGCCCGCTGGACGACCCCGACGCCGAGCAGCACGTGGCCGAGCACGCCGACGACGCGTTCCGGATGCTGGAACTGCTGTCGCCCGATGAGCCCGGCCGGGTGTTCGGTGCCAGTTCGGGGGCGATCGCCGCCCTGCATCTGCTTACCAGCCACCCCGAACGCCTCGAACGCGTTGTGGTGCACGAACCGCCGGTCGTGGAGGTCCTGCCGGACGCCGCCGACCATCGCGCGCTCCTCGCGCACGTGCAAGAGACGCTCCACACGCAGGGGCTCCTACCGGCGATGGCAGAGTTCGCCGCGGGGCTCAAGAAGGACGGCGACACCGCCGAGCCGACCGCTAATCTCAAGCTTCCGCCACAGGCCGCGGCGCGGGCCGAGCGCACGATGGCCAACCTGCCGTACTTCGTCGGGCGCATCGTGCCCCGCTTCATGGCCTACGCCCCCGACATCCACCGGCTGGAGACGCTGTCGGACCGGCTCGTGTTCGCCTGCGGCCAGGACTCACGCGGCGAGCTGCCCTACCGTTCGGCCGCTTTCCTGGCCGACCGTCTCGGCACGGAACTCCAGCACTTCCCCGGCGGACACACCGGCCTCACCACCCACCCCGCCGAGTTCGGCGAACTCCTGCGAAAGGCACTGCGCCCTTGAGCTCGGGCCCCACCCCACCTGGCCAGACCCACGGAAGATCGCCACTAAAGACGTCCATCCGCCACTGGCCGTGCCGAGGGAACTCCTAGTGGCCACGGCCACGTGGTGGGCGCGGCAGAGACCCGAAACATTCAATCCCCTCGACTGCAAGACGTTTCCCGCGGGCGATCTCGATCAGGCCGGCGTCATCAAGCCGGTGCAGGACCGCCTCGTGCAACCGGCCCCACATCCAGGCCCGCGACCAGATCAGAACCCGGCAGGGGACATGGAGAAGCATTACGAGGGGGAGGTCGCGGGGCGCTCGGCGACCCTGTTCACTTCAGCGTTCGACCAAAACACGGGCGTTGGCACCTATGTGGCCATGGAGTCGTTCGGAGGCTCACTCAACGGCCAGGACGGCGCTTTCAATTTCGTGCACTCGGCTTCCACGTCCCTGTCCGTGCGACCCGGCCATGGTCATGGCCCAGACAGCGCGGAAGGTCACCGACATGGACACCGTCGTCCCAGCGATCCGCGACCGTCAACGCCAGGACGGCACCGGGCCCAGTCCTACGGCTCCCGCGCCGAGCTCCTCGCCACTTCCGCCAGCCTTGGACGTCCGCCGTGCTCCGCACCGTAGGCCCGCCGCAACGGGCACGGTGCCGTTCCGCAACCGCACCGCGCCCTCCAACGTCCGACCGTGTCCTCGTGGACTTCGCGGCAGACGGCGCGTCCATGCTCTCGCCGGGGTGTTCGCCACCTCCGGGGAGGAAGTAGCACTCCGAGTCGTCCCAGTTGGCGCGCATGAGAAGGATATGGCCGGCGTGGAGGACGACGGTTTTGGCGGGCGTGCGGATCTCCGGGTGGCGGCCTCAACCACGGTGCTGCTGCTCCAACCTCCCGTGTGGGAGGGGCGATGCTTCAGCGCTCCGTCTTGCCGAATGTGGTCGGGCGTCGTGCGATGTGGCGGAGGACCATCCGCCAGGGGCCGGTGAGACGGATGAACGGTTGGGCAGGGCTGCTTGCGATCAACGCTCAGCGGCGCCTCCCCCCGGGGCGTGGAGCAGCGAGGGTGCGGCTGGTTGTAGGAAGCATGGCGTCATCGGGGAGTAGTGCAGCAGTGCAGCAGTGACGTCACTTGTCGATGGGTTGGGAGGAGGCACCAGGGCTTGCCAGGGCAGCGTCGGGATGTCCTGGTGAAAGTACTGAGTGCTTCTGCCGGCGGGATTCGCCGACTGGAGCACTCAGCTCTCTCCGTGGTTTGCTGCTTGCACTGCTGCGGATGTCAGGAAAACGCGACGGGGCCGCAGGTAGTCGTGCTGGTATTTGTGGAGGGGAGCCCAAGGCCGCGGAGCAGCCCCGGGGTGCTCTGTCGGTCGACCGACTGGCAGACGGGCAGAATCGTTCCAAGGTCGTCGGAAGACTGCTGATAGGGGCTGTCAGCCCAGGCCGCGGAAGTCTGGCTCGCTCCCGCCAGGGCAAGGATGACGATGACGGTTCGGGCACTTGTGCGTACGCTCATGCTCGTCTTAACGAGCTTGATCGCCCGGCGATACGCAGCAGTCCCGGACTGTAGGCCAGTGGGGCGATACCCACAACTGACCCCGGCCCTGGAACGCATCCGTGCCGCACGTCCGGCCGGCGTCATCCGCGTACACACCCCGATCGTCTGCGTGGCGACGAGGCGTACTCATCCCGCCGGAACCGCCGCTACCTGGCGGCATCACCAAATCAAGCACACGATTGCCGAGAGGAAGGAGCAGCGAGCCAACCGCCAGCGCCGTGGTAGCGCGGGCGGCGGGCCCACCGGCTTCGACAAGAGGGCGTACATCTCCACAACACCGTGACCGTCGCTGTTTTTCGCCTCTGGCTTCGCTCGTGACCCGCCGGACATCCGTAGGGCGTGACTGGTAGGGCGTGACTGGTGAGTCAAACGTGCCTACTCGACGGTGATGTCCTCGTAGGTGATTGTTACTTGCTCTGTTGCAGGTCCGGCGTCAGAAGCCTCCAGTGAGGGGCCTTCCCAGCGGGACGCCCAGGCGTTGCTGAGGTGGATACGCCGGACGGTCTCCCTCTTTGCGTCCATCAGAGCGATGGTGATGTTCTGCCGGGCGCTGTCGAGATCTGCGTTGACCAGCGTCTCTTTGATCCAGTCGGTGAATGCGGTGCTCTTGTCCATGCCACGGGTGATCGTGACCTCACCGCTCTTTCGTGCGCCGGGCTGTTTGCGCACGAGCAGCTCACCGGTCGAGGACACCTGCCGGACCTCGACGACGTCCTGTTCCAGTTGCAGTCCGGACACGCTCTGGATGGTCTCGACTCGGAAGTTGCCCAGTTCGACGGCAAAGGTGCTGCTGCTCAAACTGTCACCGGTCAGCACGACAGGTACCTCCTGCTGCTAGTTTCTTCGCCTGCCTGATTTGTCGATCTTCCCTTGCCTCGGGAATGCCTGCAATTGGAACTCATGTCCACAATTTGGGCGTAAATCCTCGAACACCTCAGAGGCGCGTCCGTCGGATCGAGACCACCCACGGGACAGCCCCAAGGAGGCGGGCCATCAGGGGAGTTACGGGCGGCGTCCCCACGCGGAAATCATCGGGCGGTGGCCAGGTCGAGGCGTCCGGTGGCGACGTTCCGCGAGCTGCTGTGCGGGACCCGACTCGTCCGGACACAACAGCGGCTGCAACCCCGGGGCGGCGTCCTCCAAGAGCAGCCAGCCGCCGGGCCGCGGCGCCCTGACCAAATGGCGCAGCGCCTCGGTGCCGTCGATGACGTGCACGAGGACCAGTCGGGCGTGGGCGAGGTCGAAGCCCCCGGACGGCGGCGGTTCGGCCGCCACGTCGTGGCGCAGCACCTCGATTACGCCACTGGCGATGTCCCGGGTCCAGGACACGTCGATGTCGGTGGCGATCACCGTTCCCGCGGGCCCGACTCGCTCGGCCAGACCGAGCGGTACGGACGGACCACCGGCACCGACCTCCCAGCACCGCATGCCGGCAGCGATCCCGAGCTGGTCGACGTGCCGGAACGTCACGGGATCGAACAACTCGCTAAGGGCGTCGCATCGGATTCCTCCGACGCATCAGGTTCGCCGTCGACGACATCGGGGACGTCGTCGCCCGCCTGCGCGCCCACGGCGCCGAACTCGTCGACGAGCCGGCGCAGTACGAGGACAGCTATCGGCCGGCTCTGCTACATCGGCCACTGCACGGCGGAGTCGGCCTCCGTCGGCCGGACGAGTCCCTCGTGTTGGAGGAGTGGGACTGCGGGATAAGGCCCGTGCCGATGTGGCCGGTGGAGCGCGCTGGGCGTTCTGTCGCGGCGACGGTTGAGCGTTCTCACCGACGGTTGCGTGCCGCCAGTGAACGAGACTCCGTCCCGGCTCTCACGTGAGGGTGTGCCGAGGTAGGGCGCCGGGTGTCCCGGTTTGTGGCCCGACCTCCTGACGCCAGCAACGCGGCCGGCTTGGAAGCCCGAGCCAAGTGGTCGTCACGAGCGGTTCTCCTCAGCGGTGTCCGGCTCTTCTCGGCGTGCGTCCGATGTGGAACGGGCAAGCGAGGAGAACAGGCCAACGGCACATGCCCGGGCCGTCAAACATTCCCGTCAGTTCTCCATCAGATGTGGTGAACCCCGCATTTCAGAGAACTGATGTGCCCGGATTGCCCTCCATGATGACGTCGTCTCACCCACCCCCCTCCACGAGGAGTACGACCATGTCCGAGACGGCCGAGCCCAACGTCGGTTCGTTCACCCTCGGCGGTCCGCTGACCGCCGAACCCGCCGGGACGATCGAGGTACCGGAGCACGACGAGTGGACCCTGCCGAACGGCTTCGCCTGGGTCTTTCGTGGTGAGGGCAACAGTGGTCTCGTCCGGCCCGTGATCATGGCCGACGGCTTCAACCTCGGCCGGAGCAAGCTCGACGTGCTCTATGACGGGCTGGAGAGCGCCTTTCCGTTCATCAGCGAGCTGCGCCGGCGCGGCAGGGACGTGATCCTGCTCGGGTTCGAGGAGCGCAGCGCGTCAATCCTGGACAACGCGCGGGCGGCCGAGGCCGCCATCCTGCGGGCCACCGCCGAGCGAGAGGGCAACGTCCCCCTGGTTGTCGGCGGCTTCAGCATGGGCGGCATCGTCACCCGCTACGCACTCGCCCACCTGGAGCGGCAACGCATCGACCACCAGACCGCGCTGTACTTCTCCTACGACAGCCCGCACCGGGGTGCTTCCATTCCGGTCGGCGTGCAGGCGTTCTCGCACTTCATCCCGCTCCCGAACAACTTCGCGAAGCAGATGAACAGCCCGGCCGCGCGCCAGATGCTGTGGCAGCACTACGACAAGGACACCGGCAAGATCGGCGTCGCCCCGGAGCGCACGGAGTTCCTCGACGCTCTGGACCAGCTCGGCGGCTGGCCGATGATCCCGCGCAAGATCGCCGTGGCCAATGGTCGCGCCGACGGTGTCGGCCTGCCGGGCGCGATGCCCGGCGACGTCGCGCTGCGGATCGAGCGGATCTACCCGGGCACGACCTTCTACATCCAGGCCCAGGGCCACGACGTGACGGCCGCCTACCTCAACCGCAGGTTTCCCAAGGCCGAGAAGACCATCACGACCGATGGCTTCCCGGAACTGGACGGGGCGCCGGGCGGAACCCTGCACACCTACAAGATCCTCGCTGAGACGTTGGAGAAGTTCGGCGGCGAGGTGGACCTGCGGCACGAGGACGTGTGCTTCGTCCCCTCGGTCAGCGCGGTCGCGATCCGCGACGTCGACAAGCAGGACGACCTGTACCTGAACATCGGCGAAGCCGATCCAGAGGAAAGCGAGCTGGACGACTTCCTCTGCTCGTCCACGACCACCGCGCACACGGCCATCACCGAGGAACTGTGCACCTGGCTCCTGGAGCGGATCCCCGACTGATCCCGTCACGCGCCGATCGGGGCTGCCGCCCGCTCTCACGAGCCGGACGGCAGCCTTTTCATCGATCCGCGCCCTGAGCAGAGCGCACCACCTTCGGCGAGAAGCAGGCCCCTCGACCAACGTTCGGTCAGAACGCGCAACCTTCACTGCGAGAGGTCACTGGGTGAGGTGCCTGGGCTGGCGGGGGATTTCCTGGCCGGAGGGAAGCATCTGCGGCCGTTGCTGTGCTTCGTCCGCGTCAGGCCGCCGGCGGTCTGCTTGAGCGGGGTGACGGCCAGGTGCTGACCGGTGATCACATCCCCCGGACACCGCGTCCTGCAGCCTTGCGTCAAGCCACCCCCATTTCCATTCCCATGCCCATTCCCGTGCCCATTCCCATACCGGCGCCGCTTAGCGGTGACCGCCGGGCACCTCCCTCGTGTAGGTGACCGGCGGAGGGGCGGGTGAGATAGCCGAGGAGGAGCGCGCGGACGGCCCGATACCGTCCCTCCTCGCGGCGCCGATCGCTTGACACGCGGCGCCTATTGTGGCTGGTCAGGGCGGTGTAAGGGCCTTTTTGACCCTCGGTCATAGTGGGCGCCATGGACTATGACGTAGTGGTAGCCGGAGGCGGCCCGGTCGGACTCATGCTGGCCTGCGAGCTCCGGCTCGGAGGCGCGCGGGTGGCCGTCCTGGAGCGCCTCACCGAAGTGGACCCGACGGTCAAGGGCGGGGCGATCACCACGCCCAGCGCCGAGGCGCTCTACCGCCGGGGCATGCTGCCCGCGCTGGCCGAGGTGCAGCGGCAGGCGATGGACCGCTTCCGGGCGTTCATGCGCGAGCGGAACGGCGGGGACGGAGGCGGGGCTGCCGGCCAAGGGCTCGGGTTCGTCGGGCACTTCGCCGGGATCATGCTGCGCGCCGACCTGGTCGACCGTACGGAGCCGGGCCTCGGCGACGCCGGACCCGCCGCCGAGATCGCTCTCGTGACCCAGCAGGACATCGAGCGGCTGCTCGGCGGGCGGGCGGACGAGCTCGGCGTCGACGTGCGCCGGGGAGTGGAGTTGACCGGCTTCGACGCGGACGACGGGGCCGTCACCGTGCGGACGAGCAGCGGGGCGATACGCGCCGGCTGGCTCGTGGGCTGCGACGGCGGCCGCAGCACGGTCCGCAAGCTCGCGGGGTTCGAATTTCCCGGTACGGACCCGGAGATCACCTGTCACCAGGCGATCGTGGAGATGACCGGCACCGAGGATCTGAAGGTCGGCTGGACCGCCACGGACACCGGGGTGTACGCCCACGGGCCGATGCCGGGTCGCGTCGTCACCGTGGAATTCGACGGCCCGCCGGCCGACCGGGACGCGCCGGTCACCGCCGAGGACCTCCAGGCCCGGCTGCGCCGCGTATCCGGCGTGGACGTCACGATCACCGGGGTGCGGACCGCGACCCGCTTCACCGACCACGCCCGCCAGGTCACCGAGTACCGCAAGGGCCGGGTGCTGCTGGCGGGCGACGCGGCGCACGTGCACTCCGCGTTCGGGAGCCAGGGACTGAGCCTGGGCATCGGGGACGCGATGAACCTCGGCTGGAAGCTCGCCGCGGTGATCGGCGGCCGGGCGCCGGAAGGGCTGCTGGACACCTACACCTCCGAGCGGCACCCGGTCGGCGCGTGGGTCCTGGACTGGACCCTGTCCCAGGTCGCGGCCATGCGCCCGGACCCGCAGTCCCGGGCCCTGCGCGAGATCGTCAGCGACCTGGCGGGGACGGTCGTGGGCACCACGTACCTCACCGCGCGGCTCAACGGTGCCGGCGTGCGGTACGAGCTGCCGGGCGACCACCCGCTGACCGGCCGCAGCGCCCCGGACCTCGAACTCACCAACGGCGGCCGCCTCGCGGACCACCTCCACGACGGCCGGGCGCTCCTGCTCGACCTCACCGACGACCCGGAGCTCCGGGCCCTCGCCGCGGGCTACGCCGGCCGCGTCGACATCCTGACGGCCAGTTGCCCCTCCCGCCCGGAACTGGCGGCGGTCCTCGTCCGTCCGGACGGCTTCACGGCCTGGGCGGCCGACGCGGGGGCACAGGCGCCGACGTCGATGGCCGGGCTGACGGAGGCGCTGGAGGAGTGGTTCGGGGTGGCGGAGGGCGCGGTGACGCTGGGCTGATCCGCTGATCCGCTGATCCGGGTGGAGCGGGCGTGAACTGCGCACCCTCCCCGCTGAGTTCGTAACCTTCCACGATTGTGTTCGTGGTCTTCCACGATGGCCCGGGAACCCGGCCGCCGGGCCATCGTGGGAGCCGCGTCGGGCAGCGCCGGCAACGCCCCCGCACCGGCAGTGGTGCGAGTGCGGGCCGGCGCCGCCGATCGACTTGCCCCGCTTGCGGGCGGACTCGTGACCTTCGAGGGCGGGGTCGCGGGCCTACTTGTGTTTGGTCACCCCCAGGCGAATAGCAAGGCCGGGGGGACCTGCGGCCGGTAGCGGCATCCCGTCCGGGTACTGCGCGTTCGGGCCAACCTCACACATTGTGACGTTCCGCTGTTCGGCACGGGCGATACGGCTTCTCACGGCTGGCGAGGCACACGCCCCAGCCGACCTGCGAAGCGCGGCAGCCTGGATGGCTTGCGAGGCCGCATGCCACCACCGCAAGGGGCAGCCGACGAGACCGCCACGTGGCGTACCGCCCGTTCCATCACCGTGAGGAATCGCCCGTGCCACAGCCCCCGGCCAGCCGCAGGGTCACAAGGGCCGCTACCCCCGCCGCGCTGCCGAAGGTGAGAGCCGCGGGAACGCCGTCACCGAGCTTTGAGAACAGGTACGCAGGCCCCCATACGGTGACAGTGTCGTCCAGCGCCATGTGCAGCACTTGGCTCGCCAGCAGCCCCAGCACGGTTGCGCAGACCGCGCCTGCCACCATCGCCGCCACCGTGGTCCGTGTGAGCAGGCCCGGCAGAAGCCGCAGCGCCCACCAGATCACGGCCAGCATGAGCACATCCGCGGCTCGGTACAGCAGCCAGTCGCCGAGCGGTGTGGACGCCGGGCCTGTCCAGCCGCCGAGCAGCAGCCACTCGCGCAGCAGATCGCCGGGCTCGGACAGCAGCCCTCCCCCGCCGAATCCGGTCTGGATCCAGGCCGCCACCGATTGGTACGAAAGAACCACCAGCGACAGCGCGATCACCGCGGTCCCGACGCTCGCGGCCAGGCGGGCAGCGCGCGGCGGCACACTGTGCCGGGGCAGCGGGTCCACGCCCTTGACGGTCACACGCGCCACGAGCACCGTGAGCAAAGCGGTCAACAGTGCCGCGAACACCACGACCGGACCGCTCGACGCGATCACACCAGCGAGCTGCGGCAGGAACCGGTAGCTGCCGTGCCCCTGAGACGCGATCAGCCACGGTGCGGAAACCGTCACGGCCAGCGTTCCGGCCACCGGGCCCCAGGCCCACAGCGCCAGCAGCGTGGCCGGCGTACGGCCCTGCGTCGGTGGAATCCTGCGGACCAGGAGCAGCGCACCGGCCAGGAAGAACACGAAGACGGCCACGAACCTGATCTGCATCGCGGTGCTGTACAGATCGGCGTACTGGGTGCCTCCACTCAAGGCCGTGGCCCCACTCGCAGGCCCGTCGGACAGCAGCGCCGTCGGAGGGTCGTACGACCAGGGTGCGAGCCATCGCCGGAGTTCGTTCGCGGACTGAACGTCGAACACGCCCGTGCTCCCGGGCAGTTGCAGTGCCTGCGTGCTCGCCCCCGCCCACCACAGCAACAGCGTGATCAGCACACCTTCGACGAGTGCCGCGCCGCGCGCCGATATGTCATGTCTCTCCCCCGCCTTGGCCCTCTAGCCGTCAATGTTTCGGTCAGTCGAAGGATAAGTTGTGGTGATCGCGCGGGCGTGTGTTGCGACTGCCCGGAGGGCTGTTGCCGGCGCAACTCCCAGGCATACCGCTCGTCTTCGCCCGGCCGAGGAATACCGCGTACCGCAAATACGTGACGCGTACCAGCAGTGCGTACTGCCATGGCGCCACAGGACACCCAGCCGTTCGGCGGGGATTGACGACGTCCGCGCGAATCCGTCAGGCGGTCAACCAGGAGACCTCAACCCGGCCAGCGGAACTGCCGACATCCGACGCACCCGCCAGCGCACCAACTCCAGCGGTCTGACGGCTCTACCGGCCAAACCCAGTTCCGAACGGCGCATCGCCCGGCGACGCCGTGCCTGCGCTCCCTCGAACAGCACCGCGACCGAGGTGAATCGGCCGGTCTCCGAGTCGTCCTCGCGCGCCCCGAGGTGCGTCAGCCCGGTGTCGTCGGTGTCGTCTGTCCCCCCGACGTAGCCCCTGGGAGCCGGGCCAGGCAGTCGGTTTGGTGCCTCGGGGCCCACCCAGCGGCAGGTTGCGGCGTTGGGTGAGGGACTGGTCGGCGGCCTTGATGACAAGTTGGCCGGTACCGAGGCGGTCGGCGAGGGTGACGGTGTAGGTGCCGTCGTCGGCAAGGACAGCGCCAGAAGTGTTCACACAGCGCGATCAGATGCGGCGTGTCCCTCGTCGGAGTGGTTTCGCCCAGTAACTGGGCCACTGCCCGTGTTCTTCCGGTTGTCTCGCGGACAGCACGCATGGCGCGCATCAGCACCATGCGCCGAATCGCGCGGAGCAGAGGGGCCATTATGACCGACGGGACGGTTCTGTTCGCGGTACAGGAACAGAGCGGAGGCGCCGCCACCGAGCAACTGCGCCGAATCCGCAACGAGCTGGAGACCCGGGGCCTCGACGTGCGCTGGGCCACCACAGCCGACGAAGCCCAGGCAGTGCTGCGCACCGAGGCGGGCATGGCCGCCGCCGTGGTCGACTGGGACCTTCCCCAGGCCGCCGCAGACGGTGACGAAACAGGCGGCGCCGAGGTACTGCGCCACGTCGGCCGGCGTTTCCAGAACCTCCCCGTCTTCCTGGTCACGGCCGGCGAGGACCTGGAACACCTGCCCCTGTGGGTGGCCGAAGCGGTGGTCGGCTACATCTGGCCGCTGGAGGACACCGCACCCTTCATCGCCGGACGCATCGCCAGCGCCGCCCGCGGCTACCAGCACGACCTGCTACCGCCGTTCTTCAAAGCGCTGCGCCGCTTCGACCACGCGCACGAGTACTCCTGGCACACCCCTGCCCACTCCGGCGGTGTCGCCTTCCTCAAGTCCCCCGTCGGCCGGGCCTTCCACGACTACTTCGGAGAACGGCTGCTGCGCAGCGACCTGTCGATCTCCGTCGGGGAGCTCGGTTCCCTCTTCGAACACACCGGCCCGGTCGGTGCGGCGGAACGCAACGCCGCCCGCGTCTTCGGCGCCGACCGCACCTACTTCGTACTCCACGGCGACTCGACCTGCGACCGGATGGTCGGTCATTTCTGCGTCACCCAGGACGAGATCGCACTGGTGGACCGCAACTGCCACAAGTCGGTGCTCCACGGCTTGGTCCTCTCCGGGGCCCGGCCGGTCTACCTGGTCCCCACCCGCAACGGCTACGGACTGGCAGGCCCCCTGCCGCCCGCCGAGATTCAGGCTCAGTCGGTCGCCTCACGGACCAGCCGCAACCCACTGACCCAGGGCGCCGTCTCGCCCAAGGCGCAGTACGCGGTGCTGACGAACTCCACCTACGACGGCCTGTGCTACGACACACTCCAGGTCGCCCAGGCCCTCGCACCCAGCACCCCCCGGCTCCACTTCGACGAAGCCTGGTTCGCCTACGCCCGCTTCCACCCCCTCTACGCCGGCCGCTACGGCATGGCGGTGGGCCCCGACACCTTCCCCGGCCCCGAACGCCCCACCGTCTTCTCCACCCAATCCACCCACAAGCTGCTGGCCGCTCTATCGCAGAGCGCCATGGTGCACGTCAAGCCCGCACCCCGGGCGCCGGTGGAACACGACCGGTTCAACGAGGCGTTCATGATGCACGGCACCACCTCACCGCTGTATCCGATGATCGCCTCCCTCGACGTGGCCACCGCGATGATGGACGGCCCCCAGGGCCACTGCCTTATCGACGAAGCGGTGACCGAAGCCATCCGCTTTCGCCAGACGGTCGTACGCATCGCCGGGCGCATCGCCGCCGCCGGCGACCGGCCCGACTGGTTCTTCGGCGTCTGGCAACCCCAGACCGTGACCGACCCGGCCACCGGCAAACGTCTGCCCTTCGCCGACGCACCGCCCGAACTGCTGCGCACCGAACCGTCCTGCTGGCAGTTGGAGCCCGACGCCGACTGGCACGGCTTCACCGGCCTGACCGAGGGCTACTGCCTGCTCGACCCCATCAAGGTCACCCTCACCTGCCCCGGCATCGACGCCACCGGACAGATGTCCCACTGGGGCATCCCCGCCCGCATCCTCACCGCCTACCTGGCCACCAGGAACATCGTGGTGGAGAAGACCGACAGCTACACCACGCTCATCCTCTTCTCCATGGGGATCACCAAGGGCAAGTGGGGGACCCTCATGGACGCCCTCACGGACTTCAAATCGCTCTACGACCACAACGCCCCCCTGGAGCGTCTGCTGCCCGAGCTGGTCGCCGCCCACCCCAACCGCTACACCGGCCAGACCCTGCGCGACCTGTGCCAGGAGATGCATGACCACCTGCGCGACGCCCGCCTGGTCGAGCTGCTCGACACCGCCTTCCAAGACCTGCCCGAGCCCGTCACCCCGCCCCAGCACTGCTACCAACGCCTCATCCGCGGCGGCACCGAGCGCGTAAGGCTGACCGACGCGGCCGACCGGGTGGCCGCCGCCATGGTCACCGTCACCCCGCCGGGCATCCCCGTCCTGATGCCCGGTGAAAACATCGGCAGCCCCGACGGCCCGCTGCTGCGCTACCTGACCGCCCTGGAATCCTTCGACCGGCGCTTCCCCGGCTTCCACAGCGAGACCCACGGCGTCACCCTCGCACCGGACACCGGCGACTACCTCATCGAATGCGTACGCCAGATCCCCGCCCAGCAAACCGGCCGCACAGCCGGAGAGCACCACAAGACACCGACGCCGCACCCGCTCAGCCCCCAACTGCCCCCCACCTGATCCCAGCCTGATCCCAAGGCACCAGGTACGCCCCGCCCCCGGACGGGCGGGGCGTACGCCAGAGACTCCGCTGCTCACAGGGACGCGTCCGGTCGATTGTGTGACCGTTCTGGTCCGGTCGTTGATGTGGACGCGGGTCCGACGCGAGCCCCCAGTGTCGCGAACCGGAGCCGTAAGGCACAGGCTGGAGGGGAAGCGAGTTCCCCCAGGTCTCTCAGTGGACCGGATATGGAGGAGTCATGGTGGCGACGACGCGCGACGAAGCTCCGGTCGCGATCGAAGGCGGTGGTGTCGAGTTGCGTATGCAGGAGGTCGGCGGAGACATGACCGTCGCGTTCGCGCGGCTTCCCAAGGGCACGGACATGGCGCCGGCGGTCAAGGGCCTGCCCGACGACCTGTGCCAGTGCCCCCATTGGGGATACCTGGTCAAGGGGCGTCTGAAGATGCGGACGAAGCAGGGGGACGAGATCTACGAGGCAGGCCAGGCGTTCTACTGGCCGCCCGGTCACGCCCCGGAAGCACTCGAAGACTGTGAGTACATGGACTTCTCGCCCACGAAGGAGTTCAAAGAGGTCATCGACCACATCAAGTCGCAGGCAGGGTGACCTCTACGGGGGCTGGCCAGCTAGTTGGCCAACATGACCCACCAGGACGCTGAGTCGCAGCGGGTCACGCCCGCGGTGGGCGCGGGAGAGAGCGGAACCGCTGGCCACGCACACGCCGACCAGGCCGACGGTTCGTACGCAGCGGCGCGAGCCGGGTGCCTGAGCACCGTAGCGGGAGCGAGACGACGTCCTGGCCCACCGCCTTCCGTGGCCCAGGTTTGGGCCTGCGTTGCGACGAATTGCGAGTCGATGCGCGGTTCGCATGGCGGGGCAGGGGGGCCCGCGGGGTGCGTGAATGCTCTACCAGATGAGTCGTGAGAAGACGTAGAGCACTGCCAGGGCCCCGAGAACCACTCCGGCGATCTGCCAGGCTCTTTGCTGTGAGGGCAGGGTGAATACCTGAAGTGCGGTGTCCCCGGGGAAGACGTAGTAGACCCGGTGCCTGTGCTGGGGAACGGCGACCCGGACCAGTGGGAGGTACCGCAGGCTGGCCTGTCGTGCGATTTCGCCTTCGCACGGCTTGAGGCGGGGCCGCAGGAGCGCCTTGAACTCGGTCTCGAGAGCGTCAGGGATGGAGTCGTTGTCGGTAAGGGATGTCTTTCGCCAGTTACCGTTTTCGCGTGCGTACTGGCGGGCCATGTAGGGCAGTCCCGACTCGGGCCACCTGATTTCCTCAGTCCGCGGCTGCCGGCTGATAATGCCTTCGACCCATGTCACCGTGTGGCCGGTGCCTCCGCACCGTTCGTGGGGCACGGTTCCCGCGCGGTCGCAGTCGGGGCACCGTCGTACGCCCTTCCCTTGGCAGCGCGTGCAGGTGATGCGTCCCCGGCCGCGGCATGTGGAGCAGGCGGCCTCCAGCGCGCCGCATTTTTTGCAGGTGAGGCGTTCGTCCGTTGCCTGCCTCTGGTCATCGACAGACTTCCGACTTCGGTGTCCGGTGCCGTCGCAGCGCAGGCAGGAGTCGATGCCACGGCAGTCGGTACAGGTGGCGGATTCCTCACACGGTAGGTCGCCCCTCCCCTGGCAGCGCGGGCAGGCGACCCTTCCGTTGCCGCAGGCGCAGGACTGTTCTGTCACCGATCCTCGCTGCACGAGCTTCAGTGTCGTCCCGACGGCAGGGTCCTTCGGCGGGGCGAGCCGGTGACGCTGGAGCCTGTCGTACTGCGGGCGGTCCGACAGGTCGATCCGACCACGGTGCAACCGCTCTTCCTCTGTGCGGCTCTCTATGGAGCGCACGATCCTTCCCTCGAGGAGCGAGTGCCAGGTGATCTCCCCAGCAGCCGGCAGGCCCAGCTTCGGTGCTTGCCCGCGCTCGACGACGTGGCGCCGCACCGCCTCCAGGATGTCCTTCTCGTTCAGCATGCCCCTCCCCCTTTTTCAGCCGCGATTGCCTCTTGGCGGCCGCGGTTGGCACCGTAGCCAAAACCCGCGGCGGACCGGTGCCGAACGGGGGAACAGAGGTGGCTGGCCAAGTGTTCACACGCGAGGCCTGGGTGGGTGCCGGCGGGGTCGCCAGGTGCGAATCTCCAAGTGGGTGAGGTGCGCCCAGGGGTGCATGCGGCTGGTTTCCGGAGCCGCTGCCGGGGAGTTGCGGTGACGTCGCCGCCTGCCTCGTCGACGCTTTGGGCGAATTCGGTGACGTCGAAGCCCCCGGTGGTGGCGGTTCCATAGAGCGTTCTTCGCTGTGGTCGGCTCGTTCGCCTCCCCGGCGCCCGGCTGACCGTCTGTGAGAAAAAGGGGAAGGCGGAAGCCAACTGGCCGTTGGCAGGATGTCCCCCCTCAACATCCGATGGGAAAGGACCCCACGACCGTGGCTCGTGCCATCACTTTGATCCGCTCCGCCTCCCTGTCCGACGTCGCCGAGTACGCCTACGCGGCCACTGCGCCCGCCGAGTCACGCCTGATCTTCCTCGCTGGGGCGTGTCCGCTGAACGATGACGGCTCCACAGCAGCGATCGGGGACTACGCGGGCCAGGCAGCGAAGCCATGGAGAACATGCAGGCCGCTCTCTCTGCCTCAGGCGCGTCACTGCAGGACGTCATCAGTACCCGGGTCCTCGTCGCATCGGCCCGGCGGGAAGACCTGGTGGCCGCCTGGCAGGTGGTCCGGGACTCGTTCGCTGACCATGACGTCCCCAGCACCTTGATGGGCGTCACCGTGCTCGGCTACAAGGACCAACTCGTCGAGATCGAGGCCGTCGCCGCCGTGCTCGATTCTTGAGACTTTCTCCAAAGGACACCGCGAACGTGGGACGGCCAGTTGTCCGCCAGGACGGCTGGCCGTCGACGAACGTAGGCTGCGGTCAGTCGGGCACCGCTGGCTTCCCCCAGCCGCCGGCGAAGCGTCAGCAGCCGGGCACCGCCGAGGCGCAGGTGGCGCATCAGGCTGAACCCGGCTCACCCCCCCCCGGCCCGCTCTCTCCCCGCAGGCCCGGACGAAGCCGAACCCAGCCGGCGGGAGCGCTGCCCGACAGGGATTCGTGCACGGCGCCTCGCGCTGGCGCAGGCCAGGAGCCTGATCGGCCGGCTGCGGGGCAGAGGCTTACCTGAAGCAGAGCGCCATCGGACACTGCTGGCGAGGTCGTCTGCGGGATGGAGTGCGACGAGCCGGTGGAGGTGACCGCGCCGGGGGTCCGGGCCGGGGTGGACGTCGGCAAGACACTTCACCGCGCGGTGATGATCTACGCGCGTTGAACCGAGCACTGAAAGCGTTTGCTGCCTTGACCAACTCTGGAGTAGGGTTTCTCTAATGTCGGGGATTAGGTGCCCCACAAAGGCCTGACCTGCCTGCCATCTCACGGCGCTTCTTCGACTCGCGCAATGATGCCGAGCCTCTCTTCTCTCTTCACTTATTCTCTTCCGCGGCCCGGCGTTTCGGGTAATTTGGCATGCACTGGCACGCAAATGACTCTCGCTTGGCTGCCGCGGCGGTCACCCGCATCTCTTGGAGGCTTCGCCATGCCTGAATCCTTACAGAAAGCTGCAGCTCAGCTCGCCGAGCAAGGTTATCTGCACAGCAATCTCGGCCCGGCCCTCGTCGAAGGCGCCGAGTGGAAGCAATTCACCGACAGTTGGAACAGCCTCTGCCAGGATAACTACATGGCGGACGGCGGAACGTACCGACTGCGGCGTTACTCCGAATTCCACTGCTCCACAGCAAGCTCCCGGGTCACTCTTCTTCCGCACGTCCCGTATTCGCAGTCCAAAGAGGTCAATCACCTCAACGGTGGCATCGAGCGTAGCTTCGAGCCCTTTGAGGAACACATAGCCAACAGCCCGGTGATGGAAGCGGTGTTCCGGCGGTGCGCGGACGTGATGGCCGCGTCCGGCGCAGGAAGCGCCTGGAAGGTGCAGACGTTCCAGAATCGGATCCTCGCCCGAAGCGGGGAGAAGGGGCA
Source organism: Streptomyces sp. NPDC031210 (assembly GCF_055570395.1). Taxonomy (NCBI): domain Bacteria; kingdom Bacillati; phylum Actinomycetota; class Actinomycetes; order Kitasatosporales; family Streptomycetaceae; genus Streptomyces; species Streptomyces sp. NPDC031210. The sequence goes on from NZ_JBVIHH010000003.1 coordinate 155,027, forward strand.
GCCGGCTCCCGAGGGAATGCACCGCGACGGCGTCGACTTCGTCCTGACGCTCTTGATCGGTCGGAATTCCGTCGAGGGAGGCAAAAGCGGGATCTACGACGCCGCATCGCGGGAAGGCCGAGCCGAGGTCCAGCTCACCGAGCCTGGTGAGTTCCTCTTCGCCGACGACGCGCGCATGCTGCACGACGTCACCGCCCTCACCCCCACCCCCGGCAGTGATGAAGGACATCGCGACGTGCTGATCGCCATGTTCACCCGCGCCGAAAGCGCGGTGGACGGGAAGTGACACACCAGCATCTGCTGCGCTCCTTCCGCCAGCTCGAAGCCGTCGGAATAGACCGCTCCCGTCCGCTCGTCACGCTCTTCAGCGGTGGGCTGGACAGCACTTATCTGCTGCACCGACTGCGCGAAATGAACTTCACCGATGTCCACGCGGTCAGCGTGGATCTCGGCGAAGACGAGTCGAGCGAGGAAAAGCAGCGCATCGCGGACGCGCTGGGCGTGCGCCTGCACATCATCGATGGCCGCCAGGAATTCGCCGAGGAACACGTGCGGCCGGCCATCGCCGCTCAGGCCGTATATCTCGACACCCACCCCGTCAGCTCAACCCTGAGCCGCCCGCTGATCGCCCGGCTCGCGGTCGAGCTCGCCCAGCAGTTGGGCGCCACGACCGTGCTGCATACCGCCAATCGCTCGCAGAACACTCTCCGCCGTCTCAACGGTGCGCTCGAACTGCTGGACTTCTCCGGTTGGTACGGCAGCCCCTACGACCTGGACCCGGTGGACCGCCAAGACAAGATCCTCGAACTCAAGCGCGTCGGCCTTGACCAGATGAGCGAGCGCATCGTCAGCGGCGACTCGAATCTGTGGTGCCGGGAGTTCGAGTCGGGGATCCTCGACGACCCCGAAGACCACTGCGTCCCCGAGCACATGTTCCGGTGGAGCGCAGTGCGGCACACCGCCCCCAGCGACACGGTGGAGGTGACCTTCAGGGCGGGCGTACCGGTCGCCGTCGACGGCACCCCGATGAACCTGATCGACCTGATCGAGGCCCTGAACGAGCGCGTCGGCTCCTACGGCCTCGGGCGATACAGCGGCCTGGAACACCTCGACAACGGCGAGAAGGTCCTGGAGATCAGGGAAATGCCCGCCGCCTGGCTGCTGCTGCGCTCCTACCGTCACCTGGAAGGCGCGACGCTCGCCGCCGAGACCATCCGGGAGAAGATGCACCTGGAGCAACTGTGGGTGCGCGAGGCCCTGGAAGGACGCTGGTTCGGCCAACTACGCCAAGCCGTAGCGGCATTCATGGATCTGTGCGCCGACCAGGTCACCGGCTCGGTGAAGTGGCACCTCACGCCCGGCGGCGCGGAAACCCGCGCGATCATCGCGGAACGGCCGCGCTACCTGCGTGACCGCGAAGCCTGGGAGCAAGCCTCCATACGCGAGGAGAGCGCGGCCTACGCCCTCTCCTGACCCACCACCGGCTCGGTCGGCCGCCGCGCACAGGCCGTCGACCGAGCCTCGCCGAACGGCCGAAAAGAGAAGCCGCATGCCCGCACTTCGCCGCACCGGCCCCACCACGTTGGTGGACGCCATGCTGCTGCTGGTCGCCATCGCCTGGGGATCGACCTACCTGGCAGCCAAGGAACTGGTCACCCCAGAGACCGTCGTCGCCGTGCTGGCCTTGCGCCTATTGATCACCGCGGCGACCATGCTCCCCCTCTGCCTGCGAGCCCTTCGCACAGCCTCCCCGGCCGAGATCCGCACCGGGCTGATACTGGGAGCCATCCTCGCCTCGGTCCTGCTCAGCGAGACCTACGGCATCGCCGGCACCTCGGCCACCAACGCCGGGCTGATCATCAGCCTCACCATCGTCATGACCCCGATCCTTGACAGTGTCGTCACCCGCTCCTGGCTCCCGCCGCGCTTCTTCGTCGCAGCCGTCCTGGCCGTCGTCGGCGTCGCCCTCCTCGCTTCCGGCTCCAGCCTGCGCGCCCCCTCCCTCGGAGACCTGCTGGTTCTGGCCGCCGCCGGCCTACGCGCCGTGCACGTCACGACGATGCACCGCCTCTCCGCGCACCGCCAGTACAGCTCACTCACCCTGACGTTCCTGCAGATGAGCGTGGGTGCCGTTCTCTTCTGCACCCTCAGCCCACTAGCCGGGGACTCCTTCATCACCCTGCTGCCCCGGCTGACCGGCCCCGAATGGGGCGGCCTGCTGTACCTCGCCTTCGTCTGCACGGTGTTCGCCTTCTTCATCCAGATGTGGGCCGTGCGCAAAACCTCCCCGTCACGCGTGAGCCTGCTCCTGGGCACCGAACCCATCTGGGCCGCCGTGGTCGGCCTCACACTGGGTGGCGAACGCCTCGGGATCGCCGGTCTCATCGGGGCCGCCCTCGTCCTCGCAGGCACAGCCTGGGGCCGCAGGATCGAACGCCTCCACCGCGACAAGCCCAGCCCCGACAACGAGCAGCCGCCGGTCATCAACACGGCCGACGACCCACAGCCGGTGCGAGCAACACGGTCTCGTCGTCCTGCATAGTGCCCGGTCCCCCAGGTCACCAACGACAGGACGCGTCACGGAACGAGACACGTTACGGCGAGCGGTACTACGCACGTCGTGTGAGGGCCCGCCGCGCTGGGACTGGGACTGGGACTCGGACGCGGACTGGGTGACAGCAGCCGCCTACCTGCACGTCGGCTCCTGCATCGAAGTAGTCGCCCGAGCAACGCCGGAGGCCCTGAGCCAGCTCGCTCGACGGCCAGCAGGCCACCCGCGCCCGGTGGCGCACCCTGGCCACCACCCGCCGGACACAACCGCACGCCACCCCTTGAGCATGCTGCGATCCCTCACGCCTCACCCACGGTCTCGCTCCGTGGCCGTCTTGGGCGCCCAACATCGGCCGCGGAAGAGCGGAAGCAAGGGTGCGCCATCTGGCGGGATGGTCCCAGTGGCAGGACCACAACTCGTTCGGACACGGCCGTAAGGCCGAGTTTCCTGCCACCGCGGCATCCGGCGCAATCCGCACGTCTCGCCGTTACGCGCCGCCGTACGCCGGGAACCGGTCTCCCCCGGAGCCCGACCGCGCCCGAAGCCGCCCTTACTGAAGGGACTCAAGAGTGAATACCCCAGAGAGCACCCCCACCACTGGCCGCGATTCCTTGAGCCCCAAGGAGCTGGAGGTCATCAGGCATCTCGCCAGCGGCTTGGGCCTCGGCGAGATTGCAAGACGCCTTAACAGGTCAAAGCAGACAGTCACGGCCCAGAAGATGTCGGCCATGCGCAAGCTAGGGCTTGCAGACGATGTCGCGCTGCTCAGCTACGTTCAGGAACACGGGTTCCTCTGAAGCTGTGCGTCCTGGTGTTCGACTGAGCTGACACAACTGCCCGTCCCCGGTACACGCGCCGACATCGTGCGGGCGCTCGGTGCTCTCGGGACACTCGATCGCCCGGAGCCCGCCGGAGACCGCCCGGGCAGGAGAGAGCGGCCGGTCATTCTGCTGGACTTCGCGCGGTGATCCCCACGCCGCGCCCAGTAGCTCCTACGGCCGCACCGGATCCGCCCCCTGGACGGGGTCCTCCCCCGCCGGCAGGTCGAGGTCGGGCCCGACGAGCTGGAGGCATCCGAGACGCTGATGGACGGCTTCGGGCCGCTCGTCGAGGACGATGTGCACGACCGCTTCCGGGAGGAGGCCAGCCTCATCCCCCTTCCCGGCCCAGCAACGACGAGACGACGAATAGCACCCCGGAGAAGACGGTCGGTTCGAAGTACCCTGGCTCCCGGGCGAAGCAAAGGCGGGCGCCAAGAAGTCTTCCAGCGCAGCAAGGACCCGCCGCCACCGGACGGGCTGAACAGCAGCGCCGCGCCGCGTACGCGTCTTCCCCGGTTGGCTACATGCACCCAGCGCGCAGGACACCACGAGCGCCAACGGGACACGCCACACTGGGCTGGGACCCGTCCGCCGCGTGAACTCTTGCGTAGGCGGGCGGCCTGGCTGTCGGTCTTCTCCGGAACCGTGTGTTCGGATGCAGCGGCGCCGCAGGTATGCACGACAAGGTCCGTTGCTGCATGCCCTTGTCGGCCGCGACGCTGTCGGGCTTTGGGCCGCCGTCTCCAAAGCCGGTTGGGCAGCGCCCGCGTTGCTCCGGGCGGACGGATAGTCTGGGCCCGTCAGCGAAGATCACAGAAGGGCGAAGTACATGGCGGACATCATGGAGACGGCGGCGCGGAAGGTCTTCGAGCGCTACGACATCGACGGGGACGGCCTGGTCACCGCGGAGGAATACCGGAAGGTCGTGGCGGAGTTGGAGGGCTCGGACATCACCGAGTCGCAGGCCCAGGACCTGATCGACTCGCTCGACACCAACGGCGACCGCCAGATGTCCTTCGAGGAGTTCTGGGCGGCCATGAATGGCTGATACTGCCGGGCCCGGCACGTGAACGTCCCGGGCCCGGTTCGTCATCCGTCGAATCTGTGTGTGGGACGTCGCTGAACAGCGCATCCGTCGACCGCAGTTCGCACTGAGCGAGGGGGCCGGCTCGCTTGCTCAGTGGAAGGTGACGTAGCCGGCGGCCGGAACGGCCTTGTGCACGCCGCCGCTGCCCAAGTTGTGTTGGACCAGCCGCTCGATGGCCCACCTTCGGCGGACGAGGCGTTCGCTGGAGGCGGTACCTTTGCGGGCGATGCGGACTGCGATGCGCTTGCCCCAAACCCCTTTCCGCAGACGCGGGACGCCCGTACGCCTTGTCTGCGCGGAGGCGTTGGGTTGGGGTTTGGAGTCGGCCGCGTGGGATTCATGTCCCCTGTGAGGGCTGCGGGCGCTTCGGCCGTACGCACCGGGTGCGTGCAAGCCGGAAAGCGCCCTGCCACCACCGTAGATGCCGTAGCCGTCAGAAGTTCTGCGGCGGCTGCGGCGGCGTGCCCTGGAATGCCTGGGGCTGAGCCTGGACGTGGGGCTGGCCTTGCTGCTGCGCGGGGAACTGCTGGGCGGCGTACGGCTGCTGCGGGGCGGCAGGCGCGGCCGGGGTGTCGGCGCGGGGCGTGCGGCGGCCGCCGACCGTGATGGAAACGGAGCCGATCATCAGGCCCAGACCGGTGAGGGCCTGGACGAGGGTGGTGTCGTTTGTGCCGCCGCCCTCGCACTTCTCTTCCTGGTGCGGCTCAAGCCCGTCGCGTACCGACCGGGTCTCGCACTTCCAGTGGTCCGTGCCGTGATAGCCGCTGTCGCCGATCGAGACAACGAGCATGAACAGCCCCGCGACAAGGAACAGGATCTGGAAGACACGTGCAACGGGATGCATAAGACGAAATTCCCCCGGGTGATGGACTTCTACGACGGTTCCGTCGCCCGGAGGACCCTATCCGACATGCCCATGGCGTGCCCGGATGGGACTGGGCCACGAATCCTGGACACGGTTATGCGGCCGGGGCGGGCGGCGCAGTTGATGTGCTGCGACGCGAAGTTCGTCGAAGCGGGAAGGCGACGAACAGGCCCAGGTGCGCGCATTCTGTGGGGGCGAGCCCGCTGGGAGAGCCCCGTAGTCGGCGCCCCGCCCGTGGCGCGGTGCGGCGCCGCTGTCGCGCATCCCCTCCAGGACCAGACCTCCAGTACCGTTCCGTCCCGAGGAAGACTCGGGACGGAACGGTACTGGAGGGCCAACCAGCCAGTCGGCCGGCCTGCCGGCTAGGCGCGACAGCGCAGCATCACCAGCGGCGGCTTCGCGAGGAGGTCCGCCCAGAAGTCCTCACCGAACTCACGGATGCCGGCTTCGGACACCTGCAGCGGCACCCACTCCACCTCACTGAAGCCGGCCGCCCGCAGACAGTCCTCGTAGACCTCGCGGCGCGGGACCGTGCTGACGATGCTGATCGGCTGCGGGTCGAGGAGAGCCGTGACCCGCACTCGCAGACCCGTCTCGGTTTCCTCGCCGGTCGGCTCGCAGCGGAACCCGTACCTGTCCAGGGACTCACAGTCGAACCGGTAGTCCGGCTTCTGGGCGAATACGAAGAACTCCCCGCCCGGAAACAGGTTTTGGTGGATGTTGTGGCACATCCGCTTCATCTCCGCGATGTCTTCGGCGTAGTTGAGGCACTGAACGCCCACGGCGATGTCGAAGCGCCGGTCGAGAGGCCGCAGATCGGCCACGTCACCGACCTCGTAGCGCACACCCAGCGGGTCACGCTGCTCGCTCTCCTGCGCGGCGGAGATCATCTCGACGGAGATGTCGACACCGAAGACATCCGTGGCGCCGCGCCGCTTGAACTCCCGGCTGTAGAAACCGGTGCCGCACGCCACGTCGAGAACCGACTTGCCACTCACGTCCCCGACCATGTCCAGGAAGCTCGGCACCTCCCCGTAACGCATCAGCGGCAGGGACTTGAATCCCTCGAATGCCTCGCCGATCTCGTCGTACTGCTGCACGCTCACGTGCTGCCCCCTTCTGCGCTTCGTCCTTGTTACGTGGCCACGCCGGGCCGCCCCGATGCAGAGACTTGCCAGGTCGCGGTCGTGGCAGAAAGTCTCCCTCCGCCCTGCCTGGCCGCCGTACTGGCAGATGCCACAAAGAAGTTGGCCGGTGACCCTCGTATCACCCAACATCACCTCACATGTCATTCACCCCTTGCATCCTCCATAATTCAATGTTCTTCTCCCCCCTCTCCCCCCTCTCCCCCCTCTCCCTTGGAGCCCTCTCCCCCTCCCACAACCTTCCCTCTCAACTCTCGGAACTCCACCGATGCCCCGGTACCTACTGGACGGGCACAGAGCGCGGAGTGCCGACACGGACGCGAGCCAATCCACCTCCTCGGCCAGAGGCTGACCAGGGCTGGAACCAGGCTCGCCCAGTCACGCGCCAAGCGATGACGTCACCACGGGCACGGGCGCACAGCGGCTTCGCTCGCGCGGCCATTTCTGCCGTTGGAAGTGGACGCTGTCCCTGGGGCCCGGTTGGGACGATCGCCGGCACTGCGACACTGCTCTGGCCACGAGCACAGTCATTCGCCGAGCGCGACTGGCCTGAGGCCGGAGGGCAGTTGACACACTGCCAGCTCCACCGCCTCATGCACCGTGGCGCATCGATCGAGGTCCCCGCCGGTGAAGAGCCTGCCCACCCCGTGCGTACCGTCGCTGTGCGCCATCAGGCACGTCCGACGACGGTCAGGCGCGGGCGGGTGGTAATCGAGAAGCGCAGCGCCCAGTGGCTCGTGAACGGGTAGAGGGCGCGCAGCGCCGGCTCGGCGTGCGCCGCCTCAATCAGGGCTTGGTACGTCTCCTTCCAGACATACTCCAGTTCGCTCGCCTCCTGGCGCATGCTCTGCCACTCGGAGTGCGTCAGGCGCGCGGGGTCGAGGTCGGGCACCTCGAAGCGTCCGGTCAGGTGCACGAAGGGTGCTGCCCGGCGGATGTCGTCAGGCCGCGACGTCGGGGTACAGGACAGTGGGGTCAGGAGGGGTGGGCACGGCTCCTGATTGTGCCCGAGCCGCTGGTGGCCGGCGGTCGACAGGTTGCCTGGCCGGAACTCAATCGGCAGCGGGACGCGCCCCCTCTCGGCCTCACGGAGGGCCTCCGCGTATCTCGCGTGCGCAGGGGCCTGGGGCTGTCGTATCGTGGATGAGTCCCCGCCCCGAAGACCCCTTCGGCGGCGGTTTCGGACTTCCTGGTCCTTCTGTAGTGGTTTCGAGGTGACGACGTATCTCCCAGGCCCTGTAGCCGTCCGCATTCCCCCACGTTCTGATCGTTGGAACGTGCCCGGGGGCGGACGTCGCACTGGCCTGAGTTGCGTCACCCACCCCCGCAAGTTTCCTGTCATTTCCCGGGTGCAGCTCTGCCGACTGCCCCGGGTTTCGTGTTTTCCGGCCCCGGCGCGGCTGACGGCGAGCTCCCCGATTCCTGAACCAGGAGTCCCCCCGTGGCTTCTCCCGTGCTCGACAACGAGCCGAAGCACCCAGCCGAGCCCTCGGCCCACGCCGCGTCCGGCACAGCATCCAGGCTGACCCGGGCCGCCAGGATCGCCCTCGTGGTGGTCCTGGTCGCCGAGCTCATGGACATCCTCGACCAGTCGGTCGTCCTCACCGCCCTCCCCACCCTCCAGAAAACGATCGGCGCCGTACCGGCCGCTGTGCAGTGGCTGACAGCCGGCTACTCGCTGACCATCGCCCTCGGGCTGATCACCGGCGGCAGACTCGGCGACATATACGGCCGACGCAAGGTCCTCCTCATCGGCACCGCCGTGTTCACCCTCGCCTCGCTGTTGTGCGGCATCGCGAACGGCCCGGGCATGCTGATCGCCGCCCGCGTGCTCCAGGGTGGTGGAGCCGCCGTGATGATCCCGCAGGTCCTGGCAACCCTCCACGTCACCTTCGACGGGAAGAACCGCAGCAGGGCGTTCGGCCTCTACGGGGCCGTCCTGTCGCTCGCCAACGTCCTGGGCCCGGTCCTGGGCGGCGTGCTCGCCGAAGCAGACCTGTTCGGACTGGGCTGGCGGCCGATCTTCCTGATCAACGTGCCCGTCGGCGTCGCCGTGCTCCTCCTCGGCCGGAAGTTCATCACCGAGTCGACCGCGGAGAACGCCGACCGCCTCGACCTCACCGGCATGCTGCTGTCCGCGCTGGCCGTGTTCCTGATCGTCTTCCCGCTCACCGAGGGCCACGCACACCACTGGCCACTGTGGTGCTTCGCCGTGCTCGCCTGCGGTCTCCTCGTACTCGGCATCTTCCTGCGCCACCAGCAGCGCAAGAAGGAGGCCCCGCTCGTGGTTCTGTCCCTCTTCAAGGGCAAGGCGTTCTCCGGCGGTCTGTCCGCGCAGTTGATGCTCGGCCTGCTGTGCGGCCTGTTCTTCATGACCTGGACGCTGTACCTGCAGCGCGGCCTGGGCATGAGCCCATTCCAGGCGGCCGTGGCCTTCGTGACGCTCTCCCTCGGCGAGCTGGCCGGTGCGGTGATCGGGATGAAGACCGCCGGGCGCTTCGGGCGCCGCCTGCCCCAGGCCGGAGTCCTGATCGCCGTCAGCTCGTTGGCGGCCTACGGGCTCCAGGTCGTCAGCCTGCAGGGCGACCTGACGCTCCTGACGACGACCGTCCCCGTCCTGATGCTCGGGTTCGGCCTCGGCGCGATCGGCGGACCGATCGCCGACATGTCGCTCGCCAAGGTGCCGCACGAGAGCGCCGGTTCAGCCTCGGGCCTGTTCAACACCGCGATGCATTTGGGCATCGCCCTCGGTACCGCGCTGACCGCCCTCGTGTTCTTCTCAGTCACCGGCGGCTCGCCCGACGCCGCGGTCAACCGGGATGCGTTCACCGGCGTGCTCTGGTGGGTCGGCGGCGCCTTCGCCGTGATGTGGGCCCTGATGTTCTTCCTGCCCAAGCGCACGAACAGCCGGACCGATTAGGCCAGTTCCTTCAAGGCGGCGGCACCCGCTTCCCGTGCCGCCGCCCCCTCATCCCCTTCCCCTCCCCCTTTCTCTCTCACAGCCACGAGGAGCGACGCCCCCATGCCCATGCCCATGCCCATCAACCAGATCACCAAGAAACGCCTCAAGGACGCGCGGGAGCGCGGTTGTCGGCGAGTCCTGGAGCGCAGGCACCGTGTGCGGGGACGCGGCCGGCCAGCGTCGAGGCGTGGCCCTGGCTGGTTTCCGTCCGGCGGATCATGTGACTACTAGGCTGCGACGATGGAACGCGTAACCGACGTGCCCGAGAGCTTCGCCCAGCCTGCCGATCGGGGCCAGGCGAATGACTACGACAGCTTCGCCGAGGCGTACTCTGCGGAAACCGAGAACAGCCTCGTGAACGCGTACTACGAGCGGCCCGCGATGTTGGCCCTCGCCGGAGACGTGACCGGTCGCCGGATCCTGGATGCCGGCTGTGGCTCAGGCTCCCTTTCCGCTGCACTGCGCGACCGCGGTGCGGTCGTCACCGGCATCGACGCCAGCGCTGGGATGCTGGCACTTGCCAGGCGGCGGCTCGGTGACGACGTGGCCCTGCACGTGGTCGACCTGCGCGACCGTCTGCCGTTCGACGACGGCGCGTTCGACGACGTGGTCGCGTCGCTGGTCCTGCACTACCTGGAGGACTGGGGGCCGACGCTGGCCGAGCTACGGCGAGTTCTCAGGCCCGGCGGCCGGCTGATCGTGTCGGTGGATCATCCTGTCGTGGCCTACACGTTCCAGGATCCTCGGCCCGACTACTTCGCGACCACCAGCTATACCTTCGACTGGACGTTCAACGGGCAGTCCGTCCCGATGAGGTTCTGGCGCAGGCCGTTGCACGCGATGATCGATGCCTTCACCACCGCCGGCTTCCGTCTTTCCACCATCAGCGAGCCGCAGCCCGACCCGGCCGCCCGTGAGTTGTTCCCCGAGGGCTTCCATGGCCTTTCGACCAAACCCAACTTCCTGTTCTTCATCGTCGAGGTACCGCCGTCGGCTACCGGCTCGGACGACTAGCCAGTCAGAGATCACTGGCCGGAAGTTGTTCAGGGTGGGGGTTGTCCGCTCCACTTCGCTCCTGCGCTGGTAGATCGTCTTGTCGAAGCGGACTGGTCGGCCGCCCTTGCTGCAGCGGGCTTGCCGGTTGGCTCGCTGGTTCTTCGGCTCGGGGGTGGCGGGCTTGATCTGGCATCGTCTCAGGTAGCGGCTGTTGCGGCGGGACGAGTTGCGCCTGATCGCCACCGAGGTCTTGCAGGTCAGGTCGCCCCGGGAACGTCCGAGTCCCTAGCCGGGGCGGTGCTGCGGGGGCGTGCGTGTTTCCCCGGCGCTCGCGGCACGCCCCTGCGGGCTCCCGTTCGGCGTGCTGGTGGGCCCGCCAGGTGGTCGAATCGTCGCTCACCATCGATCAGTCGATCCGGCCTTCCGCGTCGGCGTCGGCCAGGACGGCCGCGATGGTCTTGTCCCACGTGCCGTCTGCCGACCAGTGTCTGTGTCGCTGGTCCACGGTCTTCCCCGGACCGAAACGCGCAGAAAGATCCCCGCCAGGGCGTCCCGGTGCGCAGCCGCTACGAGATCCCGTTGCGGCGTGGTGGACGGGTCCAGCACACGCGAGAGCCCCCCACCGGTGCGCGGTGCGGGGTTCTCGGTCCGGGAAGTGCCACGGTCGCTACGAGTCCGTGGAATCCGGGGGGTTGAGGGTGATGGCTCCGGCGGGGCAGAGGCCGGCGGCCATTCGGGTGGCGGCCCGGTGCTCGGGGGCCGGCGCGGGGTGCAGGAGCACCACCCGGCCTTCCTCGTCGTCCTGGTCGAAGACCTCGGGGGCCGTCAGGGCGCACATGCCGGCGCCGGCGCAGCGGTCGCGGTCGACGTGGAGACGCAGCGGCTCTCGTGGGTCGCTCATGGGCTACTCCTTGTCCCAGGTGACGGGCAGGCTGATCACGCCGTAGATGTTGGAGCGGTCGCGCAACGGCACCTCCTGCGGCGGCACGGCGAGGCGCAGGGTGGGGAAGCGGGCGAGGAGTGCCGGGAACGCGACGGTCATCTCGACGCGGGCGAGCTGCTGGCCCAGGCATTGGTGGGCGCCGTGGCCGAACGCCAGGTGACCGGTGGCCTTGCGATGGATGTCGAGCCGGTCGGGGTCAGGGAACTTGTGCGGGTCGCGGTTCGTGGCCTGCACGGACACGGTCACGGACTCGCCCGCCCTGATGAGTTCCCCCTCCACCTCGACGTCTTCGAGCGCCGATCTCAGCAGTGGGTCGGCCACGCTGAGGTAGCGCAGCAGCTCCTCCACGGTCTGCTCGGCAAGGCCCGGGTCGGCGCGCAGGGCCTCGAGCTGATCGGGGTTGCTCAGCAGGGCGAACGTGCCGAGCCCGAGCATGTTCGCGGTGGTGTCGAGACCGGCTGCGAGCAGCAGCCCGCCTATTCCGGCCAGTTCCTCGTCGGTGAGGTCGGAGGTGGTCAGGTCGCTGAGCAGGTCGTCGGTGGGCTCGGCGCGCTTGGCGAGGACCAGTTCGTTCAGGTACTGGAGTATCGCCATGTAGGCCCCGCCCTTCGCCTCCGCATCCGCCGTCTGGTCGAAGAGGGTCGCCACCTGGCTCTGGAAGCGCTCCCGTTCGGCGTACGGCACGCCGAGCAGCTCGCAGATCATGAGTGCGGGCACGGGCTGCGCGAACGCCTCCACGAGGTCGGCGGTGGGCCCGCCCTGTTCCATGGCGTCCAGGCACTCGGCGGTTAACTGCCCGACTCGCTCGGTGAGTTGGCGCATGCGGCGGACGGTGAACTTGCCGGTGAGCAGGCGTCGGTAGCGGGTGTGCTCGGGGGCGTCCAGGCCGGTGATGTCGCCGACGGGCGCCGGCGGCAGCTCCTGCGGCATGCCTGGGACCGGTACGGGCAGGTGCAGGAGTTCGTAGCGTGAGCTGAAGCGCGGGTCGGCCAGGATCGCGCGGGCCGCGGCATGGCCGGTGACCATCCAGCCGACGTGTCCGTCGGCGTAGCGCAGGCGGCGCAGCGGTTTGTCCCTCAGCGCGGTGAGTTCGGCGGGTGGGTCGAAGGGGCAGCCGGTGCGTCGGTCGGTGGGCAGGGTGGGCGGCTCTTCGGTGGTGGTGGTGTCGGTGGTGGTGCCGTCGTTGGTGGTGGTGTCGGCGGCCGTCGGGTCGTACGCCATAGGGTGCTCCTGGGATCGTCGGGCGGGGTGGTGTGAATGGTGCGAGTCGGCGAAGTGACTGGAGGAGAGAAGTAGTTACCGCTTGGCGCCGGTCTTGAAGGTGTGGCGCGCCCACAGGTAGCCGACCAGGCTGAGTGCCGCGCACCAGGCGAGGCCGATGGCCGCGCTGGAGCCGATCTCGGTGCCGAGCCACAGGCCGCGCAGGGTCTCGATGATCGGCGTGAACGGCTGGTTCTCGGCGAACCAGCGCAGGCCGGTGGGCATGGACTCGGTCGGCACGATGGCGCTGCCGACGAACGGCAGGAAGGTCAGCGGCATCGGGATGTTGCTGGCGGTCTCCGGGTTCTTGGCTACCAGGCCGATGCCCGCGGAGAGCCAGGTGAGGGCCAGGGTGAGCACGGTGAGCAGGCCGATCGCGGCGATCCACTCGCCGGGCGTCGCGCTGGGACGGAAGCCCATCAGGAGTGCGACTGCGATGACGAGCGTGACGCTGGTCATGGTCTGGATCACACCCGCGACGACATGGCCGGTCAGGAACGAGGCCCGGGAGATCGGCATCGTACGGAAGCGGTTGACGATGCCCTCGGTCTTGTCGACGCACACGCTGATCGCGGTGGTCAGGGCGCCGGAGGTGGCTGCCATCAGGATGATGCCGGGCGCGACGTAGTCGATGTAGTCGCCGCTGCCGGTGGGCAGGCCGCTGATGCCGGAGCCCAGCGCGCTGCCGAAGACGTAGTTGAACAGCAGCAGCATCATGATGGGCATGATGACGACGGTGAGCGTCAGGGACGGGTAGCGCAGGGCCTTCTTGAGGTTGCGCCGCAGCATCGTCCTGGAGTCTCGGGCGGCGTAGGACACGGTGGCCATCAGGCGTTCTCCTTCGGCGATGCGGCGGTGTCGATGGTGTCGGCGGTGTCGGCGGGGCGGGGCCGGCCGGTGAGCGTCAGGAAGACGTCGTCGAGGTCGGGGGTGTGCACGGTGAGCGACTCTGCCTGGACGGCGGAGGATTCCAGGGTGTCGAGGACGGCCCGCAGGTTGGGAATGGAGCCGTCGCTGGGGATCTGCAGGGTGCGGGAGTCCTCGTCGCGCGTGGCGTTGCCGAAGATGGCCGCGGCGGTGTCCAAAGTCCGGGCGTCGGCGAACCGCACCCGGATGTGGCCGCCGGGGATGCGCTGCTTCAGCTCGTCGGCGGTGCCCTCGGCGATCAGCCTGCCGTGGTCCAACACGGCGATCCGGTCGGCGAGTTGGTCGGCCTCTTCGAGATACTGGGTGGTCAGGAAGATGGTGACGCCGTCGTCGGCGACCAGGTCCCGGATGATCTCCCACATGGTGCGCCGGCTGCGGGGGTCGAGTCCCGTGGTGGGCTCGTCGAGGAAGATGATCCGCGGATCGCCGACCAGGGTCATCGCCAGGTCGAGCTTGCGCCGCATACCGCCGGAGAAGGTGACGGCGGTCTTGCCCGCCACCTCGGACAGGTCGAAGCGGCGAAGCAGGTCCTTGGCCCTCCGCTTGCCCTCGCGCCGGTCGAGGTGGTGCAGATCCGCCATGAGGAGCAGGTTCTCCTCGGCGGTCAGCAGGTTGTCGACGGCCGAGAACTGGCCGGTGACACCGATCACGGAGCGCACCGCGTCGGCGGCCCGGGTCAGATGGCGGCCCGCGACCCATGCCTCGCCGCCGTCGGCAGCGATGAGCGTGGAGAGGATCTCCACCGTGGTGGTCTTGCCGGCGCCGTTGGGCCCGAGCAGAGCGAAGATGGTGCCTTCGGCGATGTTGAGATCGATGCCGTCGAGCACGAGCTTGTCGCCGTAGGACTTGCGCAATCCGGTGGCGGCGATCGCCGGCGCCGGCGCGTGCCCGGCGATCGGCGCGGATGTCTGGGTGGCAGTCATGCCACTTTCCTTTCGGGGATGGTCAGTTGGGGATACGCGGGGTCAGGCGCGGCGGATGATGATGTCGCCGACCGCGGTCCGGGCGTGCACCTCGACGGTCTCGTCGGAGTCCGCGGGGCCGGCGGCGGAGCCGAGCGCGTTGCGTACCGTGCCGTACTTGGGGTTCAGGTCGAGCCAGGCGGCGGTGCCCTCGTGGATGCCCACTTCGAGGTCGCCGACGGAGGTGCGCAGGTCGATCCAGCCGCGGGCGGCGTCTCTGACGCGGATGGCGCCGTTGGAGGACATCGCGTCGACCCCGGCGTGGGCGACGCCGATCTCGATCCGGCCGTTGGCGGACTTGGCGACGACGTCGCTGTGCGCGATGCCGACAGAGGTGTCGCCGTTGGCCGCGTTGGTCTTCAGGCCGCCGGTGACCTCGCCGACCTCGGTCGCGCCGTTGCTGTTCTTGACGGTCGCCGCGCCGGCGACCGTGCCGACCTCGATCCGGCCCGCGCCGATGACTTCGATGTCCCCGGTCGAGCGGGCCAGGCGGATGTCGCCGTGGTCGGTCTTGAGGTCGGCGCCGGCCACCTCGTCGATCTGGAGGTCGCCGAGCGAGGTCTTGAGCGTGACGTCCCCGAGGCGGCCTTCGCAGAAGAAGCCGCCCATGGCCGAGGTGCCCCGGATCTCCGAGCCCGCGGGCAGTTCGATGCTCACCTCGATGGCGCCCGGCTTGCCGAACAGGGACCGCTTCTTGGGCGTCCTGACTGTGAGGCGGCCGCCCGAGCAGGTGACCTGGGTCTGCTGCACGGCGCGAACGTCGTTGTCGTCGGATCCGTCGCGCGGCAGCACCTCCACGACGGTGTCGGTGCGCTTGCCCGCGGTGATGCGAGCGGTGCCGACCTCCAACTCCAGGGTGGCGGAGATGGGTTCGGGGGTCTCGAAAGAAGGCATGGCTGTTCCGTCCTCTTGGCTTGGGTGGTTGATTCCGCTGGTGAGGCGGGTGATGAGGGACGTCGGTGGGATCGGCGATCCCGCCGGTGAAAGTGGGGTGGGTGGGCCGGCGGCCCTAGCGAACCCAGCCGGTGAAGCCCCGGCTGCCCGAGTCCTTGCCCCGGCCCGGCGGGCTTGTGCGCTCCCCGCCGACGAGGGCGGTGGACACGGCCCGCACCAGCCAGGCGTTGACCGACAGACCCTCCGCCGCCGCGGCGTCCTCGGTGCGGGCCTTGAGGTGGGCGGGGAGGCGGAAGTTGATCCGCGCCATGGCGCCGTCGTCGGCGTCAGCGGGCGGCGGTGGCGGCGCGGCGGCGGGTTCCGCGACCGGCTCTCGCGCCTCCCGGAACGGCTCGGGGGCGGGCGGCGCCGTCACCACGAACTCCGGGTCGAGTCCGCGCAGTCGCACGTCGACCGAGCCCGGCGCCAACTCCCGCGTGACCTCGCCCATGGCGGCGGACAGTGCGTTGAGGAGGGTCAGGCGGGCGGCGGACTCGAGAGGGGCGGTGAGCCGCTCGGCGAGGGCGCGGGCGTCGTCGCCGCCGGCGTCCGCGGCGACGGCCAGCTCTTGCCGGAGGTTGTCGACGTAGGGCGTGAGGTCCATGACGCCATCATGGCACATCGATGGCGCCACGGCGAGCCAACTTGGCTCCTTTTTGGCGCCCACCCCTCTGGCCTGCGATTTCTCTCTTGATTTGGCGTGCCGCGACACCGCTGTGGCACTCGGATGGCTTCCCGTGGCGCCACGACGATGCCACGATGGCGCCGTAGGAGCACGGAGCACTCAATGAACCGCAGGACTCACAGGGCCGCGCCGAAGCGCCCTCGCCGGTGAGCGGCTCCGGACGTTCGACGATCGCCGTCGGGATATGGCGACGTCCGGCGGGGCGGTAGCCAGCGCGGCCCAGCGCACTGGCCACCAGGGATCACTCCCAAACGCTGACACCCCCGGCCACCAGATCCCGTCACCCCACCGCCGGAGCCGGTCGCCACACCGCTGCCATGGCGCGTTGCCGCACCCCGTCACATCCCCACGGAGAGGCATCACTCCGGTGAGCGCTGGAGCGGTGCGGCCAGTGGCCCTTTATCGTGGGGTTTGAGGAAGATCGGTCCCGGTGAGGGAGTCCTGTGCCATGCGGGAGCGCGCCCCCCGTGGTCAGCCGAACCAACAACGACCACGGGACCGGTCGGCAGCCCGGTCGGCGGAGCGGATCGAAGCAGGCGGAAGGGCGACCGATGACGCGAACGGCGCCGGGAAGGGCCGAAGGCACAGGGGAGTTCGCCCCTCAGCCATTGCGCGACTATGCCCTGCTGGCCGACGGTGAACGCGGCATCCTGGTCGGTCCGCGCGGGGAGTTCGTCTGGATGTGCGCGCCGAGGTGGGACTCCGACGCGGTCTTCTCCACGCTCATCGGCGGCAGCGGACTGTACGCCGTCACACCGGTGGGCCGCACCGTCTGGGGCGGCTACTACGAGGAAGGGTCCCTGATCTGGCGCAGTCGCTGGGTCACCGACAACGGCATCGTCGAGTGCCGTGAGGCGTTGGCCTTTCCCGGTGACCCCCACCGCGCGGTGGTGCTGCGACGTGTCCTCGCCCGGGACGAGGACACCCGGGTATCCGTCATCCTGGAGCCGAGCCCCGGCTTCGGCGCACACGCGCTGCGTGACATGAGGCGCGAGGACGAGGGGGTGTGGAGCGGGCGCGCCGGTGATCTGCGGCTGCGCTGGTCGGGCTGGCCGCTGCTGCGCGCGGTCGGTCCCGGTGGGCGGCGAGTGGCGATGGAACTCGCCCTCGATTCCGGCTCACATCATGACCTGGTACTGGAGATCAGTGACCGGCCCCTGGAGGAGGCGCCTCCGGACGCCTCCGCCCTGTGGCAGGCCACCGAGGTGGCGTGGCGCCGGGAGGTACCCGCGCTGGAGAAGACCATCGCGCGGCGGGACACGGTCCAGGCATACACGGTGCTGCGCGGACTGACCGGTTCGGCCGGAGGCATGGTCGCGGCCACGACCACCAGCCTTCCGGAGCGGGCGAAGGAGGGCCGCAATTACGACTACCGCTACGTGTGGATCCGCGACCAGTGTTACGCGGGCCAGGCGGTGGCCACCGTCGGCGCCGACCCGCTGCTGGACGGCGCGGTGCGCTTCGTCACGGCCCGGCTGCACGAGGACGGCCCGCGCCTGGCTCCCGCGTACACGGTGGACGGCGGCACGATCCCCGACCAGCGTGGACTGGGCCTCGTCGGCTACCCGGGGGGCTACGACCTGGTGGGCAACCAGGTCAACAAGCAGTTTCAACTCGATGCCTTCGGCGAGGCCCTGCTGCTGCTCGCCGCAGCCGCCCGCCACGACCGGCTCGATGCCGACGGACGACGGGCCATGGCGATCGCGGCCGACGCGATCGCCCGCCGTCACCACGAACCGGACGCCGGGGTATGGGAATTGGCGCCACAAAGGTGGGCGCACAGCCGGCTGACCTGCGCTGCCGGGCTCCGCGCCGCCGCCGGGGCAGGGACATCGCCCGAGCGATCGGCTGACTGGCTCGCGCTGGCCGGGAAGCTTGTCGCGGACACCTCCGCCGACTGTACGCACCCCTCGGGACGCTGGCAGCGGTCCCCGCACGACCCGGGTCTGGACGGCGCACTGCTGCTGCCGCCCCTCCGTGGCGCGGTCCCCGCCGACGATCCGAGGACCCTTGCCACGCTGCGCGGCTACGTCAACGAGCTCACCGACGACCATTTCGCGTACCGCTTCCGCCACGATGACCGGCCCATGCCGGCAGCCGAGGGAGCGTTCTTGCTGTGTGGGTTCATAACGGCCCTCGCCGAGCACCAGCAGGGCAACGAGGTCGTGGCGCACCGCTGGTTCGAGCGCAACCGCGGCGCCTGTGGATCCGCAGGTCTCTACTCCGAGGAGTACGACGTCGCGCAGCGCCAACTGCGGGGCAACCTCCCGCAGGCTTTCGTCCACGCCCTCATGCTTGAGTGCTCGGTCCGGCTCACCGAGCCCTGGCAGCCCCTCTGAAAGGTTCGCGCTTCTCCTGCTCCATGGCGAACCGCTGGGTCATTTCATGACAGAAACCGTGGACGAGTGAGGGGTTCCGGTACCACCGTGGCCGATCCGGTATCGCCGTGGCTGATCCGGTATCGCCGGGCTGATCCGCCTGGTGCCGTTTACGCCGCGTCGCGGGCCATAGGTGTGGCCCGGCGGCTGACGGGTTTGCCCGGCCCGCTTCGCGGTGACCCCCTAAGTGCACGGAAAGGACCGAAGGGGAGGCGAGGGCGACCTGATGCATCTGCCCGGCCGCGGCCACCATGACCAGTAGTTCCTCGGCCGGCGCCCGAACGGGCCCGGAATGCACCATCGACGCGGTGGACGTGCACGCGTTCGAGTTCCCCACCGACGGACCCGGTGGAAAAGAGCAGGACGGCACCCTGGAATGGGACTCGACCACCCTGGTACTGGTCCGCGTACACGGCGGCGGCCGTACCGGGATCGGCTACACCTACGGAGACGTCTCGGTCGCCACGTTCATCACTTCCAAGCTCGCGCCGATGCTGCGCGGAGCGGACCCCTCGTCGCCGCCCGCGCTGTGGCACCACCTGTTCACCCAGATCCGCAACGCCGGACGGCCCGGCGTCGGCGCCATGGCGGTGTCCGCGGTGGACGTGGCCCTGTGGGACCTCAAGGCGCGGCTGCTCGACTTGCCACTCCTGCGTCTGCTGCCCGCCTTCCACGACCGGGTACCGGTCTACGGGAGCGGCGGATTCACCAACTACCCACACGACCGGCTCGCCGGCCAACTCGCCGACTGGGTGGCACAGGGCATCCCCCGGGTGAAGCTCAAGAGCTCCCGGCGGCCGGAGGAAGATCCGGCGCGGCTGTCCTCGGTGCGCGAAGCGATCGGCGACGCACCGGAGTTGTTCGTCGACGCCAACGGCGCGCTCTCCCGCAAAGAAGCGCTGTACTGGGCGCGGCGATTCGCCGAGGACTGGGACGTCAGGTGGTTTGAGGAGCCGGTCAGCTCTGCGGACTTCGAGGGACTGCGGCTGCTCCGGGACCAGGGGCCCGGCCGCCTGGAGATCGCGGCCGGCGAATACGCCTTCGTATCGCGTGACTTCACCAATCTGCTGGAGGCCGGGGCCGTGGACTGCCTCCAGGCGGACGTGACCCGCTGTGGGGGCATCACCGGGGTGCTGGAGGTGGCCGGCCTCGCGGCGGGTCATCACATCGACCTGTCGGCGCACTGCGCCCCGGCGGTGTCGGCCCACGCGTTCTGCGCGGTGAAACGGCTGCGGCACCTGGAGTACTTCCACGACCACGTGCGCGTCGAAGGGGAGTTGTTCGACGGGACGCTGCCCCCGGAAGGCGGCGCGCTCCGCCCGGACATCTCCCGGCCCGGCCTCGGCCTGGAAGTCAGGTGGGCGGACGCCGAGGCGTACCGCGTGTACGGCTCGCGTGGGGCATGAAGCCGAAGGACAGTGCGGACTCGATCGCCCAAGGAATCCCGACGCGATGTTCGAGATGCGCCGACGTTCGAGATGTGCCGGCGACGACCGATCCGCGGATCCCCGGCCCGCCCGGGCAAGGGAGACCATCGACCACCAGGTACGTGACGCGGGTCGGAGACAGCCCGTGCGGCAGCCCTCCGAAACCGCGCCGCGACGCCTGCTGTCACCTGTCCGGAGCAGAGCTCTTCGATTCAGCACGGGCAGGTGAGGACCGGGAAGAGCCGGCGCTGCGGTGCGGGCCGAAGCGCGGCCCCTGCGGCCGGACGGCCGAAGCTCCGTGCTGAAGATGCGCGCGGGATCCCTGAGCGGTTGACGAAGCCCCGCGGACGGGGGAGACCGCGGGGCTTCGCAAAGGAAACGTTACTGCATTGACGGGTCATTTTGCTCGGTGTGGCGCCCTTTTCTTCTTTCTTCCGGCTCGTCGAAGCGAAATCATTGGCCTGGCGGCAGCGATCAATGACTGCCGGCCCTCTATCCCTCTGTGTTTGGCGCTCAGGCGTCGCCAGGTGCGCGGCGGCGTGGTTCTGTGCCAACCGGATGGTTTGTTTCCCGTCAAGGCGTAGGTGCTTGGCGGGCTGCGCACGCGGGCGTACGAATACCCGAGAACCGGCCCTGCGCGGGCTGGCCGGAAATCCGACCTTTGCGAAGGTGAAGGGCTTGAGGCGTATGACGAGCGCGAGACAAATCATGACGACTGGTGTGGAGTGCGTCAGTACGGAGGAGAGCGTGGTGCTGGCGGCCAAGAAGATGGCCCAGTTGGGCGTGGGCGCCCTGCCGATCTGCGGTACCGACAACAGGCTCAAGGGCATGCTGACCGACCGGGACATCGTGATCAAGGTCCTCGCACGGGAAAAGGACCCGGCCACGACGAAGGCGGGAGAACTCGCTCAAGGCGAGGTGGTGACGATCGACGTGGATGATGACACCCACCAGATCCTGCGGACCATGACCGCGCACAAGATCCGCCGGCTGCCCGTACTCGACGGCCATGAGCTGGTCGGCATGGTCGCCCAGGCCGACGTCGCCCGCGACCTGCCCGACCCCCAGGTCGGCGATCTCCTTGAGGCACTCTCCACCGATTGACGCAGGGCTCCACCGGAAGGCACCAAGGACGCATCCGTTACAGGGAGGGCGGTTGCGGCCGCTCACCGCCTGGCGGGCGACGAAGCGCACCAGTAGGTCTTCCGGCTGTACGCCAGGCACCTGGCTCCCTGCCCCGCATCTGCTGAGGTCCCTCCCTATTGCCGTACGGGCCTCTTCATTGCCGTACGGGCCTCTTCCCGCACCGCGCGGTCAGCGACGGCCGGCCACCGCGTGTGCGCCCAGCGGGCCGACGGCCAGTCCCTGATCGGTGCACATCTCGACGAGGGCGGGCAGGGCGTGCAAGGCCGCACGCCAGGAGCCGGGGGCGGAGGTGCGGTCGGTGTCGTGGAGAAGGAGGGTCGCACCTCCACGCAAGGTTCGCTGGGCGGTGCGCACCACTGTGCGGGCGGTGGCCCCGCGCTCCCAGTCCCGGCCCCACACCGACCACAGGACGGGCCGCAGCCCGAGGTGCCGGGCCGCGTGCCAGCGGTCACCGGTGAGGATTCCGTACGGCGGCCGGTACCACTGCGGCACCGTCCCGCAGATCGCGGTGACGACCTGGCAGGTCCGCCGCAGTTCACGCAGTTCCCGCAACGGCGCGGGCCGCCAGGGCCGGCGGTGGATCCAGCCGTGGACGCCGACCTCATGGCCACGGGCGACGAGTTCCCTGCCCAGTTCCGGCGCGGCCGCAAGACCGTCACCGAGGAGAAAAAAGGTCGCCCTGATGCCCAGGCGGTCGAGGGCGTCGAGGAAGTACGGCGTGCTCGCGGGATCCGGGCCGTCATCGAAGGTGAGGGCGACGTGGCCGGGGCTGCCCTGCCCGTCCAGAGCCGGAAACAGCACGCGCCGTACGGCGGGCAGCCAGGTCGACGCCGGTCCGAGGTGCAGCGCGGCCGCCGTCAGCGCGCAGGCCGGTACCGCGCGCCGCATCGGTGGTCCGTACGAGGCGCCTGGCGAAGCACCTGCCAGATCCGCGAGGGGTCCTCCTGCCACCGCGGTACCTCTTGGGCCGCAAGCGAGACCTTCGCGGCAGCCTTGCTCCATATCACCCATAGTGTGGCTGAGGGGAGAAAGGCGACAGCGGGCAGCGCGAAGGCGGTGAGCGGGATGGGCCGACGGTTCGTGATTCTGAGCGCCGGCATGGGCGCCGGCCATCACTGCGTGGCCGACGAGCTGGCGCACCGATTGGGGGCACGCGGGCACCAGGCGGAGACCATCGATGTCCTTGATCTCCTCCCGCTGCGGACAGGCGCCGCGCTGCGCGGCTTCTACGCCGCGATGATCCGCCACGCGCCTTGGCTGTATGACGTCATCTACCGCGCCTACTTCGCTCCGCCCGCGCCCTGTGCACCAGGGGCACGCCGTCCGAACACCTCACCCGTCGTCCGTCCTGCGGCGCGGGCGCTACGGCGCAGGTTGGCCGCACACCCACCGGATGCCGTGATCGCCACTTTCCACCTGGCCGCGCAGATGAGCGGGCGACTACGGGCCTCTGGGGAGCTGCGGGTGCCCGCCATCGTGATGATCACGGATTTCGCCGTGCACCGGCAGTGGATTCATACGGCCAATGATCTGTACCTGTGCCCCACCCCTCAGACGCGGGAGGCAGCCCGCCACCTGGGCGCCCGGCGGACCGTGATGACCGGTCCAGTGGTGGCCGAAACCTTCGGGGAAACGGTGGCCGCCGAGCGCGCCGCCCCCTACCTCCGAGAGTTCGCCGAACGCGCGCCCGGTCGTTTTCCGGTGCTCCTGTCCACCGGGGCATGGGGTGTGGGGGCGCACTTGGAGGAGACGGCCGCACTCCTCAGCAGGAGCGGCGCCTACCTGCCCGTGGTGATGTGCGGACGGAACCCGGCTCTGCGGGAGCGCCTCGCTCGTGCGGTGCCGCAGGCGGTGGTTCTCGGCTGGGTCACCGACGTGCCGGCTCTGATGTCCGCCACCCGCGCGCTGGTGGAGAACGCGGCCGGTCAGACGGCGGCGCAGGCCCTGGCGGCCGGGCTGCCCGTGGTGAGCTACCGAACCATCCCCGGTCACGGGGTGGCGGGCGCCCGACGGATGGCGGAAGCCGGCCTGGCCAGGCACGTCGAGTCGCCGGCCGGTCTGCTGGCGGCACTCGGTCAACTCTGCGGGCCCGGCCCCCAACGGGAGGCGCAGATCGCCGCCGGGCGAGACCTCTTCTCGTGGGACGCCACCGACGCCCTGATCGCGGAAGTGCGGGACGCGACCGGTCGAGCCGGGCGGTAGAAGGCCACTCTGAGCCGGCAAAGGTTCCGGGCAGAGATTGCGGTGAGCTAGGAGACCGGTGAGCTAGGCGAAGTGTCTGGCCAGGTAGTGGAAGAGGCCCGGTGCCATTCCTTTGAGGCGTGCGGGGACGCGCAGCCATCGGGGTACGAACACCTCGGCGCGCTGGTGAGTGAGCGCTTCCCAGACGGCGTCCGCGACGCGTGCCGGGTCGAGCGGGCGCGGCCGGGAGCGTTGATACGGCGTGCCTCTGCGGGCGAAGAACGGTGTGTCGACCACACCGGGGATCACCATGGAGACGTGTACGCCGGTGCCGGCCAGTTCGTAGCGCAGGCTGTCGGCGAAGGTGGCCAGCGCCGCTTTGGCCGCGGAATAGACGGCCTCCTGGCGGACGCCGACCGAACCGGCGATCGACCCGATGATGATCAGCCGGCCTTGGCCTCGGCTCACCATCTGCGCCAGCACCAGACGCGCGAGGTGCATCACCGCGGCCACGTCCACGGCCAGTACCTCGTCGATGGCAGCGGGCGGCATCGACGGGAATGGCCCGGCCCAGCCGATCCCCGCGCCCGCGACGAGCACGTCCACTTGACCGGCCGTGTCGTAGGCCGTGTCGACCAGCCGGCGGCAGCCCTCTTGCCCTGCGAGGTCCCCGGGCAGGGCAAGGGCACCGCACTGGGTCGCGGTGCGTTCCAGACGCGGGCGGTCACGCCCGTTCAACAGCAGGCGCCAGCCCCCCTCGGCGGCGAACCGCGCCGCGACGGCCGCCCCGATCCCGGACGAGGCTCCGGTGATCAGAACAGTGCGCGCGCGGGTGTGGTGGTCCGAATCCGAACGCTCCGCGCGCTGCCCGGGCCGGGCGAGGCCGAAAGCGGACCGGGCAGCGATCGGGCGCGCAGCTTTCACAGGAGATTCCACCCTTACGATGCCGGCCGGTTGGCACTGGGCCGGTACGGACACCAGAACACAGGCAAGCCGGTACGAATTGACGCTCGATCGAGTGGTGCGGTGCCTGCGCATCAGATGAGGAAAATGCCCACGAAGATCAGAAGGATCGCGACGACTGCGCGGATCGCGAGGAAGGGCCAGACATTACGGGGTCTGCGCGAGTCTTCCGGGCCTCCGCCACGCGGCCGGTCCTCGGTGATCGGGGATTTTCCGGCCGGTCGCGGGAGGAGAAGTCGCCTGGTTCGGTCATAACCACATAGCGCCACGAGAGGTTGGGCCGCGCCATCTGGCGGGGCTGTTGGTGGGAACCACGGCCGCCTGGCGCGGTGGCGAAGCGGCCGGCTGCCGGGGGCCGGCGCTCACCCCGGTGCCGCCGGCTGGGCGGTGCCGTCATCTGGCCGCCGCGCGCGGTGGGTTTGGCGTGAATGTAGAGCTGCTGCCGGTCTGCGACATCGAGGCGCCTGGGGAGCGGTAGTTCGAAGCGTACGGGCCGGTCGTGGTCGGCGAGCTGCCGCTGGGGATTGTAGACGCGGTGAAAACGCCACAGCATCCGCGCGAAGTTGGTCTGGCCTCGGGCGAGGTTGCCGGCCAGGACCCGGGCGGCGCCGAACGCGGTACGCAGGCCCAGGTGTTTTCGGTTGATGACCGCCTGGGTCCGGACCAGCTCCCGGTAGAAGACATCCAGCGGGAGGGTGGTGGGGACCACGGCGTGCTGGATGTCGAAGAGCCTGTAGTCACGCGTGGTCAGCTTCCGCGCCTCGGTATGCCAGATCTCTGTGCCGGGGTAGGGCGTCATCACCGTCAGGTGGACGATCTCCGGGACGGACAGGGCGAACTCGCGGACGATGCGGAACCGTTCTTCGTCCCAGGCCGGATCAACGATCAGGTTGATGGCGACGGTGATGCCCATTTTGCGGGCCACTTCCAGGGCGTGGAAGTTCTCGTCCGGGCTGATGCGTTTGCGATACAGGTCCAGGCCCTCGGCATCGATGGCTTCCATGCCCAGGAACATGTATTTCAGCCCCAGCCGCGACCACCGTTCGAAAACCTCCGTGTTGCGCAGCAGGACGTCGGCCCGGGTTTCCAGGTAGTAGCTCTTCCGGATACGACGGCGCTCCAGCTCCGCGGCGATGCCGTCACCATGTTCGGGACGGATGAAGGCGACGTCGTCGACGATGAAGACATTGCGTTCGCGGATGCTCGCCATTTCCTCCGCCGCGGCTTGCGGGGAGGCCTTGCGGTAGCTGCGGCCGTAGAACGTCCACGCCGAGCAGAACGAGCAGTCCCAGGGGCAACCGCGGGTGAATTCGATGGAGGCGCACGGGTCGAGTTCGCCGATGAAGTAGCGGCGGCGGTTGCGCACCAGGTCGCGGGCCGGCCGGGGCGAGTCGATGCTGTGCAGCATCCGCGGCGCGGGGCCGCGGCCGTCCGCGGTGATGACGCCGGGGACCTGCGCGAGGCCACCGTCGCGCGCCGCCTCCAACAACGGGACGACCGCGGTCTCCCCCTCACCGCGGGCGATGGCGTCGACCGCGCCGTCGGCTTGCCGGAGCACGTCCTCGGCGACGAACGAGATGCTGTGGCCGCCGAAGAAGACGAACACGCCGGGCAGCAGTTGCTTGACCCGCTGGGCGAGCTCGATGGCCTCGGGGATGTTCGCCAGGTAGTTGAGGGAGACCCCGATGGCCTCGGGGCGAAACGCCATCAGTTCCCGCTGGAGCGCCGCATGCGACTCGGTCTGCAGGTCGATCAGGCGTACGTCGTGCCCCGCCTCCCGCGCGGCTCCGGCCACACGCTCAAGGCCCAGGGGTTCCAGCCGCAGAAAGATCTCCGAATACATCAGAGCACTCGGATGGACCAGCAGCAAGCGCACGAGGAACCTCCACGACGACGGCGTGGGACCACGGTGTCCGCCCCCACCGCTGAATAAACCGCCGGGGCCCGAGATGCCCCACGTGGAGGCCAAGCCTGCAACCGATGGCGGCACGGGGCCGCTGATCGTCTCGAAAAACGACCGTTGAAGTGACCCGACACACCAGTCATGACCGCATCCCTCTCGGAACGGCCTGCCGAACCACTCAGGCAGCGGGGTGGGGGTACGTGGAGTTGGAGGTTTCGTGGAGTTGGACGTTTCGTGGAGTTGGACGCTTCTGGACTGCTCGCAGAAGACCGCGCGGCTGTCGCAGCCCTCCACTCACCGGTCAGCGGGTGCGCCTGGCGGGCTCCCCAGCCGTGCCGTGGGGCTTGCTCCACTCCTCTCCGTATCTCCTCTCCGTATCTCCTCTCCGTATCTCCTCTCCGTATCTCCTCTCCGTATCTCCTCTCCCTGTCACCGGCTGCCAAGACATCCCGGTCCGTCGTGCGAGTCGTCCGCCGGCCTGCGAAGGCGCGGGGAAGATGGTGTCTGTGGCACCGCGGCATCCGCTGGATGCCGACGTCGAGGCTCCGCGCGCGGGGCGCGGCAGGAAGTGGGAACGAAAAACGCGTCGACGGAAAGGGACCGGAGTTCGCGCCGTGCGCCCGTGGAGGACGTCATGCTGAGCTACCTGCTGGCTGTCTTGGCCGCCTGCGCCAACGCGGCCGCTTCGGTGCTGCAGCGCCACGCCAACCGTGGCCTTCCGCAGGAGGACAGCCTCCGGTGGCGGCTGATGGCGGAACTGGTGCGCCGACCGGTCTGGTTCGCCGGGCTCTTCTGCATCGTGCTCAGTTTTCTTCTCCAGGCGGCGGCGCTGGCGTTCGGACACCTGTCGGTGGTCCAGTCCATCCTCGTACTGGAGCTGCCCCTGGCCCTGTTGATTTCCTCCTGGGCCTTCCATTCGAAACTGCACAGCAGAGAGTGGCTTTCTCTCCTCGGGATGACGGTGGGCCTGGCTGGGCTCCTCTACTGCCTCGGGCCCACGTCGGCGCCGGCCCATGGGGTGAGCTGGCCGAGCTGGGTGACAGGCGTCGGCGCCAACCTCGTGCTTGTCGCCGGAGCCGTGGAGGTCGGCCGACGCAGCCATCCAGGAGTCGATGGGCGAGGGAGTGGGCGCAGAGCCGCCGCTTTCGGTGTCGCGGCGGGCTGCCAGTTCGCTCTGACCGCGGCGCTGATGAAAGGCGCGATGGACCGAGCCGATCGCGGGATCCCCGCCGTTCTGACGGGTTGGGAAATCTACGCGATGGCGGTGGCCGGTCTGCTGGCCATGTTCTTGCTGCAGTCCGCCATGCACGCCGGGGAACTGCTCGCCGCCCAGCCAGGACTGACGCTGTCCGACCCGCTGGTATCGATCCTCTGGGGTGTTTTCGTCTTCAGGGAAGGCGTGCGTGGCGGCGTGTACTTCTTCACCGCCGGCGCGAGCGGTGTGCTCGTCGCCGGCTCGGCCCTCGTACTCGCGCGCTCCCCGCTGCTCGTGGCCGATCAGCGACCGCCCCCGGAGACGGCTGAATCCTGATCACGCCGTATCGGTCGGTGCCCGGGCCCGTCCATCCCGCCTCCGGGCGGCGGGTCCTGCCCTTCATCGGCGTGCATGACGCGAAGCTCTCCTACGAGCCGGGCACGCCATTCAGCGCGAACTCGACACGGTCCCCCGCGCTCTCCCGGAAGCACCGGTCATCCCGATCACGCCGGTATCCGCGCGGACCTTCGCCCGGTCCATCCGGCGTCAAGCGCGGGAGTCGGCGGGCACGGACGAGGGTTGCCCGGCCCGGTCGTCATCGTCCGGGCGGCTGACCAACGGTACGGTCACCCGCACCGGGGGGAGGTGGCTGCGGCGCACCTTCGTCCTCGGCAGTGCGCCGCAGCCAATGCACGAGCCAACCAGGCCGCACCGGCAACCTACGCACATGCCCCTCCGAGCGCGACCCGGCAGGGTCCATACGGGTAACACTGGTCGGCAGACGAACCCGAGACGTCGGGTGCGGTATCGACGCGGCCCTCGCGAATGCGCGCCTCCGCCCTCGTCGAGAGCAGTGCAGTGCCGCGCGCCCCTCGATGTCGGCATCACCGCGAGACGGGGATCGGCGTACCCCGCTCGACCCTGTGCGTTTTCGGCCTTCCCCGCGGCACAGACAGGAGTTCCCAGCCGTCGCTACCTTCCTCTGCCCCTGGGCCGTCCCGCCTTCCGGCGGCGATGGCTGAGAGCGCCGCTCGGGGTGAGCGCTCGCATCTGCTCGGCCTGACCGTTGCGGCTCATGACCCTGTTGACGGTGCCGTTGGCAGCGACGTGGGCGGGTAGCTGCGCAGGGCGAGGGAGGTAGTGACTGGCCCGTAGCGGGCGAGCGAGTCCCCGACTTGCTCACGTGGCGGCATCACCCGCCTTCGCCTCGACGCGATCTGCGCGTCGAAGACGGCCGTTTCACCCGTCCAAAGCCAGCACCGTCCCGGCCAGGGTGTTCACCACGGCCGCGGCCGTGCTCTCACCGGCAACGACGGTGTGCTGAGCCTGCGTTCGCCGCGGCGACGGCTGCCTCAGCGATCGCCTGGGCGAGCGTAGGGGCGTCACGGACCTCGCAGTTCCTCAACCAGATGTTCAGTCGGCTCAGGCCGACCCGCCGCAGGCGGCAGTTGAGGTCGATCGCCCAGGTCACGGGGCTGTCCTCGGCCAGTGCAAGGGCGTCGCCCATCAGTTCGGGCAGCTCGGCTCCGTTGTTGGGCACCCGGCGCGAGAGCGCCTTCGTCCCGTCCGTGTCGATCAGTGTGCAGCGGATGCGCGGCCTTGCCGGCATCCGTCCCCGCTCAGAGCTCGGACACCCGGGGCTCCCTCGTCGATCGGTTGACTGGGCCCAGCAGATGGCCACGCCGGCGTGTACTTACGAAGGGATCTCTCTTCGCTCATCCAATGAATGGCCGTCGTCGCGGGGCACCAGGCGGCCAAGTTCTTTGAGCCATCAGATGGGGACAAGCTCACAGCCCTACCCAGGCTTGAAAGGGAGGAAAAGCTAAACGGGGGACTTGAAGTAGCAGCAACAGAAAGATCGTGTGACAAACCTACGGTAGCCAGTAACGTGGAGGGAGATGATGGCGAATGTCAAATCGCTGGCCGAGTCCGATCGTGTTCCTCCGAAATCGATCGACTCTGCAGTAGAGTTAGGAATCGGCCCTGGGTGATTTTTCTGCGGGAGGCCACAAATGCTTCATCGTTCCGCGTTGTTGTTGGGTGGAGAGGGATTGAGGCGGGCGCTTGCCGGAAACCCGAAAACCCAACCGCGGGCGAGCGTCGTCGTGCCTCATCCTCAGGGGCGGTTACCCTCCTTGACCGGTCTGCGCTTCGTTGCCGCGAGCGGAGTCGTTTACATGCACTGCATGGCGCTGCTCGACCCCCATTTCGCTACCACGCTCGGGCCGAAGGCTTCGGTGGGTGCGACTTCGGTGTCCCTGTTTTTCATCCTGAGCGGCTACGTGCTGACCTATTCCGCACGCCCGGTCGACACCGCACGCATGTTCTGGAAGCGGCGGGCGGCAAAGATCCTGCCCAACCACGTGGTTACCTGGTGCCTGGTAGTGGTCGCGCTGGCCTGGACCGGTGCGGAGGCGACCAAGGGCGGCTCCGGGATCGTGGCCCATCTCACCAGCCTCTTCTTGGTGAACACCTGGATTCCCAGCCGGTCCTTCGTCGCCGCAGGAAACCCTGTTTCCTGGTCCCTGACAGCCGAAGCGTTCTTCTACCTGTTCTTCCCCATCCTGCGGCCATGGGTCGAGCGGCTGTCCCGAAGAGGACTTGTCATCAGCGCAGGAGCGGCCATCGCCCTTATCTGGGCCTGGCCGGTTTTCGGTTATGCCGTCATCAGCTCCGACGGTGCGTCCTTCCCAAGTTACTGGTTCCTGTACACGCTGCCGCTTACACGGCTGCCCGAGTTCATTCTCGGAATACTCGCCGCCCGTATTTCCTTGACAGGAATCCGGATGCCGCGCATCGGAGCTTTGTGGGCCGTGCTGGGCGTCCTCGGCACGACCGTTGTCATCGGTTCATTCCTGCCGCTCAGGTTCATGTATGCGGCAGCGAGCGTGCTCCCGCTCGTCGTGCTGGTTCACGTCATCGCGGAACTCGACCTGCGCAACAGGCCGTCCGCACTGCGCACGCCTGCGCTGGTGTTCCTGGGCGAGATCTCCTACGCCCTGTACCTCGTTCATCTCCCGATCATGGCCCTCATGTACCCGGGGCTGACCAAACTCGGATACAGCAGCTCCTGGGCAATTCTCATCACGCTTTCGTTCGTGCTGCTGACCTCGTGGCTGCTGTACGCGGGGGTGGAACGACCGTGCATGCGTCGCTTCTCGGTGCGCCGGTCAGCCACGGCTTGTCCGTGACGCTTTGATCAGCGGCTGAAGGCGAGAGTGCGCGGGCGGAGCGATCAGCACCTCAGCGATCGGGCGGGCCGAGATATCGCGTCGTGCTACCCTCAAACGTTTGCACGCTCGTGACGGCTGGCCATTCTGGCCGCCCGATTCCCCTCGTTCGTCGGCTGCTCATTCCTGCCGGGCCTTCCTCGGTACGTTCCCCATGCGGAAGGCTCGTCATGAACCACCCGGACCGCCCCGACACCTCGCACGGCGACCTCGCCCAGCCGGCTCCGGCGGCGTCCGCGGTCACCTCCTTCGCCGATCTGGAACTGCCGGCCGAGGTGCTGCGCACGCTCACCGAGCACGGTGTCCGCGAGCCCTTCCCGATCCAGGCGGCCACGCTGCCGAACGCCCTCGCGGGACGCGACGTCCTCGGCCGAGGACGCACCGGATCGGGGAAGACGCTCGCCTTCGGCCTTGCGCTGCTCGCCCGGACGGCCGGTCGGCGGGCCGAGCCGAGGCAGCCGCTCGCCCTGATCCTGGTGCCCACCCGGGAGCTGGCCCAGCAGGTCAGCGAAGCGCTCACCCCGTACGCCGAGGCACTGCGGCTGCGGATGGCCGCGGTCGTCGGCGGCATCTCGATCAGCCGCCAGATCGCGGCGCTGCGCGACGGCGCCGAGGTCGTCGTCGCCACCCCCGGCCGCCTGCACGACCTCATCGAGCGCAAGGCCTGCCGCCTGGGACGGGTCCGGATCACCGTCCTCGACGAGGCCGACCAGATGTGCGACATGGGCTTCCTGCCGCAGGTCACCGAGGCGCTCGACCAGGTGCACCCCGAGGGCCAGCGGATGCTGTTCTCGGCCACCCTCGACCGTGACGTCGACCAGTTGGTCCGCGACTACCTCCACGACCCGACCGTCCACGAGGTCGACCCGTCCGCGGGCGCGGTCACGACGATGGACCACCATGTGCTGGTCGTCCACGGCCCCGACCGGTACGCCGTCGCCACGGAGATCGCCGCCCGCGACGGCCGCGTACTGCTGTTCCTGGACACCAAGCACTCGGTCGACCTCCTCACCAAGCACCTGCGGGCCAGCGGAGTGCACGCAGCGGCCCTGCACAGCGGCAAGTCCCAGCCGCAGCGCTCACAGACCCTCGCAAAGTTCAAGGACGGCCGGATCACCGTCCTGGTGGCGACCAATGTCGCGGCCCGTGGCCTGCACATCGACGACCTCGACCTCGTGGTCAACGTCGACCCGCCGACCGACCCCAAGGACTACCTGCACCGTGGGGGTCGCACCGCCCGGGCCGGTGAGTCCGGCAAGGTCGTCACGCTGGTGCTCTCGGGCCAGCGCCGTGAGATGAGTCAACTGATGGCCGAGGCCGGCATCAGGGCGACGACCACCAAGGTGCGCTCGGGCGAAGCGGAGCTGAGCCGGATCACCGGGGCCAGGTCCCCTTCCGGCACCCCGCTCGATGGGCCCGCCGCACCCAGGGCCAAGAACCACAACGCGCCCTTCCGCGGCCTGGGCACCAGCAAGGACACCTCCCGCGGCACTGGCGGCAAGTCCCGCAAGGCCGGTGAGGCCCGCAAGCTCGCCGAGGCCCGCAAGGCGGCCCGGGTGCGCCGCGGCAACTGAGAACCGCTGCCCTGATAGCCGGATATTCCTGATCAGTGACCGAGGACCTCCGGCCTCCGGCCCTGCCCGAAGCTCTCCTGTGCGTAGACCTACGAGATAAATGCCCTCGTGGCGTACCGGACCCGAGCGGGTAGCCGCCGCGCAAGCGGCTTCGCCATGCGCGGCGTCTACACCGCCCACGCCTGGTACTCGGTGCGTCAGATGCCAGGGAGCTACGTGCTGTTGAGGTGGTCGCGGGCGGCGAGCGCGTCTATTGCGTCCATCAGGCGTCGGTGCGTCACGGGGGCGGCTCGCTGTTGAGAAAGCGGTCATCGAGCGGTATCCGCCCGACATGACTGAGGTAGCTCTCCAGGACAACGAGCATGGGCCGCCCCGTTCGTTCCCTGCATGTGCCACACGTCCCTCTCGAAGCGGTCTCCCGCCGGACTCCGAGCAAGACCCCGCCCAGCCGGGAACGAGTCCTCCGATGCCCCATGCCCGTGCCCGTGCCTCTGCCCCTGCCCCGCAGAGCTTCCGGTGGTCATACGCCTGGCACATGAACGTCCAGGCATCTCTGCCGACAGGTACGAAACCGGCGTCACTGCGCGGACGAAGGAAGACCGACAAGACATGCTGGGGATGGCTGCGGATCGACACTGGAAAGGGCTGCGCTGCGGGCAGGGAAAGGAGTCCGTCATGGCGCTGGTTTCATCCGCCCGGCTCCGCGACGAGCCCGTGCTGGAACGCATCCGAGCTGCGGATACTGCCGTCTACCTGAGCTAGGCGCAGCGCTGCCGCTGGAGTACCAGGACGGTCTGCTGCTGGGAATCGAGGGGCTGCTGAACCCCCGCGGCTCTCCGGACGGCGTCTTCACACCGCCCGCCTCGTGGGGCGCGGGCCCTCTCGATCTGTACCACTGTCACCTGGTGCTGGCGAAGAACCCGCCACGGGTGGCCGCCTGGGATACGGCCCGGAGTCTGGCCAACGTCATGCGCAGTCGCGCGAACGACCTGCAGCTCAAGGCCGAGATGGCGGGCCCCGTCGGGACACGCCCCTGGGCCGAGGCCTATCGGGCGCTTTTGCTCGGACAGCCCACGCCGCCAATGGTGGAACGCCGTCGCCCCCAATCCGACGGATCTGACGCACACCCCGTTCGCCACCACACCGGCCGACGTGTCCGCCAACACGGTGCACATCACTGACCTGCACTTCTTCATCGACCGCCAGCAAGTCATCACGGTCCTGGACCCCACATACAGCGAGGCAGGCGCGATCGTCCACCTGCAAACAAACCGCATCGACGCCGCCGCGGCCGGGGCTGCCTTATCCGTGATCCTTCGCAGCCCGCTGATGACCGCATGGCGGCAACGGTTACCGTGCCGTGAAAGCTGGTCTTTGCGTTCGGGGATGGGGGGCTTGCTCTGGTGACGTCGTAGGTGGCGTCGGTTACGGCGGGAACTGCACGCCTTGTCGCCGCTGACGTGGTCGGGCCGCGTGCGCGAGCGACCTCCGGCAGGGCGAGGGACGACGGATGCGTTCGGGCTGGGCGCGTCGGCCTCCGTCGCTTGCCAGGGCGTATGCCTACTGGGCTAAGGGCCGCCAGTTCCGCCCGGCCTGGATCGACCGCGCGTCGTCCGGTAGCCGCGGGCGAGGTGGTGTTGGAGGCGGGCGTGGCGGAACTGGTAGACCGCGCCGGCTTGGCGGAGCACGCCCCGCTGGTAGGCGTCTTCGAGGAAGGTGACGACGGACCAGGGCAGCCGGCCGGTCAGCGGCAGCCAGATCCGGGAGAAGACCGCCCACTGGCCCCAGGAGGTCAGACTGAACGCGTAGCCGAGGGCGCCGCCGATCCCACTGATGACACCGACCTTGAGTGCGGACATGAGACTCCAGACGACCGGGCCCAGGATCGCCGACATGAGCTGGACCACCAGCATGGATCCGAAGCCGACCACGAGCCCGAAGAGGGGGGCCCCGACGAGGAGTTGGGTCGCGACCGTCCGCCAGTTCGTGCGCAGGAGGCTGACCGGATTGACGGCGGATCGGATGTCGAGAGGGGTTTCGAAGAGGGTCAGGAGGCCGAGGGTGGGACCGGCTCCCAGCGCGAACATCAGGCCGTAGATGGTGCCGTCGCCGAGGCCGGCGGCCAGGATGGTCGGGATGCCGACGTGCGCCAGGACGCCGTTGAGCGCTCCGCGTACGAAACCGTAGCCGACGCCGAACACGAGCCCGCAGAGCAAGCCGATCACCAGTCGGCGCAGGGCTCTCCGCCTGGTCTTCCCTTCCCTGCCGAATATCTTCATGCGCACGCCGGACGGCTTCACAGCCGCGTCCTTGGCCGCGACCAGGAACCAGTACGCGATCCCGAACAGGAGCCCGGAGAGGGTGCCCGCCACCAGCCCGTCCGTGAGCTGGAAGGCGAAGGAGTCGAAGAGGGTGCCGACGACACCGTCGACGAGCCCTATGGCCAGACAGATCACCAGCGCGGTCACCAGGGTGCGCGTGGTGCGGCGCAATCCGTAACCGAGCCGCCACCACTCCAGGTTGGGGGTGTCGAGCCCGGTCAGGTGGTGGGCCAGGTAGCCGAGCCAGTACTGGGCGCGTTCCGGGTCGAAGGCGCGGCGTGGCCCGCTGCCGGGGCGGTGCCCGGGCCGGGGGCGGTAGACGCTGGCGGTGAAGTTGTCGAGAAGGTGGTCCTCCAGCTCCTGAGGGGAGCCGAATCGCTCGGTGTCCAGGAGGGAGGCCGGGTCGTGATCGGGGGTGTCGCTGTAGACGGCGCGGGCGAGCGTGACCATCAGCGGAGTGGTCAGCACCGCGGCGAGGTTGGCTCCGGCCTGACTGTGCGGCCGCTTGTGCAGTTCGCTCAGTACGGGATCCCAGGCGGTCGCCGAGAGGGCCCCGCCGCGGGCCTTGCGCGCGGTGCGCGGCAGGTAGTCGGCCAGATCGCTCAGGGTGAGATCGGTCAGTTCCACCGCGGCGGCGGAGGTGAGCACGTCGGTCTCCGCCACCGCGGCGGCGTACTCGGCCGGACGGCTCGTCAGCAGCAGGGGGAGAGTGGTGGAGTTGAGCGCTTCCAGCGCGGGGCGGCGCAGGCCGTCGGCGATTTCGTCGAAGCCGTCCAGCACGGGCAGCACCCGGCCGGTCTCGACCAGTGCGGCGGCCAGGCTCGCCCCGCCGGGTCCTGGGACGGCGAGAGCGGGGTGATCGCGCGTCAGTTGCGCGGCGAGCCAGTCCCGGAACGTAATGGCGGTCGGATCCCACGAGCCGATGCTGAAGATCACGGGTACGGCATCGGCGCGGCCCCTCGACTCCAGGTGGTCCAGGACGAACCGTACGGCGAGGATCGTCTTCCCGGAGCCTGAGCGGCCCAGCACCACCAGCCGCCCGGACGGGATCCGCCGGTACACGCCAACGATCTCGTCCAGTTGTCCGCTCAGGTCCAGCGGGTCGTGCGTGCCCCCGGCGGGCAGACGGCGGATGTTGGCCCAGTGATCGGTCAGCTCCTCGTCAACCGGCAGCCAGCACACCGGGAGGGGGCAGGGGTCGTGGACCTGCCGCTGCTCCTCCTCGCGCCGCCAGCGGGCGGCCACCGTCTGCGCGAGCTGCTCGGCGATGTCGGCCAGCGTTTCGTGCAATGCGGACCCTGTCCGGCCGCCTGTCGTCGGCTCGGCGTGGGCGGTTGAGACGGTTGAGACGGTTGGGCCTTCCGGCCGGCCGCCTGCGACCGGCTCGGCGTGGGCCGTCGAGACCGTTGAGCCCTCCGTTCCGCTCCCCTCCCCCGTCCGGCGGACGGCAGCGGCCAGCAGCCCCTCGCGTTCCTCGGGCCTCAGCACGAGCGCGTCGGCCAGTAGCCGCACCGTGGTCACCCTGGGGTCGGCGCGCTCGCCGGTCTCCAACCCGCGGATGGTGCGCACGCCCACTCCGGCGCGCTCTGCCAAGGCCTCCTGAGTCATGTCCGCCTCACGCCGCAGCCGTCGCAACAGCGCGCTGAACTCACTGGTCACAGGTCATGGCCTTCCCCCGGCATGTCGATTTCCCCAGGTGAGGGACTCTAGCGCGGCCACCGGCCGGATACGGCCGGTCTGCTGGCCTGTCCATCGCCCGGTCCCGGCGCCAACGTCGACGGCATCCGCCCCACCGGACACCTCACCTCAGGAGAGCCCGCGATGCCGACGACCGCGACCCTCGGTCAACCGACCGTCACCCCACTCACGCACCAGGAGCGCGAGGTGCTCTACGCGGTCGGCTGTGGCCTGACAGACACCGAGATCGCCTCCGCCCTGGCCCTCCCCGAGGGCGCGGTGGACGGACACCTCGCCCGGATACTCGCCAAGCTGGAGCTGCGCGACCGAGCCGCCGCCATCGTCCACGCCTTCGACTGCGGCCTGGTCGTTCCCGGCCAGGGCCCCCGCGAGGCGACAACCCCCGTACCGCGGCCCGTCATCCGCCAGGCACGCGAACCGCAGGTGCGGATCTCGGTGCTCGGGCCGCTGCGGGCATCGCGCGACGGACAGCCCGTGGACCTGGGTCATCTTCGCCAGCAAGCCGTGCTGGCAGTGCTGGCGCTGTGCCCGGACCGGACGGTCGGCCAGGAGGAACTGGTCGACGGAGTGTGGGGGATGGAGCCCCCGATGACGAAAGTGGTGCCGGTGTACATCTACCGCCTACGGAAGATCCTTCGCATGGAGAACAGCACGGATTCGGTGATCCAACGGGACCGGTGCGGCTACCGGCTGGCCCCCGGCGCGGTCGAGGTGGACGTGGCGCGTATGGAGGAACTCGTCACCGCCGCCACGAAGGCCGAGCGAGCCGGCGAACTGACCGAGGCGGTCCGCGTCTGCTCCCAGGCGTTGGACCTGTTCCGCGGGGAGCTTCTGGCCGGTCTGCCCGGGCCGTTCGCCGAGCTGGAGCGGCTGCGGCTCACCGAGCGCAGGATCTCCCTCGTGCAGCGGAAGCTGGACTGGCAACTGCGGCTGGGCCGGCACTCCGAGGCGATCGCCGAGCTGCGGGCCCTGACCGTGGCGCAGCCTCTGAACGAACCGGTCGCCGCGATGCTGATGCGTGCGCTGTACCGCAGCGGCCGGCAAGCCGACGCGTTGACCGTGTTCGCCCGCACCTGCCGCCGTCTGGCCGACGACCTGGGGGTGCCGCCGGGGCGGCTGCTGAAGCGGACGCAGCAGATGATCCTGCGCGGATGCGACGCCGACCTCGGTCTCGCCCCCACCACGCCATGACCCGACCGACGCCGCGCACGCGCGGTCAGGAGCTGCTGCTGGCGAGGATCTCCGCCGCGGCCGGCCGCGCGCATCTCGGCAAGCGGCTTGCCACCTACGCGGCGGCCGCGCACAGAACCCACGCGCAGGCCGGCCCGGCCCGGGTGATCCGGGGCCTGCTGGCCCTCGCCCGGTACGGCCGGTCCTCCTCGGCGGGGGCGAGCGCGGACGCGCGACTGGACCTTTACGAGCACGGGATGACCGTTGCCCTCAAGGGCCGGATCCACGTCGTCCGCTACGACACCGCCTCTGTGTTCCAGGAGAGCACCCGGCACCCACACGACGCGGCCCGCGTCGGCACCACTGACACCACTGACACCACTGACACCTACACACTCACCGACATCGAACGGAAGCGGATCGTGCTGCATGGCAGGCCGGAGGACAGCGACGCGGCGGAATGGGGGCGCGAGATCCAACGGGCCGTCACCCATGCACGGCTGCCCCAGGCATGGGCCGCGCTCGGCAAGGGCGAGCGACT
Source organism: Streptomyces sp. NPDC031210 (assembly GCF_055570395.1). Classification (NCBI taxonomy): domain Bacteria; kingdom Bacillati; phylum Actinomycetota; class Actinomycetes; order Kitasatosporales; family Streptomycetaceae; genus Streptomyces; species Streptomyces sp. NPDC031210. The sequence continues at coordinate 192,891 of NZ_JBVIHH010000003.1, forward strand.
CACCTTCGGGGACATCTGGCTGACCACGGAGGAGGTCGGATGTGGAGAGGTGTCCGCGCGGTGGCCGCAGGTGCGGCAAATTGAGGTGAGGGGTGGGTCCCTCAGGATCAACATCGACGGGGATTGGCACCGGCTGGGGCCAACGGTGTCCGCGATCCCGAATCTCTTCCTGTTCCACGCCCTCGTTGAGCGCTTGCGAACGGATGGCACGCCCTCAGGACGATGACCTCCGACCCCGAGCGGATTCGCCGATGCCCACCGGCGAGACTCAGCAGGGCTCGTGGGAGGGGGCGGTCGAACGAGAGCGCACGTCCACTGCGTGGTCGGATACGTCGCCATCGACGCGTTCCTGCATTTCATCGTCATTCCAACGGCTGCGGCTAACGTCACGTCCTCACGTCCGTCACGTCATGTCACCTCCGTCACGTCATGTCACCTTCGTCACGTCCGTCACATCCGTCATATCTGTCACGTCCGACTACAACAGTTGTTTTCCATCTCAGTTCGAGGAGAAGCAGAGCGATGACCTTGCCCAGCAGAGGGAAGAGGGCGATCGGCGCGGCCGGTGCGGCGGCAGCCATGGTGGCCGTCACCGCCGTCGCACCCTCCGTTGCCCACGCCCAGTCGGTGCAGCACCACTACTACCTGGAGGTCGGCGGCACAGGCTCTGCGGCGGCTGCGCCCGACTGCACTTCCACCTACGCATTCGCCAACAAGCACCTCAACGGTGGTATCCCCGTACCGGTCTGCTATCCGGCGAGCGCCGGCCCCTGGCTCAACGGCCACAATGCTCCGGACGTCAACGCACCGAGCTACGACGCCAGCGTGCGCGAGGGGTACCGCAATCTGCTGGCCGCCGCCGAGGACACCTACCACCGCGATCCGGGCGCCCGCTTCACGATCGTCGGCTACTCCCAAGGCGCGCAGGTGGCCGACCAGGTGCTCCAGACGATAGCCGGCGGCCACACCGACATACCCCGCTCGCAGGTGAACGGCATGCTCTACGCCGACCCCCAACAGCCCGACACAGGCATCTGGGCACGGGTTCCGAAGGGGTGGAGCGCCTTGGGATTCACGTCCACGGGCGCCGGCCCGGCGAAGTTCGACGGCGTCCCGGTGCGGCGCTTCTGTATCCGCAAGGACCTGGCGTGCGACGCCACCTCGGTCCAGTCCGTCCCCGGCTTCCTGAAGCAGCACCCCAAGTACTGGCAGGACGGCAATGTCATGACGCAGACCATCGGTCAGGACGGCGGTGACGGGGTCACCTGGTACGACGCCTGATCAACCGTCAGGCGGGGCCGAGGAGGGGGCGGGGCCGCGGGCTGAGGATCCCGCCGCTCATGTGATTTCGCGGCCTATCAGCCCGGCTGTCTTCTCGTAGTTGATCGTGCACGTCCCGGAAGCCGAGGGAAGTCCTCTTCGGCCCCGGGACGTGCGTGCGTTCGGCGGTAGCTAGCCCAGTCACGTGAGCCAGGCGCGTGCCGACCGAACAGCCCCGTTTCACCCCGAAGTCTCCGATCTCTGCCTCTCCCCCCTCGAATGATCGAGATTTCATCCTCATTTCAGCGTCTGCCGCGACAGTGGGCAGACAAGGTGCCGAACAACCAGTCGCGCACCTGCGTCCTTTACGCGTATCCGTAGGTGCGCGTGCTCAGTCAGCGAACGGGTGTCCCTGTGAATGATCTCTTGCACAAGCTGGTTTCCGCCGCCATCACCGGAGCGCTGATCGCCCTGGTGGGATATCTCAGCGTGGCCGCACGCAGGCGGAGGGTCGCCCGAGAGGAGGCCGCCGCGCCGGCGCCGGTCGAAGATCGCACGCAGACCCTGCTGCGTCAGGCCCAGCGGTCGGACCGCAGCCGCGACGAGCTGGCCGCTCAGGGTCGGCACGCGGAAGCGCTGGGGCAGGCCAGGCAGGCCGCCGATGCCTGGCGGGAGCTCAGCCGGGTCCGACCGGGGCGGTTCCAAGCGGAACGAAGGGCAGCGCTGGGGCGTCTGAGCGAACTGCTGGCCGCCACGGGGGAAGAGCACCAGGCAGCGCAGGTCCGCCAGGAAGCCGCCGGACTTTCCTGACGAAGCGAGGAGACCGCGATGCCCGCCGCGATCTGGACCGGCCGAAACGCACACCCGGAGAAGGTTGCCACCGACATCACCGCAGCACTGGAGGACGAACTCGGCCTTGCGGGACCGCCGTTGGCCGAGACCTTGGCGGCAGAGAGCACCGGCGTACCGGCCGGAAGTCTGCTTCCACCGCGCGAGCGGTTCAGCGCAATGCCCGCGCCAACGCACTGCTTCGTCTACATCGATGCCCAGACGCCCAGACCCTTCGAACTACGCGCCTCGGTCCTGGGCGGGCGCTCGCGAATCCGTCGAAGCCTCGGACTGGGCCACCTCCTCTATGCGGTGCCCCTGGCGCCACCGGTTCCCTCGCAGATCGAACTGACTGCGGCGCGTGGCTCAGCCCCCGCCCTCTTCCAAGGAGACCCCGCAACCGCGAACCGTCTGAACAGTGACACCCAACTGCTCGACATGGCCCAGGCACTGACGCCCGCCACGGCCGGGCCCGACCGGAACCACACCTGGCAGGTGGCACGACGGCTGACGATCGAACCGCTTCCCCACGGTTCGGTCCTGGTCATCCAGACCCTGCACCGTCCCACCGCCCGCGCCTGGTCCCTCAGCGCCCACGCTGTGCTGGACTTCGCCACCCGCGCCGAAACGGCGCTCGGGTAGCGCAGACTGCCAGGGTCTGCGCCCTAGGGAGGGCTCCGGCGAGCGCGGGTTCGGATGACCTCCACCGATCCGGAGCGCTTCGAGCGGATCACCCGCAGGTGATCCGCTCGACATCTCCTGGTCGCCCCTTCCCCATTGAGGCGTGGGCGCGCACTGCGGCGACCGCATCACCGGACATCCGTGGCCCGCTACCTGCGCCTGCGCCACCTTCAGCGGGAGAGCGGCTGTCTGGCTGTCTGGCTGTCTGGCTGTCTGGCTGTCTGGCTGTCTGGCTGTCTGGCTGTCTGGCTGCGGACTCTATCCGTCACCCACGGTGCGAAGCAGCGAGATGGTCAGGCGCTCGCCGCTGTGTCGACCCGTTCGTCGTGGTCGCGCGGCGCTTGCGCGGCGTAGACGTTCGGGTGCGAGACCGACCGCATGGTGCGATCGACGACGATCCGACCGTTCTGGGTGGCCTCCAGCCCGCTGACGGCGGCCAGGCCAGCGCGGAGGGCCGGCCGGTGACGTCGAAGGCGTGCTCGGCCACGCCGGGGATGACGTGGTCGGCTACGTGGCTGCCGAGCGCGTAGAGAAGCGTGTCGCGTGTCGTAGCCAAGCTCGCCGACGCCGGTGGCGTCGGCCACGGCGACGACCTGGCGCTCGGGGTCGACGCCGGTGACGCGGGCCAGGCGCAGTCGTATCCCGGTGCCCGCGAAGACGTCGGCGAGCTGTGGAGCCTCGATCTCCTGGCCGGCCGCGAGCTGGTGCAGCCGCAGCCGCTCGACGAAGTCCGCCTCTCGCCGTTTGTGCGGCACCACATCAACATGCTCGGCCGGTACTCCTTCCAGCTCCCAAACCTGCCTGGTGGCCTACGGCCCCTGCGCAATCCGGATTCCACCGACGAGGAGTGAAGCGCCTGTTCTGGTCAGGACCATGAACCCGGTGATCTCTGGTCGTATCCGCCACGTCGCTGGCGGGCGCCCCGGTAGCGCGAAGGGGCGTGGGTCCGGTCCTCGATGAACTCGTTCTTGTGTCTACGTGACAGCTCCCTGACCTTCGACGATAGAAGTCAGGCCGTCGAGGAGTGCCTTGAGGCCGAATTCGAAGAGAGCATCGAGACGCAGGTCATAGCCGTCCTCGAAGGCTCCGACCACCTTGGTGAAGGTCGGGAAGCGGCCGGATTCCACCAGTTCCCGGAGAGCGGGGGCGCGGCTGTCCATCCACTGGTCCTCCGACTGGCCCGTGGCCGCTTCGGCGTGCGCTTCCATCTCCAGGTGCACAGCCAGGCCCTGGACATGACTGTAGAGCAGGACATGGATATCGAACAGCTTGGTGGGATCGAGTCCGTGGCCGTCGAGGGCTCTCAGCACCCACTCGCCGTGGACCATCAGGTTGGGCACGAGCAGAGGGCGGGTGAGAGAGCCGATCTGGGCCAGCCAGGGGTGCTTGCGGTAGAGAGTCCAAAGGGTCCGAGCACCCAGTTCGATGCGGGAACGCCACCCTTCGGGGGCGTTGGCAGGGTAGGACTCCTCGCCGAATGCGGTGTCGGCCATGAGCAGGATGAGGTCGTCCTTGCTGGGGACGTACCGGTAGGTAGACATGGTGGCGACGCCGAGCCGAGCCGCAACGCCGCGCATGGAGAGCGCCGACAGCCCTTCGGTATCGGCGATGTCGATGGCCGTGCGGACGATCCGGTCGAGGCTCAGCTCCTGCTCGGGGTCCGGGACGGGTGACGGGCGCCTGCGGGCCGGCGCAGCGGGGGCCGTTCCGGCGACGACCGTGCCGATCCGGGGCCGGGCCTCGACAAGTCCCTCCAGACGCAGGGTGGTCAGGGCCTTGGTCGCGGTAGCGAGCGCGACGCCCCATTCTCCGGCGATCTGCCGGGTCGAGGGAACCCGGTCCCCGGGGGCGAGTTCACCGTCCGCGATGCGCCGCCGGATCGCGGCGACGATGCGCAGATAGGGCGGATCACCGACTATTCCTGTGGTCTTCGTCACGTCCTACCGCTTTCCTGTCCTGTACTAGTGCAGAGGGTAGCAGCGGCAACGCCGAACGTAAGCCGTCTGACCTAGTACAGATCCGGTATTTGGCCAGTTGGAGGGAGCGTGCGTACGTCGTACGTTCAGTGCCGTACACCGTAAAAAGCACTGGAGGAACTTCTCATGCAGACCGTACTCATCTCCGGTGGCGGAATCGCCGGGCCCGTCCTCGCCTACTGGCTGCGCCGTCACGGCTTCGCGCCCACCGTCGTCGAACGCGCCCCGGGCCAACGCCCCGGCGGCCAGGCAGTGGACATCCGCGGCGTCGCGCTCGAAGTCGTGGAGCGTATGGGCCTGCTGGAGCAGGCAAGCCGCGTACGGACCCGGATGCGCGGCATGTCGATCCTCGCCCCTGACGGTCACGAGGTCGACCGCTCCACCGAGGCGACCTTCAGCAGCGGCCGGCTCGACAGCGAAGACATCGAGGTGCTGCGCGAGGACTTGGTACGGATGGTGTACGAGCACACCCGCGCAGGCGTCGAGTACCTCTTCGGCGACAGCATCACCGCACTCGACGAGGACGAGACCGGCGTGCGCGTCGACTTCGCGCACGGGCCGTCCCGCACCTTCGACCTCGTGGTCGGGGCCGATGGCCTCCACTCCACCGTACGACGCCTGGCCTTCGGCCCGGAGGAGCATTTCGCCCACCACCTGGGCAGCTACCTCTCGGTGTTCAGCGCGGACAACTTCCTCGCCCTGGACGACTGGCAGATGTGGCTGCGAGACGGCGACACGGGCTTCGGCATCATGCCCGTACGCGGCAACACCGAACTCAGGATCGCCTTCGGCTTCGAGTCCGCCCCCCTCGCCCACGACCTCCGCGACGGCGGCGCCCTGCGGCAGCTCGTCGTGGACAAGCTCGCGTCGATGCGGTGGGAAGGGACTCGCCTGGCCGAGGCCGCCCGGAAGGCGCCCGACTTCTACTGCGACGCCATGGCCCAGATCCGCATGGACCAGTGGTCGCGGGGCCGGGTGGCCCTACTCGGAGACGCCGGCTACTGCCCCTCCCCCCTCTCAGGGCAGGGCACCAGCCTGGCCGTCGTCGGCGCCCACGTGCTGGCCGACTGCCTTGCCCAAGCCAACGGCGACCACCGCACCGCGTATGCCCGCTACGAGCGGCGGATGCGCCCTTTCGTCACCCTCAACCAGGCACTGGCCACCGAGAATCCCGGCGGACCCGCCTCGGAGGAATCCGTCACGCATGCCAAAAACGCACTCTCACTGGACAGATGATCCCCTGCCCCGAAGCGATATCAAAGCAGGAAGGCAGCACAGAACCTCTCCTGCGCTCAGCGCCTGCTGTCGCCAGGGCCAGCAGGCTGGTGAGCTCGGCGATCGCCTCCGGGGACGGCTTGAAGTAGCGGCGGACGTTTTCCGGCTTCTTGTGCCGGGACTTGGCCATGAGCATCAGCAGCGACGCACCCTGTTCACCGAGGTGGGTCAGGGCGGAGTGGCGGTACTCGTGCAGGTCCCAGCCCGTTCCGGGCCCGCGCACCGCGGTGTGTTCGTCCAGCAGCGCGCGGGCCTGCCCGTACGAGAGGCGGGCCAGCCCGGTATCCGGGCGCACGTCGCGTGGGCTGACGACCTTGCCCGGTCCCGGGCGGCGGTGGGTGACGAACACCGGCCCGCGGGTTCGGCCCTTGAGGAGCCTGGGCAGCAGCCGGGCAGTGCCGGCATCCCAGCACCTCACGCCGGGCAATCAGCCGGTCCACGGCATCTTGGAGCGGGCCGGGGTCTCGGAGTCCGGCACCGTCAGCCGCTTCGCCCGGGCCGGGACCATCGGCCCGTCGTAGCCGTGCTCCTGGCACCAGCCGAGCCAGGACAGCACCCCCGCCCGGCGGGCGTTCCAGGTGCTCACCGCTGCGGTCCCCCACAGCAGTTCCAGGGCCTCGCCGATCTCATCGTCGGCGACCGACGCCAGCGGTCGGCCCTCGCCGAGGCGCGCGGCGGTCTTGCCCACCCCGATCCCGTAGTTCCGGACCGTGTTCGGGTTGCCGAGCGAGTCGAGGAACACGTCGGCCGCCGTCCGGACGGTCAACGCCTTCCCGGTCGGCAGATGTACGACGGTGGGCACTGCTTCCCCCTTGCCACAGATAACAGGGTCGCTCCACTGGTGGGCTCGGCACGCGAAATCCCCACAGTCGGAGCCAACGCATCCGGGATGCGGACCGCCGGGGGCGCAGAACCCCCAGGAGGCTGCGCCTGCACTTCCGTATCGTGAACAGTGCTCGCACGTGGAGGCACGCACGGAGACCAGCACCGTTGCCGTCGGCACACCCCCGCGGTGACACGCTGATGGGTGTAACTCTTCCTGAGGGCCGGAGTTGCTCAGCCCTCCTCAGGGCTGCCACACCAACTGGCCGTGGTGTCACGGGGATTGATGGTGATCCTGGTGAAGCGTTGGTACCTTCGTCGGTATGGGGGATGACACTCGGCGCCGCGACGTCAACAACCCTCCCGTCACGAACGTGATCAACGGAGCGGTCAACCATAGTCTGGTGATCCAGGCCGGTTCCTTCGAGGGCGATGTCCATGTGCATACGCCGCCCGGACAGAGCGCCGAGCGGGACTCCGCCCTGGCGGAACTGGAGCAGCGCCTGGACGCACAGGAGCGGACGGAGCGGGAGCGACAGCGGCGGGCCCAGAAGCAGCGAGAGACCGAGCACCGCAAGGAGCAGGAGCGCCGACGCATGAATCGGATGCTTCAGCTTGATGAGGCCAGACAGCAGGACAGGGAAAAGCGTGCGATTCGCACCAGGGTGCTGCTGGCCGTCGCGTTCTGTGTGCTGGGGCTCGTCCTGCTCGTGGTCGGTTTTCCTGGCCATCCCTTCTTGGCCGTGCCCGGGATCCTCCTGCTCTTCGGCGGCGTACCCCTCGCCCGCGCCATCCCGACCTGGGCTCTGGAGGGCCGCTCTGATGAGGAGATCAGTTCCGGTCGCTCAGGAAGAGCTACATCCAACGCTGGTCCAGCGCCATGGATGACCTTTCGTCCGCCCCACTGACAGGGAAACAGTGGGAACAGATCACCCGGTCGGGGAGGTAGGGGTAGGGGGCTGCGGTGGAGCAGTGCTCACAGCCCAGGCTTGGGAAGCGGGGCGTGCGGGAGTGGGCGCCGGCGGTGACGTTGAAGCGTTCGCGGCACACGCGGCGTAGGGGGCGGGTGCGCGTTTGGCGCCTTCGCCCAACAGGCGTCACCCGCCCTCTTGTTCCGCCTTCAACGCGTGGCCCGCTCTGCCGCTTCTCGGGTGATGTCGGCGTAGAGGCGGAAAAGGACCGGCCGGGCTTTGCCGTGGTCGCGTTCGTGCAGGGCCGCCCAGCAGCGGGCGATGAGCTCGCGGGCCTGGGTGCCGGGCCAGGGCCGGGGCAGGAGTTGAGGCGGCAGCAGCGGGTCGGGCTCCATGGCACGGGTGAGTTCGGCGGCGAGCTCGACCGCGATGGTGAGGAGTTCGGAGGGGGAGAGTTCGGCAGGGCCGGTGAGTCGTGCGAAGCGTGGCTGGGCGAGGCGGCTGAGGCGGTGGTAGCGGTCGGCGACCTCCTGCAAGGGCCACAGGCGGCGGGCGAGTTCGGCGGGCTCTTGGGTGTCGCCTCTGCGCAGGTCCGTCGTCGTGAGGAGGGTGAGCGCGCCGTGGGCGCCGAGGCGGTGGGCCGCTTCGTCGACGTACGGTTCCCAGGCGTTGGCGCAGACGTACAGTCCGCCCTGGAGCGGGGCGCCGCCGAGGTGGACGAGCGTCTCGCGCAGGGAGTCGCGGGCCGTGCGCGCGGATTCGGGCACGGCGAAGGCGGCCAGGTGCCAGACGCCGTCCCAGGGCGCGAGCCCGGCGTCCTGGCGGAACGCGTGTCGTAGGAAGTCCGCGTTGGGGGCCAAGGCTTGTGTGGTGTCCTCGGTGGCGTGCAGCAGTGCTCTGCGGCCGCGGCCTTCGTGGGTGAACCGGCTCTCGGCCACCAGGCGTTTGACGCACAGCCGTACCTGCTGGTCGCTCATGCCGAGGGTCGCGGCGACGGTGTACAGCTCGTCCGCGCTGACCGTGCCGTCCTCGCGGATCAGGGCGTGGACGAGCATGCGGGTGGGGATCTCGATGTGGTCGGTCATGGTGTGCGCAGTCCTCTCGGCCCCTTCGCCTCGACGGGGCGGTGCATGGTGGTCACCGCACCGAATCCCAGCAGCCCGCGGAGGTAGGGCGTGTGCTCGGTCCGTACGGCCGTGAAGCCGCGCCGCTCGTACAGGGCTCTGGCGCGCGGATTGGTGTCGATCACGTCCAGTCTGATCTCCCGGCAGTCCTGCTCCGCCGCGACGGCGGCCACTTCCTCGATGAGCAGGCTCCCGACGCCGTGGCCGCGCACGTCCGATTCCACGGCGATGCCGTCCATGACGAGCTGTCCGGGGGCCGGGTGGCGTTCGAGCAGGGCGAGGAGCAGAAGTCGATGCAGTCCCCGCAGGTGTCCGTACGCGCGTAGCACGGCGGAGGCCGATCCCGCGGTGAGGGCCCGCCCGCCGAGCTGGTAGCCGGCGAGGCCGACGAGCTGCCCGTCGAGGAGCGCGCAGATCAACGGCGTACTGGCCACACCCAAGGACGGCCGCAAGCGCCACGGCCTGGTCGTGTACGTCCACGGCGACGGCCCGGTCGACGCCACCCACGACGACGGTTACAAGCCCATGTGGGAAGCGAACGCCAAGGCCGGGTACGCCTCCCTGTCCTGGGGCAAGCCCGGCGTCGCCGGCGCACCCGGCGACTGGCTCGCCCAGTCCATGGACGACCGGGCCGACGAGGCAGCCGCCGCCATCGCCTGCGCGCGCCCGCCCGGACATCGACGGCGACCGGATCGGGCTCTGGGGCGCCAGCCAGGCGGGCTGGGTCCTGCCGAAGATCGCCGCCAAGACGCCCGTGGACTTCGTCATCGCCGTCTCGCCCGCGATCAACTGGCTTCAGCAGGGCCGCTACAACCTCCTCGCCGAGCTGCGCGCCGACGGCGCGTCGGCCGCCCGCACCAAGGCCGCGATCGCCAAGAGCGACGCCACCCGCCGGCTGCTGGGGCGCCACGTGACCTTCGAGGAGTACGTCAAGGCCATGGGCGGCGACGCGGACGGCATGACCGCCGATCGCTGGGGCTTCATCTCCAGGAACCACACCGCGGACGCCACGCAAGAACTCCGCGCCCTGCGCGGCGTACCGGTGTGCTGACCCTCGCGGGCCATGACCTCAACGTGGATACCGCCGACACGGAGCGCGTCTACCGCAAGGTGCTGGACACAGGCGGTGCGTTGAGCGTCAAGCACCACCCGGACGCGACCCATTCACTGCTCAGGCAATCCATCGAGCAGTCGGCCCTCAAGACCACACTCACCGCGCTCTTCTCCCCCCGCTCACTCTTCGCGGACGGACTCCTGGACCACCAACCACGGTTCCTGAAGGATCTCGACCGAGAAACCGAGTACCGCCGCCGGGATCTCGTCCGGACACCGCCTGCGTCGGCGACGGTCACGGCGAACGCTCCGGACGTGCCATCACAGAGCTTCGCGGACCCGGTCGCGCACCCCCGTCGTGCTGCCGTACGCCCCCTCCGCCACCGGAGAAGGCGGCGTCACGGGGGTACCTCACCAGGACTGCCCGCAGCCCCGGCGATCTTCTTACGCAGCAGCGGGGCCGCGAGCTCGACGAGGGAGGGAGGCGCCCATGAAGAACAGAACTGTTCAGCACGGTAAGTGGGGGAAGGCCGCTGTCATCGGAGGCGGGTACGCAGGTCTGGTGACGGCCCGCGTACTGGCCGATCATTTCTCCGAGGTGGTCATCCTGGAACAGGATCCGCTGGACGAAGGCACGGGTACCCATCCGCATGTGCCGCAGGGGTACCACGCCCACGCCATGCTGGCCAAAGGCGCAGAGGTCCTGGAGAAATTCTTTCCAGGGCTCCGCGCGGAACTGCTGGACATCGGAGCACCGGTTTCGGACTACGGAGAACACATCAGTTTTCTCCTGCCCGCCGGGTTCGCGCCGCGTCAGCGAACGGGTGTGCAGATCCAGACGTTCACCCGGGATGAACTGGAGCGGCGCCTGCGTGGCAAGGTGCTCGCACTGCCTGAAGTGACGCTCCTTCCGTCCACGCGATGCGAAGGTCTGAAAATGGACGGCCCCGGCACAGTGAACCGAGTGCTGTATCGGACCGAGGGTGCCGACCAGCTCACGGAACTCGAAGCGGACCTGGTGGTCAACACCTCAGGACGCGCCAGCGCTTTGGACAACTGGTTTACGGAGCTGGGCCTGCCCGTGCCCGAGAAGCGCATCGTCAAGGCGAAGATCACGTACACATCGACGAACTTCGTCCGGCCGGAGAAGAGCCACCCGGACTTCAACCTGGCCTACCAAATGACGTTCGCGCCCCACACCCCTCGGGGCGGTGTCCTCCTGGCGGTGGAGCGCAACCGCTGGATGTGCTCGTTGATCGGTTTCGAAGACCAACTGCCACCCACCGAGACCAGTGCCTACCTGGATTTCGCCAAGAGCCTGAAGAACCCGCACCTGGCTGAGCAGATCGAAGGCCGCACCAGCCAAGAGCCGACCTACCGCTACACCAATGTCAACAACCAGTGGCGCCTCTACCACAAGATGAAGGATTGGCCGGACCGTCTCATCGCCCTCGGCGACGCGGTCTGCGTCTTCAACCCCGCCTACGGGCAGGGCCTGACCGTTGCCGCGCTGGAAGCCGATCTTCTCCACCGCACGCTGGCCAAACACCGGGCGCGCAAGACCGGCCTTGATGGTCTGAGCAGGGGATACCAGCGCGCGGTGGCACGCCTGGTCCTGACCCCGTGGACCTTGTCAAGCAATTCGGACCTCATGTGGAACCCGCACCACCAGCCCCTCACGGCGAGGATCGCTCACTGGTACAACAAGCACCTCTTCGAGGTAGCCGTTCGCGACGCACGGGTGTGGTGCCGATTCGCCCGGGTGGCCAACATGGTGGCCCCGCCGACCGTACTTTTCCATCCCACCGTGATGGCGAAAGTCATCGGCCAGGCCGTTTCTCACCGCACCCGCCACCCCGCCTGATCGCCGAGTTGTCCACCGACCGGGCCGGGGCGGGTGCGGGAGCCCCGGTCAGTGGACGACGTCGAAGACGTTCTTCTGCAGGCCGTTGGCGTAGGCCTCGTGCTCGACAAGCCTGAGCTTCTGGGTGTCCTTGTCCGTGGCGCTGAACAGGCGCTTGCCCGCGCCGAGCAGGAGCGGGAAGACGAGGAGGTGGTAGCGGTCGATCAGGCCGGCGTCGGAGAGGGCCTGGTGGAGGGAGGCGCTGCCATGGACGATGATCGGACCGCCCTCGGTCTCCTTGAGCGCGGCGACCTCGTCGAGCGAGCGCAGGATCGTGGTCTGGCCCCAGTTCGTCACCAGGTCGTCCTCGGTGAGGGTGGTGGAGACGACGTACTTCGGCATCACCTTGTAGTCGGCGAAGTCCTCCATGGCGGGCCACGCGGAGCTGAAGGCCTGGTAGCTGGTCCGGCCCATCAGCATCGCGGCGGCCTCCTTCTGCTCCCGGCCCTTTATCTCGAAGGCTTCGGGCAGGAACTCCATGTCCTTGAAGGTCCATCCGGAGTTCCGGTAGCCGGGCTCGCCGCCCGGGGCCTCCACGACGCCGTCGAGCGAGATGAAGGCGGAGACGATGACTTGGCGCATGAGATAACTCCCTTTGTCCGCGGGCACACCGGCACCCTTGTGTACGTTGTCCACATTTGGGAGTTGCGGCGATCCGCGCCCCCGGTCGATCTTGCGCCAGCCTAATCGAGAGAAGTGGACGGTGTCTACATTGGAGACGTCACCGGACGTGAAGGCCCCCCAGGACCGCTACGCTCGCGCTTCCGCGCGCTACGGACGAGACGGCCGGGTCAATGCGTCGGAGCCAGCCTGAGCGCTGAAGTCGACGGCGAAGGCCCGACCGGGCAGGAACCCATCCGGCCTGTGCGGGAAGCACGTCAGTCAGGGAGTCGGTCCTGGTCTTTCACCAAGGTTGTGCCGGTGGCCGAGCGGTAGTAGAGGACCGATCGGCCCGCGCGTCTGCGCCAGACCAGGCGGGCGTCGAGCAGGACTTTGAGGTGCCGGCCCACCGAACCCAGGCTTTGGCCGGTCAGGGCCACCAGTTGAGTGGTGCTCTTGGGGGTTTCGAGGAGCACGAGGACGGTGGCTCGTGCGGTTCCGAGGAGCGCGCCGAGGGATTCGGGGACGGGTGCCCGGTCGGCCCCGGCCAGGGCGCCGGAGCAGGGGTAGACGACGGCGCACCGGCGCACCGCGCGGTTTTCGGCGGTGGCCGGTGCGCTCCAGCAGACCCAGCTCTGGCTCGGGGTGACGGGGACGAACATCAGCCGCGCGCCGGAGACTTCGAGCGAGGGGCTGTCGCAGGTGGTGATCTGGAGCCGGTTCTGCCCGAGCCAGCGCATGCCCGGGCGCATGTCGGCGAGGGCCGTGGCCCAGCCGCCCTGCCCCAGCCTGGCCGTGCGGGCCACGACGTCGGCCTCGATGATCTGCTTGCGCACCCGCCATGAGGGCAGCACCGTCTCGGTCCACACCCAGGCGAGCAGATCGGCCGCGCGTTCCGCCAGGTCGTCGCTGCGGTCGAGCAGGGCGGGCAGCGGGCCGGACAGCGACTCGCGCAGATCGGCGCGAACGGTGGCGGCGGGGGTCCCGCGGACCTGTTCGAGCTCTTCGGCGAAGGTGCGGTCGCCGTGGTCGGCGTGGTCGTGGTCCGGGGGTGTCGGTGTGAGGAACGTGGCGTTCCAACTGCGTGCGAGCGCCGCCCGGACCAGCGCAGCCGTGGTCGGGTCCGGCGCCAGCCGCTCCCGGTATCGGGGCAGATGGGCGTCGAGCCAGGAGCGCTCACCGGCGTGCGCGGCCGCGCCCCGGTGCAGGGTCTTCAGGCAGGCCGTGGCCTCGGCGAGAGGGGACGTGACGAACCGGCTCGTGGCCAGCGTGTCGGCGTTGACCTGCCACCAGCTCATTGGTTTCGCCTCCCTGCGAAAGAGTAACGCCCCGCCGGCCTCCGCGGAGAGACTCACCGCATGCGTACGTATCAAGAACTCTTCCGCACGCCGGAGTTCACGCCGCTCTTCCTCGCGTCCGCCGCGCAGATCACGGCCCAGACGGTGAGCGGCCTGGCGCTCGGCACGCTGGTGTTCGGACAGACCGGGTCGCCGCTGCTGTCCTCGCTCGCCATGTTCGGGCCGGCCCTCGCCCAGGTCGTCGGCGCGACCACCCTGCTGTCGGGCGCGGACCGGCTGCCGCCGCGCGCCGCGATGACCGGTCTGACGCTGCTGTTCGGCCTCGGCACCGCCGCCCAGGCCGTCCCCGGCCTGCCGGTGTGGGCCCTGTTCGTCGTGCTGCTGTGCCTCGGGGTTCTGGGGTCCCTGAGCGGAGGAGTGCGCTACGGACTGCTCAACGAGATTCTCGCGCGCGAGGGTTACCTGCTCGGGCGCTCCGTCTTCAACATGTCCGTGGGCATCATCCAGATCTGCGGCTTCGCGGTCGGCGGCGTCCTGGTGGTCACGCTCTCGGCGCGCGGCACCCTCCTGTTGGGCGCCGCCGCGTATCTGCTCGCCGCCGTGGTGTCCCGCTTCGGGCTCACGCGGCGGCCGCCCCGGGCCGCCGGCCGCCCGTCGATCGCCGACACCTGGCGCGACAACGCGCGCCTGTGGTCGTCGCCGCCCCGACGCTATGTCTATCTCGCCCTGTGGGTGCCCAACGGCCTGATCGTCGGCGTCGAGTCGCTCTACGTCCCCTACTCCCCCCGGTACGCGGGCATGCTCTTCGCCGTCGGCGCCGTCGGCATGCTGGTCGGCGACACCGTCGCCGGCCGCTTCCTGCCCCCACGCCTGCGCGAACGGCTGGTCGTACCGCTCTGCCTGCTGCTCGCGGCCCCCTACCTGGTGTTCGCGATCAACCCCGCGCTGCCGATCGCCGTGGTGGCCGTCACCCTGGCCACGCTCGGCTACTCGGCGAGCCTGCTGCTCCAGGACCGCCTGATGGCCCTGACCCCCGAGGAGTTGAGCGGCCACGCCCTGGGCCTGCACACCTCCGGCATGCTCGCCCTCCAGGGCTTGGGCGCCGCGCTCGCGGGCGCACTCGCCGAGGCCACCTCTCCCGCCACGAGCATGGCCGCGGTCGCGGCACTCTCCTTGGCGGTCACCCTCGCCCTGGTCCCGGGCCTGCGCCGGCCCCGCCGCACCGGATCCGACAAGGGCTCTCCCCCCGAAGGCGGCGAGAACGCCACCACCACCGAGGCGGAGACGGTCCACGGGTAGGCGACCGCGCGAGCGTGCGCCCCTGGTCGGAGGCGCGACGCGGTTGAGGGGTCCACGCGGCCTCGATCTTGCTTCCATACGGTCTCCATCCCTCCGGCGCAGCCTGGCTGCGTGCTGAATCCGAGCGATGACCTGTCCCGCTTCTGTGCCGCGATGTTCGCTTCCATGTCCCGCCTCGACCAACGCCGTTGGGGCGAGGTGTACGTCCGTGGCCTGGCCGATGTGCCCGGCCGCAAGTCGGTGCGCCGGATCTCCGAGTGGGTCCTCGGGCGGCGGGCCGATCAGAGTCTGCAGCAGTTCGTCAACCAGAGCTCCTGGGCGTGGGAGCCGGTGCGCCGGCACCTCGCCCAGGAGGCCACCTCCGTCCTCGGCCCCACGGCCTGGGTGGTGGAGGAGGCCGTCATGCCGAAGAACGGCAAGAGCTCCGTCGGCGTCGACCGGCAGTTCTCGCAGGCCGCGGGGCGGGTGCTCAACTGCCAACTGGGACTCACCGTCATGCTGGCGGGTCCGAACGGCTCCGTGCCCGTCAACTGGCGGCTGTTGCTGCCGACGTCCTGGGACGCCGACGAGGAGCGCCGCTCCCGCAGCCGGGTCCCGGGTCACGAGCGGCACCGCTCACGCTGGCACTACCTGTTCGAGGCGCTGGACGAGATGACCGTGGCCTGGGGCATGCAACCGCGGCCGGTGGTGGTGGAGGCCCGCCGCAGCCCCTGTTCGGATCTGTTGATTCGCGGTCTGGAGAGTCGCGGACTGCAGTACGTCGTGCGGGCCTCGGCCACCACTCCCGTCGCGCGCCTCGCCTCCGGGGAGGTGGTGACCGCCGCCCGGTCCGTCGGCCACCCGGGCACGCGGCTGCACTGGCGCGACGGTTGGTCCCGCGGCCCCCGCTACGTCACCGCTCCGCTGCCGGACGGCGCGCCTCCGTACGCCGCGGGCAGCGCCGGACCTGCGCAGCGGGCCCGGAAGGTGATCGCGGAACGCCACCCGGACCGGCGCGGACCCGAGTCGGTGTGGATCACCAATGTGGAGGCCGCGCAGGCGCCCGCGGTGTTCGAGCTGATGGCCCTCCAGTCAAGGGCCGGCCGGGAGCTGGAGCGGCTGAGCGAGGCGGTGGGCTTACGGCACTTCGAGGGCCGGTCGTTCCGCGGCTGGCACCATCACGTCACGCTGGTGTCCGCGGCGCACGCCTACAACCTGTCCCGACGTGCGGTCCCGCGCTGACGCGCCGCCGCGCTTCCCGTTCAGGCGGCCGAGCCGCTGGTGAGCAGGTCCAGGGCCCGCACGGGTGCGCCGGAGGGGTGCCTGGGCGGTTCGAGCGCGGGGTCGGCCACGAGCACCGCCTCGTGCAGCCGCTCGATCCGCTTGGACGGCTCGATGCCGAGCTCTTCGCCCAGTGTGCGGTGCAGCTTGCGGTAGACGTCGAGGGCCTGGGCCTGGCGGCCGGCCCGGAAGAGGGCGACCATCAACTGCGCGTGCAGGTTCTCGTGGACCGGGTACTCCTCGGCCAGGCCCAGGAGTTCACTGATCAGGTCGTTGTGCAGGCCGAGCCGCAGCTCGGCCTCGATGCGCAGCTCCAGGCTGTTGAAGCGGACTTCCTGCAGCCGGGCCAGGTGGGTCGCGATGAGCGGGCCCGCGCAGATGTCGACGAGCGGCGGCCCCTGCCACAGCCCAAGGCCCTCGCGCAGTGCCGCGGCCCCGCGCGCACAGTCGTCGACGGCGAGGGCGCGCTTGGCGTCTTCCAGTCGGTCCATGAAGCGGAACAGGTCGAGTTCGTGCCGCTCGACGGTCAGTTGGTAGCCGCGCTGCCGGGTGTGCAGGTCCGTGCCCGACTGCCCGGCCGCCATGCGGGCGTTGCGCAGGGCGCGCCGTATGCGCATGGCGTAGGTGCGGACCGTGGTGACGGCGCTGGGTGGCGGGCAGGTCGCCCACAGCTCGTCGACGCACATGGCGGTCGAGACGACCTGATTGGCGTGCAAGGTGAGGAGAGCGAGGAGCTGGCGCGGCTTCGGTGCGCTGGGCGCACAGTCCACTCCGGTTCCGGCATCCCCGAGAAACAGCGGCCCTAGGATTTTGACCTGCACGAACGCCCCCTGATGTGAAGCCGGATCGTAAGCCGCAGCGAGGGGAGAAGCCTGGCGCCGCCACAGACCGGTCACTGGGCTTCTCCGCCCCCGTCCGCCGCATCGTATGCAGCGGGCTGGTCCGGTTCAACGAAAACCGAACGCAGGTGGCCGAATTTCGAACATCGGCGTCTCGTCAGGAGCTACCCGGCCGAGTCACATGACGGTCAGGGCAGCGTCGACGGCCTTCTCGAAGGTATCCCGGCTCCCTCTGAACACCCCTTGCTCG
The DNA here is from genome assembly GCF_055570395.1 of Streptomyces sp. NPDC031210. Classification (NCBI taxonomy): domain Bacteria; kingdom Bacillati; phylum Actinomycetota; class Actinomycetes; order Kitasatosporales; family Streptomycetaceae; genus Streptomyces; species Streptomyces sp. NPDC031210. The sequence continues at coordinate 210,270 of NZ_JBVIHH010000003.1, forward strand.
CGTGGGTAGTTGGCGACGACATCGGTGAATCCGAGCTCTCGGCACCGCCCCACCACCTCCACGAAACGGTCCGGAGACGCGTACGGCGACACGACCACCCGACTGACGTTCACCAGCCGGTCGATGTCCGAAACCGTGCGTCCCGCCCGCTCGCATGCCTCGGTCAGCCGGGACATCTGCCGGGCGAGGAGTGCCCAGCTCTCCGCCTCGGTGCGGCCGCCGGGCTGTTGGGCGTCGCCGATGGTCACCCAGCACTGCCCGTGCCGGGCGGCGAGCTCCAGACCCCGCGGTCCGGCCGCCGCGATGGCGAACGGCACCCGGGGCCGCTGGACGCAGCCGGGGATCATACGGGCGTCCACGGCGTCGAAGTACGCGCCCCGGTGTGTGGTGACCGGCTGCCGCAGCAGCGTGTCGGTCAGCTCCACGAACTCCCGGAACCGGTCGGCGCGTTGGGCCGGTGAGAGCTCGGGCGTGCCGAGCAGCCCCGCGTCGGCCCCCGGGGCACCGGCCCCGATACCGAGGACGAAGCGGCCGGCGGAGATCTCGTCCAGGGTCATCACCTGTTTCGCGAGCACCGCGGGATGCCGGAAGTTGGGCGAGGCCACCATGGTTCCCAGGCGGATCCGGTCGGTGACGACGGCGGCCGCGGTGAGCGTGCTGAGCGCGTCGTACCAGGGTGCGTCCCGCAGCGAGCGCCACGAGTGGTGGTCGAAGGACCAGGCGTGGTCGAGGCCGAGCTGCTCAAGGCTCTGCCAGATCGCCCGCGTCCGCGGCCATCGGTGCTCCGGCAGGACGACGGCGCCCAGGCGCGGTGTCCGGCGCCCGGGACCGGTCGCGGCCCGCCCGGTCACGACGCGCCCAGATGGGCGGTGACCAGTTCGCGGCAGAGGTAGTTGGGCGGGCCCATCAAGGTGACGGCGCGCGCGTCCTGGGCGAGCCGGTTCAGCGGGTGGGTGCGGGAGAAGCCGGGGCTGCCCGCGAGTTCCTGCGCGCCCCGGCAGATCGCCTCGGCCGTCTCCGACGCGAACACCTTGGCGGTCAGCGCGGGCCCCGTGCGGTCGCCCTCGGTCTGGGTTGCCGCGTCGACCACGCCCCGGATGGCCGCGAGGCGCGACCCGAGGTCGAAGAGGTGGTGCCGGTAGAGCGGGCTGCCCACGAGGGAGCGCTGCCGCGCGGCCTCCAGGGCCAGCGCATGGGCGGTCTCCGCGACGCCGAGCGCGATGGCGCCGAGCGTCAGGCCGAGGGTGTGGGGGTAACCGATGACGGCCGGCGTTTCGCTGGAGTGGGCGAGCATGTCGGCGGGCCCGGCCACGTACGCGTCGAGCGCGATGAGTCCGGTCGCCGAGCGCCGCATGCCGGCCAGGTCGAGGACGCCCTCGACGCCGAAGCCCGCGCCGGCCGCGTCGACGACGAAGATGCCCTGGTTGGTCTGCCCGTAACTGCCCGTCGCCGCTTCGGAGTTCCCGGTGCGGGCCAGAATCAGGTAGAGGTCCGCGACCCCGGCTCCCGTGGTGAACGTCTTGGCGCCGCTGAGCTCCCACCCGCCGTCCGCGCGTGCGGTCGCCGTCGTCGCGATGTGCTGCTTGGCGGCGCCCGCGCCGGGCTCGCTCCAGGACGAGGCGAAGATCTGCCCGTCCCGGGTGACCGCCGTCAGGTAGCGCTTCTTCTGCTCGTCCGATCCCCAGCCGATGATCCGGCTGACCGCCGCGTGGTGCAGGAACAGGATGATGCCCACCGAGGCGTCGACCCGGGCCACGGCCGTGAGCGCCGCGTTCACCTCGCGCCAGGAGGCGCCGAGGCCGCCGTACTCGACAGGGATGGGGAGCAGCAGCAGCCCGCTGTCGCGCAGCGCGTCCAGCACGGTGGCGCTGGGGCGTCCGCCGGTGTCGTCCCCGGCCTCGCCGGCCAGGACCTCGATCACGGCGGTCAGATCCGGTAGGTGCGGGGTCGGTGGCGTGGTGGACCAGTCCATGGTTGCTCGCTGACTCTGCTCGGTGTTCGACATGAAACCCTCCCTGACGGGCCGTCGCTCCTGGATTTCGGCGCTGCTCAGGGCGGTCTAGCGGACCAGTACGTAGCCGTCGTCGGTCCGGTGGGAGCGGGAGCGGCGCAGGTCCGCCATGGCGAAGGTGCGCTGGACCCAGCGGTCCCGGCCGTCGTAGCGCGGCTGAAAGGCGGTGCGGCCGTGCAGGCAGACCCGGTTGTCGACGATCGCGAGATCGCCGGCGAGCAGACGCACCGTGCGCGCGACGCTCGCCAGCGCCTCGGACAGCTCGGTGAGCGCGGCTTCGGCCTGTGCGGTGAGCCCGGTGGTGGCCGCGAAATCGACCCGTATGTCGGGGCAATCCGGGTCGCCGTTCAGCACGGCGTGCCGGGGCGCGGCCTCGCTGCCCGTGCCGAACGACGGTGGCGGCTGGGTGCGGAACTCGGGCCGTGCCAGGCAGTCCCTGGTGCGTTCGGACAGCACGGGCAGCGCCTCACGGATACAGGCCGTCGACAGGCCGGCCTGCCGTTCGTGGTCCGGGCGCAGGCACAGGAGCATCACGAAGTCGGGACGGTGCGGATGGAAGGCGTTCTCGTTGTGCATCATCAGGTCCACCGAACCGGCGTTGCCCTGGAACCGCTCCTGGCCGGGCACCGGTACGACGTCCTGCACCAGGGCGCCGGACTTCTCGGCCAGGAACGCGGCCGGGTCCCCCAGGCCGCAAGCCGTCATCACCAGCAGGGCGGCCGCCTCCGACGTCGTCTGCTGGACGGAGCCCGCGATCGACGGTGTGTCGCCCAGCGTGCCCTCGCCCACCGGGAGCCCGCTCACGACCAGGGCGCCGCGCGGTCCCGAGTCGCGGCGGAATTCCCGTATCCGGCGGCGGTAGGCGACCGGCAGGTCCTCCCAGGCGGAGCGGGCCGCGGCCACCCAGTCGACGTTGTCGATCTTGTCCGCCGCCGACATGAGCCGCCGGGCGATCGCGCTCATCGCCGCCGCATCCGACGCGGGCACCGTGTGGACGGCATCCGCGGCACCTGCCTGCGTGGTGTACAGCATGGTTTCCTCCTCAAGGGACCTCGACTGGCTGGTGAACGGGTGGTGGCGGCGGGTCAGGTTCGCCGTCCGCGGAGCTTGCGCGCGAGGATCGCGCCGATCAGAGCGGCGGGCCGGTCGTGCATCATGTCGCCGTGCAGGCAGTCGACGGGGTGGACCTCAAGGCCGCCTGTCACAAAGGGCCGCCACGCGCCCCAGTCGCCCGATCCGGGATCGCCGGCCGCGCTGAAGAACACCACGTCCCCGTGGAACGTCGCCGGGGCGTGGCGCCGCCCGAGGGCCGCGTGCCGCAGGAAGGCCCGGCCCATGGCGGAGACCGTCTCCTCGTCGAGGCCGGCCAGCGGCCCGTCCCCCGCGCCGGTCAGCCGGACGAGGTCGGCGATGTCCAGCGGCCTGCCGGGGGTGCTCGCCGCGCTGCCGCCCAGCGAGGCGAGGAGTTCGGCCAGCGGGTCGCCCACCGGGGAGTCCTCCGCGCCTGGTCGCTCGGCCGGGTAGCCGTCGAGCACCGCGAGGAGCTCCACCTCCTCGCCCTGCTCCTGGAGGTGTGTGGCCATGGCGTGGGCGACGACCCCGCCGAAGGACCAGCCGAGCAGCCGGTAGGGGCCGGTCGCCTGGACGGCGCGGATCTGCCCGACGTAGTCGGCGGCCATCTCCGTGATGCTCCCGGGGCCCGCCTCCGCCGCGCGCAGGCCGCGGGCCTGGAGGGCGTACACCGGCTGATCCTGGTCGAGCGCGCGGAGCAGCGCCGTGTAGACGGAGCCGATGCCGGCCCCGGGGTGCACGCAGAACAGCGGCGCTCGGCCGCCGCCCGTGCGCAGCGCGAGCAGGCACTCCCCCGGCTCCTGCGGCTCTCCGCCGTCCAGGCGGGCCGCCAGCGCCGCCACGGTGGGCGCCGTGAACAGGTCCTGGATGCTCAGCCGCAGGCCGAGTACGGGCCGGGCGCGCGACACCAGGCGCGCGGCGAGCAGCGAGTGGCCGCCCAGGGCGAAGAAGCCGTCGTCCACGCCGACCTGTTCCCGGCCGAGCACCTCGGCGAAGAGGGTGCACAGGGCTTTCTCCAGCGCCGTCGACGGGTCGCGGCCCGGCGGCGTCGGCCCGAGGTCCGGCGCGGGCAGCGCCCGGCGGTCGAGTTTGCCGTTCTTGGTCAGCGGCAGCCGATCGACCACGGTGTACGTCGAGGGCCGCAGGTACTCGGGCAGCAGGTCCGCCGCTCCCGCCCGTACGGCGTCCACATCGATCCGCTCGGCCGCCGTGGGCACCAGATAGGCCGCCAGGCCGCCGCCGTCGACCACGGTCGCGGCCGCCGACGCCACGCCGGGCTGCGCGGCGAGCACCGCTTCGACCTCGCCCAGTTCCACGCGGAAGCCCCGGATCTTGACCTGGTCGTCGACCCGGCCGACGAACTCCACCTGGCCGTCGTGGCGTCGGCGTACCAGGTCGCCGGTGCGGTACATGCGGGTGCCGGGCGGGCCGTAGGGATCGGGCAGGAACTTCTCCGCCGTCGCGTCCGGCTGGTTGAGATAGCCACGCGCCAGGAGTCCGCCGGCGACGTGGAGCTCCCCGACCACGCCCACCGGCACCGGCGAGAGCGCCGCGTCGAGGACGTACCACTGGGTGTTCCAGATCGGGTGTCCGATGGTGACGCCGCCGGTGGGCACGGCGTCGCCCGGTGCGATGCGGAACTCGGCGCAGCCCACCGTGGTCTCCGTCGGCCCGTATTCGTTGACCACGGTCACGCCGGGGTGCCGGGCCCGCCACTCGTCGAGGGCGGCGCCGAGCAGGAGTTCGCCGCCGAGGACCAGCTCGCCGGTCGGGGCGTAGGTGTCGGGCAGGATCTGGAAGAGCGCGAGGTGCGAGGGGGTGGCCTTGACGAATGTCGGCTGCCGCACGTCGGCCGGGTCCGCGTCGTCGAGGGTCACCAGCTCCACGCTGCCGCCGGCGGTCAGGGGGCCCCACAGGCCGGTGACCGTGAGGTCGAAGGCCACCGGCGAGTGCAGCAGCGCCCGGCCCGCCATGGCCGGATAGGCCCGCCGGGCCCAGGCCAAGTACAGGTTGAGGGAGCGGTGTTCGATCACCACGCCCTTGGGCCGGCCGGTGGAGCCGGAGGTGTGGATGACGTAGGCGGTGGTGCGCGGGGTCAGCTCCGCGGTGCGCTCGCTCTGCGCCAGGTCGTGCCCGGCGTGCCGCCCGACGGCGGTGGCGGTCTCGGGGGCGTCGAGGACCAGCCGCGGCAGCCCGGGAAGCCGCTCCGCCAGCGCTTCGGTGGTCACCGCCAGGACCGGCCCCGCGCCCGTGACGACCTTGGCGATCCGCTCGGCGGGCGCTTCCGGGTCGAGCGGCAGATATCCGGCGCCGGCCTTGAGGACGGCGAGCAGCGCCACCACGAGCTCCGGTGTCCGGGGCAGTGCGACCGCGACCAGCCGCTCCGGGCCCGCGCCGAGGCTCACCAGATGCCGGGCCAGCCGGTTGGCGCGCGCGTTCAGCTCCGCGTACGTCAGGGTGGTGGCGCCCTCGTGCACGGCGGGCGCTCGCGGAGTGCGCCGCGCCTGCGCCTCGAAGAGCTCCGGTACGGTCCGCTCCGGGACCTCGGCCGCGGTGTCGTTCCAGTCGACCACGAGGCGGCGACGCTCGTCGGGGCTGAGCAGGTCGAGCGAACCGATCCGGGCGTCCGGGTGTGCGACGAGCTGGTCGAGGAGCCGGTGCAGGCGCGCGGCGAGCGACTCGGCGGTGCTCCGGTCGAACAGGGCGGTGGCGTACTCCAGGACACCGGTGATCCCGGCCGGTGCGCCGGACGCGTCCCGGTGGTCCACGAGGCCGAGGCGCAGGTCGAACTTGGACACGTCGAAGCGCACCGGCTCCTCGGCGCAGTCGAGTCCGGGCAGTGCCAGGCCGTCGGTCACGCTCCCGTCCAGTTGGAGGACCACCTGGAACAGCGGATGGCGGGCCAGGGACCGGTCGGGGTTGACGGCCTCGACGACGCGGTCGAAGGGCAGCTCCGCGTGGTCGTACGCGGCCAGGTCCGACTCCCGTACGCGGGCGAGGAGTTCGGCGAAGGTGGGGTCGCCCGACACGTCGGTGCGCAGGACGAGGGTGTTGATGAAGAACCCGACCAGGTTTTCCAGGGCCTCGTCACCGCGCCCGGCCACGGGCGCGCCGATCGGGATGTCGGTGCCCGCGCCGAGGCGGGACAGCAGGGTGGCGAGGGCGGCCTGCAGGACCATGAACACGGTGCAGCCGTGCTCGCCCGCCCGGCGCAGAAGCTCCGCGTGGAGCGCGGCGTCGAGCGCGACGGGGACGGCGGCGCCGGAGCTGTCGGCCTGCGCGGGCCGCGGCCGGTCGTACGGTAGCGCCAGCTCGGCCGGCGCCCCGGCCAGGCGCTCCCGCCAGAAGGCCAACTGCCGGGCGGCCAGGCTGTCGCGGTCGTCCTCGTCGCCGAGCGCCGCGTGCTGCCACAGGGTGTAGTCCGCGTAGTGGACGGGCAGCGGCGCGAGGTGGGGTGCGCGCCCGTCGAGGCGCGCGGTGTAGGCGGCCGACAGGTCGCGCACGAGCACCCCCAACGACCAGCCGTCGGCGGCGATGTGGTGGGCCACCAGGGCCAGGACGTGGTCGTCGGCGGCCGTTCGGTACAGGCCGGTGCGCAGCGGCGGCTCGGTCTCCAGGTCGAACTCCCGTGCCGCGAGAGCGGCGAGGGTGCGCGCGAGGTCGGCCGGTGGGCAGTCGACGGGCTCCACCGTCACCGGTGTCGCGTCGGGCGCGAGGATGCGCTGGTGGGGCTCGCCGTCGTGCTCGGGGAACACCGTGCGCAGTGCCTCGTGCCGGGCGATGACGTCGGCGAGCGCGGCGCGAAGCGCGCCGGTGTCCAGCGGGCCGCGCAGGCGCAGGGCGAAGGGCAGGTTGTAGTCGGTGCCCTGGCCGATCCGGCTGAGGAACCACACGCGTCGCTGCGCCGAGGACAGGGGCAGCGCGGCGGGGCGCTCCCTGGGCGCGAGCGCCGTGCGGGAGCGTGCGGCCGGGGCGAGGCGGGCCGCGAGGCCCGCGACGGTCGGGGTCTTGAACAGGTCGCGGAGGCCGAGTTCGACGCCGAGGGCGGAGCGGGCCCTGGCGATCAGGCGGGTGGCGAGCAGCGAGTGCCCGCCGAGGGCGAAGAAGTCGTCCTCGGCACCGACCCGTGGCAGGGCGAGGACTTCGGCGAACAGGCCCGCGAGGATCTCTTCCTGGGGGCCGCGGGGCGCGCGTGAAGGGGTGTCGGCGTCTTGGTCGGGGACGGGCAGCTCGGTGCGCAGCAGCGCCTGGCGGTCGAGCTTCCCGGTCGCGGTGAGGGGCAGCCGCGGGACGGTGACGAAGTGGCTGGGGATGAGGTAGTCGGGCAGGGTCTCGGCCAGTTGTCCGCGCAGCCGGGCGGGGCCCGGGGGCGCCGGGTCGTCGGTGGTGAGATACGCGACGAGGCGGCGGTCGCCGGGTGCGACCTCGACCGGGAGTACGGCGGCCTCCGTGACGTGCGGCAGCGCGCGCAGACCCGCCTCGACCTCGGCGGGCTCCACCCGGTAGCCGCGGATCTTGACCTGGTCGTCGGCGCGGCCGAGGAACTCCACGGCGCCGTCGTGCCGCCACCGCACCAGGTCGCCGGTGCGGTACATCACCTGTCCCGGCTCGTCGGCGAACGGGGACGGCAGGAACCGCTCCGCGGTGAGGTCCGGCCTGCCCACGTAGCCGCGCGCCGGCCAGGGCTTGGTGACGTACAGCTCGCCGGGCACCCCGACGGGGACGGGCCGCAGCCGTTCGTCGAGGACGTGGACGCGGGTGTTGGCGAGAGGGCTGCCGATGGGCGGGCGGGTCGGCCAGTGTTCCGGCGGGCCGGTCATCAGGTGGGCCACGACCGCGTGGGTCTCGGTGGGGCCGCACTGGTTCTCCAGGATGACGTCCGGCAACCGGGACAGGAAGGCGCGGATCTCGTCGCTGAGGACGAGCCGTTCGCCCGCCGTGACGATCTCCCGGAGGGGCAGCGGAGCCGCGGCCTCGGCGGCGTCCTGGACGGCGAGTTGTTCGAGGACCATGGGCGGGCAGAACAGCCGCCGCACGCCGTGCGCGCGGAGGGCGGCGAGCACCCGGCGCGGGTCGCGGCGCTCCTCCTCGCTGATCAGTACGAGGGAGCCGCCGGTGAAGAGGGTGGTGAACAGCTCCTGGAACGAGGCGTCGAAGTGCAGTGCGGAGAACTGCAGCGTGGGTCCGGTGACGGTGGTCCGGTCGACCTGCCACTGGATGAGGTTGACCAAAGGCGCGTGGGCCATGGCGACGCCCTTGGGCCGCCCGGTGGAGCCGGAGGTGTAGATCACGTAGCAGAGGTTGTCGGCGGTGGCGGCGGGCACCGGGTCGGTGTCCGGCCGGTCGGCGAAGGCTTCCTGGTCGAGGACGACGGCGGCCGCGGCGGGCGGCAGCAGATGCCTGAGCGCGCGGTCGGTGACGACGGTGTGCGCCCGGGCGTCGTCCAGGAGGTGGGCGATGCGGCCGGCGGGGTGCGCCGGATCGAGCGGGAGGTATCCGGCACCGGCCTTGAGCACGCCCAAAAGCGCCGCCACGAAGTCGGTGCCGCGGGGCAGCAGCAGCGCCACCGGCTCATCGGTCCGTACGCCGCGGGCCCGCAGCTCGTGGGCGAGACGGTTGGCGCGGGCGTTCAACTCGGCGTAGGTGAGCCGTCCGTCGCCGTCGATCAGTGCGACGGCGTCGGGGGTGCGGCCGACCTGCCGCTCGAAAGCGTCGGAGACGGTGCCCTCGGGTACCGGCCGCTCGGTGTCGTTCCAGGCGGCCAGGGTGGCCTGGAGTCGCCCGGGGTCGGCGAACGCCAGGTCCGCCACGGGGCGGTCCGGGTCGTGTACGGCCTCGCCGAGGAGATACGCGTAGTGGTCGGCGAAACGGCGCACCGTGGCTTCGTCGAAGAGGTCGGTGGCGTAGACGAGTTCGCCCTTGAGCGGGCCCGATCCGTCGTCGATCAGGTGCAGCGCCAGGTCGAAGTTGGTGGAGGTGTGCCGGGGCCGGACGCGCTCGACGGCGGTGTCGACGAGCGCGGGCGCGGCGGGGGCGGCCGACAGGTCGAACCAGGTCTGCACGACGGGGTTGTGGCTGACCTCGCGGGGCGGCGCGAGCGCCTCGATGAGGTGCTGGAAGGGCACGTCCTGGTGGGCGAAGGCGTCGAGGACGGTGTCCCTGGTGCGGTGGACGAGGCGCGTGAACGTCGGGTCGTCGGTGAGGTCGGCCCGCAGCGGCAGGGTGTTGACGAAGAAGCCGACCAGGTCCTCCAGTTCGGCCCGTGTGCGGCCCGCCGACGGGCAGCCGACGAGGAAGTCGGCGCTGTGGGTGTAGCGGGAGAGCAGGACCTGGTACGCGGCCAGCGTGGTCATGAACAGCGTCGCGCCGTGGGCGCGGGACAGGGCGCGCAGCCGCTCGGCGGTGTCCTCGGGCACCGTGAAGGCCACGGTGGCCCCCTGGTAGCGGGGGGTCGCCGGGCGCGGCCGGTCGGTGGGCAACTGCAGGGTGGTGGGGGCGCCCTGGAGGGCGGTGCGCCAGTGGTCGAGGTGTTCGGCCAAGCGTTCCGACGTCAGGTACCGGTGCTGCCAGGCCGCGTAGTCGCCGTATTCGACGGGCAGTTCGCGCCAGGCCGGATCGGCGCCGGATCGAGCGGCGCGGTAGGCCAGGTCCAGGTCACGCTCGAAGACCGCGGTGGACCAGCCGTCGAACGCGATGTGGTGGATGACGATGGCGAGCACGTGGTCGTCGTCACCCAGACGCAGCAGGCGCGCGCGCAGGAGCGGCCCGGTGGTCAGGTCGAAGGGGGTGCGCACCTCCGCGGCGATGGTGTCGTCGGCGGCCGCCTCGGGGTCGGCGTGCCCGCTGAGGTCGGCCACGGCCAGGGTGACCCGGTCGGCCGGTCCGACGACGAGGTGAGGCCGGCCGTAGTCGTCGGCGAAGTACGAGCGCAGTGTGGTGTGGCGGCTCACCACCAGGTCGAGCGCCCGGCTCAGGGCGGGGACGTCCAACCGGCCGCGGACGCGGTACATGGTGTCGGCCGTGATGTAGGCGATCGAGCCGGGGTGCAACTGCTCGAGGAACCACAGCCTTTGCTGCGCGTACGAGAGCGGGGTGCGGGTACCGCGAGGCCGCCGGACGAGGTCCGTTCGCGCGTCCGGGCGTGCCGGGGCCGCGCCGCGCAGACGGCGGGCGAGCAGCTCGGCCTGGGCGGCGGAGAGCTGCGAAGAGTGCTCGACTGACATGACCCTCCATACGTGCGACCGGGCGCGAGGCTGTGGTGGCTGCGGCGAACGGGGACGCTGTGGCTACGGCGTGGGGGCTCGTGCGGCTAGGGCGCGGGGCTGGCCGCGTCCCGCTCGGCGAGGGCCCTGCGGACGCTGAGCGGTGTGATGTCGGGCCATACGCGGTTGATGTGGTCGAGGCACTCCTCCTTGGTGCCTTCGACTCCGACCTCGCTCCAGCCGGCCGGGGTCGCACGGTCGACCGGCCAGATCGAGTGCTGCTCCTCGTGATTGACCACGACCTTGTGCGTGGCTCGGGCACCGTGCGACATGGCGCCTCCTCTTCTGCGAGGGGGTGGGTGGGGCGGGCGGGCCCGGCAGGAGTGGCAGCCGCGCGGGCGGCGCACGGCCCGAGGGCGTCCAGCCCTGGAGATCATCAGTAGACGGCCGTCGCGGTGCGGAGCAAGCGCCGGTGGCAAAGTCCCGGGGCACTACGTTCAATCCACCACCGGGCCGCCGTTTCGCCCCTTTTGCTCCCCTGTGCCGCCGCAAGAACCGCGCGTTACTTCGTTCAATCGATGTTGTTCTCGCCGATGAGGGCCGCTGATGCTGTTGGGCGATCAACTGATCCGCGTCTGTCACTCAGCCCGGTGGCTGGGTCCGTGACATCGCAGTGTCCGTGGACAAGGAGTCGCCTTGGACATCATCGAGCGTTTCGAGGAACGGGCGGGATCCGACGCCGACGCCATCGCGCTGGTGGCCGGCCAGGAGCGGGTGACGTACGGCGAACTGGACGCCCGTGCCAACCGGTTGGCCCACCTGCTCCAGCGGCGCGGCGTCGGCCCCGAGGCGGTCGTCGGCCTGTGCATGGACCGGCGCCCCGAGGTTTTCGTCGCGATGCTCGCCGTCCTCAAGGCCGGTGGCGCGTTCCTGCCGATGGATCCGGGCCATCCCGCGCGGCGGCTGCGGGACAACCTGGCCGCGTGCGGGGCGCTGCTCGTGCTCACCGAACGGGCCCACACCGAGGCGTTCCAGGGCCTGCCCCTCCCGGTGCTGCCGTGCGAGGAGATCGCGACCGCCGTGGCGGCGTGCCCCCCGACCCGCCCCGCCAGGTCCCTGCCCGAGCAGGGGCTGCGCTGCGTCCTGTTCACCTCGGGGTCCACGGGCCGCCCCAAAGGCATCGGCCTGCCCTCGGAAAGCATCCGGAAGGTGGCCGAGTGGGCGGTGCACCGCGTCCCCGGGCCCGAGGTCTTCCTGCAGTTCACCTCGCTCGGCTTCGACGTCTCCCTCCAGGAGATCTTCGGTGCCCTGCTCAGCGGCGGCTCGCTGGTCCTGGTGCGGGAGGAGCACCGGCAGGACCCGTCGGCGCTGCTCGACCTGATGGTGCGCGAGCGCGTGCAGCGGATCTACCTCTCCCCGGCCTTTCTGCGCCAGCTCGCGCACGCCGCCCTCCAGGACGAGGCCCGGACGCGCCGGCTGGCCCTGACGGAAATCGTCTCGGCGGGCGAACCGCTACGCCTGACGCCGGAAGTCCGGGACTTCATGGGGGCGTTGCCCGGCGCCGTGCTGGAGAACCAGTACGGCCCTTCGGAGACACACCAGGCCACCGCCTGCCCCCTCACCGGGGGCCTGGAGCGATGGCCGGACTCCCCGCCGCTGGGCCGTCCCCTCCCCGGCGTGCGCGCTCACGTCCTGGACGAGCACCTCGGCCCGGTCGCGGACGGGCAGCCCGGTGAGCTGTACCTCGCCGGCACGGGCGTCAGCCGGGGCTATCTCGGACGGCCGGAGCTGACCGCCGAGCGCTTCCTGCCCGATCCGCACGGCGCCCCGGGCGGCCGGATGTACCGCACCGGCGATGTCGTACGCCGGACCAGCACCGGCGAGCTGGAGTTCGTCGGCCGGGCCGACGACCAGGTCAAGGTCCGCGGCCACCGGGTGGAACCGACCGAGGTGGACGCGGCGTTCACCGCGCACCCGGAGGTACGCGAGGCCGCGACCGTCGCCCACCAGGCGGGCGACGGCACCTGGACGCTGACCACCTATCTGGTGCCCCGGCCGGGCGGCGCGCTGCCGGCCGTCGCGGAACTGCGCGCCTTTGCCGGGCAGCGGCTGCCCGACTACATGGTCCCCGGTGCGCTGATGCCCCTGGCGGAGCTGCCGCTCAACAAGAACGGCAAGGTCGACCGCGCCGCGCTGCCCCGGCCCGACCGGGCGTGGCGCGACGCCTCCACTCCGCACGTCCCGGCGCAGAACCCGCAGCAGGTCCTCATCCGGGACATCTGGGCCGAGGCCCTGGAGCGGGAGCCCGAACACATCGGTATCGACGACACCTTCCTCGACCTCGGCGGCAACTCCCTGCGCGCCATGCGGGTACTCGGCCGCCTCCGGCAGGTCTTCGACGTGGACCTCTCGGTCCGCGTCCTCTTCGACTCCCCCACGGTCAGGCGACTCGCGCAGGCCGTGGAGGAGGCCATCGTCGCGGAGCTCTCGACCACACCGGCCTCCGGCCTCTGAACCTGATCTCCCCCCGCCAGATCTCCACCCGCTGATCTCCCGACCCTGACGATCCAGGTCACGAACAGATTCCCCGAAGGAGTGGATCCCCCATGTCTGCTGCGAGCCAGACAGCCGGTACCGGCGGCGTCGTGCGCAACGTCCTCGACCGGTACTTCCAGGAGGTCCGGGCGGCCGCGCGCAAGGTCGGTGCCCAGCGCGCCACGCCGTCGGCGATCGCGCTGGAACTCGACGAGAAGGACGCCGCGTTCACGAAGTTCACCGAGGTCACCGACGTCGGTCTGACACCGGTGCAGCCGCATACGTACCTCCTGGACCTGATGCGCAACCCCGGCGCGCGGACGACGAAGACCGTCGCGTCCCTGCTGATGATCGCCCGCGCCGCCGCTCACATCCGCCGCACCGGCGAGCGGGTGCTGCTGCTCACGCCGACCTCCGGCAACAAGGGAACGGCGCTGCGGGACGCCGTGGCCCGCGCCTACGCGACCGGCCTCGCCACACCCGACGAGCTGCGCATCGCCATGCTCGCCCCCGAGCCGTCGCGCACCAAGCTGCGCGACTGCCCGTTGACCGCCGAGCAGCCGCTGCGCACGGCGAACCCGGTGGTCCTCGCCGATGTCGAGCGGCCGGCCGACGTGAAGCTGCTCAGCAGCGAGGTCGTGGAACGGTACGCCGCAGAGATCTTCGACACCACCGGCTTCCGCGTCTGGTACACCCTCGACATCGACAACTACCGCATCGCGGACGCGGTACGCGCCTTCGTCGAGGCCGAACTGCTGCCCCTCACCGGAGAGTCCGCGCCCCGCGTGCACGCCCACGCCGTCTCCAGCGCCTTCGGCCTGCTCGGCTACCACCTCGGCCACGAGCTGCTCACCGAGGGACTGGCCGGCTTCACGGCACCCGCCCGGCACCCCGGCTTCTTCCTGATCCAGCAGCTCGCCACGGCCGACATGGTGACCAGCCTGCTCGGCACCAAGGTTCCCGACTACGCCTACGACCAGGGCTCCGGGCTGTGGCGGCAGTCCGCGCTGGCCGAGTTCCCCGCGGTCACGGACCATCCGCAGGAGGTGATCGACGCCACCTTCTACACCAAGGAGCCGCCGACGCGTCCGCAGGTCAACGAGATCGTCGCGCGCCACGGCGGCGGCGGTGTCGTGGTCTCCCGCCGGGAGTGCCTCGACAAGTTCGACCAGGTGCGTTCGCTCGCCGCCGAGGCCGGCATCACCATCGCCGAGGACCCCGCCCTGATCCGCGAATGGTCCCTGGTGAAGGCGCTCACCGGCGTACTCGTGGCGCGCGAGCGCGGCCTGGTCGCCGCGGACACCGACGTGGTGGTGCACGCCTCCGGCTACTACAGCGACGAGCTGCTCGCCCCGCTGCGCGACGAGCACCTCATCCGCGTCGACAGCGCGGACGGCCTCGCCAAGGCCGTCCTCGCGGCCGCCCACGCCTAGACCCGATCCAAGAGACCACGAGGCTTCGAGAGGCGACACACGATGTTCCGTACGATGCTCAAGTCCAAGATCCACCGCGCCACGGTCACCCAGTGCGATCTGCACTACGTCGGCTCCCTCACCATCGACGCCGATCTGATGGACGCCGCCGACCTGCTCCCCGGTGAGCTGATCCATCTCGTGGACATCGACAACGGGAACCGGCTGGAGACCTATGTGATCGAGGGGCCCCGGGGCAGTGGCGTCATCGGCGTCAACGGCGCCGCGGCCCGCCTCGTCCAGAACGGCGACCTCGTCATCATCATCGCCTACGCGACGGTGCCGGATGCCGAGGCCGCCAAGCTCGAACCCCACGTGGTCTTCGTGGACGACCGCAATCGGGTCGTGCACCGCGACGCCGCCCTGGGTTCCGTGCCCACCGGCTACGGACTGACCTCCGGGGACACGGTGAAGGCCGAGTGATCCCACCGAACTGGCGGTACGTCTGGAACAACAGCGCCGACCCGCGCATCGTGCGGGCCCACACGCTGGCCGACGCCGCCGTCGCCACCCGGCCCCACGTCACCCTGTCCCAACCGGACGGCGACGGACCGGTGTTGGCGTACGGCGGTCTGCCTCAGGGCCTGACGCACGTACTGCCCTTCCTGGAGCAGCGGCGCGGTACCCCCTCGCATCGCACCCGACAGGCCACGACCTGGGCCGACCTCGCGGGCGGCCGCGCCGCTCCGGGCGCCGACCTCCTCGCGGTCGGTGTGCTGGGCGACCGCGCCCCGGCCCGGCCACCGCGGCACAGCCTGCTGCTGCCGTTCCGGGTCACCCTGACGGTGCCGGTCGGGCCCGACCCGCAGGACGTCCTGCACAGGCTCTCCCGCAAGGCCCGTCAGCAGCACGCACGCGAGCTCCGCTCCCACCACCGCACGTTGGAAGTGGCCACCGGCGAGGCCGACTTCGCGTTCTTCTACGACCGTATGCACCGGCCGACCATGGAGAACAGACACGGCGACGCGGCCCGCTCGGAGGACCGGGAGAGCGCGCGGGTGTGCCTCTTCCGGCGCGGCGTGCTCTTCTTCCTGCGCGAGTCGGACCACCGCGTGGCGGGGATGCTGTGCCGCCTCGAAGGCCGGACCCTGGTCGTCCGCCTGGCCGGCGTGGACGAAGGCAGCACCCACCCGTACCGCTCCGGCACCTACATGGCGATGTACGTGCTGATCCTGCAGTGGGCGGCCGAGCAGGGTCTGCGGCGGGTGGACCTGTCGGGGTGCGAGCCGTTCCTGAGCAAGGGGATCTTCCAGTTCAAACGCAAGATGCACCCCGAAGTGGCCCTGCCCGGCAACCACTTCGGCGCCAAGCGGCTGGTGCTGCGGGCCCGCCGGGACACCGCGGCCGTCCGCGACTTCCTGACCGCCAACCCCGTGCTCGCGTTCGGCCAGGGGCAGGGACTCGAAGCGGTCTACTTCCACGACGCCGACCGGCCGCCGCGCCTCGATCTGCGCTGGAACTGCCCCGGCGTGTACGGGCACCGGCTCGTCCACTTCGACGACTTCCTCGCCGGCCTGCCGGGCCCCTCGCGGCGGACGCCCGCCGTCCAACCCACCCTTCCCTGACGTTTGCACAAGGAGCGCGCGATGTGCGGCATAGCCGGCTGGATCGACTTCTCCCGGGATCTCACCCTGGAACGGCAGACCGTGGAGGCCATGACCGGTTCCCTGTACCGGCGGGGCCCTGATGCCGACGGGGTGTGGCTCGCCCCGCACGTCGCCCTCGGCCACCAGCGTCTGGCCATCGTCGACCTGGAGGGCGGCCGGCAGCCCATGGTGGCGCACCGGCGGGGTCCCGAGGCGCCGGTGGTGCTGACGTACAGCGGCGAGGTCTACAACTTCCGCGAACTGCGCGCCGAGCTGTCGGCGCGCGGCCACCGCTTCGAGACCCTGTCCGACACCGAGGTCGTGCTGCACGCCTACCTGGAGTGGGGCGCCGCCTTCGTCGACCACCTGAACGGGATGTTCGCCTTCGCGATCTGGGACGGCGCCCGGGAGGAACTGCTGCTCGTACGCGACCGGCTCGGCGTCAAACCCCTCTACTACCACGCCTACGACGGCGGCCTGCTGTTCGGCTCCGAACCCAAGGCGATCCTGGCCAACCCGCTGTTCACGGCGCGCACCAGCGAGGACAAGCTCCCCATTCTGTTCAACCCCCGCCTCGCCATGCCGTGGGAGACGCCCTACACCGACCTGCGGCAGGTGCAGCCGGGCCACATGGTGCGCGTCGACCGGTCCGGTGCCCACGAGACCCCCTACTGGCGACTGGTGAGCCGGGAGCACCACGAGGACGGACCCGCCACCGTGGCCCGGGTCCGCGAGATCCTGGAGGACGTCGTCGTCCACCAGCTCGTGGCGGACGTGCCGCTGTGCACGCTGCTGTCGGGCGGCCTGGACTCGTCGGCGATCACCGCCCTGGCCGCCGCCCATCACACGCGGGGACTGCGCTCCTTCTCCGTCGATTTCGAGGGCGCCGACGACGACTTCCGCGCCACCGCGCTGCGCCCCGAACGCGACACGCCTTTCGCTCTGGCCGCCGCGGCCCACCTGGGCGTCGACCACACCTCGATCACGCTCGACCCCGAGGCGCTGCCCGGGGTCGTACAGGAGACGCTCCTCGCCCGCGACCTGCCCAGCCTCGGCCAGTTCGACTCCTCCATGTACCTGCTCTTCCAGGCGATCCGGGAGCGGTCCACGGTCGCGCTGTCGGGCGAGGCGGCCGACGAGGTGTTCGGCGGCTATCCCTGGTTCTTCGACCGCGCCACCGTCTGGGGCGACACCTTCCCCTGGCTCGGCAACAGCCCCCGGCTCACCGACTGCCTGGCTCCCGACGTCCGCGCCCGGATCCGCCCCGACGACGACGAGCGCGACCGCTACGCCACACTCCGCGCCCGCGTGCCGCGCCTGACGGGCGAGTCCGGCCTCCAGGCCCGGATGCGCGAGGTCCTCTACCTGAGCCTGCAGGGACCGCTCCTCTACCTCCTCGACCGCAAGGACCGGATGAGCATGGCCGTCGGCTTGGAGGTGCGGGTGCCGTTCTGCGACCACCGGCTCCTTGAGTATGTCTGGAACGTGCCGTGGAAGATGAAGGTCGCCGACGGCCGCGAGAAGAGCCTGCTGCGGTCCGCCGCCGCCGACCTGCTGCCGCGCGAGGTGCTCGAACGCCGCAAGAGCGCCTACCCCGCCACCTTCTCGCCGGCCCACGCCAAGAGCGTACGGGCCGCTCTCGACGCCGTGCTGGACGACGCCGACTCCCCGCTGGCCGGGCTGCTCGACGTGCCCAAGGTGCGTGAACTCGCCGCGGGCCGCACCCAGATGATGACCATGGCCGACAATCTGCACCTGCTGCTGCCGCTGATCGAGGTCGACCGCTGGATGCGGACGTACAACGTCTCACTGACCGCTTGAGCGCCCGACAACCAGGCAGTCCGACCCCCGGGAGCGAGGAGACACCGATGAGCAGCGCCATGGCCGAACTCGGCCGCCTGGGCGAGGAGTTCTGGACGTGGCGTGCGTCCACCCAGCCCGACTCCTACGACGACATCAACCGGGTCGAGCGACCGGGCGGCTGGCTGCCCGACTGGTCACCCGACGCGGTCGCCGAACGCGGGCGTTTCCTGGCGGAGTTCAGGCGCCGCCACGACGAGCTCGACACGTCGGCGGCGCCCGTCGCCGACCAGGTCGATACGGCCCTGCTGGGCTCCGCGCTGGCCCGCGCGCATTGGGAACTGGACCTGCTGCGCGACTGGCGCCACAACCCGTGCTTCTACCTCGACCAGGCCCTGGTGCCCGTCTACAACCTGCTGCTCCAGCCACCCCCCTGGCACGGCACGCAGGCCCAGGACGTCGTGGCCCTCCTCGGCCGCGTACCGGAACTCCTGGAGCAGGCCGAACACCACCTCGCCGGGCATGCGGCAGCCCCCTTCGCCCAGTACGCGCTGCGGCTGCTCGACGCCGCCGACGAGGCGCTGGGGACGGCCATGGCGGCACTTGCCCCGCTCCTGACCACCGCACAGGCCGAAGGGCTCACCGCCGCCACGGGCTCCGCACAACGGGCGCTGGTGGGCTACCGGGAGTGGCTCCGGGACCGTCTGCCGACCTTCACGGGCCCGGTCAGCCCGGGCCCTGAGGCGTTCCCCTACTTCCTGCACCGCGTGGCCCTCCTGCCGTACCCGGTACAACGACTGCGGGACATGGGCCGCCAGGAATACGCCCGCGCCGCAGGGGCCGAACTGGTGCTGCGCCGCCGCCACCGGAACCTGCCCGAGCCACCGCTCATGGCTGACACCACGCAGCAGATCGAGCGGCAGCGTACGGCCGAGCAGGACATCCGGGCCTTCCTGCGCGACGCAGGTCTCATCGATCTCCCCGACGACCTGCGCCACTACCGCAACGCCCCCATGCCGCCCTACCTGGAACCCCTGACGTGGCTCGGCGTCCCTCACCACATGGCCTCGGCGCGGCGCCCCGGCGACGACGCCCTGCGCTACATCCGCCCGCCCCGCGCCGACCTGCCGTACTTCCAACGCGCCGAGGCCCACGACCCGCGGGTGGGCGTCGTCCACGAGGGCGTCCACGCCTGGCAGTCGGCCCTCTCCTGGCGCCACCCCGACCCGCTGCGACGCCACTACTACGACTCGGCGGCCAACGAGGGCGTCGCCTTCCACACGGAGGAACTCGCCTTGCAGGCCGGGCTGTTCGACGACGCACCGGCCAGCGCCCTGTTCGTGGTGAACGCGATGCGCCTGCGCGCCCTGCGCGTAGAGGTGGACATCTCCCTCGCCCTCGGCGAGCTGACCCTGGAACAGGCCGCCACCCAACTCGCCGAGCGCGTCCCGATGGACCCCCGAACGGCGTGGGAGGAAGCGGTCTACTTCGCCGGGCACCCGGGCCAGGGACTGAGCTACCTCACCGGCAAGCTCCAGATCCACGACCTCCTGACCGACTGCGCCCAGCACGAGGGCGCCGCCTTCAGCCTGCCCTCCTTCCTGAGCCGCCTGTGGCGCGAGGGCAATGTCCCCCTCGCCCTCCAGCGCTGGGAACTCCTCGGCGACCGCACCCACGTGGACGCGGCAGAGCGAGGAGGGAGGTGACCGCGATGCGCCCCCTGCTGGCTGCCTGGCGAAATCTCCTCTCAGGTGCCGAAGGCGCCACCGGCCCGCACAGCGCGAACAGTTCGCACTGGCGCCCCGGAATCCTTGCGGGCCTGACCTGCGGCACGGTCGCGGTCCACGCGCTCGCGTCGACGAGGTGGAAACACACTGCGGCACGCGAAGAGCACGCCCCCGAACCACGCGGCCACCTGGTACGGCTCCACGAGGAGGACGGACCGTGACGGGCCGTGACGGATCGCGACGGATCGGCGCACCGTGGCCCAGGGCCCACTGTTCCGCCGACCGGACTCATGAGCGCCACGCCGTCGTCCACGCGCCGATTGCGGCGGCCGGCCCGAACCCACTGAGCGACAGATCCTCAATCGCCCTGTCATTGCGCCGGACTCAAGATCATCAAGTTCTCAGGGTTCGGGAAGGAAACGAAGCCGACCTTCGAGTAGACCTCGTGGGCGTCGAGGGTGGAGAGCAGGACGCGCTTGAGTTTGTAGGGAGCCAGGTGGTCGCGCACAGCGCCGGCTATCCACGTGCCAAGACCTCTACCGCGATGCGCGGGAGCCACGTACACGTCGCAAAGCCAGGCGAAGGTCGCCCAGTCGGTGACGACACGCGCATAAGCGACCTGAGAACCGGCGGCGTCGTAGATGGCGAAGTTGAGAGAAGCGCGTACCGACTGCTCGACTGTTTCGCGGCTGCGGCCCAACGCCCAGAACGCATCGGTCGAAAGCCACTCGTGGATCGAGTCGATGTCGAGACGGTCTGTGTCTGTGGAGAGCTCGTAGCCGTCTTCCCTGATTGTGATCATGCTTAGGCATCGTACTGCGGGCTCGGTTCGGGCAGCCGTCCGCCGCGTGAGCCTTTGCGCGAGCGAGCCTGCTCGGGGCGAGGACGGCGGCGGGACCGAGCAGGACGCCCCAGATCACACAGATGACGGGAAGAGGTTCGAACTTCTTCCGTGGGGCGCTGATCGGCCACCGACGCCACCAGGGCGGCCACCAGGATGACGGCGATGGCGACGGCACCTGCCGCGGACGCCGCCCGGCGCAGTTGATTCGGGGCGCTCACTCATCGCCCCCGGGGCTCGACGGCTGCGACGTCGTGGCGCCGCCCCGATTGTGCCGACACACGCGCGCGAGCGCCTGGGCCGTCTCCTCGTCATCGGTGTAGGCAACGGTCAGCCACTCCTCCGCTTCACGAAGCAGGCCGCCGAGCGGATCGGGTGGGGACTCGGCGCCCCGTGCCGGGGCCGACGAGGGCCCGGTAGGAATCCCGGCCGTGCTGGGCATGAAGCCCGTGCCGCTCTCGGTGCCGTCATCGGGTTCGATTCCGAGGGCCCGGGCGAGCTTCGCTCGGGCCCTGCTCACGTTCGAGGCGACGCCGCGGCCCTGGGCGTCGGTTGTGTTTACTCGCCCTCGCGACTTCTCTGAGCGGTGGTCCCGAGCTGCCCGAATGGTTCGGCCCGTGGAGGACTGGGCAGGGACGCCACCGGTTGCGCACTTCACAGAGCAGTGCGGCCAGGGCACCTCTCACCGATCGTGCCCGCTTCACCGCCCGCGCGGGTAAATGGTTGCCCCGGTCACCAACCATCCGCCCCGCTCGGCCCCGCTCGTGACCGTGGGACCCGCCGGCCCTCCCCGCGAGGCCGAACGTCACTGGTCGCCGGAGCTGCGCGGTGCTGTCATGGGTAGGGGGAGACGGCGTGGACGAGCCGGCAGGGCCATGAAGGCCGGCGCGTCGCGCGTCGTCCGCCCGGGTGGTCCGACCGCGGCCGCCCCGTCGCACAGCGGAGGAGACCGATGCCATGCTGCACCGCCGCACGGTCGGTGACGTGATGACCGAGGAGGTCATCACCCTCCGCCCGAACACAACGGTCCAGGAGGTCGCAACCCTCCTGGACGCGAATGACATCGTCGCGGCCCCGGTCGTGGACGAGGACGGCACCCCCGTCGGCGTCGTGTCCGCGTCCGACGTACTGCGGCACGAGACCGGCATGCCCGATCCGCAGGGTCAGGCCGGGAACGACGAGCGCGCCTGGGCCAAGGCCCAGGCCCGGACCGCGGGCGCGCTCATGAGCAGCCCGGTCTTCACCGCCCGCGCCGACTGGACGATCCCCCGGGCCGCGCGGGAACTCCGCAGCCGGCACGTCAAGCAGTTGCCGGTGGTCGGCGACGACGGGCTCCTCACCGGCATCGTCAGCCGCAGCGACCTGCTCGACGCCTTCATCCGCCCCGACGTCGAGATCCGCGGAGAGATCGAGCAGGACGTCCTGGGGCGCATCCTCGGCCTGGAGGCGGGCGCCGTCGCGATCGAGGTCCTCGATGGGGCCGTCACCCTGCGTGGTCACGTCCCGGAGCCGCGTCTCGTCCCGGTGGTCGTGGGCCTCTGCCAGGGCGTCGACGGTGTCGTCGCCGTGGACGCCCACCTCGCCGCCGCCCGCCCGGGCCCGGGCTAGCCGGCCTGGACCACGCCGCCGGCCGCCGGTTCCGGTGGCCTCGGCCCACCGGAGCACGAAACCACCGGGCGGGGACGGCCCTGGCCGGAACTGTCCCCGGGCCGGTCGAGTCCGCACGGCCCGCGCGACGCCGCCGCGATCCGCGACGGCGGATCGAGGAAATCGTCGCGGCCACGGAGAAGGTCATCGCCGAGCGCGGCATCGAGGGCCTGACCCACCGCGCCGTCGCCGAACGAGCCGGCGTCCCCCTCGGGGCGACCAGCTACCACTTTGCCACCAAGGACGACCTGATCACCGCCGCCCTCACCCGGTCCGTCGACCGCTACGCCGCCTACCTCGACGACTGGGTCGCCGAGCGCCCCGACCTGAGCACCGACACCCTCGCGGTCCTCCTCGCCGACGTCCTCCTGCGCTGCCTAGGCCCCGACCGCGAACAGCAGGTCCTGGAGTTCGAGCTCTACCTCGCCGCCCTACGCCGACCGGCCCTGCGCCCGATCGCCGACCGCTACATCCAGCGGAGCATCCAGACCCTGACGCACTACACCAACCCCGTCACCGCCACCGCGGCCGCGGCCGCCGCCACCCTCAACGGCCTCACCCTGCGCGGCCTGGCCGGCACCCACACCCCCACCCGCACCGACCTCGAAACCCTCCTACGCCCCGTCCTCGGCCCCCGCTCCGCAACCCGCGGCTGACCCAGTCATCGCGCTGGGTGCGACAGACACCGGTTCGCTCAGTCTGCCGGCAGGTATGTCCCGTGAGACATGCGAATCAGCAGAGGGATGAGCCCAGTTGGTAGCCTTCCTGGCATGAGTGGCAGGATCGTGGTACTGGCAGGTCCCCCAGGCGCCGGCAAGTCGACCGTGGCACGACAGCTCGGGCTGCGGCAGGACCGAGCGGTGCACCTGCACACGGATGACTTCTGGCACTACATCGTGGCCGGGGCCATCCCTCCCTACGAGCCCGCCTCCGACGCGCAGAACCAGACAGTGCTGTCCGTGATCGCGGGGGCGGCATTCACGTACGCGTCCGGCGGGTTTGTCACGGTGGTCGACGGGGTCGTCGGCCCCTGGATGCTGCACCACTTCCGCACGGCGATGGTGGCAGCCCCGCGAACACCGGTCGACTACATCGTGCTGCGCCCCCGCCGGGAGGTCACGCTCGCTCGTGCCGTGGCGCGCACCGAGCCTGACGCCCTCGTGGACGAGGGACCACTGGAACTGATGTGGAATCAGTTCGCCGACCTCGGCCCGATGGAACCGCACGTGCTGGACACCAGCGGGGACAGCGTCGAGGACACGGTCGAGCGGGTACGCGCACTGCTCGACGGTGACAGCCACCGCCTGCGGGCAGCATGACCTCGGGCTTCCCCGCGAGAATCAGGGCAGCGAGAGCGCGATCGCGGCGATGACGACCAGAGTGCCGGTACGACTTCGCAGCTCACGGGATTGCCGGCCGGCCCTTCGGGGTGACGCGCCATCGGGAATCGCCGCATCGCCCCACGCGCTGCCCGGCATCCCCTCACGCGTATCCCGGCATCGCCTCACGCCTTTCCCGGCATCCCCTCACGCGTTTCCAGAGAGGAAGTGCGGAATCCGGTGCCGTGGCCCGTGCCGTGGATTACCTTTCCACCGTGAACCAGTTGCTCTCCTCAGACCCGACGCACATAGGCCCGTACCGCCTGATCGCCCGCCTGGGCGCAGGCGGTATGGGCCTGGTCTACCTGGGCCGTTCCGAAGCCGGCCGGACCGTCGCGGTCAAGGTCGTCCAGGACGAGCACGCACAGCACCCGGAGTTCCGCAGGCGCTTCGCCCGTGAGGTGGCGGCCGCCCGGCGAGTGGGCGGCTCCTGGACGGCGGCCGTGCTCGACGCCGACACCGAGGCCGCGGTGCCGTGGGTGGCAACCCAGTACATTCCCGGGCCCGACCTGACCACCGTGGTGGCGAACGACTTCGGGCCGCTGCCCGAGAACTCTGTGAGGGTGCTGGCCAACCGTCTCGCCCTCGCGCTACGGGCGGTGCACGAGGCGGGCCTGATCCACCGGGACCTCAAACCGTCCAATGTGCTGGTGACGGTGGATGGGCCGCGCGTGATCGACTTCGGCATCGCGCGGGCCATGGACACCCTCGCCGGGGACAGCCTGCACACCCGCACCGGCATGCTCATCGGTTCCCCCGGCTTCATGTCGCCCGAGCAGGTACGCGGCCTCGAACTCACCCCCGCCAGCGACGTGTTCTGCCTGGGCGCCGTCCTCGTCTACGCCGCCACGGGACGTCTGCTCTTCGGCGCCACGGCGACCGGACTGAACGCCCACCTCTTCCGGATCGCCGAGGAGGAGGCGGACCTGACCGGCGTACCGGAGCCGCTGGTCGATCTCGTACGCGAGTGCCTCGACAAAGACCCGGCCAAGCGTCCCACCCTTCAGCAGGTCGCGGACCGCACGGAGGCGGACACGGACGGGGAGTGGCTGCCGGGCGCGGTGCTGGCCCAACTCGGCCGTCATGCGGCCCGGTTGCTGGACTACGCCCCTGAGACGACCGTTGGCACACCCGGTGCCACTCCCGCCCACGCGCCGGTGCCCCACGTGGACCCACGCGTCCCGTCCGGGACACCGCAGCCGTCGGCACCCCCGCTGCCCGCGTACTCGCCCACGGCCCCGGCGCACCGCGTCCCCCCACAGGGGTTCGGACCACCCCCGGGCGTGGACCCCCATGCCTGGCCCACAACCCCTCCCCCGCCCCACCTTGAGGACTCTTCGCTCCCCCACCCCCGACGCTGGTGGGGCCTGGCTGTGGTCGCTCTTGTGCAGTTGTTCGTGCTGCTCGACGCGACGTCCCTGCGCATGGCGATGCCGTCCATCATGGCCGATCTGAACATGCCCGCCGACGACCTGGGCCTGATGTTCACCGCGTACGAACTGGCTTTCGGCGGGCTGCTGTTGCTCGGCGGGCATCTCGCGGACCTGTTCGGCCGCAAACGGATGTTGATCACCGGGCTGGTCGGCTTCGCGGTGGCCGCCGCGATCGGCGGATCGGCCCCCACCAGCGGCGCGCTGGTCGGTGCCCGCGCCCTGCAGGGCGCCTTCGCCGCACTGCTGTCGCCGGCCGCACTCGCCCTGGTATCGGCCAACTTCACCGACCCGAAGGCACGCGGCAGGGCCTTCGGCGTCTACGCCGCTCTCGCCGCCGGCGGCTCGGCGCTGGGCCTGCTCACCGGCGGGTGGCTGCTCGAAAACCTGGACTGGCGCTTGTGCCTGTACGTCGACGTCCCCCTCGCCCTGATCGCCGTGGTCGGTGTGGCGACCCTGGTGCACGACCGCCCGGTCCGCACCGGACGCCGCCTCGACGTGCCGGGCCTGCTGCTCGGCTCCGGCGGGATCGCCGCCCTCGTCCACGGCTTCCACCAGGCGGGCCGGCTCGGCTGGACGGTCCCACTGGTGCTGGCCCTGTTCGCGGTCGGGGTCGTCCTGCTCGTGGCCTTCGTACGGTGGCAGATCAAGGCAGCCGACCCGCTCCTCCCGCCGCACATCAGCCAGGACCGCGATCGCATCGGTTCCCTCCTCACCTTGTTCCTGACCGGCGTCGGCACGCTCGCCCTTTTCCCGGCCCTGATGGCGTACTTGCAGAACGTTCGCGGCTACTCCCCCCTCCAGACCGCCACGGCCATGCTGCCCACGGTCGTCGCGATCGTCATCGGCTCCACCCAGGTCTCCGGCCGCCTGCTGCACCGCGTAGCGCCGCGCAACCTGATCGTGCCGGGTCTCCTGCTCACCGCGCTCGGCCTGTTGCTCCTGACTTTCCTCAAGCCCGACAGCGAGTACGGCGCCCTGGTCCTGCCCGGCATGCTCCTCGCCGGGTTCGGCCTCGGCATGGCCCTGATGCCCCTCCTGTCCCTCGCGACGGCCGGCATCGCCGCGCCGGACTCAGGTGGAGGCGCGGCAGTGGCCAGCGCTGCCGGCCAGGTGGGTGGAGTGCTTGGCGCGGCCCTGTTCAGCAGCGTCCTCACCTCGGCCATCGCCGCCCGACTGGAGGCTGCACACGGGCTTCCACCGGCCCTCGCCGAAGCGGCCGGGAACGGCCAAGTCATCAGCGCGCGAGGGGTTCCACCACAACTGGCGAATGTGATCAACAAGGTAACCCTGGACGGCTATACCGACGCCCTGTGGTGGTCGGTCGGCATCACGCTGCTCGCGGGCCTGGTCGCGGCCCTGCTGATCAGGCCCACGAGCCCGGCGAGCCTCTAGTGCCGCATCAGGCAACGTTCGCCCTGTCGACAACGGCGCGTAGTCGCCGGTCGTCGGCGTGGCGGTTTCGCCAGATGATGTAGCGGCGGATCATGCTGCCCTGTTCCTTGTGGTCAGCATGGTCGGTGCCGTCGAGGGTGAAGTAGCGCAGGGCGGTGAACTGGGCCTCGATGCGGTTGAGCCAGGAGGAGTTCGTCGGCGTGTAGGCGATCTCGACGTTGTACGCCGCCGCCCAGGTGCCGACGCGTTGGCACTTCTTCGTGGTCAGGTGGGGGGAGAAGTTGTCGCAGACGATAGCGATCCGCACCTCTGGCGGGTAGAGGGTGCGCAGGTAGCGGCAGAACTCCAGGAACTGGGTCCGCCTCTTGATCGGTTTGATGTGGCCGCAGAGCTTGTCCTTGGCCAGGTCGTAGGCAGCGAACAGGTGCCGTACTCCGCCGGGGCGGTTGTAGGTCGCCCGCCGCCGTCGGCGCGGTTCGCGGTCGGGGTCCTTGCGCTTGCCGCCACGCTCGGCCCACTACCGACCCGGATGGGGCATGAGGTTGAGCGGGCCGAACTCGTCCATTCAGGAAGTCCGCCAGCTTGGACAGGCTCCAGGTCGAGAACGGCAGATCGTGTTCGGCCGGCTTGGACTTCGCGATCTTCTTGATCTCGCGCCGCTCGGGCAGCGTGAACGTCTTCGGGCGGCCTCCCTTGTACTTCGGATACAAAGAGTCGAAGCCGTCGGCGTTGAAGTTGTGGATCACATCCCGCACCCGGTCGTCACTGGTGAACTCTCGCGGGCAGAGGGAGCATCCGGATGCAGCCCGGCGGGGCCCGCCGTGTCGGCGTCAGGCCAGTAGTTCCCGTAGCCACGACCGTTCCGCGCGGCTGGTGGTGCGGGCGATGGTGAGCATGCCGCGGCGGTAGGGGTCGTCGGTGTCCTCGGCGCCCAG
The DNA here is from genome assembly GCF_055570395.1 of Streptomyces sp. NPDC031210. Lineage (NCBI taxonomy): Bacteria > Bacillati > Actinomycetota > Actinomycetes > Kitasatosporales > Streptomycetaceae > Streptomyces > Streptomyces sp. NPDC031210. The sequence continues at coordinate 237,301 of NZ_JBVIHH010000003.1, forward strand.
GAGGCGGTCGCCATCACGGAAGAAGCTCGCGGGCTGTTCCAGGAAGTCCAGTCGCCGGCGCAGTACCGCGTGCTGGTCGGCGAGGTCGGGAAGCTGGGAGAGAAAGGCCAGGACCGTGAAATACCGGGTGCTGTCGCTGATGTCCAGGTCGTCGGCTTCCCGCAGCCGACGCAGCAGCTCGGTGCGACCGGCGGCGGTCAGGTTCAGGGTGTGCCGCTGGACGGCCGAGGCGCCTGGCTCGGCTCGGCGGTCGAGCAGCCCGGCCTTGACCAGGCGGTTGATCGCCGGATAGAGGCTGCCGTCGCTGACCGGACGGGCATGACCAGACAAGTGCGCTATCCGGCGGCGCAGTTGGTAGCCGTGCAGTGGCCCCTCGGCCAGGAATCCCAGGATCGCGAGTTCCAGCATGCTGCTACTCTCGCACATCGAAACGAGGTACCTCGAATCGACATAGGGGGCAGGGATGGCGTATACCGAGGATTGGGTGACCACGCGAGCGCGCGACGCCTACGAGCACGGCCGGGCATCGTTTGACGTACGGCCCGAACGCACGGCGCTGCTGGTCATCGACATGCAGGACGAATTCGTCCGCCCCGGGTGGAGCCCCTACTGGGTGCCCGCGGCCACCCGGATGGCACCCCGACTGCGGCAGCTGGTCGAGGACTGCAGGGCCGCCTCGATCCCGGTGATCTGGACCATCTTCGACGACACACATCTCGGACTGGACCGGCCGCACGCCCTGCGCTTTCTCCCGCATGCCGACACCGACTGGCGCCGCCCGGGCCCCGCCGAGGTGTGGGCTCCGATGGGCCGCCGCCCCGATGAGCCCCTGATCCGCAAGTCCTCCTACGGCGCGTTCTACGACACCCCTCTCGACACAATGCTGCGCAACCTCGGCCGTGACACGGTCATCGTCACAGGCACCCTCACCAACTACTGCTGCGGTACCACGGCCAGGCAGGCATACGAACGCGGCTATAAGGTCGTCTTCGGATCCGACACCACGGCCACCGACGACGAGTCGCTCCAGGAACCAGAACTCGCCGTCCTGCGCAAAGGCTTCGCACTCGTGCTGACCGCCGAGGAGATCACGAACCGACTGATCGCAACCCCTGCAGCATCGGAGGACGGGGACAGGGCGAACATTGCCTGATGCGGCACTAGCCAGTGGCTCGTCACGCATCGTCGGCCGGTGATCGAGCCGGGGGCGGGGAGAGGTTTTACCGAACGGTCGACCGACGATCGTCCCTGCTCAGATAGCTTTCCGGCATCCGTTGACTGTGATGGGCGGGCTGCTTACACATTGTGGAAGCAGCCCGGCCCAGGAAGAGGTTCACGAGGCTGATGAGGTGCTGCTGGTGCTCGACGGGCGGCTGGAACTGCTGGTGGAGGGCACCGAGATCGCCGTGGAGACAGGCGAGATGTACCGGGTGCCAGCGGGTATTCGACACGCTGTCGGCCCTGGTAGCCGCGGCACGTTGGTGATCGTGGAGGAACCCGGACCCAGTTCAGCCAGATCCAGTTCAGCCAGGTAAGTCGGCGGGGGACGTCCAGACAATCAGGCAGATGTGCTCGCGCACCTGGTCACTGATCGTCTTGGGGCGTCCCCCGCTCCCTTCTTGGGGCCAGCGCGTCGAACCCCCGCTCGTTGAAGGCGTTGATGACACCGCGGACGTAGTCCTCGCCGACCTGCGTCCATTGGGATGACGTTCCCATGACCGCGCGGGCGGGGCCCGGGAGGAAGTCCGTGGATGCCCGGCCTCTCTCAGAGGCTCCTCACCGCGGGTCGTCGGCGGCGTCGGAGTCGGCCGCGTCCGCCGCCTTCTCTGCGTCCTCAACCTTCTTCCGCATCCGCGCTTCCTGGTCGGACGATGAGGACGGTGAGGAGGGCGAGGACGACGAGCCGGCGTCCGGGGCCGAGGATGCGCCGCTTGTGGCGGAACTCCCGGGCGACGGCTGCTCGCCGGAGTCCCCCGAGCAGCCGGTGGCCGCCAGGACCGGTACCGCGACCGCCGCCGTCAGTAGCAGCGCGGCGCGCCGGGCCTGCCTCATGAGCCGTTGCTCTCCTTGGCGTCGTCCCTCGTCGAGCACCACTCCGCGACGGCCTTGAGGTCGCCGCGCTCACGGGTGAGGGTGGGCTTGAGCTGCTTGCGGCGGGTGAGCCGGTCCTGGAGGAACGTGGCGACCTCGTCCTGGTTCCTGGCGCGGGCCTTCTTCACGCGCTGCGCCATCCGCGCGATGGAACCACGGGTGTGCACACCGCCGTTGAGCCGGGTGAGTGCGCGGTCGATGCGCTTCTCCAGCCTGGGCACCCGGGCGCAGAGGCCCTTGCCGCCCGGGTGCCGCTGCTGCTGGTCCGACCTCGCCGTCGAGGGTGAAGCGGCCGGGCCGCCGCCGGTTTCCGCCGCGTTCGCCGGCGCCGCCGCGCTCAGCAGGGAACCGGTGAGCGCGAGTCCGGCGAGGGCGGTGGCCACTGCGGTCTTGGGACGCTGCATGGTGGTGCTCCTTTCCAGGGGCGGTTGGACACGGCCGCTGTGTCCGCACCGGGCGCGGACGGGCCGTCTGCCGCAGACCGTAGGGGCGTTCTTTGTGGAGAGCTTGTGAGCCGGAGCGCCGTACGAAACTGGGCGTACGGGCCGGGGAAGGGGGAAGAGGGGGCCGGGCCCTACGGCTTGGGTGGACGGGCCTTGGGACCGGTGTGGGACCGGTAGGGGGACGGAGCGGCACAAGGAATCCACAAGGAACGCTTCTAGGCTCCTGGCCGTGGAGCCCCGGAGGGATCGCATTCCGGAGGCATCGGATCCCGAAGCCGTGGAAGTCCACAGGCGTTGAACCCAGGAGGCACTGTGAAATGCGGTGGTGTCTGTATGCCGGATGAGTACTTGCTGACGGGCGCGCCCATCCTCCGCCCCACCGAGCCCGGTGAACTGCGCCTGCCCCGCAGCGGCTGGCTGCTGCGCACCGCGCGGGGCTCCGCGGGCCGGCCCGCCCTGGAGGTGCACAGCGGGGCCGGGCTGATCGATGTGTCCGTCATGACCACGCTCAGCGTGTCCCTGCTGCGGGGTGGCCGGCACAGTGGCCGTTCGGCGACGCGGTGGTCGCTGGCGTGGGGGCAACTGCCGCCCGGCGCCGATGTCGTCGAGGTCGCCTTCCGCGGGTGGCGGCGCGGCCTGCGGGTCCAGGCGCTCACGGTCGCCGATGCGTTCTGGGTGGCCGAGGTCGGCGACCGGTTCCGTTCGGTGACGTGCTCCGCGGGCAGGACCCTCGCCACGGCGCGGGTGGCCAGGGAGCCCCGGCCCCGGCTCCGGACCGGATGACGCGCACAGCCCTCACTCAGCCCTCGCTCGGGTCCCGGGCGGGACCCGGTACCGGAAGCTCGCTCAACCAGGCGCGGCGCAGCGGAAGTTCGAGGGTTCGGGTGTCGTTCTGCGCGTCACCGAGCCGGGGCAGCCGCACCTCGAAACAGGCGCCGGACCCCTCCGGACGTTCCGTGATCTCCACCGTGCCGCGGTGCAGGGCGATCTGCTGCGCCACCAGGGTCAGGCCCAGGCCCGAACCTGGGCTGCCCGGGCGCCGGCGGAACCGCTGGAAGACCTGTGCGCGCTCCTGCGGCGCGATGCCCGGACCGTCGTCCTCCACGGTGAGCACGGCGGCCGCTTCGCCCGTCCGGCCGCTCGGCCGCAGCGTCACGGTGACCCGGGCCGGTGCGCCCGGCCGGCTGCCGTGGATGACCGCGTTGCGCAGCAGGTTGTCGACCGCCATCCGCAGGCCCGTCTCCCAGGCACTCAGCCTCAGCCCGGGAGCGAGGCGGGTGGTGAGCCGTGCTTCGGGGTGGTGCCGCGCCAGGTCGGCCACCGCCGCCGCGACGAGTTCGGAGAGGTCCACGACGGCGAACGCGTCGGCTTCCACCAGGTCCCCTCGGGCCAGCGCGCGGAGCGCTACCAGCATGCCCATCAGCCGCCGATGTCCGGCATGGAGTTCGTCCAGGATCTCGGCGCGGTCGGCCGGGTCGAGATCCGGGTGGTCGGTGAGGATGTCCAGATTGGTCTGCATGCCCATCAGCGGCGTGCGCAGTTCGTGGGAGACCGTCGCGGAGAAGGCGCGGGCGGTGGCCAGCGCTTCCTGGGTCCGCGCCGCCTGCTCGTCGTAGCGGGTCAGGACGGTCTGGAGGGTGCCGGCAAGGTCGTCCACCTCGGTGATCCGCGACCGGGTGTGGTCCAGACGGGCCGTATTCGTACCGGGGTCCAGGCCGCCGGCCCGACGCTGGAGCCGCCGCAGCGGCAGTGTGGCGCGCTCGGCGATGGCCAGGGAGACCAGCCCGGCCAGCGGTGCGGCGATCAACGCCACGAGAACGATGCGGTTCTGGACGGTGTCGATCTCGGCGTTCCCGGCCGATCCGGGGGAGAACACCCACAGCGTGCCCTGGCGGCCGGCCTTCGCGTTCGCCCCGCGGACCTGCACCGACAGCGCCCGCCAGGAGTGTCCCTTGGACCGTACCGTCGCCGGTTCGAGCGTTGCGGGCGGCAGCGGTACGGCGTCAACCGGCTGCGGGCCGGCCTCGGCCACCACCCGGCCCGACGCCTGGCCGTCGCCGGCCGATGTGAGCCGCACCCCGACGTCGAGCCCGGCATCGAGCAGCCTGCGCTCGTGGTTCGCCGTCTTCCGGGGCCGACCGCTGCCCTCCACCTGCAACAGACTCCTGGCCAGTGGCAGCAGCACCGCGGCCCGCTCCCGCAGATGGGCGTCACGTTCGGCGTGCACATCATGGGTGACCAGACGCAGCAACAGCGCCCCCGAAGCCAGGACCAGCAAGGGGAGGGCGATACCCATCGCAAGGGCGATCCGTGTGGAGAGCCTCATCGCACGGCCTCCGGCCCGGGCGCCCGCAGCACGAAGCCCACTCCGCGGACGGTGTGCACGATGCGCGGCCGGCCCCCGGCCTCCAGCTTGCGCCGGAGGTAGCTGACGAAGGTGTCGACGGCGTCGGTGCGCACCTCGAAGTCGTAGCCCCACACCCGGTCGAGGAGCTGGTCACGGGTGAGGACGACACCGGCGTTGCGGGCGAGTACCTCCAGCAACTCGAACTCCCGCCGGGTGAGCCGCACCTCCGCGCCCGCGTACGTCACCTCCCGTGCGGCCGCGTCCAGGACCAGGTCACCGATCCGCACCGCGTCCGTCGGACCGGGCGGACGGCGGCGCAGCAGGGCCTGCAACCGGAGCACCAGTTCCTTGAGTGCGAACGGCTTGACGAGGTAGTCGTCCGCCCCGGCCTGGAGGCCCGCCACCCGGTCCTCCAGCTCGTCCAGCGCGGACAGCATCAGCACCGGCACCTCGTCCCCGTCGGTACGCAGGGAGTGGCAGATGTCGATGCCGCTCATCCCCGGCAGGGAGACGTCGAGCACGATCACGTCGGGAGGCGTGGCCGCCAGTTCGGCCAGGGCGGCCGGGCCGTCCTCGGCGAGCGCGACGGCGAAGCCGTTCAGGCGCAGGCCGCGTCCAAGGGAACGCAGGATCACCGCGTCGTCATCGACGACGAGGACGCGTTCGAGGCGCTTCGCCGCGCACATGCAGGACTCCGCTCTGTTCTCATCGGGCTCATCCGCTCGCCCCGCAGTTGTTGCAGCACCACCGGCCGTCGGGCCCTTGGATCACAAGCCCGCCGCAGTGGGTGCAGTTCACTTTCGGTGCCGTTCGAGTTCGCCGTCCATTCCACTCCATGACGGCAGCCCGCACGAGGACAGCCGCGCCCCGACGGTAGAAGGCAATCTTGTGGGATCGCTGTGACGGGTTGACCCGTCCCCATCCGTTGCCGCGGCATGGCTTCGTTACATCGCTGTGGGTATTGCGATTGTCTGCCGTTGCACGGTTGTGAGGCCGGTGAGAAGCATGCTCCGTAACGTTCATTTCGTCCTCCCGATCACCGAACAGTCAGGAACCGATATGAACATCGCGCCTCTCAAGCGTCCTCGGGCCCGGCGTATAGCGGCTGCGTCGCTGATCGCCGCCACGGCGCTGGGTGCGACGGCGGCCACCGTCCACGCCGCCACGCCCTCCTCGGACCACACCCCGGCCCGTACGGTCGCGGCCAAGCCCTCTGTCTCTTCTTCTCCGGGAGAGAAGCAGGCGATGGCCGACGCCGCACAGGGACGGCACGGCGTCACCGGCACCCTGTCGGGCACCCTGAAGTACCTGGCGCCCGGGAAGCTGACGGTTGTCTCGAAGTCGGGTCAGGAGCAGGCGTTCTTCGTCTCCACCGACACCAAGGTCCGCTACGGCACCGAGCCGCGCACCGTCGCACAACTGGAGCGGGACGCCAAGCAGGGCGGTGTCGAGGTCCGGGTGCACGTTGCGGACGGGGTGGCCACCGACGTCACCGAGCGCTACCACCCCTGAGTCGTCCCGGGGCGTTTGTGCGCGGACTCTGCGCCTCGGGGTTCCGGGACCTAATGGAACCATTTCGGGCATTGCTGTAGATTCACTGCGCCTTGCTCCGAAATGGGAATTCCGTGCTCTCGCTCTCTTCGGTCGCGCCTGTCAGGCGCCTGTTCCTCCTGCCGGCGATGCTGGCCTGTGCCGCGGTGGCGGGGTGCGGGTCCAGTGGGGAGCTGGTGAGCGCCGGGAAGGCCGCGACGGTGGCACCGCCGAAGCGGTTGTGGCCCCACCGGTCTCCGGCACCGATGTCAACAGAGCAGGCCGACGTGACGGTGGCTCCCCTGAAGATCCCCAACGTTCGGGGAGCCTCTGCGGGGAACGTCCGCGCCCTGGTCCCGTCCGACGTCTTCGCCGCGGAGGTCGCCGCGACGACTGAAGGTCCGATGAACACCTTGGAGCCGTATCTGGACAAGACCGTCTGTACCGCGGGCAAGCCGGACTGCCCGGTCCTGGAGCCCGTCTACCAGGACCTGACAGGTGACGGTAAAGACGACCTCATCCTCGGCTTCAGCCTGGAAAGCCCCACTCTGAACGTGCGCTGCTACGCCTTCATGGACGGCCAACTGACCCGCATCCTCGACATCGGGGTCGCGCCCCGCTCGGTGGACCTGGCCGACGGCAAGCTGATCGTCACCGAACCCGCAGACGCCCCGGACTACGTCGTGCGCCGAGAGCTTGTCTGGGACGCGCGCCTGGGCTCGATGACACAAAGCACCGACGAGATCCGACGCGCGGACAAGGGCGCCACGCCCTCCCCAGGCGGCCACCGATGACCCACAGCTCGTCCGGCGAGCACGGGACCCAGCCGGTAGGGCCTGATCGCGCACCTCGCGCTGATCGTGCGAAGCGGCGCCGCCTCCCGGCGCGATGGCCGGCGGGCTTCCGGCCTCGCTCACTGCGCTGGAGGTCAGTGCTGTTCCTGGCAGCCGTGTGCTGCCTTGTGGCCGGGCTGCTCGGCGTCCTGGTCCACGCCATCGTCACCGGGCAGACCGTCAAGCAGGCCCGCACCCAAGCCCTGGCCCGCCTCGAAGCCGCCGAGCGCGACTACACCAACGGTGCGCCCCTGCCGGCGTACTCCGCCCTCAACCCTCCCGCCCTGCCGGCCGAGCTGCGCGAGAATGCCCGGCGCGGCGAGCGCGGCACCGCCTTGGGCACCTTCGCCCAAGCGCCGACCATGTGGGCCGCCGTCCCGGCCGCCGGCGGCAAGGTTCTGGCTGCCCGATACGACTACAGCGCCGGCGCCGAAACCATCCGGGGCCTGGACCAGGCCATCGGCCTCTCCGCTGCCCTGGCCATCGGCACCTCCGTGGCCGTGGGCGCTTTCGCGTCCTCCCGTGTGACCCGTCGCCTGCACCACACCGCCGATGTCGCCCGCCGGATCAGCGCCGGCGACCTCGATGCGCGCGTCGCCGATCCGAGAACGGACGACGGCCCGGACCGGTCTCTGGACGAGATCGCCGCGGTCTCCGCCGCTCTCGATGCGATGGCCGGCACTCTGCAGGGCAAGCTGCACAGCGAACAGCGCTTCACCGCCGACGTCGCCCACGAACTGCGCACCCCCCTCGCCGGCCTGCACGCGGCGGCCGGCCTGCTGCCTCCCGGGCGCCCCACCGAAATGGTCACCGACCGCGTCCAGGCGCTGCACAAGCTGACCGAGGACCTCCTGGAGATCTCCCGGCTCGACTCCCGGACCGAGAAGGCGGAACTCGAATTCCACCAGACCGGAGACATCGCCGAACGGGTCGTACGGGCCTCCGGGCAGCCGACCGAGGTGCGCGTTCTGCGCGACGCCTGGGTGGAGACCGACCGGCGCCGCCTGGAGCGCGTGCTGGGCAATCTGATCACCAACGCCCACCGCCACGGCACGCCGCCCGTGACCCTGACCGTCGGCGGACCGGTCCTCACCGTCCGCGACCACGGCGCCGGCTACCCCGACGACCTCCTCGAAAGCGGCCCCCAACGCTTCCACACCTCCCGCCGCGGCAAAGGCCACGGCCTCGGCCTGACCATCGCCACCGGCCAAGCACAACTCATCAACGCCGAACTCCACTTCGCCAACGCCCCCGATGGCGGCGCCCTCACCACCCTCACCCTCCCCACCCCCGCCGACATGCCAGAACCACCTTCCGAGGGAGGTACGTGACGGCAGGGGCTCGCAGCGGTGCAGCCCTGGCGCGTAGAGCGAACGCTTGCTGCTGTCCAGTCCGCGCTGCGCAGCGGCCTTGGTCAGCAGGACGGTGGTGTCGTGCTGCCTGGGGGGTCACGGCCCGAGGTCAGGTGGTCGCTGACCGGACGCGGCGGCTGTGTGCCCGTGCTCGGGGCGGTCCGCGCGCGCAGGAGACGCGGTTCTTCGCGGACGTCCCTGGCGGTCATGCCACTGCCGCTCACCGCCCGGCACCGTTTCTGCCGCGATCTTGCTTCCGCCACGACGGTAGGTCGTGCGGCGCACGACAAATCCTGAGCCGTCTTGAACTGTGCATGGCGGTGCCCACGGTCGAAGTCGATCGTGAGCTTCCTCACGAGCCGGCGAGGGTCTCCGCGTGTGGGGCAGCGGCCCCGCCCCAGATTCCACGCATCGCCGGCGCAGTCGCCGCGGTGCTCGGCGTCGGGCGAATGTGGATCTTATCTAGCCTTTATATGCCCCCTCACTACCGTCGCTAAGTCTGATTTGCGACGTGAGGCGTCTTTTGTATGGCGCGACAGCGACAGTCGCAGGCAAGGAGATCACGTGCTTCGCTCACCCGGCCCCGGCCCCGGGCCCGGCCTTCCCACCGGCCCCACGCAGGCCGCCCGCCGCCGAATCCGCCTGGCCGCGCTTCTGGCCGGCGCCACAGGCGTCGGTGTCGGCGCTCTGTACCTGGCGGGTGTGGCGGCATCCGGTGACGACATACCGGGGGGCACAAGGGTGCGCGGAGTGGACATCGGGGGGCTGAGTCGCTCACAGGCCCAGGAGAGGCTGGACGAGCAGATAGCCAAGACCTGGCCGGAGCCGGTGAAGGTGCGCATCGGCGGTCGTATCGCCGCCATCGACGCGCGTGCGGCCGGATTCTCCCTGGACAGTCAGCAGACCGTCGCCCGTGCCGCGCGAGCGGGCGCCGATCCGCTGACCGTGATCGGCCGACTGTTCACCGGTGGTGACCGCGATATCGAACCGGTGATCCACGCCGACGAGGCGAAGACCCGCGCGGCGCTGATCAAGACGGCCAAGCAGTACGACACGACGCCCCGGAACGGGGCGGTCTCCTTCGAGCAGGGCAAGGCAGTGCCTGTGGAGCCGCGCGCCGGGCAGTCCCTCGATGTGCGCGGCGCGGTCGGGACCCTGAGCTCGGCAGTCCCCGGCCGGCAGGACGGACCGGTCGTACTGCCGGTCCGGCGGAGCGCACCCCGTATCGACGCGGCGGAAGTCAACCGCGCCATGACGCAGTTCGCCCAGCCCGCGATGTCGGCCCCGGTCACGATCACCGTAGCCGGACGGCAGATCCCCATCAGCGCCGTGACGGTCGGCAAACACCTCGCGATGAAACCGGACAAGACCAACCGGCTCGTCCCCGAACTCGACGGCAAGGCGCTCCTGGAGGATCCGGCGGTGGCCCGCCCCCTGGCACCGGTCACCGGCAAGGTGGCCGAGCCGAAACTGCGCCTGGACGGCGACCGGGTGGTGGCCTCGGACGGCAAAACCGGCCGGGAGGTGACCGCCAAGGGCATCGAGCAAGCCGTGCTGCCCCTGCTGACCAGGACCGGGGCGGGCCGTACCGCAGCGGTGGCCGCCGAGGAGGTACAGCCGAAGCTCACCCGTCAGGCCGTCGAACGACTGGGCATCAAGGAGAAGATGTCCAGCTTCACGGTCAACTTCGAGCGCGCCCCGTACCGCACAACCAACGTCGGCCGTGCCGCGGAACTGATCAACGGGTCGGTCGTGCTTCCCGGCGAGACCTGGAGCCTGAACCGCACCGTTGGTGAGCGGACCAAGGCCAATGGTTTTGTGGACGGCATCATCATCCAGGACGACCAGTACACCAAGGCGCCCGGAGGGGGCGTCTCCACTGTCGCCACCACCGTCTTCAACGCCATTTTCTTCGCGGGCGTCAAACCGGTGGAGCACGGGGCGCACTCGTTCTACATCGAGCGCTACCCGGAAGGCCGGGAGGCAACGGTGGTCTGGGGCAGTCTCGACCTGAAGTTCAACAACGACTCGGGCAACGCCATCTACATCCAGGCCAGTGCTACGGACACCTCTGTCACGGTCAGTTTCCTCGGCACCAAGAAGTACGACTCCGTTGAAGCGGTCACGGGCCCCCGCACCAACGTGAAACAGCCGGGCAACCGCCCGGGTGCCGCGAAGGACTGTCTGCCACAGCCCCCGCTCGAAGGCTTCGACGTCAACGTCGACCGGGTGTTCCACTCTGACGGCATGGAAGCCAAGCGGGAAACGTTCAAGACCCACTACGTGCCCCGGGACGAAGTCACCTGCGGGAAAGAAACCTCAGGCTGACCGGTCGACGACAACCGGCTGCCTCCGCACGTGAAGCGGCCGGCTTCCCGGCCCTCAGACGAGATGCGCGGGCGCTGATCATCGATGGCCGACACCCGAGAAGTGGGTGTCGGCCGTTGCGCGCTCCGGGCGACCTGCCCTCAGTCCAGGGGAAGACGGACCGCATACGGGTGAAGAACGAGGGTCGTGGGCGAATGTCTTCGTCCGGTGTGGCAAGGGAGAAGCAACGGGCTGCGAGGCCATACCCATGAAGGGGACAACGCCGATGGCAGGGACACGCGCAGTCGTCATCACGGGGTGCTCTTCGGGTATCGGCCGGGCCGTCGCCGAGCGGCTTATCTCCCGGAACTACGCCGTCTACGCGACAGCGCGGCGCGTCGAAACACTGGAGGACCTGGCCGCCGCCGGGGCCCACGTCCTGCGGTGCGACGTCACCGACGAGCAGTCCATGCGCGAGTGCGTACAGCAGGTCGAGAGGAGGCACGGTGCCGTCTGGGGCCTGGTGAACAACGCCGGGTATGCCCATCCGGGGCCGGTCGAGGACACCGACCTGCGCGACGTCCGCCGCCAGTTCGAGGTCAACGTGTTCGGGCAGCTCACCATGGCACAACTGGCCTTACCGGCGATGCGTTCCCGAGGCGAAGGACGCATCGTCAACGTGTCGTCCGTGGCCGGCCGCTTCACACTGCCCGGAGGCGGCTGCTACCACGCCAGCAAGCACGCCCTGACGGCCTTCAGCGATGCCCTGCGCTTCGAGGTCAGGCCCTTCGGGATCCGCGTCAGCACGATCGAGCCCGGGGCCGTGGAGACCCGGTTCATCGACACCGCACTGGAAATGCTCGCCTCCCGCGCCAGAGGAACCCAGGGCTATGCCGCCTTCCGCGGCGACCTCGACCGCTGCTACCGGAGGGTGCGGGGCGCGCCCCGGCGGTACGGCACCGGCTCACCGCAACGGGTGGCTCGCACAGTGGAACAGGCCCTGCGCGCGCGTTCTCCCCGCGCCCGGTACGCCGTGGGGACGGTGGCCCACGTCTCGCTGGGTCTTCGGTGGTTGCTGCCCCAGGCGCTCTTCGACTCGCTGGTGCGTTCCTGCCTTCCGGTCCCCTGCCGGGAAGGCTAGCGCCATGCGGCGGTGGAGTGTGCTCGGCGTGTTGAGTCTGGCGCTGATGCTGCTGGGGGTGGACCAGACCGTCGTCAACGTCGCGCTTCCCGAGATGCAGGGTGATCTCGGTCTGAGCCCGGCGCAGTTGCAGTGGGTGGTGGGTGCGTACACGCTCGCCCTGGCCTCCGGTGTCTTGGCCGCGGGCAACTGGGGGGACCGCAGAGGGCGGCGCAGGGCTCTGGTCGTGGGGCTGTTGGTCTGTGGCGCGGCGTCGGTGTTGGGCGCCGTGGCCGGCAGCGGTGCGGTGGTCATCGCGGCCCGCGCGCTGATGGGAACCGGTGCCGCCTTCATCATGCCGTCCACGCTCTCCGTGCTGGTGCACGTGTTCCGGGACCAGGGGCAGAGGCGGCTGGCCATCTCGATCTGGGCCACGGTCGCCGGTGTGGGCGTCCTTGTCGGTCCCGTCCTCGGCGGGTGGCTGCTACAGCACTACGCCTGGCGGGCCTGCTTCTGGGGCAACGTGCCCCTGGTCGTCCTGACGCTGGTCTGTGTCGGCTTTCTCGTGCCGCCCTGCCGCGAGGCGACGGCCCCGGGGCCGGACCCTGTGGGGCTGCTGCTCTCCGGCGCCGGCCTGTTCGCCGTGATGTGGAGCCTCATTCAGGCGCCGGCGCGGGGTTGGACCGACGAGTGGGTGCTGGCGGCCGCGGCGACCGGCGTGTTGCTGCTCGCGGCGATGCTCTCCTGGGAACGCCGGGCCGGGGAACCCATGCTGCCCGTGGGCCTGTTCCACGACCGTGGGTACGCGGTGGCCGCCGTCTCGCTCTCGCTGATGTTCTTCGCCCTCGTGGGATCCACCTTCCTCCTCACCTTCTACCTCCAGGGTCTGCGGGGGATGTCGCCCCTGGGCGCGGGGCGGACCATGCTGCTCGGCGGACTGGGAGTCGCCGTCGGGGGCCTGGTCGCCGCCTTGGGAGCACGTCGGGCGGAGGCACGGTCGATGATGGCCACGGGGCTGGTGCTGTGTGGCTGTTCCTTCGTCCTTCTGGCCGGGACCACGGCCGACTCCGGCGACGGCCGGCTCCACGCCTTCCTGGTCCTCGTCGGGTTCGGCACCGGGCTGGCCGGTGGGCCGGCCACGGGGCTGATCATGCGGTCGGCGCCCCGGAAACAGGCAGGCATCGGGGCCGGCGTGAACGACGCGGTACGGAGCCTGGGCAGCACCTCCGGTGTCGCGGTGATCGGGTCGGTCTTCAACACGGTGTACTCGAACCGGATGGCCGATGCGGTCGGCCCCGGCCACGGTGCGTCGGGAGGCGCCCGTGATACGTCGGGAAGCGCCCGAGAGCAGTTGCTGGGCGCGCTCACGGAGGCCAAGCGCCTGGCCGCCGGTGCCTCGTCACCGATCGGGGACCCGGGCGTCGGCTCTCTCCATCGTCTTCAGGCGGCGCGCCGGTTGGCGGAGGATGCGGCCCAGGCGTTCGTCGCCGGGCTGCGCACGACGTCGTGGATGTCGGTCGGTGTCTGTTTCGCCGGGGCTTGCCTTGTCCTTGTCGTACTGCCACGGAAGGACCGAGCGGCGGTGCCGCAGGTCGCGGCTCTGCCCCGGGCCGCGGACCGACCCGGTGCGGTGGAGTGAGGCGATGCGCGCACTTCTCGTGGTGAACAAGGCGTCAACGCGGGCCGGTGGGGCCGACATTGACGAGGTTACGAGCGAACTGTCCACGGCAGTGCGTCTGGATGTGGTCGCCACCGCACGCCCCGGACACGCCGTGGAGCTCGCACGGGCCGCACAGCGGGAAGGACGTCCCCTGGTTGCTGTGGTCGGCGGCGACGGCACGGTCAATGAGGTGGTCAACGGTCTGCTCGCCGCCGACGGAGCCGATGGGGCAGACAGAGCAGACGGCGTACCCGAGGCACGGCCGGTCCTGGGGATCGTCCCCACCGGCGGAATGAACGTCATCGCACGCTCGCTCGGCGTTCCCCTCCACCCCAGGCGGGCCGCTCGGGAACTGGCGGCCGCGGTCGCGGAAGGACGGCAGACCGTCATCAACCTGGGAAAGGCGAACCAGCGGTACTTCGTCTCGGGCGCGGGGGTGGGATTCGGTGCGGAGCTGATGGCACGCGTCCGGGAAGCCCGTGCGGCCGGCAAGTCCGCCACCTGGGGGCGCTACCTCGCAGAGGGGGCACGGCACTTCCTCCATGGAACGGACCGCGGGAACCCCGCACTGACGATGGGTCCCGCAGCGGAGACCAGCGTGGCTGGGCTCTTCGCCGTCCTGGTGGCGAACGCCTCGCCCTACGCCTACTTGGGTCCGTGGCCGCTGGCCCCGTGTCCGCGCGCCTCCTTCCACACGGACCTGGAGGCGCTCGCGCTCACGGACCTGTCGGTGCACCGCTGCGCGGCCCTGATGGCGCGCATGCTCCTCCTACCGCACCGCGACCACGGTGGGAAGGCGGCGCGCCACTTCACGCGGCAGCAGACGTTCTCCGTCACAGCCTCACGGGCGGTCGCGCTGCACGTGGATGGGGAGCCGCTGCCGCCGTGCCGAGAGGTGGCGTTCTCCTCCTCCCGCCGGGCGCTCGCGGTGGCGGTGTAGCAGGAAGACCTCGGCAGCCCGGGCTGCCCGTATGACAAGGATGGTGAGCCCCATGCGCAACACGGTGTGTCGGTCGTCGGCGGGCGGCAGTGGTGAGAGTTCACCCGCCGGGGTGGAGAAGCCCTCGGACCCGGACGGCGCGCTCGCGTTCCGCGGACCGCCCGCACGACGCCGGAAGAGCGGCTGTGGGACGGGACTGCCCCGCGTCGTACGCAAGGACATGCGCCGGTTCAGCGCGGAGATCAGCGCCCACATCAACGCGTTGTACCCCGATGCCGACGCGATGGGCCTGGCCGCCACCCGCGGCCTGCTCGGGCTGGCCGACGACCAGGATCTGACGCCCTCCGTCGCCGCGCGGGTCGGCGGCCGACTCCACCAGACGCTGGTGCGCCCCGTGCGCCATCTGGTCGACTCCGGAGGACAACGCTGGCGTCCGTACCTCCTGGCCAAGGTGATCGATGCCCTGGGCGGCGACAGCGCGCGCTGCGCGCCGCTGCTGGCGGCCGGTGAACTCATGCACACCGGCTCCCTGCTCATCGACGACATCGAGGACGGAGCGGACCTGCGGCGGGGAAAGGTGACGGCCCACAAGGTCTACGGAACGCCCGTCGCGTTCAATGCCGGCACCGCGGCCTTCTTCACCTTCGACCGCGCCTTGCGGATGGTCGTGCCCGATGACGCGACGCTCCGATGCGCCATCCAGGGGTCCTATCTGGCCGCCCTGCGCGCCGGACACGCGGGGCAGGCGCTGGACCTCCTCGGCCTGCGGAAAGAGATGGACGAGGCGGTTGCCTCGGGGGACGCGACCCCCTTGCTCGACCAGGTACGGCTGACGCACCGGTTGAAGTCCGGAATCCCGGTCCGCGCCGCGTTCGAGGTCGGCGCGCTCCTGGTGGGCGCTCCTCCGCGACTGCGCGGCGCGCTGCAGCGGTTCGGGGAGGCGATCGGCACCGCCTACCAGGTGACCGACGACGTCCTGGACCTGCGCGGGGTGGTGCGTGCGGGAGCTCCGACCAAGTCGGTTGCCGAGGACCTGCGCAACGGGAAGGTGACGATGCCGCTGGCCCATGCGGTGGCACTGCTCCCCCATCGGGACATGCAGGCCATCTGGCAGTCGGTCCGTGGACGCCGGATCACCGACGCAACCGTCCGGGAGGTGATCGCCGCATTGGATTCCTGCGGCGCCCTCGACGCCTGCACGGCGGAGGCCGAGCAGACCGTGCGGCCCGCCTGGGCTGATCTCGACCCACTGCTCCCCCGTACTCGCCAGACCTTCTTCATCGAGGCCCTCGCCCGCCACACGGTCCTTCGCGCACGCGTGGCGTGACGAACGGTCACCGGCGTCTCCACTCGGGGCCGACCGGGGACGGCGCGCGCACCCCGAAGTCCGCGACGGAGTAGTCGTGTTGCGTTCCCGGATAGCTGCGCACCTTCGGCGGGCGGTCATAGTAGGAGCGGCGACGGGGCCCGCACAGCCGCTCGATGCGCGCCCGGCCGCCGAGCGCCCGGTGGAGAAGGTACGGCAGGGCGCGCGGCCGGCGGTATCCGAATGCCGCGAGCAGCGGTGCGTCCAGAAAACTGAGCACGCTCCGGCGGGCCAGCGGGCGCAAGGGGGGAGGGAACCAGCCGCCGACCACGCCGAGGACGTCATCGGCCACTCTGCGCCCCGCGTCGGTACGAGCGAATCGCGACCGCTCGTACTCCCTGTTGTATCGCTGGAGGCCGTCATAGTCGGACGGAATGCCGGTGATACCCATTCGGCTCCCGACATTGCGGTAGAACCAGAACGCAGCCAGCCTTTCCTGCTCCAGCAACGGCCGCCATCCATAGCTGTCGATCCACCGGATGGGTTCGAAGACGAAGGCCGACAGCGTATACAGCATGTCGTCGTTACGGATCGTGTACCAACGGTGCGCCGTGTTGATGGTCCGCAGTGCGACCTTCCCTTCCGGGGAGTCGTAACCGTACTTGGCCAGTGCGGCCATGAGGACCAGGGTGTCGTCATAGCGGCGTTGGCCGGACCGCCTGAACTGCTCGGTGGCGTCCACCAGTCCGCCGATGGTCGGGACGGCGAACGTGCGTAGCAGCGCCAGTTCCAGCGCTCGCTGGTAGTCCCAGGGGAACTCCAGCCCAGAGCTGATCCGGTAGATTTCCAGGTGGTCGTGGTAAGGGTCGAGCGCGGCGATACGTCGTGCATTTCGGAAGCGGTTCGCGGCCGCACTGCGGGCGAATTCCTTGCGCCTGCGCGTCATCCCCGGCCGTTCCTCTCTGTCAGCCGGAGCGGGCACGACGCGCCCCGGCAACAACCCGGTGCCATCCTGGCCGGACCACCTTCTCCCGGCCGACAGATGACGGTATCCCCAGCATAAATGCCGAAATCACCTTTGGTAGTTCCGGGTATTTTCCGGGGTGTTCACGGCCACGCTTCTCGGTCGATGTCCCACCGCCGGGGATTCTTCAGATGTGCCGTCCGGCGCATACGCCCCTCCCCCTCCGGCCTGTGACGACCACGGAAAGCAGAGGACCGCCGTGCGCCCGCCCGATGCCCCGCCGTCAGCACCCGCCCGGCGCCCTCGCCCGGATCCCGCATGCCAGCCGCCGCTGGGCAGGGCGGCCGTCACCTCTTCAACCAACGCCTGCACCACCAGCATCGCGCCGTTCACCGGAACCGCCCTGGGCCATGTGCCGCACTGCGGACCCGACGACGTCGAGCGCGCCTTCGCCACCGCCCGGACAGCAGCGGACCGCTGGTCGGCACAGAGCCTGCGCGCACGCACCGCGGTCCTCCTCCGATTCCATGACCTGCTGCTACGTCATCAGAACGACGTCCTGGACCTCATCCAGCTCGAATCCGGAAAGACGCGCCGGGACGCCTTCGAGGAGATCATCGACGTCGCGCTGACCGCTCGCCACTACGGCCGTCACTCCCGCGCCCTGCTCCGCCCCCGGCGCCGCCGCGGCGCTCTGCCGCTGCTGACCCGCACGGTCGAACTCCGCCGCCCCCGCGGCGTCATCGGCGTGATCGCCCCATGGAACTACCCGCTGACCATGGCCGTCGGCGACGCCCTCCCGGCGCTGGTGGCGGGGAACGGCATCGTCTGCAAGCCGGACCTCCAGGGAGCCTTCACCGCGACCTGGGTCCGCGACCTTCTGCACCGCGCCGGCCTGCCCCACGGGCTGTTCCAGGTCGTCACCGGCCCCGGCGAGGAAATCGGCCCCCAGGTGATCGCCCGCAGCGACTTCGTATGCTTCACCGGCTCGGTCGCCACCGGTCGCGACGTCGGGAAGCTGGCCGGGCAACACCTCATCGGATGCACGCTGGAACTCGGCGGAAAGAACGCCCTCATCGTCCTGGACGACGCCGACGTCGACGCGGCCGCGGCCGGCGCGGTGCGTGCCTGCTACACCAACGCCGGCCAACTGTGCATGTCAGCGGAGCGGGTGCTCGTCCATACCGGCCTCTACGAGGCGTTCCTGCGCGCCTTCACCGAGCGGACGCGTTCCCTGCGCATGGGCGCGTCCTTGGACTACCACGCCGACTTGGGATCGCTGGCGTCCGGCGCGCGGCTGCGAGCGGTGCACGGCCATGTCCAGGACGCGGTCGCCAAGGGAGCACGGCTGATCACCGGCGGCCGCCCCCGACCGGACGTGGGACCGTTCTTCTACGAACCCACCATCCTGACCAACGTCACCGCCCAGATGGCCCTGCACGACACCGAGGTCTTCGGGCCGGTCGCAGCCGTCCAACCCTTCGACGACGAGCAGCAGGCCATCGCCCTGGCCAACGCCGGGCCCTACGGGCTCAACGCCAGCATCTGGACCTCCCGCCCCCGGCGTGCTCTGCGCATGGGCCGACAGATCCGGGTGGGGACGGTCAATGTGAACGAAGCCCACGCGGCGGCATACGCGTCCGTGGACGCGCCCATGGGCGGCATGAAGGACTCGGGCCTGGGCCGCCGCCACGGCCGCGAGGGCCTCCTCAACTACACCGAAGCGCAGACCCTGGCCGTTCAGCGCTTCCTCCCCCTCAGCGGGCCGACCGGAACGGCCGGACGAGACCATGCCGACCGCGTCTCCCGCCTGCTGCTGGCGGCCAGACGCCTGGGGCTGTGACGGCCGCCTTCCGAACGCCGGCGGCAGGTCGAGGACTACCGAGCCGGCGGGAGGCAGGAAGGGGCGGTGGTCACCGGTGGCGCATGCCCAACCGGCGACGTCACCCGGCACACCAACGGCTACAGACGCCCCTGGCACACGGACCAGACCTCCCGCAGAAGTGCCCGGTAGTCCTCGCCGTAGGTGGCCACGGCTGCGTGCACCGCGTCGAGAGCCGCCTGGAGCGGGTCGGCTTCGGCGGCATCGAGCAGCGCGGGTACGGCCATGTGCGGTTGGGACATGCGCAGGGACGGATCCGGCTCGCCGATCGTGACGCTCAACGTGCACGCTCCGTCGGAGGGCGGCGTCGGAGCTTCGGGCGGGCTCGGCGACGACTTGGCCACGGCGGCCGCGGGGCCAACTATCCACAGGGCTTGCTCGGACTGGGGCACCGGCACGTGCGCGTCGTCCCGGGCCGGCGGCTGGAAGGGGGGCCGCTCGGGCGGGATGGCCCGGCCGACGGTCCTGTCCGGGACGCGCGGGTCCGATTCCAGGGCCTGCCACACACGGTCCGGATCGTCCAGGGGCGGCGGCAGCGGGTGCCCCTCGGCCAGGGCGATGAGTGCTGCGGCGATCCAGTCGAGGTCGGTGAGACCGGCCTTCTCGCACGCACGGCGCGCGGCCAACAGGGCCACCGCGCGCTGGGTCTCGCGGCCGGCGGCGTCGATGGCGTGGACGAGTGCCGGGTCGAAGTCGAGCAGACCGCTCACATTGCCACCGACGTCGCGCAGGGCCCGGCTCGGCAGTTGCCCGCCCCACTCCCATTTTTCGTAGGCGAGCCGGCGTTCTTCCTCTGCCTGTTCCCGCACGAGGCGGGCGAGGCGTTCGGCTTCGGCGCGCTCCGCGGGTGTGGGCGGCGGCGGCAGCTTGCGGGCGTAGTCGTGCCAATAGGCGGCGATCGCCGAGGTCTGCCTGAGCACGCGGTCGGGCGCGGGCGGGGCGGGCCAGAACTGCAGGAGGTAGCAGTCCAGTTGAGGCTCGTCGTCCAGCAGGGTGTCCCGCTGGGCTGCCTCGTCCATGCCCTGGGCGCAGTAGCGCACCCGGTAGTCGATCTCTTCCAGATCCAGCCCCCAGGATGCCTCGCCCGCCCATTGCACGAGCGTGCTGCTTCCGGAACCGGGACGGAAGGACACCTCCACAACGTCCTCCCAGGCCCCCTCCAGCGGCGGGGCCTGGTCATGCACTTCTACGGTGAAGCCGACGTCACCCGTGTGCAGCCCGGTGGTCAGCCACAGCGCACCCGGGACCGCCGCGCCGCACAGCCCGCCGCTCTGCCCGGCGAACGCCTCCGCGAGGTCCGGGCCGCAGCCGTCCGGATCGCTCTCGACGTAGATCTGACCGTAGTGAACAAAGACTTCCCCCTCGACCGGCCTGCGCACCACTGCCCCCATCGCCTCCCCGAACGATCCCTGCTCGGCAGCCTACGACGGGGCACTGACAGTGCCGCCGGCCAGGAGGTTTGGCCAGCCGGGTGGGGGGAGGGGAAGGCGACCACGACCTACGCGAGCTTGTAGCCGTAGCCCCTGGATCGCGGTGTGCCGCCCCGTTCGTTCCGTCATCGCTCCCGGACCGGCCCAGCGGCAAGGTCACCTCACCCAGGACGGTTTCGAGTCCCTGTGATGACTCGTGCTCAAGCCCGCGCATTTGACCTCAAGTGCAGTGGATGTATGAGAGTCGCCGACATGACACGTTTCCTCGATCTCGTTCAGCCTGCAGCCAATACGGCCCTGATGAGCGAGTGGCTCACGGGTAGCCCTGAGCGTTCGCGCGCCGCCGCCGATGCTGTGATTGACGAGTGGGCGGCAGCCGAGACGCCCACAGGGCGGTTGGCGCAACACATCTTCGTCTCCACGGATGGCGCCAGTCTGCTCTTCTACGCTCAGTGGACCAGCGATGAAGAACACCTGTTGTGGGCCCGCGCCCATCGCGGCAACCTGGTCAGCCGCGTCGATACGCTCGTACCGGGGATCGAACGTCCCGGGCTCAACCGGACCCGCCGCCACCGCAGCGTCCTACATGACGCGGTGCAGCCCACTGGCATCTTCGCGGTCAGCACCATGGCAGCCGCCGACGTAGAGAGCGTGGTGCGGCCGGCTCCGGGCTTGCTTGGAGCACACGTCCACCTGACATCCAGTGAGGAACGCGTGATTGTGATCACCGAGTGGACCGATGCCGCATCCCACGACGAGGTCGCCCTTGGAAGCGCCCCCTTCAAGCGCTATACGCTCCACCACTCGTTCCTTTCTCCCAACTAGGCCGCGCATGGACGCATCTGAGCAGCGGACACGGTGACGACGTGACGGAGACACTTCCCGCTGATGTGGCGCTCGTGCTGGAGGCCGTTCTTGGCGAGGATGATCCAGCGCACGTCGCACTTCGCCGACAGGTGCCGCACCTCCGCGTGCGAGAACGCTGCACGTGCCGGTGCGGCACCGCGTACTTCGATCTCGATACAGCGTGCAGACGTGCACGCCTGCAGGCTCAAGTGAAGCCGCCCCGCTCCGGATCATTCCTCCGGCTCGGCCGCCACGATGGCCAGCAACCCCGGGAAGCGTTGCTCCAGATCGGCCCGGCGCAGGCTGGCCATCCGGCTGTTGCCCCGGGCGACCTGCCGGATCAGCCCGGCCTCGCGCAGAGTGCGGAAGTGATGGGTGACCGTGGCCTTGGAGACCGGCAGCCCGAAGGAGCTGCACGTCCGCGCCGTGCCATCAGGCTCGGCCGCCAACTCACGCACCACTCGGCGGCGCAACGGATCCGCCAGCGCGGCGAGCACTGGACCGAGCTGCATCTCCTCGACGGTCGGATGGCCTTCATCGTCGGGCATCTGGACACCTCCTTTTAGGTACGACTTGCATCGTACCTATGGATTCACTTAGCGTGGGGCAGGTACGAAGATCACCGTACCTATGGGAAAGGCAGCCTTCATGCCCCAGCCGTTCACACTCGTAGGCACCGCTCGGCCCAAGCCGGAACGCGCCGAGGAGTTGAAACAGCTCCTGCTCTCGTTCGTCGAGCCGACCCGGCGGGAACCCGGATGCCTGGAGTACCACTTCCACGAGGATCAGGGCGAACCCGGTGTCTTCGTCTTCTACGAGGCGTGGCGCTCCCAGGCCGATCTCGACGCTCACCTGGCCCTCCCCCATATGCGGGCCTTCTGGGAGCGGCGCATGGACTACCTGAAGTCCGACCTCGACATACGTTTCCTCACCATGCACAGCCCTTACCCGTCCGCCGCCCGCACCTGAGGGCGGACCTCCGGCACCCTCAGTGCAGTGACGCTGGGACGACCTGAACATCACGGAGGCCCCCGCCCCTGCCCCTCCCCTGCGAGCCCGGGCCCCGGCGCCCGGAGCCGTGAGCTTCAGGTGTGGTTTCCGAGCGGGAGCCTCAGCTCTTGGCCAGGGTGCGGCCGAGGAGGGGAAGCAGGCGGTCCCAGTGGCGCTGCAGCGCGGTGGGGTTGAAGGCGTCGGTGTCGGCCATGGTGAAGCCGTGGACGGTGCCGGGATAGATCTCGGTGGTGTAGCCGACGCCTGCGGCATCCAGGGCCTGGTTGAGCTCGCTGATGGCCTCGGGCGACAGGTCGCCTTCGGCGAGGCCGAGGTGAACTTCGGCGGTGAGCTTGGGGACGAGGCGGTGCGGGCTGTCGGGCGCGTCGGTGACCAGGAAGCCCGGGTGGAATCCGGCGACGGCGGCCACCTGGTCGGGGTGGGCCGTCGCGGTGCGCATCGCCAGGGCGGCGCCCATGCAGTAGCCGATCACGGCGACCGGTCCGGGGCTGACCTCGGGCTGGGTGGTGAGGAACCCGAGGTAGGCGTCGGCGTCGCGCAGGGCACGCTCGGTGGTGTGCGCCTCCACCAAGGGCATCAACTGGGCGAAGACCGCGGGCCGGATCTCTTCTCCGATGTGCTCGGGAAGGTCGATCACCGGTGCGGGGCCGTGCCGGTAGTAGAGGTTGGGGACGAGTACGTAGTACCCGTGCTCTGCCAGTTCGCGGGCCATCTCCTTCAGCACGGGCCGCACGCCGATGGCGTCCATGTACAGCAGCACCCCGGGGTGCCGCTCGCCACTGTCGGGGAAGGCGGCGAAAGCGTCTGCCTGGCCGTCCGCGGTGGGAATCTGCAGTGTCTTGGTGGGCAAGAGCTTCCTTCCTTGGGCTGATGCCAGTGCACAGCCTCTGAGAATTTCGGGTCAACCAGAGGTCAGCGAGAGACCAACCCGGTGGTGACCTGCGATCACCGGGCGAACGGTGCGAGCCGTAGCAGCGACGATCAACTCGGCCGATCCGGGAGGCTGAGCAGGTGGCCCCCTCCGGATCAGCGTCCTCTTCACGCCGGCCACAGCCGTAGAAGATCTCCAGGCTAACCCCAATCGTGATCATTCTCAGCGAGAACGACAGTCCGCTGGTTCCTCAACCCCGGAACCGGGCGGGAGCCCACACCTACGGGAACACCACAAGCGTGGCGTCTTCCTCGTTCCCACCGCTGTGGTGTGCGATGGAGGAGTGAGCAGACACCCTGACATCAGGCGACTTCGCCGCATTGCGCACCGGCGTGCCGGGGGACAACAGCAACGACGCAGGAGCCGCCGACACAGCGCGAGCGGCGGTATCGGGGCCGGCAATCACCTGCAGTTGCTCGCATTGACGGCATCCGTCCTGCCCGGTCTAGCCGCGATGGCCGCCCTGCTCTTCACCTGGGCATCGGTGAGCCAGGCCAGCAAACAGCTGGAGATCGCCGAACACGGTCAGATCACCAACAGGTTCAACGCCGCCATCCACAATCTGTCATCGCCGTCCTTGGACGTTCGCGTGGGAGGGCTTTACGCCTTGGAGCGCATCATGCAGGACTCCCCGCGAGACCAACCCACCATCGTCTCGGTCGTGGCCGCGTATGTACGGGAACACGCCCGTCCCCCGTCCGGCGGCACGAAGGCGGCCCCGACGGCCGGCAAGCCGACCACTGACACCCAGGTGGCGATGACCGTGCTGGCCAACCGCCAACCCGAACACGACGGCAGGAGGGGCCAAGGCAGGAGAGACCTCGATCTCGCACGCGTCTCTCTCCGCGGGATGGGCGACCTCGGTGTGTGGGACGACGTCCACCAGAGGGTCGTCGGCATCAACTTCTCCGAGGCCGACTTCAGCGGTGCGGACCTCAGCAGCGCGGACCTGGGACACGCGGTCCTCAGCTCGGCCGTACTGGAACACGCGGTCCTTGAGGAAACGTCCCTCGGCCATGCCGACCTCAACGACGCGAACGTGGAGGGCGCCAACCTCGCCAAGGCTGACATCGATCGAGGCACTCTGAGTGATGTCCGGGCGAGTAAAGCACAGTTCACCGACGCCAAACTGACTCATGCGGACCTCTACCGAGCGGACCTGCGTAACGCTGACTTCTCCGGGGCGAACCTCACCGGCGCGGACCTCACCGAGGCGAAACTCTCGGGCGCGAACCTGACAGACGCCGACCTCACGGACGCCGACCTCAGCGGCGCGGACCTGACGGGGGCGAATCTCTCGGACGTCGATCTCCATGGGGCGACGCTGGAGCATGTCCGCGGACTACCGAAATCCTTGAGAGTGCAGACCCCGTAGAGGCCCCGGTTCCGCCCCCACGCATCGCCACCGCTTCAAGGGCTGTGGGTGGGTGTGCAGCACCAACGGCCGCCGCCCTCCCGCCCCTTGCGGCTCCGACTGCTCCGCTCGCGGCGAGATCGGTCCCGGGCTGCTCCTCCCTGCTGACCGTCGCAACGGGGCCACCGCGTCGCGCGGGCTCACTCAGCCGCCCGTACCGGCCGCCGGAGCAGGTAGCCGGCCGCGGTCGTCACCAGGAGAGCCATGCACGCGATGAAGACCAGCCCCGCGGCCCTCAGGCCGATCGATGCCCCGAGGACGCCCACTCCGATCACCGGTACCGAGATACCCGCGTACGCCACGACGAACAGCATCGAGATCACTGACGCGCGGCGGCCCGGAGGAGACGCCGCGGCCACCGCGGACAGCGCACCACGAAACGCCAGTCCCTGCCCGGCCCCGCCGACGAGCGCGCTCAGCACGATCAGCGGCAGCAGATCCCACCGCAGCGCGCCCGCGAGCAGCGCCAGCCCGGCGAGGAGCCCGGCGCAGCCCAGCGGCAGCGACCGCGTCACCCCGACCCGGCCGACCGCTAGCTGCCCGGCGGTCGAGGCGAAGAAGGCGAGCGCGACGACCAGTCCGCTGACGGCGTGGTTGTGTACGTCCAGGAACTGCGCGAGGAACGCCGGACTGACCGACGTGAACACCCCGAACAACGCGAACCCCACGAACGAGGCGATCGCCGCGGGCCCGAACACCGCCCGCACCTGCGGGGGAACGCCGGGCCGTTGCGGCCGTACGCCGCTCAGCGGCCGCCGCTCGCGTACGGTCTCCGGAAGCCACAGCAGGACGGCGACCGAGCC
The DNA here is from genome assembly GCF_055570395.1 of Streptomyces sp. NPDC031210. Lineage (NCBI taxonomy): Bacteria > Bacillati > Actinomycetota > Actinomycetes > Kitasatosporales > Streptomycetaceae > Streptomyces > Streptomyces sp. NPDC031210. The sequence goes on from NZ_JBVIHH010000003.1 coordinate 262,511, forward strand.
GGCCACCAGCGCGAGGTGTACGGCGAACGGCAGGTACAGCGGCCAGGCGGCGTACTGCGCGAGCACTCCGGCGAGCAGCGGACCGCAGCCCAGGCCGCCCATGTTGGCGGCGGTCGCCACGAACGTGGCCCGGGCGGCGCCACCGTACGGTGCCATTTCCATCACGTACGCCGTGGCGGCCCCGGTGAACAGGCCGGCGGACAGCCCGGACAACAACCGGCCCGCGTACAGCCAGCCCAGTCCGGTGGCAACCAGGAAGCAGACGGCGCTGGCCGCCGCGAATCCCAGGCCCGACAGCAGCACCGGCCGCCTTCCCACGGCATCCGAGGCGTTGCCCGCCAGGAGCAAGACGCCGATGACCCCGAAGGCGTACACGGCGTACACGACGGTCACCACCAACTCGGAGAATCCGAACTTCCCCTGGTAGAGGCCGTAGAGCGGGGTCGGCAGCGTGGTGCCGGCCATGCACACGGCAAACACCGCCCCGCCGAGCAAACACTGGCGCCAACCTAGGCGATCACCGTCCATGCGATCGACGGTAACCCGCGCGCCGCCCCGCACCACCCCGCACCGGCGCGGCGTACCCGACGCGTCGCCGGTTCTCCCGCCGCCTCGGTCATCAGTACGGGAGGCGACTACGATCTCGCCATGGCCAAGTTGTTCACGCACCGATTGCGCGTGCGCTACAGCGAGTGTGACCAGCAAGGCATGGTGTTCAACGGTCACTACCTCTTCTACTACGACGTCGCCCTGACCGAGCTGTGGCGAGAAGTCATCGGGGACTACGCGTCCACGGTCGAGGGCGGAGCCGACCTGGTCGTGGCAGAAGCGCGGATCCTCTACCGCCTGGGGGCACGCTTCGATGAGCTGCTCGATATTGAGATGCCCCTTACCCATCTCGGAACGACGAGCATGATCGTGCGCCCGGTGTTCAAGATCGGTGAACGGCTCATCGCAGAAGGCGAAGTGCGACACGTGTTCGTGGATCCCGAGACGCACAGCAAGAAGGAGATGCCCACCCCGGTTCGTGCGGCCCTCCAGCCCTACACCTCAGCAGGGTAAGAGGACCAGTCCAGCAGCACCCGCTTCTCAACCCAATGATCACCGTTGGGTTCTCCCACCTCTGCGAAGTCCACCGTCCGTCACGGAACCGGGCCTCACGAACCACGCCGTTCAGGGATACGGGCCGTCGGGTGGTGTGCCGGTGAGCCCGGCCGGTTTCGCCCGGGAAGCCACCAGTTGGCGCGGCCGAGCAGGCGCATCACGGCCGGGACGAGGAGGAGCCGGACGATGGTGGCGTCGAGCAGGACGGCGATGGCCATGCCGACGCAGAGCTGTTTGACGAGGGTGACATCGCTGGCGGCGAAGACCGTGAACACGGCCAGGACGATCAGGGCGGCGGCGGTGATGAGGGGCCCGGATCGTTGGAGTCCGGACGCGACCGCGTTGGGGTTGTCGCCGTGGGCGTCGTATTCCTCGCGGATGCGGCAGAGCAGGAACAGTTCATAGTCCATGGCCAGGGCGATGATGATGAACAGCATGGTGACCGGTTGGAACAGGTCGATGTGGCCGGTGGAAGTGCCGCCGACCAACCACATCAGATGGCCGTCTTGGAACATCCAGGTGAGGGCGCCGAATGACGCGCCCAGCGACAGCGCGTTGACCGCCAGTGCCTTGAGCGGCAGGACGATCGAGCGCAGGGTGACCGTGAGCAGAACGAACGCGGCGACGGTGGCGTAGAGCAGCGCCCAGCCCAGGCGGTCCAGGATCCGGTCGGCGGTGTCGGTGGCCATCGCGCTCTGACCACCGACCAGCACCTGGGCGCCGGCGGGTGTGGGCAGCGCGCGGATGCGCCGGACCAGGTCCGCCGCGCCGGGATCGTCCGCCTGCCCTTCGTAGGCCATGTGGATGACGGCGGTGTGGCCGGCCTTCGCCGTGATGTGGCCCCGGTTGGTGCCCGGGGTGGTGACGAGTCGGGCGCTCCAGTCCCGCAGGGCCGCGGCGCCGCGGGGGGTGTCCAGTGGGTCGGCGAAGGTGGTGACCACCTGGACCGCGGACAGCGTGCCGAACGCGAAGTCACGCCGTAGCTCGTCGGTGGCGGTCCGGGCCGGTGCGGTGGGGGGCAGGGCCTGTTCGTCGGGGAAGGCGAAGCGGGTGTGGAAGAACGGGAGGGTGAGGAAGAGCAGTACGGCGAGCACACCGGCGGCGTACGGGATCGGGTCCTTCATCACCGCTCGCGCCAGTTGCGCCCACCAGGCCGCCCCTCCCCCGGCGGGGTGGGTACGGCCGATCCGGAGCGCGTTGACCCGGTGGCCCAGCACGGCGAGCACAGCGGGGAGTACGGTGATGCTGATGAGCGCGCCCAGGGCCGCGGCGATCGCCGCGCCGATGCCGAAGCTGCGGATGATGCCGAGGGGGAAGAACAGCAGCGCCAGCGCGATACCGCTGATCGTCATCCCGGAGAAGAAGACCGTACGGCCCGCGGTGGCGACCGTGGCGGCGACCGCGTCGGGCACGGCATGCATGGCGATCGGGCCGCCCCCCTGATGCCGGTGGAGCTCTTCGCGGAACCGGCTCACCACGAACAGGGCGGCATCGGCGCCGAGCGCCAGGCCGACGGCGACCACACCGACCAACGCGGGCGCCGAGAAGTCCGTGACGGTGGTGACCAGGCGGATCACGCCAAGCGTGGTCACCGTGGTCAGGCCGCCCACCAGAACCGGCAGCAGCGCCGCCACCACACTGCGGAAGAGCACCAGGAGCAGGAGCGCGACCAGGGGCAGCGCGAGGAGTTCCAGGCGGTGCAGGTCGCGTTGGCTCCGCTCGGCGATCTCCTCCAGTACGGCGATCGGGCCGGTGGCGGAGACCTGGAACCCGGGTGCGGACAGGGCCGACCGCAGCGCGCGGTAGCCGGCCACGCGCTGGGTGTCGTTCGCGCCGACGAGCATGATCGCGGCGATCGCGGTGTGCTGGTCGGCCGAGACCAAGGCGGCGTTCTGGGTGTTCCAATAGGTCATGACCGAGGCGATCGTGCCGTCAGGCGCACCCGCCAAGGACTTCTCCACCGCGGCGCGGAACCGGCTGTCGTGAAACGCCGACAGGCCGGATCCGCGGTACAGCACAAGAACGTCCGCGCCACCGGACCCGACCCGGTCCCGCACCGCTTGAGTGGCCCGGGCCGCTTCCGTTCCGGGATCGAGATAGCCCCCGTGGCTGAGCTGGCCGGACAACCCCATCGCGCCCAACGAGGCGACGATGACCAGAACCAGGGCCACGAGCTGGACGGGCCAACGGCGCCGGGCAACACGGAGGCCAAGCGTGCTGAACACGTCGCTCCTCAGGGTGGTGGTTGCCGTGCCGGGCGCGCCCGGCACGGCCTGGGGGCGGGGCTGTCGGTCAGTGCGACGCTGACCCGCTGCCGTCGCCCGAACCGCTGCTCAGCGTCCCGTTGTTGAGGAGGCAGTCGGCATTGACACCCGGATCGGAGAGGGCGACGCCGGAGAAGATGGCACCGCTCTGGAAGCCGGAGGTGATGCTGCCGCTGCTGACCGTGAGCTTGACGCCGTTGTTGCCGGTGGCCACGAGGACGACGTTGGCGGTGCCGCTGCTCTGGCCCAGGACATGGCCTGCCGAGTCGAAGGACTTGACGCCGCTGGCGCTGGCCGTTCCTGTGGCGTCGATGCAGGTGCCGGTCAGCGTGCTGGTGCCGCTGCCGCTCACCTTGGCGATGGCGGTGTTGCTCGTACACGACGTGGTTGCCCCGTCGCCCTCGAACACCTCAGTGGTCGAGAAACCCCGGTGCAGACCCGGGTGCGGGTCTTGGACCACGGCCGAGCCCGATCCGCTGCACGTGCCGGTGTCGGCGGCGGCACGTGCCTGCGGAAGCCGGTCCGGAGCGGCCGCGGCCTGGGTCGCGGCGGCACCGACGAACGCCAGCGCCCCCAGCGTGCCGAGATACGCGATCCCACGCATCCACGGCCTTCGCTTTTCCAACATGGTGAACCTCCCTGAGATGTGCCCGCCCACGGGTGGTCGGCGGGTTGTCGCTGACGCGCGGCCACTGGGGCACAGCGCCTCAGACGTCTGGGGTGATGACGAGTTCGGCGTAGCCGCGCAGCCGGTCCCGGGCCGGTGAGCCGGGCAGCAGCAGCACGCTCTTCTCCGCCCGCCGGCCCTGCTCCACGGCCATCTCCCGGGCCTGGTCCAAGGCGCCGGTCTGCGCCAGCAGGATCCTCAGTTCGGCGTACGCCGCCGCTTCCGGCACCGCGCCGGACAACGCTCGGCGCAGGCGGGCGCGATGGGCCGGCGAGGCGGCCTGGTGGGCCAGGATCACCGGCAACGTGGGCCTACGGTTGCGCACGTCGCTGGTGGCGGCCTTGCCCACTACCGCCTCGTCAGCGACGTACGGCAGGAGGTCGTCGCAGATCTGGAACGCGACGCCCAAGTGGTCGCCGAAGTCGCTGAGGGCACCGACCCAGGCGGCGCACCCGCCACCCAGCAGCGCCCCCGCGGCGCAGGCGCCTCGGAGCAGGGCTCCGGTCTTTCGGCCGGCCATCGCCAGGTAGTCCTCGATGCCGCACTCCACGTCGCCGACGAGGCCGAACTCGGCCTGCTCGCCCCGGCACATCTCCATCCCCACCGTGGAGAGGAGTTCCAGGGTGGACACGATCCGGTCGGCGGCGATCCCGCCGTGACGGCACTGCGCGAGGGCGTGGAACAGCGAGAAAATCAGGAAGTCACCGGCGACGACGGCTTGTTCCATGCCGTAGCGGTACGGCACCGAAGCCCGTCCCCGGCGCGTCTGGTCGCCGTCGATGATGTCGTCGTGGATCAGGCTGGCCACATGGCCCAGCTCACAGCCGATCGCCGCGGTCAGGACCGCATCGGGCAGCCCGCCGACCGCCTCCGCCGACTCCAGCAGCAGCGTCGGCCGCAGCAGCTTGCCGGCCGGCAGCAGCGCGTGGGCGCATATCTCGTCGAGCCGGTCGGTGCGCGCCTGTCCGCGCAGCTCCAGTTCCCGGCGTACCACCATGGCCGCTTGGGACAGTCCGATGGGTGCGGTCATCTCCTCGCCCTTCCGCTCACGGGGCCGGTCATCGAGTTCGGACGCGCTCCGACCGGTAGGTGGCCGGGGTATGGATCGCTGCGACACGGGTAACCCCCTGGGTCGAGGACGGCGATGGCCGGTCAGGGCAGTGCGGGGGCGGGGATCGGCACCGGTGCGGGAGTGGTCCGCCAGGCGCGGCGGGCCGCCAGGTAGGCCGGGCCCGCGATCCGCAGCCGGCGCCCCAACCGCCGTCGCCCCGCGTCGCGCAGCACCGCGGGTCCGGCGGCGAGCAGATCGTCCAGAAACGCCGCCCACAGGCTCGTACCGGCCCGGAAGAAAGGGCGGGCCGAAGGGTGGACCGTCTCCAGACCCTCGTAAGCGCGTGCGAACAGGCCGCGGGCCCGCTCGACCTCGAACGCCAACAGGGCGGCCGCCTGCGGCGACCACCGGCCGGCCCGGAGGTCCTGGGCCGTGACCTTGAACCGCTCCAGGTCCTCCAGTGGCAGGTAGCACCGCCCGTTGCGCAGGTCCTCGGCGAGGCCGTCAAGATATTCGGTCAATTGCGTGGCCTCACCGATGGCCCGGACCGCCGGCTCGGCCTCCTCCGCGCTCTTCTGGAGCCCCACGATCGGCAGGCTCAGCAGGGCCAACTCGGTCGTGGTCGCGTGGATGTGGGCCCGCAGCTCGGCGTACGTCGCGAAGCCGGCCACTCCGACGTCGCCACGCCAGCCGGTCACCATCCTCGACAGGCCCTCTAGTGGCAGGTCGTACGTGCGCACCGTATGGGCCAGGGCATGCCGTACCGGATGGCCACTGTGGCCGGCGGCCAGGTCGGCCGCGGTGGCCTCGGTCCAGTCGGTGAACCGGTCGGCCCGCAGCGCCGGATCGCCGGTGTCCGCTACGTCATCGGTGGAGAGGGCGAAGGCGCTCAGCGCGATCAGGTAGGGGCGTGTGGCCGGCGCGAGGAGCAACGTGCCCACATACATCGTTCTCTGCCGTCTCCGGTGGAACCGGTCGCAGAACTCGTAACTCGCCCGCAGTCGCGGGTCGTGGATTCCGGCCGCAGCCAACCACCGCGACATACCCATAGCCATTGGCCCTCCCAGCGTGGAATCGCCGCCCGGCGGCATTCCCAAGAGGTCGCCACCTGCTGCGTAGTCGCCGGTCAGGCCGCCCCGATCCGGTCACGTGTGCGAAAAGTGACCAATGCATCACTTACCGTAATCTGAGAGTATTTTCCCTCAAGTTCGGTGGTCAAGGGTCGCGCCGTTCCGGCGGGGGCACGCGGCGGATACGCGGGGCGGCCGAGCGCTGCTGCCGCGCGCTGATGTGCGCGTCCGCACCCCCCAGGGCTCTGTTGGCGAGCGCCGCACCCGTGACGAGGCGGACGAGGAGGGAGTGGAGGGAGTGGAGGGCTGAAGGGGCGTGGGTGGTCAGCGGCGGGAGCGTCTGCCGGTGATCAGCCAGGTGCCGCCGACGATGAGCAGGGCGAAGACGGCCAGCCCCGCTCCCTGGGCAGTCAGCAGCCACAGCCGCTCGCGCAGCTTCAGCGTGCCGCTGAGGGTGACCTGGAGGGAGCCGACCGCGAAGGCGATCGCCGAGGTGAAGACAGCGACCAGCTCGACAGCCCGTACGGAGGAGCGGTGCATGGCGCGCTCCAGGTCGGCGTTGGCCGCGTCCTGTCGCTGCCAGCGTGCCTCGTGCTCAGCCTCGCGCAAGGCACGCAGTCGGGCCTCATGGATGGCGTCCCGCTTGACGAGATACTGCTCCAGGAGCAGTTCGCGGCTGAAGGCCCCTGACTGGGCGAGCAGGGCGAGAGCGGCGTCGAGGTGGAGCAGGGCCTCGTCGTGATCGGCGCACAGGTGGTGGGCTGTGGCGAGGCGGAAGCGAAACATGTGGTTGTCGGGGTGGGTGTCCACCGCCTCCTGGGCCATGCGGCGCAGGAGTTCGCCCTGACCGTCGAAGGGCACGGAGAACGCCAGCCCGTTCAGGCACACGTCCACCACATGCCGCGAACGGTCCGGTGCCGCCCAGGCCCGGTCGAGAAGTTCGCGGGCGTGCTCGGTGGTCAGGGAGCGGCTGCCGAACGCCGCGAAGGACCGCAGCGCCAGCACCACGGGCTCGTTGCGGTGGGGGCCGGCAGCGGTGGCGAGGGCGGAGGCGGTGAGGACGGCGTTCAGGTCGTCGAAGGCGAAGTTCGCGCGGAGCTTTCCCGCGTGGTAGAGCAGCACGGTCAGGGCCAGGTCGGCAGCCTCAGGGGTGCCGGCGAGGGCTCGGGCGGCCTCGTCGATCTGCTCGCGCGTCTCCAGATGGGCCCGGTTGATGAAGCCGTTGCCCAGGGTCCACTGCTCACGGACGGCGGAGCGGCATCCCGCCGTGGTGTGTACGGCGATCCAGCGTGCGCAGGCCAAGGCGGTGGCCGCGGAGGGGCTGTCGGCGAAGCGTCGGCGCCAGTAACGGTCGGCGCAGACGAAGAACGGGTCGGTCGCGAAGTCCGCGGACCTGACCTCGAAGTCGGGCTCCTGCCCGCTTTCATGCAGTCGGTCGGCGGCCTCCCCCGCGGTGCGGTCAAGGTCGGCGGTGTCTGCGCCCACCGCCGCCGCCAGTCGGGCCCGGGTCTCCTCGTGCACCCGCTGGTACGCCTGGGCCCGCGCAGCCGACATGTCCATCGCTTCCCCCCGCGTGATCGCCTTCCCCAGGGGAAAACCTACACGTGCGCTTCAACCGCCTGCGGACCTGGCCCGACCGGCGTCGGGAACAGCCGGCGTCGGGGGGCCTGAACTTGCCGCGCAGGGTCAATGTCATTGACTTCGGGGCGAGTTAGCAGTTCAACGAGCGTCAGGGCGTGGTGGCAGCCCCCGACCGTTGGAAACGGTTCGCCAGGGGATCGGGCTGGAGGATCTGTCTGAGGTGATCTGTCTGAGGTGTTCTTCGCTCACGTATCCGGCCGGCCCTTCCCGGCGCCGCCGACACCCCGCCCGACCACAACGCGGCCGGTTGTCGCCGCCTGTGGCGTACATTTTCGGTCGGCTGTCCATCCGGCGAAGGAGGCGTGCGCGACTTGTGCGGTGTGGCGGGCTGGGTGGACTTCGCGAGGGACCTGACGGCGCACCGCGATGTGCTGATGGCCATAACGGCGAGCATGGCCTGCCGGGGGCCCGACGCGGAGGGTCTGTGGAGTGGCCGCCACGCGCTCCTGGGTCATCGTCGGCTCGCCGTCATCGACCCCGCCACAGGCAGCCAGCCGATGTCCGCCGGCCGACCCGCGGTGGTGATCAGCTACAGCGGCGAGATCTACAACTACCGTGAACTACGGGCCGAGTTGGCCGCGCTGGGCCACCGCTTCCGGACCCTCAGCGACACCGAAGTCGTGCTGCACGCCTACCTGGAGTGGGGCCCTGCGCGCTTCGTCGAGCGGCTCAACGGAATGTTCGGCTTCGCCTTGTGGGACACCGGCGCGGAGCGGCTGCTCCTCGTGCGCGACCGTTTGGGTATCAAGCCCCTCTTCTACTGGCCGACCCCCGACGGGCTGCTCTTCGGCTCCGAGTGCAAGGCGATCCTCAGGCACCCCTGGGCCGAGGCCGTCGTCGGTCTCGACGGCCTCCGGGAGCTGTTCGCGCTCGCCAAGACCCCCGGTCACGCGGTCTACCAGGGGATGTACGAGGTCAAGCCGGGACATGTGCTGCGCGTGACGCGTGACGGGTCCGACCAGCGCCCGTATTGGACACTGCCCGCTGCCGAGCACACGGACGACCTCGCCGGGACGGTCGACACCGTGCGGGAGTTGCTCGACGACATCGTGGACCGCCAGCTCGTGGCCGACGTGCCGCGCTGCACACTCCTGTCGGGCGGCCTGGACTCCAGCGCCCTCTCGGCTCTGGCTGCCCGGCGACTGGCGGCGCAGGGCTCGGGGCCGCTCGCCACCTTCGCCGTGGACTTCGCGGACCCCGGCGACTCCGGATCCGCCAGCCCGGACCGGCCGTACGCGCACGCGGTCGCCGCCCACGCCCGCACCGACCACACGGACATCGTCCTGCCCGCGGCCGACCTCGCCGATCCGCTGCACCGCACCTCCACCCTCACCGCCTGGGACCTGCCCATCGGCCGCGCCGAACGCGACACCTCGCTCTACCTGCTGTTCAAAGCCGTACGACGACACTCGACCGTCGCCCTGTCCGGGGAGTCGGCGGACGAACTCTTCGGCGGCTATGCCTGGTTCCACAATCCCGAGGCGGTCGCCTCCGGCACCTTCCCGTGGCTCGGGGAGGGCCGGCGGACCTTTGCGGGCACCCTCGACCGGATGCTTTCCCCCGCCCTGCGCAAACGGCTCGACCTGGCCGCGTACCGGCGCGACCGCTACCGGGAGGCGGTGGCCGAGGTCGAACACGTCGCCGCCGTGACCGACGTACAGGAGCGACGCATGCGGGAGGCGGGCCATCTCGCGCTCACCCGCTTCCTGCCGCGGCTTCTGGACAGGAAGGACCGCATGTCCATGGCCACGGGCCTGGAGGCGCGGGTGCCGTTCTGCGACCACCGCCTGGTCGGTTACGTCCACAACACCCCATGGGCCATGAAGACGCACGACGGCCGCGAGAAGAGCCTGCTACGCGCCGCCACGCGCGACCTGCTGCCCGCGTCCGTCGCCGACCGGCGCAAGAGCCCCTACCCCTCGACGCCACACCGCGCGTACGCACGGGCCATCCGCGCCCAGTTCACCGACCTGATGGCCGATCAGGGCCAGCCCGTGCACGCGCTGCTCGATCGGGAGTGGGCGGCGGAGATGACCGACAGCCCGCCCCCTGGGCCGGGCCTGGAGGACTACCTGGACCGCTACGGAATGGAGTGCGCGCTGCTGCTCAACACGTGGCTGCGCCGCTACTCCGTACGTTTGGAGGTCTGATCGGTACGTTTGGAGGTCTGATCCGTACGTTTGGAGGTCTGATCCGTAAGTTTGGAGGTCTGACCTCACCGGTGGGGCGAGTCCGTCGTGTTCGGCGTCGGCCGCGCCGGGTCACTCCGGGTACCAGACCAGTATCGACCGCGCCCCTCTCGCCCGCCACCGCTCCCCTCACCGGCCGGCTGCGGCTCACCGCCACTCTCGCGCACCCGTTCACCGGGCGCGGCACCACAACCTCCGCCGACTAGCCGTTGACGCGCTGGCGCTCCCCCGTGATGGCCGCCCGCTGGACGTGGTCGAGGAGGCGGTGGCGGCGCGCGGCGTGGGTGAAGTCGGGGACGGTGTGGGTGCCCTCGGCGAGGTCGGCGCGCAACTGGGCGTAGGCGTGGCCGACGGTGTAGGCCATGGTGTCGCGTGCGAGGGCGAGGGCGGGAACGTTCGCGTCGTAACGGGCCGGGACCGGAAGCTCGGCCAGTGTCGCGTTCTTCCCGCGGGCGCCATGGATCGTGACCTGCCCGAACTGGAGGTGTCCGGAGTCGCCGGTGACGAGCAGGTCTCCCTCGGTTCCGTTGATCTCCCACAGGAAGTTGGTGGAGCGGGCGAGCCCGCCGCGGAAGTGGAGGGAGGCGACGGCGCCCGATTCGAGGGTTCCGGTCACCGCGATCTGGTCGTCGACGTTCGTCGGCGCGGACTCCCCGGTCTCCTCGTGGCGGACCTTGGTGCGCCGGGTGGCCGTCGTGGCGCTGAGCTCGGTGAACTCGCCCAGCACCGAGGCGAGTCCGTCGGCGGTGTGGCCGAACGGGATGGACAGCATCGTCGCGCCGTTGGCACGGTCGAGCAAGTAGGTGTTGCGGTTGGCGAACGTGGCGCCCCACACCCGCCCCGAGGCGATGACGCTGGTGGAGAGCACCTCCCCGACGTAGCCGTCCGCGACCAGGTCGCGCAGGTAGCGGACCGGGGGCGCGGAGCGGGCCTGGAGCCCGACGAAGCCGCGCAGTTGCCGCGACCGCGCGAACTCGGCCATCTCCTCGGCCTCCGCGGTCCCGTTGCCCAGCGGCCACTCGCTCAGCACGGTCTTCCCGGCGGCCAGCGCGGACATGACCAGCTCCCGGTGGTGCGGCACCTTCACGGTCACGACCACGAGGTCCACCTCGTCCCGCGCGACGAGCTCCTCGACGCTGCCGAACGCCAGCGGAACGCCGAACTTCCCCCCGGCCGCCTTCGCCGACTCGGCGCTGCTGGCGCTGAGGGCGCGCAGCTCGTAGGCGTCGGGCAGGGCGGCGAGGGCCGGGACGTGGGCCGCCTCCGCCCAGCCGCCGCCGGCGCTGAGCCCGACGATGCCGACGCCGATCGGGGCGGTCGACGCGGAGGTGGGCGTGGAGGCCCGCGGGGATGCGAGAGAGGAGGTCATGGCGGTTCCCTTCGTGTGGGCCGGCGCCACCGGCCGATGATCACCACCGTAGCCCATGTTCGCTCACATGCGAACATGAAATTTCGGAGCGGTCCGTGGATACTGGGGCCGTGGCCAGCCGAACCTCTTCTCCGTTGCTCCACCCCGACGAGCAGGACATCGACCTGTTCACCGTGATGGACGCCCTCAGCGACCCCGTCCGCCTGGGCATCGTGACCACCCTCGGCGCCAAGTCGGAGGTGGCCTGCGGCTGCTTCGACCTCCCGGTCGGCAAGTCCACCGTCAGCCGCCACTTCCGCGTGCTGCGCGAGGCCGGAGTGATCCGGCAGCAGGACGAGGGCACGCGCCGCATCAACTCCCTCCGGCGCGAGGAGCTGGACCGGCGCTTCCCTGGCCTGCTCGACCTCGTCCTGCGCGAGGCGGCCGCGCGCACGGGAGCCGCCCGCACGGGAGCCGCCCGCACGGGAGCCGCGCGCTAGTCGCCACAGAAAGACAACACCCGCTCGGCAGCTACGGTGCCGCCGCACCCTGTGAACTGCGACTTTGCGTCGCTCTATGGCCGGGAGCGACAACCGCCCAGCCGCGTCAGTCCAGTGCGTCAGTCCAGTGCGTCAGTCCGTCAGTCCGTCAGTCCAGACAGAACTCGTTGCCCTCCGGGTCGGTCATCACGATGAAGCCGGCGCTCATCGGGGGCGCGGGCTCGTAGCGACGTACCCGCGTCGCTCCCAGCGCGACGAGCCGGTCGCACTCGACCTCCAGCGCCGCCATCCGCTCCTCGCCCTGCAGTCCAGGGGCCGCGCGGACGTCGAGGTGGACGCGGTTCTTGGCGACCTTGTCCTCCGGCACCTGCTGGAAGAACAGCCGTGGTCCGTGCCCGGCCGGGTCCTCGATGGCCGATTTCGCGTTGCGCTGCTCCTCCGGTACGCCGACCCCCGCGAGGAAGTCGTCCCAAGCGGCCAGCGGGTCGGCGTCCTCGGGCAGGTCGACTCCGGGCGGGCCGGGGTGGACATAGCCCAGTACGTCGCGCCAGAAGGCCGACAGTGCCCGCGGGTCGTGGGCGTCGAAGGTGATTTGGAGGTGGCGGCTCATCGGGTTGCTCCGTTCGTGGCGGGTTTCGTGTGCGGGTAGAGGTCGCGCAGCAGGCAGACCTCGGACAGGTGACCGGCTGGGGGTGGGCGTAGCCCATCGTGAACTCCCCGGCTACCGAACCGGACAGGCGCCGTCGAGCTGCCGCGCGGCCGCACGCTCCAGGCATCCTGCACCGGCGACCAGAAGTACTCGTCGTCGGTCAGACCCTCCAGCCGGGCTCGGAGCTGGTGGTTCCAGTGAAACTCCCACTGCTCACGCAGCGTCCCGTTCAAATCGAGTGCGCCTGCGTCTCCCTCCCCGCCCACGCCCACGCCCACGTCCACCTCTACGTCTACGTCCATCTCTACGTCTACGTCCATGGAGTCACCCTGACACCCATAGCGGACAGGATCGGTCCGCTAGCGCTGGCAGGCTGGGCGACGTGGATGCGGCGAGCGGTGATGAGCGGGGCACGACGGAGCGGGTGCTCACCCTGCTCGGGCTGCTCCAGCAGCGCCAGGTCTGGACCGGCCCCGAGCTCGCCGACCGTCTCGGGGTCACGCCGCGCACGGTACGGCGTGATGTCGAGCGGCTGCGCACGCTCGGCTATCCGGTGCATGCCAGTCAAGGTGTCGGCGGCGGCTACCAACTCGGCCCGGGGCAGGACCTGACTACGCTCCCGCGAACTCCGCCCGGGAGGTGCCCCCAGGGGGCGAGGTGCGACGGCGGCGGGTCGAGCCCTACCGCCTGGTCGCCTCCGACCGGCGCTGGTACCTCCTCGCCTACGACCTCGATCGCGACGACTGGCGCAGCTTCCGCGTCGACCGGATGACCGACGCCTCCGCACGGGCCTGGCGCTTCCTCCCGCGCGCGGCGCCCGACGCGGCAACGTACGTGCCGGAGGGTGTGGCGAGCCGGGTCTACCCGCACCAGACGCGCTTCCTCGTCCACGCGCCGGCACCTGACTCTTCCCAACTGCCGGGTCAGAAGTCGAGTTCCACGTAATCGATGTCGGTGAACTCCACCAGGAGTCCGTCGGCGCGGCGGCCGCTGTCCTTGAAGTAGATCTCCTGGAGGCCCTCGGCGGCGATGTTCTGCAACTGCTGCTCGGTGGCGCCGGCGGCCTGGGCGTCGAAGAGGCGGGCGGCGTAGGCGGGCGGCAGGTGCTGAGTGATCAGCCGGATCCGCCCGTCGTCGGTGGTTCCCGGCGCGGCGGTGAACCCGAACCTCGCCCGCGTCTCGATGACGATCCCGGTCCGGCTCGCCGCCTGCTTCTTCGCCTTCTCCCGCACGCGGGGCTGCCAGCGCTTGCGCACCTCACGCTCCATGCGGGCGGCGAGATCCCTGCGGGGCCGCTTGATCTGGTCCTTGAGGTAACGCTCCACGGTGCGCTGCGAGATGCCCAGAAGCCGCGCCACGGCCTTGGTCGAGCCCTTCTCCTGTCTGACCAGGAACCGCATCCGCGCGCCGGCGGACTTCGGGATCGGGCGGGTGGCGGTGTTCGCCTCAGCCTTGTCGAGGCTGTCGCCGAGGAGGCCCACGGGGTGCTCCTACTCTCCGTCGAGTGCGGCGTCGGTGCCCTTGATGTGGCGGGCGGGGTTGTGGCCTTCGTCGAGCATCTGGACCGCCCACAGCAGTTCTTGGGTGCCCTCGTGCTTCACCATCCCCGGCGACACGCCGAGGCGGAAGGTGCCGGGGGCAGGTTTTCCGTCGGCGGTGCGCGGGAGGAAGTCGAGTGGGCTGGGGCCGTCGGAGAGGTAGACGGCGCAGTCCGACAGCAGCGCGACGGGGATCAGTGCTTCTTCGCTCAGCAGGAGATCCCTCGTCGGCGCCGGGGCTTGCTGGGTGGCGAGCGCCGTCTTGAGGATCTTGCGGTGCATGTTGACGCGGGCGGCAGAGATGACGGCGGCCCGGATGTCGGGGCGCCAGGTCGGCCGCTCCAGCGCGGGCCAGTCCTCGCCGAACTTGTAGCGGGCGCCCTGCGGACGCTCGCGCAGCTTGCCGATGCCGCCCTTGACCGTCGACTTGATCGCCGACAGCACGGCGGCGAGGGCGGGGTCGGTGGCCTTGTGGCGTTCCATCGCCGCCAGGAACTCCGCCTCCGACAGGTCGGAGGTGACGCCGAGGTCGGCCATCGTCGCCTTGTACGCCTCGGAGACGCGCTTGTACCAAGGATCCAGATACGGGCCGGACTCGGGGCGGAGCCACGCCTCCAGCGGCCGGATGGTGGCCGGCAGGTGGTAGGTGTCGATGAGCTCCTGGGCGTAGGCGACGGTCGGCGTGGCGTACCAGGCCGGCCCGTCGGGACGCACGCCGTGCGGGGTGAACGGGTTGGGCAGGCGCGGGTCCAGCTCGATGCCGGACAGGTCCACCAGCCACGAGCCCGGTGTCTTCTTGTCGAACGGCGGCGCCTTGACGTGAACCGGCGCACCGAGCCCGACGACCAAGCGGTTGGCCGCCGCGAGGAAGGCGGTGTTGACGTCGATGCCGACCGCGAAGGTACGGGTGCACTCGGCGTCGGTGAGCAGTTGGGGATCACGCGTCCACTCGTACGCCTCCTCGTCCAGAACTTCAGCCGGGGTGCGCTGGTGGCCCCGGGGGTAGAGGGCGGCGGCGACCGGGTGCTCGTCCGGGGCCTCCACCGGTGCCGGGTCGACGGCCGCGGTCAGCGAACCGGGCATCGGAGCGGACACCCAACCGCCGCTCGCCTCGTCCTTCACCGCGCGGGTCGGCGGCCGCAGCGCCGTCATCGCCTCCAGGCCGCAGACGGCGGTCGAGCCCCGTGGCGTGATGACGCGCGAGGCGTAGGTGCCCAGCACGCGGGCGATACCGGCCGGCTCCAACCGCTCGGTGCTCCCCCACGACCGGGTATCGAGCGCGCCCCAGGGCAGGACCGCCAACTGCACGCACTGTCGGCGGCCGCCCTGGGCGGGCCGGTAGACGCGGGCCCACGGCCCGAATCCGCGCCGCGTCAGTTGCCACTTCGCGCGGGCCAACTGCTTGACCACCTTGTGGTCCTCCGGCAGCCGCAGCCCACGCCGGTCCTCCAAAACCTCCGGCAGCCCGAAACGCTGGGCGGCCCCGGCAGTCAGCACGATCAACGGATCGGCGTCCTTGCCCGACGGGTGCAGCCGAGGCGCACCCAACTGCGCCTCAGACAGCGTCCAGTCGACCAGGGCAGGAACCGTCTTGGCGGGACAGTCCAGAATCAGGCCGCCGACGCAGTACAGCGAACCATCACCGTCCAGCACACCGAGCGGCCCGTTCGCGAACCGCCCCTCAGCAACGTCCGGCCCGGAGGCGGGCTTCGGGGTGGCCTTCGGGGTTGGCTTCCTTTCGGCCGGACGACGCGACGTCGACGGCCTGGCGGCGGGCACCGAACGAGCGGCCGGAGCCTTCGCCGGAGCCGGGACGGACCGCGTCGCGTCCTCGGAAGGAGTGGTCCTGCCCTCAGTCTCAGTCTCAGTCTGAGACTGAGACTGAGACTGAGTCTCAGCGACCTGGCCGGTGGACGCGGTCCGCGCGTCACAGGCAGCGGCCGCAGCCGGCGGGGCAGACGTGGTGGGCGCGTCGGGCGCGGCGGGCGCCGCCGGAGCGGGGGCGTTCGCTTCGGTGGCAGGCGGGGGGAAGCGGGCGGCAAGGCCCTCCAGGAGGCGGGCGTAGGCAGCGCGCTTCGGCGCCCGCGGCTCGGTCTTGCCGCTCTCCCAGCTCCCCACCGCCTCGCGCCGCGCGTCCAGCGCCTGCGCGATCTGGGCCTGGCTCAGCCCTGCCGCCTCGCGCAGCCGCTTGCGCTCGGCGGGTTCCGGCAGACCGTCCTGCGCGACCTGCTCCAGCAGCGCGTCGACAGCACCGAACAACTCGTTCTCACTGGGCACAGAGCTCACCTCCGACAGGCAACCTACCTCAATCACGCGCCGGAGCACTCACTGGAACACGCTCCAGATCGCACGTGAATCGCTCCTGCGGGGGGGGGGGAGACCACCTCATGACTGGCGTCCAATCGGTACGGCAGTTCGCCGGGCCGCCGCGCCACGGACAGGGCCGGATCCCCGTCCCGACGAGCTGGACACTCCCGTCGCAGCCCGCCGGCGATGATCAAGGGCGAGCATAGCGCCCCACAGCCAGGGCCACTTGACCACGGCAGGCCGATGACAGCGCGAGGCATCGACCTCAAACGCCGCCACCCATACACACGCTCGCTCAGGCGCTCAGGCACTCAGGCAGGCAGACAGACAGACACTCAGGCAGGCAGCGGCGAGCCGGTCCCAACGCCTGCCTGGTGCGGACCCCTCGTCAGTCCAACTCGCCGCGCCAGCCTGAGTTCCGTAATCCGAACAGGAAGATCACCACACCCTTGCCGAACACTCGATCCCTAAGATGACGGCATGATCGATATACCTCTTTCAGCGCTGGAAGTCGCGATGGTCCAAACAGGCGCCCGCGCCGTGGACACCCTGCGCGACTCGACCGCCTTCGCCCAGGGAGTGGAACAACTGGGCTACCACCGGATCTGGTACGCCGAGCATCACCACTCGCCAGCGATCGGCGCGTTCCCACCCGTCGTGTTGACCGCACACTCCGCCGCTTCGACCTCGGTCATCCGCCTCGGCTCGGGCGGGGTACTGGCCCCCAACCACGCACCCATCACGCTGGCGGAGCAGTTCGGAACGCTGGCTGCCTTGCACCCGGACCGCATCGACCTGGGTATCGGCCGCGGCCCGGGCACCTTCGACGACGCCACCGCACGGGCGCTGCGCCGCGGGGCCGGACCGACGACAGACGCGGAATACCACAGCGACGTGGCCGCGATCCTGTCCTTTCTGGTTGACGAAGTCGCACTCGACCCGCTGCCGGAACCATGGCTGCTGGCCTCCAGCACCGCCGGTGCCGCTCTCGCCGCAAGACTCGGCTTGCCGATCGCCCTCGCCCACCACATCCGGCCGGACAACACCCAAGCGGCGTTGGAACGTTACCGGGCGACGTTCACCCCGTCCCGTTGGTGCGAGCGGCCCCGGGTGTTGCTGTGCGTGGAGGCGGTGTGCGCCGAGACGGCAGAAGAAGCCGTGTGGCGCATCGGACCGATGGACGTCGTCAAAGCCGGGCTCCTCAAAGGGTTGAGTGAGATCCCCTTCCCCGCGCCCGCAGAGGCGGCCACCCACCCCTTCACTGCAGAGGAGCGACAGGCGCTTGCCGGCTTCCGTGCACAGCAAGCCGTCGGGACACCCGAGACCGTCGTACACCGGCTTACAGAACTGGTTGCCCAGACCGGAGCAGAAGAACTGATGCTGACCACACCCGTCTACGACCTCGGCGACCGCATACGCTCCTACGAACTCATCAAGAAGTACGCCGAGGCCACGACAGGCCGGTAGGAACCCCGCTGCCCCACGAGAATCGCGGCCCTCTCGACGGACGGAAAAAGGCAAGAAAAAAGGCAAGGAGAGCAACCACTCCTTGCCACTCTCAACATATACCGCACCAGGGGGCTTGCGGCAAGGCCCGGGTCGTGCCGCAGAATTGCCGACCAAGCCCAGGACCTGCGGAAACAGGAGATCCGCGAAATCTGTGTGCGGTTCTTGTCGACGGCTGTCGACGTTGGGTCGTCGCACGGGGACGTCGAATCGACAGGGGACTCGCCGTCGCATTGCGGACGCTCGGCGCGGAATGCGGGTGTGCGCGCCGCGAGGACCGCGCGGAGGGGCTGGCCGAAATTCAAACTTACCAATGGGGGATTTCGTGATTGACGTGATCGTGGTCGGCGGCGGACCGACCGGCTTGATGCTGGCCGCCGAGCTGCGGCTGCATGGTGTGCACGTGGTCGTGCTGGAGAAGTTGACCAAGCCGACCGAGCAGTCCCGCGGACAGGGCCTGCACGCGCGCAGCGTGGAAATGATGGACCAGCGCGGTCTGCTGGACCGGTTCCTCGCGGTCAGTGAGAAGTTCCAGGTCGGCGGTCTCTTCGGCGGCATCATGAAGCCGTGGCCGGACAAGCTGGACACCGCGCACCCCTACGGTGTCGCCACCCCGCAGCCGGTCACCGAGCGGCTGCTCAACGAGCGCGCCGTCGAACTCGGTACCGAGATCCGGCGCGGCTGCGAGGTCGTCGGGCTGAGCCAGGACGAGGACGGGGTGACCGTCGAGCTGGCGAGTGGGGGCACCCCCGCCGAGGAGGGCGTAGCCGGTGCGGGAGGCACGCAGCTCCGCTCGCGCTACGTCGTCGGGTGCGACGGCGGCCGCAGTGTGGTGCGCCAACTGCTCGGCGTCGGTTTCCCCGGCGAGCCCGCCAAGGTCGAGACGCTTCTGGGGGAAATGGAGGTGACCGAGGATCCGGCGACGATTGCCGCCGTCGTCGAGGAGGTCCGCAAGACCCAACTGCGGTTCGGCGTCAGTCCCAGCGAGGACGGGGTGTGCCGCGTCATCGTGCCCGCCGACGGCGTGGCCGAGGACCGCGCGACGGCTCCCACCCTCGACGAGTTCAAGAAGCAACTGCGGGCGTTCGCGGGCACCGACTTCGGCGTGCACTCGCCGCGTTGGCTGTCCCGGTTCGGCGACGCCACCCGGCAGGCCGAGCGCTACCGGGTCGGCCGGGTGCTGCTGGCCGGCGACGCGGCGCACGTCCACCCGCCGACCGGCGGGCAGGGGCTCAACCTCGGCGTGCAGGACGCGTTCAACCTCGGCTGGAAGCTGGCCGCCGCGGTCAACGGCTGGGCGCCGGACGATCTGTTGGACAGCTACCACGCCGAACGCCACCCGGTGGGCGCCCGCGTGCTGGACAACACCCGCGCGCAGATCACGCTGCTGGGCACCGATCCGGGTGCGACCGCGCTGCGGGAGCTGTTCTCGACGCTGATGGACTTCGAGGAGGTGAACCGGTACGTGACCGAGATGATCACAGCGGTCGGGGTCCGCTACGACTTCGGCGAGGGCCACGAACTGCTCGGCAGTCGGATGCGGGACGTGGCGCTGAAGCGAGGCCGCCTCTACGAGCTGATGCACGGCGGCCGCGGGCTGCTGCTCGACCAGACCGGCCGACTTTCGGTCGACGGGTGGGCCGACCGGATCGATCACGTCGTCGACGTCAGCGAGGAACTGGACGTGCCCGCGGTGCTGCTGCGGCCCGACGGCCACGTGGCGTGGGTCGGTGAAGATCAGCAGGATCTGCTCAGCCGGCTGCCACGGTGGTTCGGCGCCCCCGTCGGCTGAGCAGGCAGTTGTCGGCGCCCGATTGGGCGGGCCGTATGCACCGTTGTCGGCAGGCCGCGTCCACCGTTGTCGGCCGGGACGCCTCCCACGCATCCGAGGCGCCCCGACCGGCCGCTTGGGCCAGCAGAGCGGTGAACACTCTCTCCCAGGTGCCGTGGGCGGCCCAGGGCCGCAGCCGGTTGTGAACGCCTTTCCACGGTCCGAACCACATCAACAAACGATCAGATGATCCGCAGGCAACTTCCCGGCGTGCCTCGCTTGGGTCGTTGTGCCGTCGCCGTTACGAACTCTCAACTGAGGAAAGCAAGTTGTGCCACGCGTGTCCGCAGGTGCCTTTGCAGTAGATGTGCCTGCGGCGGGTGTCCGCGACGGAGAACACCGCAACAAGGGCACGGAACGCTTTGACGTGCTCGTCGGCGGGGAGGGCCGCAAACCCGTAGCGGGGTGGGTCCATGCAAATCATGGGAGCACGGCTCCGGGGCCGCCCGGGCCCGCACCGGCTGACGCTGATGCGGGCCATGACCTGTTCGAAGTGGGTGCATTCGTTGCCGTAGCCAGCGGTGATCGTGAAGGCCGGCGGTCGGCCCTTGCCCCTCACAGGTCAGCCTGCCCGTCACAGGCCAGAGGGATCTTCGGGGTCAGTCCGCCGCGCGGATGTCCTTGAGGCGGCCGGTCACCACCAGGTTGCCGTCCGGGGTGCGCCGCGCGAGGTTGCCGGTGCGGAAGTAGCCGTCGGTGGTGAAGGAGCGTGCGTTGTGGTCGGGCGCCCGGTAGTAGCCTCGCACGGTGTACGGACCGCGGGCGAGGAGTTCGCCGGGCTCCCCCTCGGGCACGTCCTTGCCGTCGACGTCGACAATGCGGATCTCATCGTCGGGCGAGAGCGGGCGGCCCTGCGTGGTGAGTACGGTCTCGTCCGGATCGGCGGGCCGGGTGAGAGTGAGCAGCCCCTCAGCCCTGCCGAAGACCTGCTGCAGGCGGCAGCCCGATGCGGGGCCGATCCGTTCGGCGGTCGCCCGGTGCAAGGGCGCGCCGCCGATCTGCACGAGGCGCAGACTGCTCAAGTCGGCCTGGGCCGTGGGAAGTGCGTCGATCCAGAGCCGGGCGACGGCGGGCTCCACCGAGGTGATGGTGACCCGCTCCCGTCCGATGACTGGAAGGCATTCGGCGGGTTCCGGATTCTCGGCCAGGACGACGGTGCCGCCGACGGAGAGAGTGCCGACGATGCCGGGGCAGCCGAAGGTGAGGTTGAACTCGGCGGCTAGCGCGGCGAGATACACGTCGTTCTCGGTGAGCGAGACCAGCTCGGCGGCGGCCCGCGCCTGGTATGCGTAGTCGTTGTGGCTGCGCGGAACGAGCCTGGGCTCCGTGGTGGTATCGCCGGAGAGCAGGAAAAAAGCCACCTGGTCAGCGCTCCGCGAAAGTACCGGCCCGGGCGGGGCGTCGATGGAGCCCAGCGGGAAGTAGTGGCAGCCCGACGGGTCGGTCGTAAGGCCGCCGTACGGAGACGAGGCGCCGGGCGCCTCAAGGGTGAACACCCGCCGTAGGAAGGGCCCTTGAGCCGCGATGTCTGCGGCCATCGCCGTGTGGTCGAAGCCCTGGTAGGTCGAAGGACCGACGTAGCCGACGGACTGGGTGACCCGCACGAGGTGGGACACCTGGGACGCGCGGTGCGGGACCGGGCAGAGCACAGGGACCGCGCCGAGGCGCATCAGCGCGAAGACGGTGATGACGAACTCGGGAACGTTCGGTAGTTGGACGACGACCCGTTGCCCGGGCCGGAGGCCGCGCAGGTGGAATCCGGCGGCCATGCGCTCCACGCGCCGGTTCAGGGCCGCGTAGGTGATGCGGGTGCCGCCCTGCACGAGCGCGGTTCGCGGTCCGTACTGCAGGGCCCAGTCACGCAGCAGGTTGTCCAACGTATAGCCGCGCCAGTGCCCCGCCGTCCAGTAGCGGTCGACGAACTCCTCGGGCCAGGGCGTGCAACCGTCGAGCATGGATGTCATTGGCTTCCTTCTGTACCAGTTGCGGGCCGGTCCAGCACGACGGCGACCTCCAGGAGGAGCCGGACGGCCTCCGACAGTCGGGCCAGCCGGTGTTCGTCCAGGTCAATGCCGTGATGCGACCCCATATCGCCCGCCCCCCTTCTCAACGCCGGGGAGCAACCTCGCCCTTTCTTGACCTTGGCAATCCAATCCTTCAACTCACCTAGGGGCAATGTGCTTTCCCGACCATGAACGCTCAACTCCCTCAGCAGAAAGACCAATGAGCGCCGCTGACCAGGAACAATGGTCGGGCTTAAGTGACCAGGAGCAATGGTCGGGGTTCAAATCCACTCGGCCCCGCACCAAGCGCAACAGCCGTGGACGGCGAGTGGTGTCGGTCTGGGGGCGGTGGTGGCGAGATCAGGCTGAGCCGGGCCTTGCCTCGTAGGGCGGAGAGCGTCGCGTCCCGCCACCGGGGCCACGGCGCGGGATCCGAGAGGCACGTGGTGACCGCTTTGCCCAGGGCACGGGGGCTTGAGGAGGCTGTGGCGTACCAGTACCAGTACCAGTTCGAGTTCGAGTACGAGTACGAGTACGGCCATTCTGCGGCAGGTCAGGACGCGCACCGACGGATGGGAGACGCAGGTCACATTCGTCCATGTCACAGGGGGTCGGGCTACCCCGTCTCAAGGGGTGTAGCCACTGACGACCGCAGAGGAGCACACCATGGACGCGCGACTGAACTACTTCGCCAGCCCGACCGCCGGCAAGATCCTCAAGCACTTCATGGCGGCGGGCAAGGTACTCAAGGACTCGCCGCTGCCGGCCGCGACTCAGGAGCTGGTGGCGCTGCGCGTGAGCCAGATCAACGGCTGCGCCGCCTGCATCGACATGCACACCAAGGAGGCCGCCGCTGCCGGCGAGACCTCGGTGCGGCTGAACCTGGTCGTGGCGTGGCGGGAGGCCACGGTCTTCACCGAGGCCGAGCGCGCCGCGCTGGAGTTGGCGGAGGAGGGGACCCGGGTCGCGGATGGGGCAGGTGGGGTGAGTGACGAGGTGTGGGCGCACGCCGCCACGCACTACGACGAGGAGCAGCTCACCGCTCTGGTAACTCTGGTCTCCTTCATGAACATGGCCAACCGACTGAACGTCATCACCCAGCAGCCGGCCGGCGACTACAAGCCCGGACAGTTCCACTGAGAGGCATCAGCGACTGGCCCGGGGCCCGGCTGGGGGCGCCGGGCCCCGGGCTCGGGGACGTTACCCACGGGCTCCGGGCCACTGGACTCGGGGCGTTACTCTGGCCAGCCGGTGGTCCGAATGATCACCAGAAGATGACGCTTACGCCGGCAACTACGGCCGGGCGGAGGGGCGTCGGGGGGAGGGGATTCGGCGTGAGCAAGGTCGAGGAGTTCGAGGAGCTGCGGCCGCTGCTGTTTTCGATCGCCTATCGGATTCTGGGCAGTGTGGGTGAGGCCGAGGACGCGGTGCAGGAGACCTGGCTGCGCTTCGACGGCTCGGCGACGCGGCCCACGTCGACCAAGGCGTTTCTGTCGGCAGCGGTCACACGGATCTCGATCGATGTACTGCGCTCCGCGCGGGTGCGCCGGGAGGAGTACGTCGGCCCGTGGTTCCCCGAGCCGCTGCTGAGCGATCCGTATGAGGATCCGGCGCGGTCGGTGGAGCTGGCCGACTCGGTGTCGATGGCGGCGCTGCTGTTGCTGGAGCGGCTGAGCCCGCTGGAGCGGGCGGTGTTCGTGCTGCGGGAGGTGTTCGGCTTCGGGTTCGACGAGGTCGCCGCGGCGGTGGGGCGTTCGGAGGCGGCGTGCCGGCAGTTGCTGGTACGGGCGCGGCGGCATATGGAAGCCGGGCGGCCGCGGTTCGAAGCGGACCGGCAGGAGCGGCAGGAGCTGGCGACGCGGTTCTTCGACGCGCTGAAGGACGGCGATGTGGGCGGGTTGCAGGATCTGCTGGCCGCCGACGTGTCGATGGTCGGAGACGGCGGCGGAAAGGCCCCGCAGCTTGCCAGGGCCGTCATCGGCGCCCAGAACGTGGCCCGGCTGCTTGCCTCGGTCTTCCCTCTGTTGGCCCGGATCGACGTGACGTTCGAGCCGCACGAGGTCAACGGCCAGCCGGGCGCGATCTTCCGCGACCGGGACGGCAAGGTGCTCCACACTCTGGCGCTCGATGTGCTCGACGGGCAGATCCAGACGATCCGCTCGGTGATCAACCCCGACAAGCTCGGGCACGTGGGCCCCGTAGCGGACGCCTGGGCAATCGACCGCGAGGTGAAACAGGCCCGTCGGCAGCCGAACTGACCCCGAGCAGCCGAACTACTGACCCCGAGAGGCGGTCCGGGCCGGCTCGTTCCCCGGCAGCGGGGCTGACCTGGACAAATAGTCCAGGCCGGCCTGTTTCTCCGCCATGTGGTGTCTGTGGCCGCCCTGTGGCCGGTTCGCCTCTCCGGCGAGGTCGGGACGGCCAGCCCAGAGCACATCACCTTCGACTGGCCAGGCCCTGGCTGGCTGACTGACTGACTGACTGAGCCTGCCGGTCCGGCCGGCCGTCACCGCTCCGTAAGGTCCTCGATCACGATCACGGCGTAACGTGACAAAGGAGAGCAAAACACGCCATTCAGGGGAGACGTCATGGCACCGGACCCCGCACGGCAGGAAGCGTTCGCCGTCCTCATGGTCGACGTGCTCAACAAGGGAGGGCTGGCCCTCCTGATCGGCGTCGGCCATCAGACCGGCCTGTACGAGACCATGAGCACGCTGCCGCCCTCCACCAGCGACGACGTCGCCAAGGCGGCGAACCTCGACGAGCGGTACGTCCGCGAATGGCTCGGCGGCATGGTCGTCGGGGGCGTCGTGGAGTACGAGCCGGACGGCGCGACGTACGCGCTGCCCCCCCCCGAGCACGCCGCCTCGCTCACCACCGCCGCCGGCCCCGAAAACCTCGCCGGGCTCATGCAGTACATCGCGCTGATGGGCGAGGTCGAGCAGCAGGTGGTCGCGTCCTTCCGGGACGGTGGCGGCGTCCCGTACTCGGCGTACCCCCGCTTCCAGGCCCTCCAGGCCGAGGAGACCGCCCGGGTGTACGACGTGGCCCTCGTCGACACGATCGTCCCACTGGCCCCGGGCCTCACCGAACGACTGCGCGAGGGCATCGACGTCCTGGACGTGGGCACCGGCCAGGGGCACGCCCCCCTCGTTCTGGCCTTTCGAACATCCGGCGCTCGCCCAGGCGGACAATGCCGTGCTTGGCCTGATGACCGTGGTTCTTGGGCCTGGCGACCATCAGCCGGTGGGGTGGTCGCGTTCCCCGTTGGATGCTGTTGGGCGCGCTGGTGGTCGCTGCCGGGACGCTGTCGCTGGGCGCGGCGGTGGGGCTGGGCCGTCCCGCGGCTCGCCCCTGCCGCCGACCTCTGAGCCTTGTTCCGACCCTGGTCATGAGCCGGTCATGAGTCTGGCCATGACACCCCGGTCGTGGGCCCGGTCATGAGTCTGGCCATGAGCCCGGCAGTGAGCCCAGTCATGGCCAGGCTCGTGAGCCTCTGACCGCTCCACTTCCCGCGCAGGCGGGGTCACTGGCGGCCGAGGCGGCCACTCACTGACCACGCGGGTGCCAGCCCAGGTCCGCCATGAGTCCTGCGGCGACGGGGACATCCACGCCGTGCCGTTGAGCGGCTCGGAGGAGTGCGCCGCCGATGGCGTCCAACTCCGGTGGGCGTCCGGCCTCGGCGTCCCGCTGCATCGACGACTTGGCGTCCGACGGGAACGCCTCGTACAGCGCCAGAATCTTCGCGACATCGACGGGTGCGCCACAGGCTTCGCTGACGGCGGCTGCCTCCTGGAGGAGGGCAGCCAGTTCCTCGCGGTGCTCGGCGCGCACCTTGCCGATTGCGAGCCCGTAGCGCGTGGTGAGCAGGGCGAACGGTGCGAGGAAGGCCAGTTTGGTCCAGAGCAGCGTTGCCTCGTCCCCCACCACGCGGGTGGTCACCCCTGCGGCCTGGAGGGTCCCTGCCAGTCCCCCGAGCCGTTCGGCGGTTCCGGCGAGGTCGATCTCGGTGAAGGGGCTGCCATGTTCAATGCGCCCTGGGGCAATACGAGTTGACTCGACCCGGATGACGCCCGCCACCACCTGGCGTTCCCCCAAGTGTCGGCGCAGTCTGGCGGGATGCTCGACACCGTTGAGGAGCGGCAGGACAAGTCCGCCGTCGAGCATCCCGCTCGGGACTCTCTCCAGGGCCGCGTCCAAGTGGGTGTTCTTGACCGTCACCAGGCACAGATCGACCGGCTCCCGCAGTTCGGTGTCCGCCTCCACCGGTGTGGTGAAGTCGCCGAACTGCGCGCTGCGCACGTGGAGCCCGTCCTTGCGCAGGGCGGCGGCCGTGGTCGTGCCTGCGAGGCAGATCACCCGTTGGCCTGCACGGGCCAACAGCGCGGCCAGCAGTCCACCGACTCCACCGGGGCCGAGGACAGCCACCGTCCAGGGGTGGGAGGGGGTTTCGCCGGGTGGTGCGAGAGGGGTGGTCACGGTGAGGGCCCTTCGGTTGTGGGGTTTCGTCCGTCAATTCCGGCTGTCAGGGTCCACGTCAGAGCGTGCGCTGCGTTCCTTCAATGGGGAGGCATCTGCGAAGAGGCGGTCAGCAGCGTTCGGCCGTCGAGCCAAGCAGCGTCGCTGAGCAGGTGCCGCAACCGGGCGAACAGGGCTAGGAGCTCGGATCCCCACTTCCCGACGAAGGCGGGATCGGCGCGGGCCAGGTCGAGTTCGTTGGCGGCCGACAACTCGGCGAAGTCCCGGCACGATTGCGCTGTCGGCGCGTACGCACGGCCGGTGAACCTGTCACGGAATGCGGCATCGGCCTGGCCGAGGGTCGGGTAGGTGGCCCCTCGGTCACATGAAGCGTAGAGGTACACGATGGCTTCGGCCTCGGTACCGATCACGGCTGCGAGATCAGTACGGCGGTCGAGCGTCAGCAACGCTGTGGGGAAGCCGTCGGTGCCGTAGAACGCGTGGCACAGACCCGCCAGTTGGAGGGCAGGGCGAGCTTTCCATCCGGCGAGCTGAGCCTGCACGCGCTGAAGGTGGGCGAGGAGAGTACCGCCGGGGTGGACGATGCCGCCGGCCCCGAGTTGGCGCAGCAGCGTGACGGCCTGGTCGGCCGCAGCAGAGGGAGCGGTCACGAGCTGGCGTCCTTTCGGTGAGTGGCAGGTCGGCACCCGTACGACGCCTTCGCCCGGTCCGGATCCGCGCGAAAGGCACCGGACGGGTTGCCGCCTGGCCCTGCAATGAGCTTCGCCGCCCCGGCATACCCCAGTCAATCCTTGAGTTTTCTCGCCAACTCCAAGCTGTAGCTTGGGTAGATGACTTTGGATGACCTGCGCGTGTTCGTGGCAGTGTGCCGGGCCGGAAGCCTCAGTGCCGTGGCCCGGGATCTGACTTGTACGCAGTCGGCGGTAAGCCAGCACGTCAAGCGATTGGAACGGGAGACCGGTGCGAGCCTGCTGGAGCGCCAGCCCCGCGGGGTCGTGCCCACAACGGCGGGGCGCATCCTGTGCGAAGCCGCCACCGACGGAATCGCCGGGCTCGACCTCGCGCTGCGCCGCCTCGGGGACCTCGTCAACGGGCACAGCGGTTCGGTACGGATCACCACCGGCGGGACGACCGTGCGGCACTTCATGGCCGAGGCGATCGTCTCCTTCCGCCGGCGCTTTCCCAAGGTGAGCCTGGAGTTCCAGACCGAGACCTCCAGCCGCGGCTGCTTCGACGCTCTCCTTTCCAGCGACCTGGACCTGGCCTGGATCACCATCGGCGGCGCGGTACGCGGGATCGAGCAACGGCCCGTCGTCGACCTGCCCTGGGTGCTCGCCGCCCAGGTAGACGACCCACTCGCCACACGCTCGCACATCGACGTGTCCGACCTGCCCGACATCCACCTCGTCCGACTGCCGCCGAACTCCACCTCCGGCGGTCGGCTGGACGAAGCCTTCGCCGAGCTGGGCATCAGGGCCGGCTCCGACACAAGCGTCGCCGACTGGGACACGGCCCTGCTGCTCGCCGAACTCGGCCTGGGCCACGCCGTCGTACCCGCCGTGCCGGGCCTGCCCGCGTCCGTCAATGACGGAGCGCTGCGTCTCGTCCCCATTCCGGCGTTGCCACCCTTGTCGGTCGGCTGGGCCGTACGCCGCTGGGACGCGTTGCCTCCGCTCGCCCGGGCCTTCGCCGACACCGTTGCTCGTAGCTGCGCGAAGAAGTCAATCGACGCGAGGGGCGCAGAGGCGTCTGAAGTTCCCAATGACCAGTAGGCCAGTAGGCCCGTAGACCAGTACTAGATTCGGGCGGAGGGCCCGCAACGATCGCAGGCCCGTAGCGACCGCGCACAGCACGCGTGCGTCGCGTATAGCGCTGATCGCATGCAGCGGCTCATCTCAGCACATCCCGGCACACCCCGGTTCGTCCACAGTCCCAGCCCAGCTCGAGCCCCGGTCCCGGTCAGGAGTCCCGAACCCAACGCCGAAACAGAACCCAACCCCAACCCCTACCTCAACCCCTACCTCAACCCCAACAAATTCTTTCCCCTCCCCTGCAACCTTTCCCCCTCCCCCGCTGTCTCCTGTTCATCAACCGTCCCGTGTCCCGGAGGCATCGCATCGCCGGGCACATGGGCGGTCACACGGAACATCGGAGAGATATTTCATGCGCATTCGCCCCGCAGCCTGCGCGGCGCTCCTCGTGGCGGCCCTCGTCCCCGTCGTCACAGCGGCACCCACCGCGAACGCGGCCGCCGCGAAGTACGCGGACGACTTCAACGGCGACGGCTACCGCGACTACGCCACCTACTCGCCCGGCCACAGCCCGGGCGGTGGCGTCCTGGTCACCTTCGGCACCGCCAACGGGCCCGGCACCCAGACCGAGGTGATCGACCAGTCCAGCCCCGGCGTCCCCGGTGCCGACGAGGACGGCGACCTCTTCGGCGGGGTCATGGCCCCCGCCGACTTCAACGCCGACGGCTACGCTGACCTGGCGGTGACGGCGTACGGCGAGGACGTCAACGGGCTTACGGAACAGGGCTCCGTCACCATCCTGTGGGGAAGTGCGGGCGGCCTCTCCGGCGGCACGTCGATCCCCAATATGGGCGCCAAGCAGTCCAACGGCTTCTTCGGCCGGGACCTCGCCGTCGGAGACTTCAACGGGGACGGCAAGAAGGACCTCGCCGCGATCAGCGCGGGTAAGACCTACGTCTACCGCGGGTCCATCACGCCTTCCGGCGTGGCCGGCTCGGTTTCCACCCTCGACAAGTCGTCGTCGGACTTCACCTCCAGGTCCCTGGTCGCCGGCAACATGAACGGTGACGGCAAGACCGATCTGGTGATCGTCGGGCTCGTCGACGAACCGAACAACTTCGGAGCGGACGCCTGGTTCATCAACGGCGGCTCCACACTGACCTCGGGCAAGACCCTGCGCCTCGTCACGAACTACGCGGACGACGGCGCAGCGGCAGAAGTGATCGCCGACTTCAACAAGGACGGCTACGGGGATCTCGCCGTCGGCACCCAGATGTACGGCAATGACCAGGGCCGGGTAACGCTCTGGTACGGCTCCCCCACCGGTCCCGCCACCAGCGCCCGCATCACCCAGGCCACCAGCGGCGTCGCCGGCACACCCGAGAGCGGCGACCTGTTCGGCTCCTCCGTCTCGGCCGCCGACGTCAACGGCGACGGCTACCAGGACCTGGCAATCGGCGCCTACGGAGAGAAGATCAGCGCGCAGACGACCGAGGGAGGCGTCCACGTCCTGCGCGGCAGCGCGAACGGCATCACCGGCACCGGTTCCCAGTGGTTCGCCCGCAACACCCCCGGCGTGCCGGGCTCCGTCGCGTGGAATGACTGCTTCGGCTTCACGGTCCGCCTCCGCGACACCGACCGTGACGGCCACGCCGACCTGTTCATCACCGGCAACGTCGACGGCTCGCTCCGCCTCCCCGGCACGTCGTCCGGCATCACCACGACCGGCGTCTCCTCGGTGAACACGGAACTCATCGAGGGCATGCTCCAGTAGGAGCTCCGCCTTCGTCCGGCTCCCAGGCGGGTGATCCTGCCCCCTGGGAGCCGGAAGCGAAAAGCGAAACACGGTGATCTCGGCCTCGCCGGACAGGCAAGTGCCTGGCTGCTGAACCAGGCACAACCAAGGATCAATCGCAGGACAGCATCAGGCCCGGTGAACGCGGACCAGCAGCTCTCGCGTGCGTGGTCCGTCGAACTCGGCCAACATGATCGCTTGCCATTGGCCCAGGTACAGCTTGCTTGCCGTGATGGGGATGGTCAGCTCGGGGTGGGTGGCGACCATGGCGCGAGCGTGGGAGTGGCCGTTGTCGCGTTCGCCGTGGACTGCCCTCTCGGCGGGGGTGCGCTCTTTGTCGTGAGCGTAGTAATGGTTGCTGCTATGCGGTGCGACGCGCTCCAGTACAGCCTTCATGTCCGTGTCCAGGCCGCTGTCGTTCTCGTTGATCGCCAGTCCGCATGGTGAACAGTGACAGGGCGGTCACAGATGTGGCAACGGCCCTCTCGGCCATGTGCTGTCGGCCGTGAGACGCACCGTCCACGGCCGGGCAACAGCACCTACCAACCAACGAACGCTCTGAACCTTCGGTCTCGCCGAGGGATCCGTACGGTCATCGGGGCTCGCTTCCGCTCGTTGGCACGTGCGTGGTCGGCTTGTTCGGCCCCAACTGGGGATGTTGGGTCAGTGCGGTGTTGGCGGCGTCGAGGATGTTGCCGAAAGTGCGGGTGATAACGGGCCGCGCGAGGAACCGGGTGAGGAGGGTTCCGAGCAAGGGGACGGGGATCTCGGCGCGGGTGATCCAGCGCACCTGGGTTCCGCCGTCGACCTCGGTGAACGTCATGCGGCCGAGTTCGTGCCTGGACGGCGGCAGACTGCGCTCGACGACGTACTCGGTGGCGTACGGCGGGTCGTAATGGGTGATGCGTTCCCGGAACCAGCCGATCAGCCAGAGGTGATTGCGCACCGCGCCGACGCCGTAGGGCGCGGTCTCGCCGCGCCGGGTCAGGCGGCAGCGCAACACCAGGGGTGAGCGCGTGTAGTTGGTCGTGGTGGTGAGCCAGGCGAACACGTCGTCAATCGGAGCGTCGATAACGCGTTCAACGGTCATGGTTTCCATGGCTGGTGTTCTCCTCTGTCGAGTGTGCGCACCGTATGGGCACGGTGCAGCTTGTCCGGGTTGCGCATGACATAGAGGCCGGTGATCTGTCCGTCGTGGATCTCGAAGGCGAGCAGCCAGTCGAGTTCACCGCCTGTGAGGCAGCGTGCCGCGGGCATGCCGTTGTAGGTGGCGTGCTCGATGTGGGTGGCCTCGGTGATGCTGGTACGGGCCACGCCGAGGGTGAACCGGGCGACGTCGTCGCGGCCGGTGATCGGGCGGCGGGCGGCAGACACCTTCCCGCCGCCGTCGGAGATCTGTACGACATCGGGCGCCATCAGGTCCATCAACGCCTGGACCTCGCCGGTCGTCGCCGCGAGCAGGAACCGTTGGACGATGTCCCGGGTGGCATCGGAGTCGGGTTCGAAGCGGCGACGCCGCGCGTGGACGTGCCGGCGTGCGCGGTGGGCGATCTGCCGGACGGTGACCTCGGTCTTCCCGATCGAGGCGGCGATCTCGCCGTGGGTGTAGCCGAACACGTCGTGCAGCACGAACACCGCGCGCTCGGTCGGGTTCAGCGTCTCCAGGACGAGCATCATGGCCATCGACACCGACTCGGCCAGGATCGCGTCTTCGCTCACCTCGGGTGCGGTGCGGATCGGCTCGGGCAGCCACGTGCCGATGTAGTCCTCGCGCCGTGCCTTGACTGCGCGCAGGTGGTTGAGGGCCTGCCGGGTTACGACTCGGACGAGGTAGGCGCGCGGATGCTCGACCGTGGTGGGATCGACCGCGCTCCACCGCAGATAGCTCTCCTGCAGCACGTCCTCGGCGTCGGCGGCGCTGCCCAGCATCTCGTAGGCGATGGTGAACAGCAGTGGACGGTGCTCGGTGAAGGCGTCCTCAGCCATGACCGACATCCACTCGTTCCCCGGTGCGATGACCGGGGCGCAGGCGCCACGCCGCGGACCGGCGGACCAGCTCCCCGGTCACCCGGACCGGCATCCCAATGCCCGCCGCATGCCGATGAAGGCGGAACCGCTGGACGATCTCAGCCCAGGCATTCACCAACGGCACGACCACCGTCGTCGACCGTCCACCAGCGATCCGGTGCGCCGCCCGCACCCCGACAAAGTCCGCCCCCACCACCAGCACACGTCGGCACCCCATCACCACACCCAGCTCCTCTCCTCGGACGCCCATCGAGACACGCCCCACCAGGCAACCGTGACAGTCCACGACCGTGATTCATCCCACACTGCGGGTTGGATGGGCCCGAGTCGCGGCCCTCCGGGGAATGCCCGTGCCCGGATCATTTGCCATGGCCAGCAGTAAGCCCATCCCCGCAGGAGAGCGGCGGCGTGGCGTCAGAAGCTCGTTGTGTCTCGTTGTGTCTCGCTGCGTCTCGTTGCGTCTCAATGCTTCCAGGCATCCGGCGGGGGCTTCTCCACCCGCCTGGCACCCACCAGTGGCACACTGTGGCTGCTGGTAACAGGATATTTCCCATGCATACGACTCCTGCCCTGGACACCAACGCGCCGGCCTTCCACACGGTGATGGGCTGCCTGTCCGATACCTTCGCGACGACGCCGTGGAAGCCCGTGCGTGCCGAACACCGCGACGGCCGCTACACGGGGCTCTACGACGTCGACCTGGAGCATGACGCAGACCCCCGAGCGCCCCATCGGCCGCTCGTACACGGTTCCGCGCTATACGCGATCACTGAGTACCACGCGTTGAGTGCGAATCTTTTCGCCTACTACAACGGTCACCATGAAGCGTGGTCGCACGTCCCTCGGGTTCCCTGGGAAGAGGCGCGGCGGCGGTTTCTCATCACGTCGATCGACCTCCGCCTCCTCAAGCCCGTGTTCGACCGCAACGTACCGGTCACGCTCACCTTCGAGGACTTCACCGACAAGTACGAGAGCCACCAACTGGTCTTCTTCTCGTGCCGGATGGACGTGGCCGACGGAGCCCATCGGGGCCTGCTGAGCGGCTGCCTCAACCTGCGAGACGATCTGACCTGACAGGTCGACGCCCCATCCCGACTCAACGCCTCGCGTCGGGCGGACCGGCAAGGACCAGTCCCGCTGCGAGCACCCCGGCGCGAGCGACCGGACCTGGATCTCCTTGGCGTGGCATAAAGGGGTGCATGCCGTGCAGCGAAAGCCGCGAAGTCCAAGGCTGCGCCTGCGTGTGTGGCATGGTTGCTCGCTATGAAGTCTGAGTCGAGCGGCCCGGCACGTCACATCGACCCGGGACTCTGGCTTGCGCAGTTCGCAGACCGCATGCTGGTGGTGTGCCCCGGCTGCGGGGGCCGCGCTCTCGTCGTGCCCAGACCGGATCTTGAGGCACATCGGTATTTCAGTGAGCTGATGTTCATGCCGCGCCGTCTCGTGTGCGCGGCATGCGGGGCCACCGACGAATGGGAAGCCGAGGTGCGGGGCGCCGCACTTGTGGGCGCGGCGCTGGGCGGCACCGAGGATCCGTTCTTCCGGCAGCCGCTGTGGCTGCAGACCCGATGCGTCGGGCACATCCTGTGGGCGTACAACGAGAAGCACATCGACGAACTCGCCGCCTACGCCAGCGCCGCACTGCGGCAACATGTCGCTTCACCGACGATGGCGATGTTCGCGCGGCTTCCGGTATGGATGAAGCGGGCCGACAACCGACGCGAAGTCCTGGCGGGGCTAGGGACGTTGCGTGCGCTCGCCGAACGCTCAGCACCGGATGAGCGCTCTGATGCGGCGCATCGAAGAGACGACCGGCCGCGTTTGCGCGGGAGCTCGTTCTTTCGAGGAGGCCCCTACTAGTGCCGAATCAGGCAACGTTTGCCCTGCCATGATGTGACGTGCTGTTCGGAAGCCGTTCCGGGTGGCGGTGAACGATGGTTGG
Organism: Streptomyces sp. NPDC031210; assembly: GCF_055570395.1. NCBI lineage: Bacteria > Bacillati > Actinomycetota > Actinomycetes > Kitasatosporales > Streptomycetaceae > Streptomyces > Streptomyces sp. NPDC031210. The sequence continues at coordinate 296,174 of NZ_JBVIHH010000003.1, forward strand.
CACCGCCCCAGCGTGGTGACCGATTGTTCGACAGAGCTAGGCGCTTCCTCGCAGATCCGAGGGTGGCAAGGTTGTGGTAGGCGCCGGGCCGGGAGACGCCTGGGGGAATCTGGGAACGAATGTTCCCACCTGGTGTTCGCATCATCGGCGGCGGCGGGTCGGTTGATCAAGCGCAATCCGGCCAACCGATCATGGGACTCGATCCGTGAAGATCAAAACCGCGTGCAGGGCCGTCCTCGGGGCCGTCTGCGCCTTGACCGTCCTCGCCCCCACCCAGGCCCTCGCGGCGCATGCCCCGGCGTGTCCGCACAAGGCCGTCGCCTACCTCAATGCCCAGGACAAGCAGGAAGACACCGAAACCGCCGAGGACACCGCCCAGCGGGCGTACGACCAGGCCGTGGCCGACCAGGCCAAGCTCGACAAGGCAGCCGACATCGGGGGCAAGCTGTTCGGCGTCTTCCAGGCCGTCCGCACGGACAGCAGAGCGGTCTACGACGCGACTCTCAAGCTGTTCAAAACGGCGCAGAGCGGCGACGCCGCCGCCACGGCGGATGCAGCCATCACCGAGGCCAACGCGGCACAAAAGGCACTCGACGCAGCCAGCGAGCCCCAAGGCCCTCGCGATGACGCGGCGAGGGAATCCGCCAAGTACCTGATCGGCCAGGTGCGCGAACAGGCCGATATCGCGCGGAAAGCGACGAAGGCCAAGGACGTCGGAGCCCGCAAGACCGAACTGGACACCGCGATCTCCGCGAGGGCCGCAGCGAACAAGGACATCCGGCCGAAGCGGGACGCCTACCGGGACTGTCTGGCCAAGGCCAACGGCTGAGAAGACAGAACTGGAGGGCCTAGCTCCCGTGCGCGGGAGCGAGGCCCTCTTGGCAGGAGCGGAGTGCCAGGGAGCGCCAGGAAGGCCAAGTCGCGCGCTCAGTGACCAGGACCCCGAGGTGCTGATCGTGATCGTCTGCGACAGCTTCTCCCCGCACCTGACCACGAAGAGGCGCCAACGTGTCGGAGCCTGGGAGGCGGAGAACAGCATCGCAGCCCTGCGCTACTTCACCCTGGACGGCACCGACCACGCCGGCGACCGGTACCTACGCACGCTCGCCGACGGGGCAAACGTTGCTTGATACGGCACTAGGCACCATCCGATGGGTGCGTCCGATGGTGCGTCCGATGGGTGCGTGACCGGCGCTGGACGCTCATCGGGACTTGCCCACGTGTTTCGGGAAGCGGAAGACCGCTCACGCCACTGGGACTGGGCGGTGGTGGGGACCGCACCTGGGAGAAAGTCCGGGTGGCAGTCCAGACGGATGCCGATGTGGAGGGCCCTGATCGACTCGACTGTGGTGAGCGTGGACCCCACAGTGTGCCGCGCCCACCAGCAGGCGCCCGGTCGCGGACCGCACGCGAGTCCCGCGCCGGAAGGCGGCCTTCGGCACGGACCCAGCCGGTCCGTGCCGAAGGCCCACCACGTCAACGTCCCCCACCGCACAGGGCCGACCGAAGTCCTGGCTGCCTCCGAGTGGGTGGATGGATGGGTGGATGCGTGGATGGGGTAGGTGGGTTCAACCCCTAGCGCGTCCAGGACGACGGGAGGTGCTGTGTGCGGTGTCGAGGAGGTGACGCAGGCGGAGGCCGTCCGGGGCGACGGCGGTGACCAGGGCGGCAGGGCCGGCGAGCGGCGTCAGCACTGCCTGGCCGTCTTCCGGTGCGTCGCCGAGCAGGCGGACTTCGGGAGGTGTGTCCTCGAAGTCCGGGTCGACGACGAGGAGTTGCCCGGCCGCACGGTGGTCGGCGAGGACGGCTGGGCCGTCCCAGCCGGGAGCGCCCGGTCCGTACGCGGCCTGTTGGTCCAGCAGAGTGTGCCCACCGCGTCGGACGGTGAGACGAGTCGTCACGTGGCCCGGTGGTTCGCCCGTGCGTCCAAGGACCTGTTCTTCGCGCAGTACGAGTCGTGCGGTGGAGGCGAGGTCGACGGTCCAGGTCTGCCGCAGATTGCTGCCGGCCGCACAGATCAGCGGCTTGGGGAGCCAGTGGAGCACCGCGTGCTCTGCCACGGTCAGGTGTACGTCGTAGATGGCGTGCTCGGGGGTGGGGCCTCGCAGGGCGAGGGTCGCGGCGGCGGAGGTGATGTGGAGTACCGCGCCCGCCTGGGCGGTGGCTTCGATGCGCAGCCGGTCGCCGCCGAGGGGGGCGCTCATGGCGCCGACCACGCACACGCGTGCCTCGGTGCCGAGTGAGCGCAGGCGCCGGAGTTCGAAAGGCCCGTCGCCGTCCAGGACGGGCAGGGTGGTGGTGCCGCCCCTGGTGGCTGCCGTGATGCGGGCGGTGGCCCGTACGCCCAGGGCGGGTGCCTGTTGGGTGGCCGGCACGGTTTCTTCGGCGGTGAGGGTCATGCGGGGCCTGCGGTCCAGTGGGTGAGGCGTTCGCGGACCCAGTCGGCGACCGGTTTGACGCCGGCCTCGGTCTTGAGGGAGGTGAAGGCGACGGGGAGTTCGCCGCGCTGGACCTTGGCGTCGCGGGCCATGCCCTCCAGGTCGGATCCGACGTAGGGGGCGAGGTCGGTCTTGTTGACGACGAGGAGGTCGGCGGTGGTGACGCCGGGGCCGCCCTTGCGCGGGATGTCGTCGCCGCCGGCCACGTCGATGACGAAGATCTGCGCGTCCACGAGCCCCTTGGAGAAGGTGGCGGTGAGGTTGTCGCCACCGGACTCCACCAGGATGAGGTCGAGCGGGCCGACCTCTTCCTCCAGGTCCTCGACGGCTTCGAGGTTGGCGGAGATGTCGTCCCGGATGGCGGTGTGCGGGCAGGCACCGGTCTCGACGGCCTTGATGCGCTCGGCGGGCAGGACGGCTTCGCGGAGCAGGAATTCGGCGTCCTCGCGGGTGTAGATGTCGTTGGTGACCACGGCGATGGACAACTCGGCGCGCAACGCCCGGCACAGGGCGGCGACGGTGGCGGTCTTGCCCGAGCCGACCGGCCCGCCCAGGCCGACGCGCAAGGCGCGCCGGGTGCCGTCGGAACGTTCAGGGGTGGCGACGCTGTAGGTGTGCCGGTGGGGATACTTCTCGTCGAGATCGTGACCGAGGTGCATACGTAACTCCTGTTGTGTATGTCGTCTCGTGGCGTGGTTGTCAGGAGGCGAAGAGGCGTACCGGCCAGGCGGCGTGCTGCTGTGCGGTGATGTCCAGCAGCGGCGCGGAGGCGGCCGGCAGCGCGTCGAGCCCCTCCTCGGGAATGCGTCCGGCGGCCGCGGTGGCTGCGGCAGCGGTCTGGTCGAGGTCGGGGGCGAGGCGGGCGAGGACGGCGGTGGCGTCGAAGGGGTCCAGGCTCAGTAGCCGGACCGTTGCCGTGGCCGGACCGCTGACGGTTTCGTACGCCGCCGCATATGCGGCATCCAGCGGCTCAAGCCCGGCCGACCGGGCGGCCAGGCCCAGGACCACCGGCTGGTGCGCGCCCTGCGGCCGGGCCGCGGCCAGCGCGTTCAGCTCGGCCGACGGCCAGGTGGCGCGGGCCGCCCGCATCATCTGTCGCCCGAGTTTGCGGGCGGTGCTCCGCAAAGCCTGCACCGGGGTGCGGGCGTCGGCGGCCTCGTCCAGTTCGAGCGGATCGTGGCCGGCGGCGGCCGCGGCGGCCAGTGCCGCCGCGACCAGGCCCGCGGTGTGCAACCGCCCCCGGCAGAAGTCCTCCAGCGAGTCCGCATCCCTGATACGGCCCGCCGCCACGGCCGGTTCGGCTCCGCCGGAGTGCGCGTGCCCTCCCGCGGGGAACCGACCGTCGGCCAGGACGAACAGCGCGGCGCGGTTCATCGTTCGCAGGTCACCATTCTTTCTTCGTTCGTTCTTCGCTCTTTCTTCGTTCTTCTGGCTCACCGCGTCGGCGAACGATGCGCCTTCAGGGGCTCAGAAGAGGAAATACCGCTGCGCCATGGGCAGTTCGGAGACGTAGGCCCGGTCGACGATCTCCTCATCGACGAATGACGTCACATCCGTCACCTTCGCGCCGCCGATAATGACCTCGTAGGTGTCGGCATCGATGCGGACGTTGGGGGTGGCGTTGTTCTCCTTCATGTCCTTCTTGAAGACGCCGCGCGTGTTGGTGATGGCCTTGAACTGCTTGTTCAGCTTGCGCCGTTCGGGTCGCCCACTGCCGTTGGCATCCTTGACGGCGGCGTCGTCGGCGTGTTGGGCGGCGAAGTTGTCGATGGCCCGTTGGGTGACGAAGTTGTAGGAGATGGCACCGGGCGCCAGGCCGGTGGCTCCCCACATGGGGCGCGGCAGGACCGGCTGGGGTGTGGGGATGGACGCGTTGGCGTCGCCCACCTGCGCGTACGCGATCTGTCCGCCCTTGATGATCATGTGCGGCTTGACGCCGAAGAACTTCGGCTCCCACAGGACCAGGTCGGCCAGCTTGCCGGTCTCCACCGACCCGACCACCTTGTCGATGCCCTGGGCGATGGCCGGGTTGATCGTGTACTTCGCGACGTAACGGCGGGCCCGCCTGTTGTCGGCGAGCGGTGGCGCGGGCTCCGGTGTCTTGTCCTCCGGCTCTGCCTTGTCCTCCGGCTCCGCCTTGTCCTTCGGCTTGTTCTCGCCCTCGGGCAGGTCCTCCTTCAGGAAGCCGCGGCGTACCTTCATGACGTGCGCGGTCTGCCAGGTGCGCATGATCATCTCGCCGATGCGGCCCATGGCCTGGGCGTCCGAGGACATGATCGAGATGGCGCCGAGGTCGTGGAGGATGTCCTCGGCGGCCATCGTGGAGGGCCTGATCCGGGAGTCCGCGAAGGCCAGGTCCTCCTTGACCTTCGGGTTGAGGTGATGGCAGACCACCACCATGTCGAAGTGTTCCTTGACCGTGTTGACGGTCAGAGGACGGGTGGGGTTGGTGGAGGCGGGCAGTACGTTGCCCTCCTGCACCATTTTGATCATGTCGGGCGCGTGTCCGCCGCCGGCGCCCTCGACGTGGAAGACGTGGATGGAACGGCCGTTGATGGCGTCGATGGTGTCCTGGACGAAGCCGGCCTCGTTCAGTGAGTCGGCGTGAAGTGCGAGCTGGACGCCGGTCTCCTCGCAGACTTCCAGGCACTGTTCGATGACGGCGGGGGTGGCACCCCAGTCCTCGTGGATTTTGAGGCCGATGGCGCCGGCGTCCACCTGGTCTTCCATCGACTTCTTCGACATGGTGGCGCCCTTGCCGAGCAGCCCGATGTTGACCGGGAAGGAGTCCAGCGCCTCGAAGGTGCGGTCGAGGTGCCAGGCTCCGGGCGTGACGGTGGTTGCGGTGCTGCCCTCTGCCGGTCCCGTGCCGCCGCCGATAAGGGTGGTGACACCCGCGGCCAGTGCCTCACCGACCTGGTCGGGGCAGATGAAGTGGACGTGGGTGTCGATGCCGCCGGCGGTGAGGATCCTGTCCTTGCCCGCGATGACCTCGGTGTCCGGACCGATGACGAAGTCGGTGGGCTTCGGGCCGATGCCGTTGTGGCTGTCGGCGTTCTCGTGCAGGGGGTTCATGGTCTCTGGGTTGTACGCCTTGCCGAGCGCGACGATGTTGCCGTCGCGGAGGGCGACATCGGCCTTGACGATGCCCCAGTGGTCCAGCACGACAACGCCGGTGATGACGGTGTCAGGAGGCAGCACACGGCTGCCGGCGGCCTTGTCGGTGACGTCAGGGTCACGGGGCGCGATGGACTGTCCCATCGATTCCCGGATCACCTTGCCACCGCCGAAGACCATCTCGTTGCCACTGCGTCCAGGACCGCCGGACCAGTCATCCTCGATCTTGATCTGCAGCGCCGTGTCGGCGAGGCGGATGCGGTCGCGGGTCGTCGGGCCGAACCGGTCCGCGTAGGCGGCGCGCGGCAGGGGGGCGAAGGACTTCAGCTCTTCTTGGCAGCAGGAGCAGTCGGGGCACTGAGCCATGGAATTCACACCTGCTTCTCGTCGAACGAACCCCTGGTTTTTTTGAGCGAGCCCTCGATCTTCTCGGGCAGGCCCTCGACCTTGCCGCGCAGACCGTGAACCACCTGCTCGCCCTCGATGGGCACAAGCTCCACCTTTTCCTCGATGCCGGGCTCGAAGCGCATGGAACTACCCGCGGGGACGTTCAAGCGCATGCCCCACGCCTTCTCACGGTCGAACTGCAGCCCGTCGTTGGCCTCGGCGAAGTGGTAGTGGGAACCGACTTGAATGGGGCGGTCCGCCGGGTTCTTGACCTTCAGCTCCGTGACCTTGCGGCCCTCGTTGAAGGCCACGACCTTGTCTCCCTTCAAGGGGGAGAAGTCCGTCTTCCCCGGCCAGACGTTCGACTCTTCGTCCTTGCCCGCTTCCGGGAGCGGGTCGTGGATGGCGACCAGCTTTGTGCCGTCGGGGAACGTGGCCTCCACCTGCACGTTCTCGATCATCTCGGGCACGCCTTCCATCACCTCCTCCCGGGTCAGCAACTTCCGCCCGGAAGACATGAGTTCGGCGACGGTCCTGCCGTCCCGAGCCCCCTCAAGGACATGCACGATCAACAGCGCCATCGTCTCGGGGTAGTTGAGCCGCAGCCCCCGGGCCCGACGCTTCTCGGCGACATCGGCCGCCACGTGCATCATCAAACGTTCTTGTTCATGCGGAGTCAGGTGCACTGCCATTCCCTGCGTTCGCCCTGCCCAGGACGTCTGTCCTTGGACCAGTGTGCTGGGACCTGGTCATGAGCCATCGGCAGTCCGGGCGGAGCCTCCACGACGTGACTCTCGTGCCGTCGACTCAACACAGCTTCCATGGTCGTCAGGCCCCAACGCCTCGTGGAAGCATCCTGATCACACCGACAGAGCCGGAAACGATCACAGCCCGACCGACACCCGTATGAGTGACGGCCGGGCCGATCCGTTCGAACGTGGGGCTTTCGGCGGCTCAGTCGCTGCCAACTGGCCACCGAACGGCCACTGATGCATGTTGCGCCGGTGATGCGGGCGCTCGCGTAGGCGCCTGTCAGGTGAGCGATGCGTACGCCGCTGAGGAGGCCCCCGGGCTCCAGTTGTGGGAACCAGGTGCTGGGGATGGTTGCGACGGCGACGACTCGTCGGTCGGGCCCGCCAGTTGGGCGGCGGTCACCTGAGTTGCCTGCCCTTGCGCATCAGCAGATGGCCCCGGCGGTACCGTTCCTCCTCGCGCGGCTCGCGCAACATCCGTCCGACTTCGATGAATCCAGCGTTTCCGGCCGGCGCCGCGAGGTCGTCGATCGGCCACCGGTACGCTGTCGCCACTTTGTGGTCGAACGCTGTGACCGACTCGCCCTCCGACTCGAAGAACTCGAAGAAGGCGAGCAAGAGGTGACTGTCGGGCGCGAGTACCCGCCGGAACTCGGCGAAGTGCGAAGGCATGTCCTGCGGTGGGGTGTGAATGACCGAATACCAGGACACGATGCCGTTCAGCTTGCCGTCGGCCAGGTCCAGGGCGTCCATGGAGCCGACCTCGAACCGAGGACGGGGCCGAGGGTGGTCGCGGTGTGTCCTCGTCTCCGACGGCCATCCCGACGTGGGCGAACACCTCACGCTCGACGACCTGCGCCGCCTGCCGTGGGTGACCTACCGGCGGACGTACGACGCGGCCGCGGTCCGGCAGCTCGGCATGCCGGGCATCGAACCCAGGACGGAGGTCTCCGTCGACAGCTTCCAGGCCCTGCCCTCGCTCGTCGCCGGAACCCGCCGCATCGCCCTCATCCAGGAACTCCTCGCCGACCGGCTGCGTGGCGTGGCTCCCGTACGCGTCATTGGAGTGCCCCTACGAAGCCGTACCCGTCCGGGAGGCCCTGTGGTGGCATCCGGTGCACACACACGACGCCGCCCACATCTGGCTCCGCGAGACGGCCGAACGGGTCGCGGCGTCCGCGTTCTCACCCCCGGCCCATCCGCGGGCCGAGTGAGGTGCGTGCGGGATAGCGATGGAACGGGGGCTGGGCGGCGCGCTGACGGCCTCGCCCTCAGGGCCCCGGCGACCAGGGCGGGCGGCAGGGCTGTCGGGTCGGGACGGGTCGTGTGGTGTGTCGTGCGGACTGTGTGCGGGCTCCAGGACTGGCTCACGTGCCGCTGGGAGGGGGTGGACGGCGGAGCGGTCGGAGACGGCCAACGGCTTCGCCCGGGCCGAGAACGCCCGCGCCAGGCTCTCGTAGCCGGCGGGCGGCGGGCCGGGGGCGGCGGGCCGGATTTTCCGGGCTGCTCGCGGCTGCTCACGGCCCACGTCCATCACCGCCGAGGCACTGCTGAGGCGCTGCTGAGTCGCTGCTGAGTCGCTGCCCAGCCGCTGACGATCCGCTGCCAGGCTGCGTCTGCTCGTCGCCACCGCCTCCCGCCATGCGCATCGGCGGGCCCGCCGTTCAAAGCCGACGGGGCGCCCAGGCGGCTGTGCCTGGGCCGCCCCGTCGGGGAGGTGACGGACGGCCGTCAGGAGCCGTCTGTCGGGGCTTCTAGAGCCCGTACCGTTCAGCCGCGGGGCTGTCCGGCGGTCTCCAGCTCCTTGTCCTGGGACGTCCCCTTCGCCGCGATGTGCGGGTTGCGGGCCTTGAGGATGGCCCAGCCGACCGCCAGGCACACGGCCCAGCCGGCACCCACGTACAGCGACACGCGGCTGTCCGGGTCGATGGCGATCAGCACGGTCACCATGAGCAGGAACACCACGGCGATCCAGCTACACAGCGATCCGCCCGGCGCCGGGAAGGAGGAGGCCGGCAGGCGGCCGGCGACGACCGCGCGGCGGTAGAGGATGTGGGTGATGAGGATCATCAGCCAGGTCCAGATGCCGGCCGCGGTGGCCACCGACATGACGTAGCCGAACGCCTTCTCCGGAACGACGTAGTTCAGGACCACGCCGATGCCCATGAGGGCGGCGGAGAGGGTGATGGCGACGGCCGGGGTCTTGCTGGAGCTCAGCCGGCCGAGGGCCTTCGGGGCCTCGGTGTTGGCGGCGAGGTCGCGGAGCATGCGGCCGGTGGAGTACATGCCCGAGTTGCAGGACGACAGCGCGGCGGTCAGCACGACGAAGTTGACGATCGCCGCACCGGCCGGGATGCCGATCTTCGCGAAGGCGGCCACGAACGGGCTGACGCCGGGCTCGAACTCGGTCCACTTGACGACCATGAGGATCACGCTCAGCGCGCCGACGTAGAAGACGATGATGCGCCACGGCAGCGTGTTGATGGCCTTGGGCAGGGTCTTCTCGGGGTTCTCGGACTCACCCGCGGTGACACCGACGAGCTCGACGGCGAGGTAGGCGAACATGACGCCCTGGAGGGTCATGAGGCTGGAGCCGACGCCCTTGGGGAAGATCCCGTCGTGGGCCCAGATGTTGGAGACCGCGGCGGCGTCCCCCGCCTGGCTGAAGCCGAAGGTGACGACACCGATACCGATGACGATCATGCCGATGAGCGCGGTGACCTTGACCATCGAGAACCAGAACTCGATCTCGCCGAAGATCTTCACCGAGATCAGGTTCGCCACGTACAGCACGACCAGGAAGACCAGCGCGGTGGCCCATCGAGGTACTTGCGGGAACCAGAAGTTCACGTAGATCGCGGCGGCCGTCAGCTCGGCCATGCCGGTGACGACCCACATGAGCCAGTACGTCCAGCCCGTCACGAACCCGAAGAACGGACCGAGGAACTCGCGGGCGTACTCCGAGAAGGAACCCGACACGGGGCGATAGAGGAGCAGCTCGCCCAGCGCCCGCATGATGAAGAAGACGATCACGCCGGCGAGGGCGTACATGAGGATGAGGCTGGGCCCGGCCTTGGCGATGTTCGCGCCCGCGCCCAGGAAGAGGCCGACGCCGATGGCGCCGCCGATGGCGATCATCTGGACTTGGCGACTGCCAAGACCTCGTTCGTAACCCTCTTCCGGTGTGGTGCCTGAGGCCCCATTGCCGTCGCCGAGGTTCTTGCCGACCTGCGTTGAGGTCATGTGTGGTGCGCCCTTTCCGCTCCATGCCGACCCGCGCCTTGCTTGGCGACGGATCGGGTCTCGATCCCCCCGGATACTGATGGAGTTGCATGCCGGCGATCGGCCGACTCAAGCGCCCCCTACGCGGACATGGGTGACGTCCGTCAGGTGGTCGAGAAGATGTACCACGGGCGAAAACCAGCCAGCGTGACGCAGGCCACAGGGCAAATCGGAGAAATCTCACACGACCCGGCAAATCGCCCGTTGCGGTGATCGGATCGTTATTCGAACCGAGCAACCCGTTGAGCGAACACCGCCGCATTGCCGACGCTTCGCACCAGTCGCCGAACGAGCGTTATGGATCATGACGGGCGCGGACTTGATCTGTGTGAGGGCGCGGCAACGGAGTGTGACAGTCCGGGCGGGCCCGGAGGCCGACGGCCGGAACGCGGGGTGGGTCCCCAGTGGCGAAATATAGACGTTTAGAGGTCGGCGGGTCGGCCGCGGGCGGGTGGATCGGCTGTCACAGCGGGCCGAGTGGAGGACCCGACACCGGCGGTGGTGGTGGACGAGCGCGACGCCGACCTTCCCGCACGGCGTGGCGCGGCGCGACTGCGCTCGGGCTCGGTCTCGGCCTCGGGCTCGGGCGAGTGCCTGAGCCCTCTGACCCACCCCTGCCAGCGCCCCGTCTCAGCCGGGGGCGGGGGCGTAGCTGTTCGGCCGTTCAGAAACTGAGTTCCCGGATCGCTGCGGAGCCTGCGGCCGCGGTGGTGGTGAAGAAATGCAGCAGGGTCTGGAAAGCGCCCTCCAGGTAATCGAGACCGTTCCCGTCGCGGTCCCAATAGCCGTGGCCGGGGTAGATCTCGTCTGCCCTCATCCTGTCCAGGTCGTCGTCTTCCTCGCCTTCCTCACTGCGTTCGACGACCAGCTCTTCCGCCCAGTCCGGATCCTGCTCCGCCCGCTCCAATTCCGCCGGCGTCACCCGGACGAACTGTATGTCCTGCCCCATGAGATTCCTCCAAAGGCGGAACAGAGAGCGTGGAAGCGACTGCCGGTGCAAGGCAGTCACGGGCCGAACGAGTACACGACAGTCATCCGAATCGACGGCGGCAGTCAAGGCTCCTATGACTGCTACTTCAAGGTCTACGGCGCTCCACCGGGGTGCCGCTGATTGCTCGATGTGGAGGCGTGAGTTTGCGGGCGCCGCGGGGCCCGGACTCCCCCGCGGCTTGCAGCGTTCCCGAGCGCGGCGTCCAGCGCAGTACCGCCCAGATGAGGATTGCGAGCGCGAAGCCGTACACGGCGACGAGGCCGTGGCCGTTGTCCTGTGTGCACCACATCAGCAGCCCTAGTGCCGGGACGCCGGCCGCGAGGGCCTGCTCCTTCCTCTTCCGGGTGCGCGTCAGGAGGGCTGCGGCCAGGGTCGCCCCCAGGAAGTAGGTAGCGCCGGAACTGCCCGCGAAGTTGCGAGGGTCGGCGGTGGGGCCTCCGTCCAGGCCGAGCAGGGCGTCGATCCGCGCGGGAAGGAGGATTCCGGCGACGAAGAGGAGCAGCGTCAGCGGGCCGCCCCATAGCCACTGCGCGAGCGCAGCCACGAGGGCGAGGGTGGCGATGTTCCAGATCGCGCCGGCGACGCCGCCGTTCTGCATGAAGACCGAGGTGAACACCCGCCACCAGCCGGTCTCGGCGGGATCGTCGTCGAGCGCGGCCATCGCCCCTGCCCAGCACATCTGCAGGACGACACCGGCCACCGCCAGCACGGTCAAGCCGACCGCGACCCACGGGACGGGCCGCCCGCGCAGCGAGTCGCGCCCCACCGCGCCGATCCCACTATTGATCATCATCACCATCAACGCGGCCGTGGTCGCGTTGAACAGCAGTCCGCCCATGTCCCCCGGAACCCTCTTCCAACAGTGTTCGAAATCGGTCGGCGGTGACGCTAGCACACGTTTTCAAACGGCGTTTGAAAAGTTGCTACGGTGTCCCCATGAAGCTCACCAGGGAGCGGATCCTCGACGCCGGCATGGCCACGTTCGCCGAGACCGGATACCACGGCCTGTCCATGCGCCAAGTGGCCGAGCGGCTAGGCGTCCACGCGGGCAGCCTCTACTACCACGTGCGCAGCAAGGACGAACTGCTTGCACTGATGGCCGACCGCGTCTGCCGGCATGCGTACGACGGCGGCAGCACCGCCCTGGCCGCGCTCCCGCCCGAGGCGACATGGCAGGAAGAGATCGAGGTTCAAGCCGCAGCACTGCGCCGGAGCATCCAGCAGCACCCGGGCGGCGCGCTCCTGCTGGCCGACAGCCCCAGAACACTGAGCACCGGCAGCCTGTCCCTGATGGAGCGCCTCCTCAAGACCCTTCTCGACGCCGGCGTCCCCACCGAGCACTGCGGCATCGCGGCCGACACCCTCCTCAGCCACGTCACGGGCTTCGTACTCCAGGAGCATGCCGAACCCCAGGTGCCGAATGTCACCGTGGAGGCTTGCGCCGAGCTGCGCGCGCGCTTCCCCCTCGTCATGGAGCAGATGCCCCGGCTGAGCCAGGACGAGAAGTTCCGGCGAAGCATCCGGCTCCTGTGCACGGCATTCGAGACCCTCAAGAAGAACGACGACAGCGGCGCGTGAGGATCCGGCTCCCTCCTGAAGACCGCGGTCGATTACGCGGTCGCGCACCCGAAGGGCGTCCCGATGTGGGTCAGCGCCAAAAACCTTGCTGTTCACGCAGGTTGAGGAGTGGCCTGCCACCTCGTGCACTCTCCCGTAATCGCTCCACTGTGACTGTGGCAGACCTCACTTGATCGGCTCCACCCGTGCTGTGGCGGGATGCGTGTCCGTGCGCACGACTGCGCAGTGCCCCTTGCGCAGTCGTCTCGCCATACGGTGTGCGACCGCCCAACCGTGAAGCCCTGTAGGGACATTCACCGTCGTGGGTGGACTCGCTGTCCCATTCGGGCCGCGCGGTACCGAACGTCAGCGCGAGCGCACCGGGGTCGGCACACTGCCGCAGGAATCAGCGTTCTCGCACCAGAGGAGCCACCCGGCCGCTCTCCCCCTTGGTGCTATGCGGCCCGAGCGATCTGGCTTCCGGGCAGCCAGCGTGGGCCAGTCTTGGGATCGAGCGCCCAGACGTACTGCTCTCCGATGGTGCGTGTCATCCCGAAGTCGTACAGCCCCGGGGCTCCGGCCTCTTCCCACTCACGCCAGGCTGCATCCAGCTCGACGGCCAGGCAGCGCGAGCCACCCTGACGGGCGGTCGCCGAGCCGCCCTCCGCCTCGATCATCGCCCACGAGGAACGGCCGTCATGCACCCAGGCGATCACAGCCTCGGCGGCGGCAACGGTGCGGACCTTGATGTCGGGATGGATGACCCGCAGAACGAACAGCAGACTGGCGTCTTGATGGAGCTGTCCTAGGTCCCTGCCGAACAGGCTTTCTGTGGCGAGTGGCTGTCTCTCGCGGACCTGCTCACAGGTCAGCCCCTGGTCGGTTCACCGAGCGGGCATGAACGTCGCCATCCCTTGGACCCAGCCGCACGCCGACCGGCCATCCGGAGCGACGGTCAGCGCGACGTGCCCTAGCCGGCCCCAGGGGGTCACGATGCGGCCGCCGGGGCGAGTCTGCTCCACCCAGGCCCACGGCACCTCGTCAACGGCGTACGTGGAGATGACCCTGTCGAACTTCCCGGCGCCCGGAGCGCCGAGCGCGCCATCACCGGTAAGCACGTCGACGCCGCCGCCCGTCGCCGCGAGGTTGGCGGCCGCTGCGGACGCCAACCGCCGGTCGTACTCGACGCTTACGACACGCCCCGGTCCGGCGCGCTTCGCGAGGAGCCGGGCGTTGCGGCCGGTCGCGGCGCCCAGCTCCAGTGTGGCGTGGCCTGGCTCCAGCATCAGCGAGTCCAGCATGTCGGCGACGACATCCTCACATGACAGGCTGGAGCTGGGCAGGCCGTCAGTGACCTGAGTGATGGTGGAGGCCTCCACCTTCCCGTCCGAGTTGCCGGGCGGTGGCGTTCCCTCGCTCAGCGGTTTGTCCGGCTTGCTGTGATCACCCACAGGCGTTCCTCCCCTTGCACCGAACGATCCGGTGCCATGGTGATGCACCGGCCCCAACGGTCAGGGCACCGAGCGCTCTGGCCGGATCCCGCCGGTGCCTTGAGGGCGGCCCGCGCACCGACACGCCCGTGAGCATCACCGACGAGAGGTGCGGGTGGTCCCCCGAGGGCCGTTGTCGATGCGTTGCATCCCGGTGTGCAGGACGACCCAATCGTCGTATCGGACCTGGATTCCGGAGCCGGATGTTCATGGCGAGCGGGGCTGACGCAGACAGGAAGCGACGACCACAAACGGCCACAGGGACTGCGCGGTCGTCAGAACGCGTTCCGCGACACCGGCGGCACCGTGGCCCCGCAGCTCGATCAAGAAACATGCTGCACCCAGCCCCATCAGCGCGGTCACCGTGATCGACACCGCGGGCCGCAGTGCCCATGGCGCGGCTTTGCCACGATCCGCGGCCAGGACCGGCCATACCGCCAGGAGCGTGAAGCCGACCGCGACCACGAAACCGTGCCCGAGGGAGCCGCCACTGCTGGGTTCCGGGGACAGCGCCACCACGATCGCCGCCAGGCCACCGGCCCCCAACGCCACACGTCCGGCGAGCGAAGCCACCCGCAGGCCCCAAGCGGTGACCAGATGACAGACACCGAGGGCGATCAGCGCGCCGGTCAAGACCCACTTCCCGGCAGCGCCGTCGGCCCCCAGGACGCTGATCGTCTGAGTGACGGGCTCATAGCCGGGCCCCTGGAGCAGCGCCGCGATCACCCAGGCACCAACCAGGACGACGGGCGCGCATCCCGACGACACCAAGGTCCACCAGGGAACAAGTCGCATCACGACACCATAAAGGAACCACTCCCGCTCCCCCACACACACGCGGACGAGCGATGGCTCGGGTGACCGGCGGTGCCGCTGAGGGGAGGCAACCTGTGCACGGCCGCTATGAGCGGAGCCTGGGCGACAGCGCGATGGGGGGCTCGGCAGTCGTCATCCGACTGCGTATTCGCCGGTTCTTATGCCCTGGGGCCCGGATGGCTCGGATGGCTCGGATGCTGGGTATGCCCGTCAAAGGCATGACCGCGTGGGCCGTGTTGCCCGCCGCCGGGCACTGGCGAGTCAGCGCCCGACGCGGTTCCCCGGCGGTTACTGCGCCACGGGAGCCTCGGGCGGGGCGCCCTTGTAGTCGTCTCCCACCGGCTTCTCCATCGCCGGCTCCTCAGCGAACCGCGCGCCGTCGATGTCACCCCGCTTGGCGACGATCCGGTAGCTGAACTCACCGCCGGCCGATGGTGTCCTCGAGCGCACCGTGAACCCCGAGCCGGTCCGGTCGCTCACGTACAGCGCGTTGTTGTCCCCGTACTCCGTGAGGAAGACGTGGTACTCGCCGTTGCCCGTGACGGCCTGGAAGGTCTCGTCCAGCGAGACTTCCGCGACGCCGTTGTCGAGCCGGCCGGACCCGAAGTCCTCGAACCAACTCTCCGGGCTCTCCACCGCATACAGCAGTCGCAGGCTTCCGTCTGCAAGCGGAACGGCGGACGACTTGGCCCCGGTGACCGTGAGGGCTCCGTTGATACGGACGGGACCGTCGAAGCGCGCCGCCAGTCCCGAGCGCGACCTGGCCCAGATGGCGAACGCCTGGGAGCCGGTATGCGCGTCCGCAACGATGCCGTTGCCGTCCCGCGCGTTGGACTGTCCATTGACACCGGCTCCAGTGGTGCCGCTTCCGAATCCGATCACCCCGTCGCCGTTGGTTCCCTGACACCTTCCCACGACGCCGGCGAGCTTGCCGTGGATCTCCGCTCCTGTGGTGATTCGTGTGGCGTTCGTCTTGAACCCGATGTCTGCGGGTCCCAAGGCAATGAATTGATTGTTTTCGCTGCTCACGCTCGACCTCCATCGCTCACGCGGGCCGTTGTCCGCCAGCCCTTGGCCGCATCGAGCTTGCACCGAGGCGCTCCGGCAATCCAGCCGCCCCGCCCCGGTGCCGCCGCCCTCGGGTTCTTCAACCGTATGGCTCAGACCGCACACGGGCGCGGACACGGACGGCCCGGCCTGCCGTCGCGAAACCAGTGCTGTTCGGCGAACGTGACCGCGGCGCACTCAGGCTTCCGGCACAAGAACCGGCGAATACGCAGTCGGATGACGACTGCCGAGCCACCCATCGCGCTGTCGCCCAGGCTCCGCTCATAGCGGCCGTGCAAACCCGAGGAGGCCGTGCCACACGCCGGGCACAGCCCCTCAGAGGCTCGCGCCCACGCGACGATACGGATCACACCCGGCGCCCGCTCGACCTCATCCACCGAGACAAGGCCGGCCAGATACGGCAACAACACTTCAAGCCCCCGAAGATCACACGCCATACATGATGACGAAACCCGATGACGTTGCGTCACGAGCCCAGAAAATCAGTGCCAGAGTTGCCGAAAGCCACCGATGACGACTTGCTCACCTTCGCCAACGCGCTCAAGGATCCACACACCGCCAGGGGCGTCGCAGCGTCCAACGCCACACCCACGTCGGGTCTCGCTCGCCACCAACCATGCGACTGAGGCAGCCCAGTGCCTTGTGGCCAACGCTGACAACTGGCAAGCAACCGCGAGGACGGCGGCACACGAGGCTGACCGCAGCAATGACGCACGGGTTGAGGCGCGGAAGGCCGCATGGGTGTGTGAGGGTCCCTCGGTGAGCGACCTGCGCTGCGTCCACGTGGTGGCGTCTGAGCGGGCCCGACCAAGTGCTCGGCCGGCAACAAGTTCCGGTGGCCCAGCCGAGAGTGACTGTGGGAAGGGACTTGGCATCGTAGACCGGTGCCGGAGTGGTGATGACGTCGGTGGTGATGAACCGGTTCCGGCAACGGTGGGCGATCAGTCGATCCAGACGTACGCGAAGATGCCGAAGACCCACAGCACGGCGAGCGCCGCGACCACGCCGAGCCCGGCGATTGCTACCACAACTGCCTTCGCTCCTACAGAATTTGCCATGGCGTCATTTTCCTCCTCGCCCGGTCGTCGTGTGCGGCGGGGTGTCCCGTCCCCGGTTAGCTGAGCGGCAGCCCGTCCACCAGTACCTCGCCTCCGCTCGGCGGGGGCCTCGCTCGCAGGTGGGGCAACCGGACGCGTTCCCCGGCCCACATCGTCAGGAAACCATCCAGATGTACGGAACTACTGGGCGGTCTCAGGCGGCCGGGGTCCAGCGGTAGGTCGCGTCGGGCTCGTTCTCCTCGTTGCGGCTGCCGTCGTTGGTGTCTACCAGTTCGAAGCCGTGACGGGTGTAGAAGGCGATCGCATCCTCGTTGCGCTGGAAGACGTGCAGGGAAAGGCCGTCGGGGGCGGCGGCGCGCACCTCGGCCAGCAGGCTGCTGCCGATCCCGTGGCGGCGCACGTCGGGCCGCAGGTACAGGTGCTCCAGCACGCCGTCTTCCAGAGCGGCGAACCCGAGGATTTCCTGGGTCGCGCCGTCTTCCGCCACCCACGCGCTGCTGTCCGGGAGCATCACGTGAGTGATCCAGGCGAGGGTGTCCTCGTCGCTGTGAATGCGCGGCAAGTAGGGCATCGACGCCGCGCGGGAGGCGAGGAAGACCTCGGTGATCGCGGCGGCGTCCGAGGCGGCAGCGGGACGAATCGTGACGGAGTGTTCGGAGTGTTCAGAGTGTTTGGAGTTCAACGATCAGTTCCTTCTAGGAAGTCTCGTATGTCGGGCGATGGACCTCGGCGGTCTGGCAGCACGTACACGTTGATGCCCCCCTGCGGCGGGCAGTGGTCGATCCAACCACGCGCGGCACCTGGGGGCTTGGGCGGAGAGATGCCCGACAGGGCACGCAAGACGGTACGGCGCGACAGGAGCACGGCCCACGTCGAGAGCAGAGGTCAGCGTGCCGATCAGGGCCGGAGTTGACCGCTCGCGTTCGGCCGCGACGTGTCCGCGCTGGTCTGGCACGCACCGGACCCCAGGGTATTCGGAGGGGCCCGCCAGGCCCTGCCGTCCAGACCCTGACGTCAGGCCAGTTCTTTGATTTCGAGGTAGATCTCCTCTTCCACCTTCAACTGGGCGTTGAAGCCATGGAATCCGCTGGGTGGTGCGGTCTGGAAGAACGCGCCATCGACGAGCTCGGGGGCCGTCAAACGCCGTTCGGGGCTCTCGGTGTGGCCGCCGATCGATACCGGGTCAGCCTCTGCGAAGGCCTCCGCGAAGAAGCTCTCCATCGTGGCCGCGTCATCGGGCAGTGGCTCTCCGAGCCCGTTCGTCGCCGTTTCGGGGACTGCATGGACTGCGAGGATCTGGTCGTAGCTCGGCCTGTTGGTGATCCGGTGCGCCAAGTACAGCCGGTCTCCGTGCCCGAAGCACAGGTCCGTCAGCGGCTCCGACCCGTCGGACGTCGCGTTCGGGTCGAGCCAACCGAAGTACACGACGCGCCGGACGGTCGCCACCGCGCCCCTGACCAGGGGCTGGCGCCGTCCGCCTTTGCGCTCGAAGTGGCCGCAGAAGATCGATCCCGTGATCGATGTCCTCATCGGGCCGCCGGCCGCCGGATCGAGGTCCGCGATCGGAAAGGGTTCGGGGACGAACGTGTCGTATTGCTCGTCAGGTATGGCGTGGCGGTGGGAGACCAGCGCGGCGCGGGCGTCGTCCTCCAGTTCCACCTCTAGAAGCATCTGGCAGCTATGCGCGCCGCCGAACATCGGTAGATGCGACAGATAGAACACCTCTCGGCCGAACAGCAGCATGCCGTGGACGCCGGTCGTGTCGCCATGGCCGGGACCATGACCATGACCGCCAAGGTGCCCGTGATGGTCACTCATCGTTGCCTCCTGCGAGTGGGGTAAGACGCGCTGTCGTCAAAAGAGCCAGGGCGCAAGCGAGCGGGTAAAACGATTCGACGGCGGGGATTCGACGGGGGGCCGGAGTGACCACTGCGGCCGGCACTCGTCAGGGCCGTGTGCCATCAGTGCGCTGGGTGCCCCGGGGAGATGTCAGATGCCAGGAGGGCGGGGCCTGGGGCAGACCTGGCCAGTCTGCGGAAATCGGCTTCGGACAGCCGGGATCGACGCGATCCGCCGCCATGTCGTGACGCACGTACTCGGAGTCGGCTATCCCAGATCGACCTTGTCGGAGGCGACGTCATATCGGTTGAGGGATCCGCAACGCACTGGGTGCGAGTCCTTCGAGGAGGTCGGCTCGTCCGTCCCGTACGTCCAGCTAAGGCCAATTCTCCTGGTGCTGCAATTCAGGGGATCGGTTGTCGAGTCAATTGAACAGCGCGACGTACGGGAGTCGTTCAAGCACCCGCTGAGCATGGTGGCGGTCCGGGAGAGGTCAGCGGTCGCTCGCGGCCTGAAAGGTGCGGCGGTACGCCTGCGGTGAGACGCCGATCGCGGCGTGCAGGTGCTGGCGCAGCGACGCGGCCGTCGCGAAGCCCACCCGGCCGGCGATCCGCTCGATGGGCAGATCGCTGGACTCCAGCAGTTCCCGCGCCCGGGCGACCCGCTGCTGGATCAGCCATCGCCCCGGGCTCATCCCCACCTCGTACCTGAACCGGCGGGCGAACGTCCGCAGGCTCATCCGGGCGTGCCCGGCGAGGTCGGTCAGCGTCAGCGGCTCGTCCAGCCGTCTGAGCGCCCACTCCCGCGTCGCCGCCGTCCCGGTCGCGGACGGCTCCGGCACCGGCTGCTCGATGTACTGCGCCTGTCCGCCGTCCCGCCACGGCGGCACCACGCACCGGCGTGCGACGTGGGTCGCCACCTCGCTGCCGTGGTCCTTGCGTACGAGGTGCAGGCACACGTCCACGCCGGACGCGGCCCCGGCCGAGGTGAGGACGTCGCCGTCGTCGACGAACAGCACGTCCGCGTCGAGGGCCACCGCCGGGAACAATTCCCGGAACCGGGCCGCCAGCTTCCAGTGCGTCGTGGCCGGGCGCCCGTCGAGCAGACCGGCCGCGGCGAGCGTGAAGGCGCCGGTGCAGATGGACACGATGCGCGCGCCGGCCGGGATCAGCGCGAGCGCGTCCGCCACCGGTGCCGGGAGCCGGGCCGAGGCGGGAGCCGACGCGTAGGGCGGGATGACCACCGTGTCCGCGGTGGCCAGTGCCTCCGGCCCGCTCTCGGCGGTGATCACGAAGTCCGCGGAGGTACGCACCGGGCGGCCGTCGGCCGTGCAGGTGAGCACCTCGTAGCGGCCGTCCGCGGTGCCGAAGACGCGCTGCGGGATGCCGAGCTCGAACGGATAGACCCCGTCGAGCGCCAGGACGACGACACGATGCATGGCACGATCCTATCGGTGCATGGCATTCATGCCACTCCCGACGGGCGGCCGAACGCCGCAGGCTGGGGCGCATGAACGACATCAACACCATGCGCGCGATCAGCCAGGACGTCCTCGGCGGCCCCGAGGTTCTCAAGGAGGTCCGGCTGCCGCGGCCGACGCCGGGGCCCGGTGAGGTCCTCGTCCGGGTCCACGCCGCCGGGGTCAACCCCACGGACTGGAAGCACCGCAGTGTGCCCGGGCTCTTCCTCGGCGAGCCGCCGTTCGTCCTCGGCTGGGACGTCTCCGGCGTGATCGAGGCGACCGGCCCGGGCGTCACCCTCTTCCAACCGGGCGACGAGGTCTTCGGCATGCTGCCGTACCCGTACGGAGCGGGCACGCATGCCGAATACGCCACGGGCCCCGCCCGCGCCTTCGCGCCCAAACCGACCGCCGTCGACCACGTACAGGCCGGCGCCCTGCCGCTCGCCGCCCTCACCGCCTGGCAGGCCCTGGTCGACACCGCCCGCCTCGAAGCCGGGCAGCGGGTGCTGATCCACGCGGCGGCCGGCGGCGTCGGCCACCTCGCGGTACAGATCGCCAAGGCCCGCGGAGCGTACGTGATCGGCACCGCGAGCGCCCCCAAGCACGACTTCGTGCGCGCCCTGGGCGCCGACGAGGTCCTCGACTACCGCACCACGGACATCACCGAGGCCGTCCGCGACGCCGACGTCGTCCTCGACTCCCAGGGCAGCGTCCACGCCCTCCGCTCCCTGCGCAGCCTGCGCAGCCTGCGCCCGGGCGGTGTCCTCGTCTCCCTGCGGCTCGATGACGGCAACCCGGCGCTCTTCGAGGAGGCGGCCCGGCTCGGCGTGCGGGCGGAAGTCATGCTGGTGGAGGACGACCACGCCGGGATGGCGGCCATCGCCGGACTCGCGGCCGACGGCAGGCTGCGCGCCGAGATCGCCGGCACGTTCGAGCTGGCGGACGCGGCGAAGGCGCACGAGCTCGGCGATACGGGTCGTACCGCGGGGAAGCTGGTGCTGACCGTGCGGTGAGGAGGGGGCGCGGAAGAGTGGAACGCCCCCAGTCACGGCTTGGCACGGCAATGGGCTCACGGCCTGGCCCGCCCCCCCCCGGCACGACGCGGCGGCTCCGCATCCTCAAGGGTTGCGGAGCCGCTTGGCGTTTCTTCCCGGGCGACGAGTGGCCCGGCGGGACTGTCCGCTCACCAGGAGCGAGCCGCTGGGAGCAGGACGTGACGTGTCACCACGAAGGGCGGCGCTTCATGTCACTGCGAAGAGCGGCGCTTCATGCCGACGGTCATTCCCGCTGCCGCCAGTCCCAGCAGGCACGTCACCGCGCCGACGACACAGTTGCTCCAGATGATCCCCGCGCCCGCGCTGTGCGCGGCCGTGACCACCCAGGGCGAGATCAGAAGCCAGACTCCCGCCGGCGCGACGGTCCAGGCCAGCCGGAACATCCGCACGGGCGAGAGAACCAGCCCCAGCCCGAGCAGGGCCACGGTGATGCCGACGATCAGGTTGTTGACCGTGATGAACGGGTCGACGTTGGCGAAGTGCACGACCCACGGCGAGATCGCCGCGTACACGCCGGCGAGAAGGATCATTCCGTCGATGGCGGCCGCTTGGGGGCTGGCGACGGTGCGTTCCATCCGCTCCCGCATCTCGGCCAGCTCGGGGTGGCCGCTGAGGTCGTTCGATTGAGGTGAGTACGACATCGCAGTCGCTTCCTTCTCTACGAACCTTCAACTGATTTTTTCCTTATGCGAGGAGTGCCCCGTTTGGGCGTATCCACACGAAGGGCGCGAAAAGTTTTCAGGGCTGCGGGCTGCGGGGCGGCGGGGCCGTTGATCTGCGGCTACGGATACGGATACGGCTACGGCACGAGGCGTGCGCCGAGCCCGTGTCCACTGACGCGGCACAAAAGACGGAACCGGGCACCGCCGTGGTGAGCGGCGGTGCCCGGTAGGGGTCGGCGGCGTGCGCCGTGGCCCGGATCGGTCTACAGAGGGTCGGCCAGAGTGCTGTCCGCCAGCCTCAGGGGAGGAGCCGGCGAGGACAGGGCGTCGGAATTGACGGGAACACCCCCGACGACGGCATGCAACGGGAGGGCTTCGACGGCGCTGTAGGTGTCGCCCCTGCGAGGAAGGGAGCTGTAGGTATCGCCCCTGGGAGGGAAGGAACCGAGCAGCGGGAGGCCGATGTCGCTCCCGGCGGCGGGTGCGGCCTGAGCGGTGGCGGGAACCAGGAGTGCCGCTCCGGCCAGGGCGGACACGATGACGAGTTTCTTGAACATGTGAAGGCTAACGAGGCGTCGGTCGTCCTGGATACGTCGACGGGGCGAATGCGTCGGGGCACGCGGCGGGCACGAGCCGCCACGGGCCTGTCAGCGGTTGTGCACGGGGCCGGTCGCCGGTCCCTCGGTGGGTGTGGCCGGCGGCGGCGCCATGGTGCAGGTGGTGAAGAAGGCGCGGAAGCCGTCGGCGGTGGTGAGGTCGGCGGGGAAGGTCAGCAGGCGATTCAGGGCGGCGCCGAGTGCCGAGCTGGGCACCACGCGGGTGATGTTGTCCAGTTCTTCCTCGGCCGAGGCGGTGGCCTCCCAGTACCGCACCACGGTGTCCCCCCGCGCGTACACCGTGCTGCTGACCAGGGCCGAGGCGAGCCGGTGCGGAGTGGCGGGGGCGACTCCCGCGGTGAGCAGACGGCACAGCGTCTCGCCACGGCCGGGGCGCACCGGATAGAGCAGGGCCCGGCGGTGCACGTGGCCGCTCGGCGGCCCCGGGCGGTGGTAGTGGGCTCGGCGGTCGAGGCGCGCGCGGGCCAGGAAGGCGGCCGTGGACAGCCCCGGCGGCACGTCGCACAGCCCCCTCAGTCTGTCGTTGCGGTCAGGCGCGGCGACGATGGCCGCGTCGGCGAGGTGCACGACCCGGCCGGGGGCGAGGAAGGTGGCCGGGGGACGTGCCGACGAGGTGGCGGCCCCGCGGCCGTCCTGGTGGCCCGTCGGGGTCTCAGCCAGGAGTCGGGCCAGCGTGCGCTCCTCGCCGGGCCGGACGTCCAGGGCCAGTGCGATGCGCTCCATCTCCACGTCCCGCCGTCCGTTACGCCGACGCCCGGTCCGCCGTCAGGAAGACGGTGAACATGGGCGAGGGGGCGTCGTGCACGGAAGGGGTCCCGAGACCGGCTGTGGTGAGCATGGACCGGAGTTCGTCGAGGGAGTAGGTCCGACCCCGCTCCGAGATGGCGAGCATCAGCATCGCGAACACATGGGCGACGTGGTCCCTCTCGGCGTCCGTTCCGGTCGGTGTCATCTCCTGGACGACCAGCCGGCCTCCCGGCTTGAGGGCCGCGACCACGCGCCCGAGCAGGTCGGCGCACTGCTCGGGGGAGAAGTTGTGCAGCACGTTGTTGAGCAGGATCAGGTCGTATTCCCCCTGGTAGGAAACCGTGAACAGGTCACCGGCGATCTCCGAGACCCTCTCCTTGACCGCCTGGTGCTCGGCGGCGTCCCGGCGTACGCCCAGTACGCCGGGCCAGTCGAGCAGGGTCACCCGGGAGCGCGGCAGCACCGCGGCGAGGTGGCAGCCGTAGCGGCCGCTGCCCGCGCACAGGTCCAGGATCCTCAGCTCCTCGCGGCCCCGCGTCCAGGGGGCGAGCAGTTCGGCGGTATGCCGCGCGCCGCGCTCGGCGATCCAACCGCTGGCCTCGGCGAAGGACCGCCAATAGGGGTGCTCGTGGGGGTTGCCGACACCCGTGACGACGCTGCCGCCGGCGCGTACCGACTCGGCCAGGCGCCGCTCGGCCTCCCATACGAAGTCGTGCAGATGGGTGCCGGCGGTGGCGCCGAGGTAGTCGTCGCTGTCGGTGCGCAGGTAGGCGCGTGACATCGGGGTCAGCCCGTAGCCACCGCCGTCCCGTACGAGGATTCCGTCGAGCGAGGCGAGCATGTCCAGCAGGATCCGGGTGGCCCGGGGGTCCGCGCCGATCGCCTCGGCCACGGCATCGGCCTCGCGTGGGCCGGCGGAGAGGCTGTCGAAGACGCGCAGTTCGATGGCGGCGCGCAGGGCCGCGGAGCCGTGCACCCCGGCGAGGGTCCGCAGCAGCGGCAGGGGTGTCGCCGGAGCGCTCCCGGACGGCTCGTGGGCGGGGTGGTTGTCGAGCAGCACGATCGGGCCTTCCTCTGGGTCTCGGTTCGTGGCGCCGGGGGTGGTGCGAGCGGGGCCGGCGAACGGGCCACCACGCGGTCAGTGCTCGCGATCGGTGGTGGAGCGCGCGACCTCGATCAGGAACAGGCTGCTCGCCGTGGGCCTGACCTCGACGATCCGCAGGCCCGCCTGGCCGAGCAGCGCCTCGATCTGACGCCGGGTGTGTTTCCTGCCGCCCACGTTGAGAAGCAGCAGCAGGTCCATGCCGGTGGTCACCTTGGGCTCGGGGCTGTCCTCGACCAGGTTCTGCACCAGGACGGCCCGACCCGTGTCCCCCATCGCCGCGGCCACGTGGCGCAGCGTGGTCACCGTGCGCTCGTCGTCCCACTCCAGGAGGTTCTTCAGGATGTACAGGTCGCCGCCGGGCGGTACGCCGTCCAGGCAGCTTCCGCCGACGACGCGGGCACGGCCGGCGAGTTCACCGCCGTCAAGGAGCGCGGGGTCGGCTCGGGCGGTGACGGTGGGCACGTCGTACAGCACGCCGCTGAGGTCCGGGTGCCGCTCCAGCAGCGTGCGGAGCAGATGTCCCCGGCCGCCGCCGATGTCCATGACCAGCCGGACGCCCGAGAGGTCGAGTGCGTCGGCGACCATGGCGGAGGTGAACGAACTCGACTGCGTCATCGCCTTGTTGAAGAGTTCGGCGGACTCGGGGTCGTCCTCGGCCAGGTAGGCGAAGAAGTCCTTGCCGAACAGCTCCGGCACCACGGGCCGGCCCGTGTGGAGGGCCCGCGTCAGACGCGGCCAGGCCCGCCAGGTCCAGGGAGCGGTCGTCCACAGCACCTGGTAGCGGACGCTGTGCGGGTCGTCCTCGCGCAGGACGCGGGAGTACGCGGTGTGCGTGTACTGGTCCTCGGCGACCTCCTCGAAGACGCCGTGAGCCGACAGCGCCCGCAGCAGCCGGCTCAGCGCTCCGGGGTGGAGGCCGAGCCGGGCGCCGAGTTCGGTGGCGTCGACGGGTTCCTCGTCGATCGCGTCGGGGACGCGCAGTTCGACCGCGGTGGTCAGCATGGCCGAGACCCACAGGCCCATCGCCAGTTCCTTGACGCGGGCGGCGGTGGCCAACTCGGGTGCGTAGGCGGGCTTCACACTGGACTGGGTGAGCGCCACGGTGTTTCCCTTCGGTAGGGGGCGGGTGCCGCGGTGGGGGCGGGGGCGGTCTCCGGGCCGGACGGCTCAGTCACCGTGCTGCCAGTGGTAGAACTGGCGCGCGGAGGCTTCCCGCACGCTTCCCCAGGCGCCGTTGTACGGGGTGACATGCTCGTCCATGGCCGCGCTGATCGACCTGAACAGGGGGTTGTCGTGCTGCGGGGTGAGCGTCCGGGGCAGCGGGGCTTCCGTCCGTACGAGGTGGAAGTACAGGTCGTGGAAGGTGAACAGGCGCCGTTCCCGGACCCCGACGAGCTCGGGCAGTTCGGTGGCGTCCGACTCGGCGAAGATCTTGCCGATCGCTTCCTCACGCTGCGCTGTGTCCCCCGGCCTCAGGCGGGCGACGATGAGAGTGGTGGTCACGAGGGCTCCTTGGTTGTTTGTGCCCGGCGGACCGGTGAGCGGTCCGGAAGGCCGCGGTAGTCCGCGAGGGTGTGGGGGATGGTCATCGGACGTGTTCGTCTCCGGCGGGGACGCGCCGGGGTGCGCGCAGTACCAGGGCCGAGTTCATGCCGCCGTGTCCGCGGGCGATCACGAGAGCCGTGCGCACCGGTGTCGGCCGGGGATCGCCCACGACCAGATCGAGGTGAAGCTCGGGGTCCGGCACGATCGCGCGCGCGGACGGCGGCACGACGCCGTCCCGGATGGCCAGCAGCGCCGTCGCCACGTCCAGCGCCGCCCCGCCGTACAGCCGCCCGGTCAGGCTCTTGGGCGCGGTGACGGGCACGCCGTGCGGGCCGAAGACCTCGGTGAGCACGTCGGCCTCGGCACGGTCGAGGGCGGGCAGGCCGGCCGCGTCCGCGAAGACCACGTCGATCTCCTCGGGCGCCGTCGCCGCGTCGGACAGGGCGCCCCACACGGCGCGGCGGAGGGTGGGGGCGCGGCCGGAGCCGGGCGGCGGGTCGAAGGTCGCGGCGTGCCCGGCGATCTCGCCGTACCTCTGCGGCGCGCCCCGGCGCTCGGCGCTCGGCCCGTCCTCCACGATCAGCATCGCCCCGCCCTCCGCGGGCAGATGGCCGCAGGCGCGGGTGTCGAAGGGCAGGTAGGCGCTCTCCGGGTCCCGGACCGTGCTCAGCCTGCCCGTCGTCATGTGGGCGACCAAGCCGTAGGGGCACAGCGACGCGTCGGTACCGCCGCTCACCACCATCCGGGTGCCGTCCCGCAGAACCCGGCGGGCGTGCGCCAGCGCGTCCAGCGCACCGGCCTGTTCCGCCACCACGACCCCGCACGGGCCGCGCATCCCGTGGCGCACGGAAAGCTGCCCGGTGGTGGCGGCGTAGAACCAGGCGATGGACTGGTAGGCGCCCACATGGCGGGGTCCGCGCGACCACAGCGCCTCGATCTCCCGCTGGCCGAACTCGGTGCCACCGGAGGACGAGGAGGTGACGACGGCCAGCTCGTACGTGTCGTAGCCGGTCCGCTCGGCCACCGTGCCCGGCTCGTCCGCGGCCGGTCCCGGGAACGCGATCGGGTCGTCCGCCGTGGCCGCGCGCGGGTGACCGGCTCCGGCGTCGGCGAGCGCGAACTCGGTTGCCGTCAGGGCCATATGGGTCCACCGGTCGGTCTGTACGGCGAGGCGTCCGGGCACGTTCCTCTCGGCGGAGAAATCCCGCACCTCGCCCGCCAGTGTCACCGGGTACCGGGAGGCGTCGAAGCGAGTGATCGGGGCGATGCCGGTCCGCGCGCACAGGAGCGCCTTCCAGTACTCCTCGGTGCCGATGCCGTTGGGGGCGATCACTCCGATGCCCGTCACGACGGCGGGCCCCCTCCCCTCGCTCACCGGGTCCGTCCCGGGCGGGCGAGCAGCAGCGCGGTCTGGAAGCCGCCGAATCCGCTGCCCACCGACAGCGCCACGTCCATGGCGTGGTCGCGGGCGACGAGCGGCACGTAGTCCAGGTCGCACTCGGGGTCCGGGACACGCAGGTTCGCGGTGGGCGGCACCACTTGGTGTTCCAGAGCCAGGACGCTGGCGACCGCCTCGATCGCCCCGATGGCGCCGAGCGAGTGACCGATCATCGACTTGATGGAGCTGACCGGGACCTCGTAGGCCCGCTCACCCAGGCTGCGTTTGTACGCGGCCGTCTCGTGCCGGTCGTTCTGCCGGGTTCCCGACCCGTGCGCGTTGATGTAGCCGACGTCCGCCGGGTCGAGCCGGGCCCGCTCCAGGGCCACCCTGATCGCCTCGGCCATCTCCCGGCCGTCCGGCTTGAGACCGGTCATGTGGAAGGCGTTGGCGCGTCCGGCGAACCCGGCGATCTCGGCGTACACGTACGCTCCACGGGCCGCCGCGTGGTCGCGTTCCTCAAGGACCATCACGGCCGCGCCCTCCCCGAGGACGAAGCCGTCGCGCCGGGCGTCGAAGGGGCGGGATGCGGCGGCGGGGTCGTCGTTGCAGGCGGAGGTCGCCTTGATGGCGTCGAAGCACGCGGAGGTGATGGGCGAGATCGGTGCGTCGGTGGCACCGGCGAGAACAATGTCGGCGCTGCCCTCGGCGACAAGCTGCATGCCGTAGCCGATGGCGTCCAGGCCCGAGGTGCAGCCGTTGGAGATGAGGTTCACCGGGCCCTCGGCGCCGCAGGCCCAGGCCGTCTCCACAGCCAGCGTGCTCGGAACCATGTACCCGTACAGGTGCGGAACGGCGTACGCGGCGTCCACCAGACGCAGACGCCCGCCGTCGCTCAGGACGACGTACTCTTCCTCCAGTGCCGTGGTGCATCCGACCGCGCTGCCCAGGCTGACGCCGAGGCGGTCGTGCCGCAGCCGCGCGAACTCGGCACCGCTGTCGGCCATCGCCTCCCGCGCGGCCACCACCGCGAACTGCGCCGCGCGGTCCATCCGACGGATCTCCTGCGGTGTGAGCCCCGCGGCCACCGGGTCGAAGTCGCACTCGGCGGCGATCTGCGAGCGGAACCCGGTCGGGTCGAACAGGGTGATCCGCCGGGTGACCGTGCGCCCCTCGGTGAGCAACTGCCAGAAAGCCTTGATCCCGAGGCCACCGGGCGCGACGACGCCGAGCCCGGTGACCACCACACAGCGGTTCACCGGACCGGCTCCGTCGAGGCCGTGGGCGTTGCCGTCGGCTGCGGGGAGATCTCCACCTCCTGCCGGCCCCGGGCCCCGCCGTCGTTCGGGGTCCCGGTGTCCACGTGCCCGGGGTCCGGGCGCGGGGCGGGCGGCGCGTACGGGTGGTGGTACTCCACGCGGTACTCACCGGGCTCGATGGGGGCCATGATCGAGAAACGCCAGGGGGACCCGACCGTCCGGGGACTCAGGAGGATCCTCAGCTTCCCGCCTCGGCGGTGGTCGGGTGCGGCGTCGGCGAGTGGGGCGGCGGCGTGGGGTGGGTGGCCCATGATCCTCCTCGGCGGCCTCCTTCGGCCGTGCCGGATGCAGCCTGGGAATATGCGATGAATATGCGATCGGTACATGTGTGCTGCAAATCCTGTCGATGTAACCCTGTGTCACTTGATGGGCCTAACCGCCGGACGGTGCCGGAGAGCGCACACCGCGGACAGGACACACTGCGCACGAGGTCGTTGAGCTTGTCGCCCCTTACGTGTATTGGTTGCGCAGTGCGCTCCACCTCTCGGGTCCTGATCACCTGGCGTTACCGTGGCCGTAACCGCATCCGAGGAGCAGCCGGGCGGACTGCCTGTCACCGAGGAGAAGGGGCTGTGCCATGACCCGGCCGCCGTGCCCGGAGAGGAACCGGGAGATCTGCGTGGCCCGGACGCTCACCACGGGCTCCCTCACACCCGGCCATTTCGCGCTGCGGGAGCGAAAGCTGGCTCCGCCCCGGGCGGGCGAGGTGCTCGTACGCCACGACTACCTGCAACTCTGGGCCGTCATGAGGGATTTGATGACCCCGGATCCCGTCCTGCCGATGCCGCCCTACGAGGTCGGCGCGCGCCTGTGGGGCCCGGGCATCGGGACCGTCGTGGACTCCCGGAGCCCTGATGTGTCGCCCGGTGACGTGGTCTTCACACTCGCCGGATGGGCCGAGTACTCGGTGGGCCCGGCAGAGCGGTACACGAAGCTCGACACCACGCTCTACCTCCGACCGGAGAACTTCCTCACGCAGGGACCGACCGCTTACCACGGCATGGTCGACATCGCCCGGGTGGGCGAGGGCGATGTGGTCTTCGTGTCCGGCGCCGCGGGGGCGGTCGGCTCACTGGCCGGACAGATCGCCAAGTGCCGCGGTGCGCGTCGCGTGATCGGCAGCACCGGCAGCAAGGAGAAGATCGAGTACCTCGTCGACGAGCTGGGCTACGACGCCGCCTTCGACTACCACGACGGGCCGGTGGCCGACCGTCTGCGGGAACTGGCCCCGACGGGGATCGACGTCTTCTTCGACAACGTCGGCGGCGAACAGTTCGAAGCCGCCGTCCAGGTCGCCGCGCCGCACGCCCGATTCGCCCTGTGCGGCGCCCTGTCCGGTCAACTGGGCCCCGCCCAGGGCTCCTTCCCCAAGCTCGACCTGCTCACCGCGATCGTGAAGCAGATCAACCTGCGGCCGTTCGCCACCCACCACGTTCCCGAACAGTTGGCTGCCTGGTACGCGGCCTCCAGCCGGTGGCTGCGGGAGAGGAAGCTCGTGCTGTCCCAAACGATCGTCGAAGGAGGGCTCGCGGCCGCTCCCGGCGTTCTGATCGGGTTGCTCGACGGCAGGTATCGGGGAAATGTCTGCGTGCGGCTCCACGAGGCGTGAGGCCGGACGGTGTTCCGCAGGGTGCAGGACTGGATGAACCCGCCGAGCCGGCTGACCGACGAGCGGTTCGACGTCGAGGCTCCGCTGGCCGCGCCGAGCGGGCCGTACCGGACCGCGCACCACGGCATCGTGATTCCCGAACTACCCGATCCCCTGCGGTTCCTCAGTGTGATCACGATGTTCGGCCGGTCCTCGCTCCGCTCGCGCGGGAACCGGCCGGCGCCCACCGGCGCGCGGAGGACGGCCACCGTGTTCGTCGGCACGGCAGCCCCGCAAGCGCGGCACTGCGCCGACCACAGCATCGCGGCGAGTGAACCGAACACCGGCGACACGGTGTTCCGGTTCGGCGACGACATCGCTCTCACCGGCTCCTACCCGGGGTTCCGGCTGGCCTGCGACCTGCCCGGGCTGGCCGTCGACCTGACCGTCACCACCACCGACACGGTGACCACCTTCGCGGCGATGCGGGGCGGCCTCTACGACCACCAGTCCGTGTTGTGCCAGTACCACGGCACCGTGGCCCACCGACGCACGGAGCGCGAGGTGAGCGGGCTGTGTGTCCTGGAATACGCCCGGGGCAAGGGTGCCGGACTGTCGTTCCGCTGGTTCACCTACCACGTCATCAACATCGACGAGCGCACCCAGGTGCTGTTCACCGAAGCCCTCGGGCCCGCCGGATTCCCGCTGACCCGAGCCTGCTACGTCCGCAGACTCGGCGAGCCGAGTCGCACCTACCGCACCGGCTTCACCTTCACCCCGACCTGGCCCGGCCCGTCGCACACCGGCCGTGGAGGGCCGCCGCAGCGGTTGCCCGCCGCGTTCCGCGTCGCGGTCAGCGACGAGGACCGCACCGAGGTCTTCCGTATCGCCGCGACCACCCGCGACGACTGGGTCCCCGGCCCGGTGGGCGGCTACGCCGGCAGCTATCACTACGAGGGCAGGCTCTACGGCAAGCCCGTGTCCGGCGTGGGTTACGGCGAGTACCTGAGTCGGGCCGGCGGGGGCTCGGGCGCCGCCTGAGCGGGCCGGTGGCGGACGTATTCCCGACGGCGCCAGGCGCGCAGGCGCCCACCGTGCGGGCGTACGCCAGGCGTACGGTCAAAGAGGGACCGAAGTGCCGGGCGTGGCACGGCGGTTGAGCGGGTCACCAGCGGACCGTGGGGTGCCGGGTGGGAACCGCCGGCCCGTCGTCCGAGGAGCGTTGCGGGGGCGCCCGAGGGGGCGGAGGGTGAATTCCGTTTGAGTTCGGGCAGGCCAGGGCGCTAAACGGAATCCGGGCTCGCACCTTACGCGATACCTTCCCCGCGGTGTTCGAATCCGGTAGGAGGTCGTCCGCATGAAGCGCCTTCCCCAACCGTGCCGCGGTTAACCGATTTTCCCCTACGGGGGCGTCGGCACCGTGCTACATTCCCTCCCGTTGAGGGATTGATTCGCGCCAACCGAAATGCATGGGGGATGCAATGATCGGTTTCCAGGAGCGACGCCTGTGAGCGGAAAACCGGAGGACAGCAGTCCCGAACTCCGCTCACCCACCGGATTACGCAACTGGATCCGCGAGCGCTTGGCCGTTCTGCTCGACCGGCCGGCCGGTGACATTCGTGACGGCGAGACGTTTTCGCGTTATGGAGTCGATTCCTTACGGGCGACTCAATTGGCCGCGGGGCTGTCGGAAGCACTGGGCAGACGCGTATCCGCGGCGCTCCTGTGGGCGTATCCGTCGATCGATGAACTCTCGGCGCATCTCCTCGGTGAGCCCCAGGAGAAGCCGGTCCGGGGGACGTCAAGCCGTGGGGGGCCCGGCGGGGCGAGGGGCGTCGACCGCGAACCGATCGCGGTCATCGGCCTGGCCTGCCGCTTCCCGCAGGCCGACGGTCCGGAGGAATTCTGGGAGCTGTTGACGACGGGGACGGACGCGGTCGGCACCGTCCCCCCGGGCCGGTGGGATCCCGCGGATTTCGTCGATCCCGATCCGGCCGTCTCCGCCAAGATGCTGACCGATCAGGCCGGGTACCTCCGAGGAAAACTCGACGAGTTCGATCCACTCTTCTTTGAGATATCGCCGCGTGAGGCGGCAGAGATGGATCCCCAGCAACGGCTCTTCCTGGAAGTCGCCTGGGAAGCCCTGGAAAACGCCGGAGTCGCCAATGAATCCCTGGCGGGAAGTCGCACCGGGGTCTTCGCCGGAGTGATCTGGCACGACTATTCTGATCTCGCCGCACCGGAACTCCACGGCGTCGTCCAGCATTCGGCCACCGGGCGCGCGCTCAATATGGTGGCGAATCGGCTTTCCTACGTCTTGGGGCTGCGCGGACCGAGTGTCGCCGTCGACACCGCCTGCTCGGCCTCGCTCTACGCACTCCACCTGGCCTGTCAGAGCCTGTGGCTGGGCGAGTCCTCCATGGCTCTCGCCGGTGGCGTGAACCTCCTGCTCAGCCCGGGGACGAGCGTGGCCCTCACCAAGTTCGGCGGGCTGTCGCCGGACGGCCGCTGCAAGTCCTTCGACGCGCGTGCGGACGGCTACGGCCGGGGTGAGGGCTGCGGCGTCGTCGTCCTCAAACCGCTCTCGCGGGCGCTGGCCGACGGCGACGACATCTGGTGCACGATCCCGGGCAGCGCCGCGAACAACGACGGCCTCAGCAACGGCCTGACGGCCCCCAACCCCCTCGCCCAGGAAGAGGTCCTCAGGGACGCCTACCGGCGCGCGGGCGTCGCGCCCGGTGACGTGCACCTCGTGGAGACCCACGGCACGGGCACCGCACTCGGTGACCCCATCGAGGCGGCGGCCCTGTCCGCCGTCCTGTCCGAGGGCCGGCCGGCCGGAACGCCTCTGGTGCTGGGGGCGGTGAAGACCAACATCGGGCATCTCGAAGGCGCGGCGGGGATCGCCGGGTTCATCAAGACGGCGCTCGCCCTGCGCCACCGCCAGATCCCGCGGAACGTCCACTTCGAACGCCCCAATCCGCAGATCGACTTCGAGGAGCTGGGCCTGCGCGTGCCGCGGGCGCTGGAGCCCTGGCCCGAGGACCGTCCGCCGCTCGCGGGGGTCAGCTCCTTCGGGTGGGGTGGCACCAACGTCCATGTGGTGGTGGAGGGGTGGCAGGACCCCCCGCCGCTGCCCGCGCCCGCGCTCCCCCGGTCCGCCGGTGCCGCATCGTCCGGAACCGTCTTCGTCTGCTCGCCGCACGGACAGCAGTGGGCCGGAATGGGCCGGCGGATGTTCCGTACGGAGCCGGTCTTCCGCGCCGCCGTCGAGCGCTGCGACGCCGAACTCGCCCCCCTGACGGGCTGGTCGGTGGTCGACGCGCTGTTCGCGGACGAGGATCCGGACCGTCTGGACCAGGTGGATGTCGCACAGCCCATGGTCTTCGCCGTCCAGCTCGGCATCGCCGCCTGGCTCGAAGCGGCGGGGGTCCGCCCCGACGCCGTCGTGGGGACGTGTTTCTCGGAGATCACCGCCGCGGTGATCTCCGGAATCCTCAGCGTGCGTGACGGTGCCCGGCTCGTCCACCACTACAGCCTCGCCCAGCGGCGCGTCGCGGGCACCGGCGGCGGGATGGCTCTGGTGGAGCTGTCCCCCGCCGAGCTCGGGGAGTTCACGACCGGGGCCCGCGGCCTGGTCGTCGCCGGTGCGTACGGGCCGCGGTCGACCGCGCTCGCCGGGGACACCGGGGCGCTCCGGGCGGCTCTCGCCGAGCTGAAGGGGCGAGGGGTGCTGTGCGGCATGGTGCGCATCGACGCGGCCGTGCACAGTCCGGCGATGGATCCGGTGCTGGCGCGACTGGAGCGGGACGCGGCCGGGGTCTCGCCGCGGCCGGGCCGCGTTCCGATGGTCTCCGCCGTAACCGGCGCCCCGGTGGAGTGGAGCGAGATCGGATCCGGCTACTTCGCGCGCAGCCTGCGTGAGCCGGTGCTGCTGACCGACGCCGTGGACCACCTCGCGTCCCGGTCGTACGACGTCTTCGTGGAGATCAGCGCCCACCCGGTGCTGGTCGCCGCGCTGGGCCAGAGCGTCACGGCTATCGGCACGATGCGGCGCGGGCCGGACGACCGCTCCGGACTCGTCGACGCCCTGCGGGAGTTGGCCGAGGCGGGCGTGCCCGTCGCGGTCCCGGCGGACCATGAGCCCACGACCGAGCTCTTCACGCTCTCCGCCAGGTCTCCCGAGGCGCTGCGCGCACTCGCGGACCGTACCGCCCGCCACATCGCCGCGGCCGCGCTGCGCGACCTCGCGCACACCGCCGCGCGGCGGGCCCACCACCCCTACCGGCTGTCGGCTGTGGCCCACAGCACGAAGGAGCTCACCGCCGCGCTGAGCGGTTACGCGCGCGGCGAGGAGCCCGCCGGACTGCACGCCGCGCCCTCCGCCGTCCTCGACCCGCCCAAGATCGCCTTCGTCTTCCCGGGACAGGGCTCGCAGTGGATCGGCATGGGCCGGGAACTCCTGTGCACCGAGGCGGAGTTCCACGCGGCGCTGAGGGAGTGCGACGCCGCCGTACGGGCGTACGCCGGCTGGTCCGTCCTGGACGAGCTCCAGGCCGAGGAGGGCGCCTCGCGGCTCGGTCGCATCGATGTGGTGCAGCCGCTGCTCTTCTCGGTCGAGGTCGCGCTGGCCGCGCTGTGGCGGTCGTGGGGCGTCCGGCCGGACGCGGTCATCGGCCACAGCATGGGAGAGGTCGCGGCGGCGCACGTCGCCGGAGCGCTGCGCCTGGAAGACGCCGTACGGATCATCTGCGGGCGCAGCGCGCTGCTGCGCCGGGTCAGCGGGCAGGGCGCGATGCTCGCCGCCGAACTCACCCTGACGGAAGCGCTGCACGCCATCGAGGGCTTCGAGGAGTCGGTGGCCGTGGCGGTGAACAACAGCCCGCGCTCCACGGTCCTGTCCGGGGACCGAGGGGCGCTCGACGAGATCTCCCGCCGGCTCGACCGCGAGGGCGTGTTCCGGCGGTGGGTGAAGGTCGATGTGGCCTCGCACAGCCCGCAGATGGACCCGCTGCGGGAGGATCTGCTCGCCACGCTCCGGGGCATCGCCCCGCGCGTCGGCAGCGTGCCGCTCTACTCCACCGTGACCGGAGAGGCCCTGTCCGGCGACGGCCTCGATGAGACGTACTGGACACGCAATCTGCGCGATCCGGTGCTGTTCTCGCAGCAGATCCAGCGGCTGCTCCACGACGGTGTGGGCGCCTTCGTGGAGATGAGTCCGCACCCGGTCCTGGTGCCGGCCGTCGACCAGGTCATCGCGCACACCGGCCGCACGGGTCCGGTAGCCCTCCCCTCGCTCCGCCGGAACGAGCCGGAGCGCGGCGCGCTGCTCGAATCCCTGGGCCGGCTGCACGTCCTGGGCTGCCCGGTGGACGTGGGGCGCGCGAACGGCCCGGGGCGGCACGGTGCCCGGCTGCCCGCCTATCCCTGGCAGCGGGAGCGGTACTGGCCGGACCACATCGTCTTCGGATCGCCACCGCCACCGCCCTCCGGACGCGCCGAGAGCGCCGCGGAGTCGTACGGCACCGCGTACGCCGACGGTCCGGTCGGCCCGGCGCCGGCCGAGGAGTCGACCGAGGACCGGGTGCGCAAGCATGTGGCGCAGGTGGCGAAGATCGGCGCCGCGCGCGTCGAGAAGGACCGGCCCTTGCGCTCGCTCGGCATCGACTCGGTCATGTCGCTCGAACTGCGCAACCGGCTGGAGCGGGAATTCGGGCTACGGCTGTCCGCGACGGTCATCTGGAATCACCCGACCGTGGGCGAACTGGCCGTATTCCTCGACCGCAAGGCCGGAATTGCGCCGGCGGAACCGGGACCGGAGCCCGCGGACACCGGTACGGCGGCATCCGTCGCGGGAGGCGAACCCGCCGACGAGTATCTGAGCCCCGAAGAACTCCTCGACCGCGAACTCGCCGAACTCAACGAACGCTTGGAGACCCTCTGAGATGAGCACTTCACGCGAGCTGGGCGCGGCGACACAGGACCCGCGCCTCGCCAAGGCCCTCACGGCCGTCAAGGCGCTGCGGGCCAAAGTGGAAACGCTGGAGAACGCCAGGCGTGAACCGCTCGCGGTCGTCGGCATCGGCTGCCGGCTGCCGGGCGCGGTCACCTCGGCCGCCTCCTTCTGGCGGATGCTGGAAGAGGGCGTCGACGGGATATGCGAAGTCCCGGCGTCACGCTGGGACATGGACGCCTACTACGACCCCGACCCCGCGGTTCCCGGAAAGACGGCCGTGCGCCACGCCGGTTTCATCGACGGGGTCGACGCGTTCGACCCGTACTTCTTCGGTATTTCGCCCCGCGAGGCGGAGCGCATGGATCCGCAGCAGCGGCTCTTCCTCGAAGTGGCCTGGGAATCGCTGGAAGACGCGGGAATGACGCGGGAGAGGCTGCGGGGCAGCGCCACCGGCGTGTTCGTGGGAACGAACTGCTCCGACTACCTCCAGCTCCAGTTGGCCGACCCGGCCGATATCGACACCTACACGATCCTGGGTGGCCTCTCCTTCGGCATTCCCAACCGGCTCTCCTATCTGCTCGATCTGCGCGGGCCGAGCATGGCCATCGACACCGCCTGCTCCTCCTCGCTCGTCGCCGTGCACACGGCCTGCCAGAGCCTGCGCGCCAACGAATGCACGACGGCCGTGGTCGGCGGAATGAACCTCATCCTCTCGCCGCACGCGATGGTGGCGCACACCAAGGGACTGCCGATCGCCGCCGACGGCCGGTGCAAGACCTTCGACGCCCGCGCGGACGGCTATGTCCGCGGCGAGGGCGTCAGCGCGATCGTCCTCAAGCGGCTCTCCGACGCGGTCGCGGCCGGGGACCGCGTCTGGGCCGTCATCCGCGGCTCGGCGGTCAACCAGGACGGCCTGACCAACGGTCTCGCCGCGCCCAACGGCCGGTCCCAGCGCTCCGTCATCGAGCAGGCCCTGGACAACGCCCGGCTCGACCCCTCCCAGATCACCCTGCTCGAAGCGCACGGCACCGGCACCGAGCTGGGGGATCCGATCGAGGTCGAGGCACTGGACGAGGTCTATGGCCGCAGGAGCGGCGAGGACGACGCCTGT
Organism: Streptomyces sp. NPDC031210; assembly: GCF_055570395.1. Taxonomy (NCBI): domain Bacteria; kingdom Bacillati; phylum Actinomycetota; class Actinomycetes; order Kitasatosporales; family Streptomycetaceae; genus Streptomyces; species Streptomyces sp. NPDC031210. The sequence continues at coordinate 333,514 of NZ_JBVIHH010000003.1, forward strand.
GCGCTGGGCTCGGTCAAGACGAACGTGGGCCATGTCGAGGCGGGCGCGGGAATCGTAGGACTGATCAAGACGGCGCTGTCCCTGCACCACCGCAGGATCGCGCCGAACCTGCACTTCGACACCGTCAACCCGCACATCTCGCTCGACGACAGCCGCCTGTACGTCCCCACGGCACCGCGCGACTGGGACGTGCCCGACGAGCGATGTCATGGCGCGGTGAGTTCCTTCGGAGCAGGCGGCACCAACGCACACGTCATTCTGGGCCGCGCCCCGGCCGACCGGCCCGCGGCCGACGACGACACCGGCAGCCCGGGCACGTACCTCCTCCCCCTCTCGGCCCGCACCCCCCAGGCTCTCGCCCCCATGGCCACGGCCTACCGCGACTACCTGCGGTCGCCGGAGGGACAGGCCGCGTCACTGCGGGACATCGCCTGGTCGGCGGCCCACCGCAGGACCCACCACGAGCACCGGTGCGCCGTGGTGGCCGCATCCCACGAGGAGGCGGCCGAGCAGCTCACGGAGTGGATCGAGGGCCGCGGCGGTACGGGTGTGGTGACCGGCACCGCCTCGGCCGCCCTCGACCGGGGCGTGGTGTTCGTCTTCCCGGGCCAGGGCTCGCAACGGGCCGGTATGGGGCAGGAGTTGATGGCGGCGTGCCCGGTCTTCCGGGAGGCCGTCACCGAGGTCGACGAGGCCATGCGGCAGTGGACCGGCCGGTCCGTCATCGAGGAGATCCACCGTCTCGGGAACGAGGACGCCGAACTGCGGGGGATCGACCTGATCCAGCCCGCGCTGTTCGCGATCGGCGTGGGCCTGGCGGCCCGCTGGCGTGCCCTGGGCATCGAACCGGACGCCGTCATCGGCCACAGCATGGGCGAGGTCGCCGCGGCGTATGTCGCGGGCGCGCTGAGCCTTCCGGACGCGACGCGGATCATCTGCCGGCGCAGCGCGCTGCTGCGCCGGGTCAGCGGCCGCGGCTCGATGCTGGTGGTCGCCCTGCCGAGGGAGGAAGCCGAGGCGCTCCTGGGCAGCCGCCGCGACCGGGTGTCGGTGGCGGTCTGCAACAGCCCGATCTCCACGGTGCTCTCGGGGGATCCGGACGCGCTGACCGAGATCGCCGGCGAGCTGCGGGAGCGCAATGTCTTCTGCCGTCCGGTGAAGGTGGATGTCGCCTCGCACAGCCCGCAGATGGACCCGCTGCACGAGGATCTGCTCGCCGAGCTGTCCGGGATCGCGCCACGGCCGTCGGCCGTTCCCATCCTGTCGACCGTGACCGGTGAGCTCTGCGACGGGTCGGGCTTCGACGCCGGCTACTGGGCGCGCAACCTGCGGGAGCCCGTTCTCTTCTGGGACGGGATCAGCACGCTCCTCGACCGTGGGCACGGCGTCTTCGCGGAGATGAGCCCGCACCCCATCCTGTTGTCCGCCGTCGAGCAGGGGCTCGAACTCGCCGAGCGGGACGGCCTGTTGCTGCCCTCGATGCGGCGCGGTGAGGCGGAGACACGGGCGATGGCGGAGTCCTTGGGCGCCCTGCACGTGAACGGGTTCCCCGTGCCCACCGACGCGGTGTTCCCCTCCCAGGGGCGTGCGGTCACCCTGCCCTCCTACGCCTGGCAGCGGGAGCGGTTCTGGTTCCGCAGCGCGGGCCGGCCCGTCCCGGCGCAGGCCGCTCCCCCGGCCCTGGCGGGCACGCCACCGCCCGAACCACCGGGGCGGACCGCCACCGGGACGACCGAGCACGGCCGGGCCGGCGTCTTCGAGCTGGTGCTCGGCGCGGTCAGCGAGGTGCTGCGTATCGACCGCGGCCGTGTCGATCCCGGCAACGGCTTCTTCCAGATGGGGATGGACTCCCTGCTCGCCACCCAGGTACGGCGGCGGATCGAGGCGGGGCTGGGGCGCAAACTGCCCGCCACGCTCATGTTCGAACACCCCACCGTCAGCGGTCTGGCCGACCATCTCGCGGGGCTCGCCGAGCCCGTCGCGGAGCATGGGCCGGTCGCGGAACATCAGCCCGTCACGGAGCATCGGCCGGTCGGGGAACAGGCTCGACACGAGTCACGGCAGGACGACGCGGCGCCGGTCGAGGGGCTCTCCGAGGACGAGCTGCTGGCGGTGCTCGCCGACGAGGTGCGCGCAGCGGGGAGTACGCGATGACCACGATCATTTCACCGGACGCGGCGGCCGGCGGGACGGCGGACAGCGGTCCCGGCGGCACCGACCGCAACGCCCTGCTCGTCCAGAGCATCCAGGAGATCCGCCGGCTCCGCGCCAAGGTCGAAGCCGACGCACAGGCGAAGAGCGAGCCCATCGCCATCGTCGGCATGGCCTGCCGGATGCCGGGGGGCGCCGACGGCCCGGAGGCGTTCTGGGAGTTCCTGCGCGGCGGCGGGGACGGCATATCCGAGGTCCCCGACTCCCGTTGGGACACCGGTCGCTTCTACGACCCGGCCCCCGACGCCCCCGGGAAGACCTACACCCGGCGGGCGGGCCTGCTCGCGGACGTGGACCGCTTCGACGCCTCCTTCTTCGGGATCGCCCCGCGCGAGGCGGCCACCCTCGATCCGCAGCAGCGCCTGCTGCTGGAGACCGGCTGGGAGGCGCTGGAGCACGCCGGTCAGCGGCCCGACGGCCTCGCGGGCAGCGCCACCGGGGTGTTCCTCGGGGTCACCAACAACGACTACGGCCAGTTGCAGATGCAGCAGGTGGATCCGGCCAAGCTGGAGGCGTACACGCTGACCAGCAACGCCTCGACGTTCGCGGCGGGCCGCCTGTCCTACTGGCTCGGGCTGCGCGGCCCCAGTCTGTCGGTCGACACCGCCTGCTCGTCCTCCCTGGTCGGGGTCCACCTGGCCTGTCAGAGCCTGCGTTCGGGCGAATCGTCGATGGCGCTGGCGGGCGGGGTGAACGTCCTGCTCTCGCCCGAGTGGTTCGTGGTGCTGTCCAAGGCCCGGATGCTGGCACCCGACGGCCGCTGCAAGACGTTCGACGCCGCCGCCGACGGCTATGTGCGCGGTGAGGGCTGCGGGATGGTCGTCCTCAAGCGGCTGTCGGACGCGGTGGCCTCCGGCGACCGCGTCTGGGCGGTGATCCGGGGTTCGGCGGTGAACCAGGACGGCCGCAGCAGCGGTGTCACGGTGCCCAACGCGAGCGCCCAGAAGGACGTCATCCGGCGGGCGTTGGCCGCGTCCCGCGTGCCGGCCGACCGGATCGGCTATGTCGAGGCGCACGGGACCGGGACCCCGCTGGGCGACCCCATCGAGATGCGGGCCCTGCACTCCGCGCTCGGCGACCGGGCGGGCGGGCAGCCGGTGCTGGTCGGGTCGGTGAAGACCAATGTCGGGCACCTCGAACCGGCCGCCGGCATCGCGGGGCTCATCAAGGTCGCGCTGTCCCTGCACCACAAGGAGATCCCGCCGCATCTGCACCTGAGCGAGGTCAACCCCGAGATTCCGCTGGCGGAGCTGGGCCTGCGGATTCCCACGAGCGTGACGCCGTGGCCCGCCGGGCAGGACGGTCCGCGCGCGGGGTCGGTCAGCTCCTTCGGGGCGAGCGGCACGAACGCGCATGTCGTACTGGAGGAGGCCCCCGCGGCCGCCCCCTTCGACGAGGCGGCCGGGCCGGACCGTACGGCCCGGGTGCTGGCGCTCTCGGCGAAGACCCCGGAGGCGCTCGCGGCTCTCGCGGAGCGCTACCGCGACCACCTGACCGAATTGGCCGAGCCGTCCGAGTCCGATCCGTCCGATCCGTCGGAGCCGTCGGGGTCCGCGGACGATCCCGCCGGGAGCACCCTCGCCGACGTGTGCTTCACGGCCAACACCGGCCGGGCGCGCCTGCCGTACCGCCTGACGGTCAGCGGCACGTCGGCCGCTGAGCTGCGCGAGCGACTGGCGGGCGCCGCCGCCGACTCCGCCGCCACCGCCTCGGTGCACCGGGGGTACGTACCGGCCGGCAGCCACCACCAGCCGGTGTTCCTCTTCACCGGTCAGGGCGCTCAATACCCGGGCATGGCACGCGAGTTGAGCGAGACCGAGCCGGTCTTCCGGGCCGCCCTGGACCGGTGCGACGAGGTGCTGCGGCCCCTGCTCGGCCGCCCGCTGCGGTCGCTGCTCGACCCGCGCCCCGAGGACGCCGAGCTGATCCACGAGACCCGCTACACCCAACCGGCGCTGTTCGCCGTCGAGTTCGCGCTCGCGGAGCTGTGGCGCTCGTGGGGCGTCACCCCGGCGGCGGTCCTCGGGCACAGCGTCGGCGAGCTGGTCGCGGCCACCGTCGCGGGCGTGCTGAGCCCCGAGGACGGGCTGCGGCTGGCCGCCTGTCGCGGGCAGTTGATGCACGAGCTGAGCGAGTCCGGTGCCATGGCGGCGGTCTTCGCCGACGAGGAGCGGGTGCGGCAGCTCATGGCGCCGTACGAGAACGAGGCGTCGATCGCGGCCGTGAACGGCCCGGACAGCGTCGTCGTCTCGGGCGCGGCGGACACGGTGCGCAAGCTGTGCGAGACCCTGGCCGGCCAGGGCATCCGCACCAAGGAGATGACCACGGGACGCGCCTTCCACTCCCCCCTCATGGACCCCGTGCTCGACGCCTTCGAGTCCAGGGCCGCCACGCTCACGTACGGTCCCGCGACGATTCCCCTGATCTCCAACCTCAAGGGGGCGGTCCTGCTCGGCGAGGGCGTCTACGACGCGGCCTATCTGCGCGCCCACATCCGGCAGCCCGTGGACTTCCTCTCGGGCATGCGGACGCTGTACGAGCGCGGCCACCGCACGTTTGTGGAGGTGGGTCCGAGCCCGACCCTGGTGGGGATGGCGAAGCGGTTCGCGCCGCAGGACGAGGAGACCGTGTTCCTGCCGTCGCTGCGGCCCCGGCACGGCGACGGTCAGGTGCTGGCCGACAGCCTCGGCGGGCTCTTCGCCGCGGGGGTGGACGTGGACTGGGACGCCTACGACCGCGGGCGCGGCCGTCGGCGCACCACCGTGCCCGGCTACCCCTTCCAGCGCACCCGCCACTGGTTCGAACCGAGCCCCGCGCCGGTCCTGCCCGCGCCCCGATCGGCGCAGAGCGGTGCGCCGGCGACGATCCTCGGCCGCCGGGTGCCGTCCCCGCTCGATGTGATCCAGTACGAGTCCCGGCTGAGCTCCGCGGAGCACCGCTGCCTGGGCGACTGCGTCGTCGACGGTCTGCCCGTCGTCAACATCGGTGTCTACCTGGAGGCCGTCTTCGCGGCCGTACAGGACCTGGAGGGCCCCGGCCCGGTGACGGTCGAGGACTGTCTGGTCCTGCAGAGCCTGGTCCTCGACCAGGGCGAGACCAGGAACGCGCAGTTGCTCGTGGAGCCGCGCGGCGAGGGGCGGCACTCCTTCGGCTACCACGCCGAGCACCGGGACGAGACCGGCACCCATTGGCTGCAGCACGCCCGCGGCACCGCCTTCCCCGGCGTGGCCTCGCCGCCCGGCCCGGTGGACACCGCCGCGATCGGGGCACGGCTCGGCCATGAGACGACCGGCGAGGAGTTCTACCACCGGATGTGGCAGCGCCGGGTCTATCTGGGCACGTCCGCCCAGTGGGTGGAGCACGTCCGGCACGATCCGGGCGAGGCGCTGGCTCGTATGCGGGCCCCGCGTCCCGGGGAGTGCGAGCCTTATCTGCTGCACCCCGGGCTCGCCGACGCGATGTTCCAGACCCTCTTCTCCTGTCTGCCCGAACAGACGCCGCCCGACGCGGTGTTCATGCTGGTGGGCCTGGACCGGTTTGTGCTGCACGACTACGACCGGACCCGGCCGCTGCTGTGCCACGCGACGCTCCTGCCGTCCTCCGACCCCGCGTCCGCCCTGGCCGCGACCGTACGGCTGCTGGCCGAGGACGGGCGCCCGGTGGCCGAGGCGGAGGGCGTGTACCTCAAGCGGGCGGAGCGGTCGCGGCTGCTCCCGGCGCCTGTCCGGCCGTCGGGCGGATCCGCGCCCACGGCCCGTCCGAAGGCCGCGCCCACGGCCGTACGGGCGGCGCGGCCGGCAGCGTCCGCCGCTCCCGAATCCGTACGGGCCGTGCTGACCCGGATCGTGGCCGGGGCGCTGGGTGCCGACCCCGCCGGCCTCGACCTCCACGAGCCGCTGCCGAATCTGGGGCTGGACTCGCTCATGGCCCTGGAGGTCAAGGACGCGCTGTCCAAGGAGCTCGGCATCGCCCTGCCGCTGGTGGCGTTCCTCGAGGGACGCAGCCTGACGGAGCTGGGCGACGAGGTGCTCGCCCAGCGCGGCGAGCCGGTCTCGGGGCCCGATGACGGGGCGGCCGAGGAGGGGAACGGGGCCACGTGCGGCTCCGGGACCTCGCTTCCGGTGCTCGTCGGCGATGAGGCGGGCCGCTACGAGCCCTTCCCGCTCACCGACCTCCAGCAGGCGTATCTGGTCGGACGGACCAGCGCCTTCGAACTCGGCGCGATCTCCACGTACTTCTTCCTCGAAGTCGATGTCGAGGTCGATGTGGACCGGCTCGCCACCGCGCTGCGGGCCCTGATCGCCCGTCACGACATGCTCCGGGCGGTCGTCAGCCCGGACGGCTCCCAGCGGGTGCTCAAGGAGGTGCCGGACTACGAGCTGCGCACCGTGGACCTGCGGGAGTGCCCGGTGGCCGAGCGGGAGCGGCGTCTCCTCGAGATCCATCAGGAGATGAAGGAGCAGGTTTTCGACACGACGGTCTGGCCGCTCTTCGACATCCGGGTGACGCATGTCGATGAGCGCCGCACCCGCCTGCACATCGGACTCGACGCCCTGATCATCGACGCCTGGAGCACCTCGCTGCTGTTCGAGGAGTGGGCGACGGTGTACCGCGAGGGGATCGAGGCGCTGCCCGAACCGACCGTCAGCTACCGGGACTACGTCCTGACGGCCCGGTCGATCGAGGGAACGGCGCTGCACCAGGCGTCGCTGGACTACTGGCAGGGCCGGATCGCCACGCTGCCCCCGGCTCCGGAGCTGCCGCTGGCCAAGAATCCGGCCACCCTCGCCCGTCCCGAGTTCGTGCGCCGTTCCGTGCGGCTCGGCGCCGAGGAGTGGTCACGGTTCAAGCGGCGTGCGGCGGCCGCGGGCGTCACTCCGTCGGCCGCGCTGTGCACGGCCTACTCCCAGACCCTGGCGTCCTGGAGCAAGTCGAGCCACTTCACGCTCAATGTGCTGTTCTTCAACCGGCTGCCGCTGCACCCCGACGTCGGCAAGGTCGTCGGCAACTTCAGCGCCACCACGCTGCTGGAGGTGGGCGGCGCGGCGGGCGAGGCGTTCGCGGTGCGCGCCGAGCGCGTCCAGAAGCAGCTCTGGACCGACCTGGAACACAGTCATGTCTCCGGTGTCGAGGTGCTGCGGCAGATCAACCGCTCGCGGGGCACGGCGGCCATGGCCACGATGCCGGTGGTCTTCGCGAGCATGGTCAACTTCGCCTCGGGCCAGGACGCGGCCGCCTCCGGGCTGGCCCAGCACCTGGTCGGGCTCGGGGAGTCGGGCGAGGAGGTCACCAGCTCCATCCGTACGCCCCAGGTGTGGCTGGATCACCAGGTCGTCGAGGACGCGGGCGCGCTGGTCGTCAACTGGGACGTCATCGAGGAGATCTTCCCCGACGGGATGATCGACGCGATGTTCGCGGCGTACGTCGAGGTGCTGCGCGAGCTGTGCACCGACGAGGCGGCGTGGCAGCGGCCGGCCGCCGCGCTGGCGCCGGCCGCCGATCTGGCGGTGCGGGAGGCGGCCAACGCCACGGCCGGCCCGCTCCCCGAGGGGCTGCTGCACGAGCCGTTCGTCGCCCGCGCCGCGAGCGCCCCGGACGCCCCGGCCGTCATCACGTCGGAGCGGGTGCTCAGTTATGGCGAGCTGGACCGGCGGTCGAACGTCGTCGACCGGTGGCTGCGCGCCCGCGGGGTGCGGCCCGGGGACCTGGTCGGCGTCGTCATGGACAAGGGCTGGGAGCAGCCGGTGGCGGTCCTCGGGGTGCTCAAGGCGGGGGCGGCGTACGTCCCGATCGACGCGGCGGTGCCGGCGGAACGGCTGCGGCAGCTCCTGGACATCGCCGAGATCTCCGTGGTCGTGACCCAGTCGTGGGTCGAGACCGCCACCGACTGGCCGACGGAGACCGTCCGGCTGAGCGTGGACGGTCCGGACGCCGAGGCCGCGGACGGGGACGAGGCCGGGGAGCCGCTGCCCACGCCCGCCGTGGGACCGGGGGATCTGGCGTATGTCATCTTCACCTCGGGGTCGACGGGGCAGCCCAAGGGCGTGGTGATCGAACACGGCGCCGCCCACAACACGATCCGTGACGTCAACGACAGCTACGGCATCACCGCCGACGACCGGGTCCTCGCCCTCTCGGCGCTCAACTTCGACCTGTCGGTGTACGACGTCTTCGGGCTGCTGGCCGTCGGCGGCGCGCTCGTGCTGCCCGAGGCCGGGGCCCACCGCGAGCCGGCCCGCTGGGCGGAACTCGTCGCCGAGCACGGCGTGACGGTGTGGAACAGCGTGCCCACGCTGATGGAGATGTTCACCGAACACGCCCTGGCGGCCGGGCTCGGTGAACTCCTGCCGCTGCGCGTCGTCATGATGAGTGGCGACTGGATACCGGTGACGCTCCCGGACCGTATCCGGGCGCTGGTGCCCGACGCCGAGATCTGGAGCCTGGGCGGGGCCACGGAAGCGTCGATCTGGTCGATCCACCACCCGATCGGGGACGTCGATCCGTCGTGGACGTCCATCCCGTACGGCAAGCCGATGCGCAACCAGCGCTTCCATGTGCTCAACGACGCGATGCAGCCCTGCCCCGTCTGGGTGCCGGGAGCGCTCTACATCGCGGGCGCCGGTCTCGCCCGCGGCTATCTCGGGGACGAGACGAAGACCCGGGCGAGCTTCCTGCGTCATCCGATGACCGGCGAACGGCTCTACCGCACCGGTGACCTGGGGCGTTATCTCCCGGACGGGACCATCGAGTTCCTCGGCCGCGAGGACTTCCAGGTCAAGGTCAACGGCTACCGCATCGAGCTGGGCGAGGTGGAGGCCGCGCTGCTGCGCAGGCCCGAGGTGCGTGTGGCGGTCGCGGCGGCCGTGGGCGAACGGCACGCGGCCAAGCAGCTCGTCGCCTATGTGGTGCTGGAGGACGAGCCCGGTGCCGATCACGCCGCTTCCGACGATGCCGCCGCCGCGGCCCTGTTGGAGGAGGCGCTGCGGGGCGAACTGCCCGGCTATCTCCTGCCCCACCGGATCGTGATCCTCGGCTCGTTGCCGCTGAGCTCCAACGGCAAGGTCGACCGGTCGGCGCTGCCCGCCCCCGACGCCGCGGCGCGGCCGGAAGCGGGAGTCGTCCTGCCACGGGACGCGGCGGAGGAGCAACTCGCCGAGATCTGGGGCGAGTTCTTCGAGGAGCGGCCCGTCGGTGTCACCGCGAGCTTCTTCGACCTCGGCGGCAACTCGCTGCTCGCCGTCCGGCTGATGAGCCGGATCCAGAGCCGTACGGGCCGTGCGCTGCCGCTGTCGACCCTGTTCGCCCGCCCGACCATCGAGCTGCTGGCCGAGACCCTGCGGGAGTCCGGCGACGCGACGGGCGACCGGCGCACCGCGCTGGTGCCGATCCGCACGGAGGGCACGGCCACCCCGCTGGTGTTCGTCCATCCGGTCGGCGGCGATGTGCTGTGCTACTCCGAACTCGCCGCCCTGCTCGGCCCGGAGCAGCCGTTCTACGGCATCCAGGAGCCGGACCTCGACGAGCGGCCGACGACCGTGCCGGAGATGGCCGCGCACTACGCCGAGGCGATCACCGCACGGTTCCCGGACGGCCCGTACCGGATCGGTGGCTGGTCGATGGGTGGTGTCCTCGCGCTGGAGATCGCGCGGCTGCTGACCGAGGCCGGGCGGAACGTCGAACTGCTCGCGCTGGTCGATCTGCTGGAGCCGCCGGGTGAGGCGGCGCCGGGCGGAGCGGCACCCGAGGAGGTGGACGGCGCGGCGCTCCTGGCGTGGTTCGCCCGTGACCTCGCCGGCCTGGCGGGGGCGGACTGGCACCCGGATCCGGAGCTGTTCCGGGCGGCGGACGGCACGTCCTCCATCGCGGCGCTGCACGACCGGGCCCGCCGCGAGGGCGTACTGCCGCATGACATCGATCTCGCCACGCTGGAGCGGATCGTCGAGCGCTTCTCGCGCAACTCCCGTGCGCTGATCGCCCACACGCCGTCGGCCTACCCGCCGTTCGCCGGGCGGGTCCGGCTCTACCGCGCCAAGGACGGCGGCGCCACGGCCGAGACCGCGGCGGCCTGGGCGGCTCTGCTCCCCGGTGGCTGCGAGGTCGTCGAGGTGCCGGGCGACCACTACAGCGCGATGGCGCAGCCGCATCTGTCCGAGCTGGCGGGCGCGTTGCGCACGGCACTCGACGACCTCGGCGAAAACGGCGCGGTCGACCGGGCGACGAACCCGATCGACGGGGCCGATGGGGCCGACGGACCGGTCTCGAGGGAGAGGAGGTGATCACCGGACCCGACACGACGCCTTGAACGGCCTCTCATTCCTGCCGGCAAACACCTGCACACCACACATCCCTACACCGAACACCCCTTACTCAAGCTCCGCTGAGACTCAGCGGAAACGCGAAGGAGAATCACCATGACCGACTCCCCGTTCACCCTCCACACCGCCGATACCGCTCCGGCAGGCTCCCGCCCGATGGTCGAGGGTGCCCAGAAGAACTTCGGATTCGTACCGGCCCCGGTGGCGGCGATGGCGGAGTCTCCCGAGCTGCTCGGCACCTTCATGAAGGCCGTGGGAACCTTCGACCAGACGTCGCTGGAGACGCTGGAGCGCGAGACGGTCGTGCTGACCGTGGCGACCTACGTCGAGTGTCACTACTGCGTCGCCATGCACTCGGCCATGCTCACCCGCCAGAAGGCCCCGGAGGAGCTGGTGTCCGCGCTGCGCGACAAGGCGCCGCTCGCGGATGCGCGCCTTGAGGCCATCCGGCAGTTCACCCTGGCCGTGCTGACCAAGTACGGCCAGGCCGGCAAGGAGGACTTCGACGCCTTCTTCGCCGCGGGCTACACCCAGCAGAACGCCCTTGAGGTCGTGCTGGGCGTCGGTACGTACACGATGTCCACCTTCGCGAACCGTATGACGGCCGTCGAACTCGACGCGCCGTTCGTGCCGTTCCACTGGGAGAGCCCCGCCAAGTAAGCACCACCGCACGAACGGGAAGCGGCCGGAAGCACCGGACTGACGCCGACGGCCGCTTTTCGTGTAACCGCACACACAGAACGGGGAGAATCATGGGCGGGGCAAGAGGCAGAAAACCCAAAAGGGCACTGTTGCTCGTAGCGGCTCTGCTGCTGGCGGCGACGGGAGCATCACTGCAGGCCGTGGGCAACATATCGGCGCACAAGGCGTCGGCGGCGGAGGGACGTACAACGTCCGCCACCGAAGCGGGCAACGACATCATCGTCGAGAACAGGTCCTCCCTCGGCCAGGGCCATGTCGAGACGGTCTATTCCCTCAAATCCGATGGGTCGCCGAAGATGATCGGCGTCAGGGTCAGTGAAGCGGCGGCGAACTCGCTGCCCATGACCCCGGCGCACGACGGCAACACCTGCTTCGACAAGAGCGGCGACGGCACGGTGGACCCCAACACGGAATGCGGCGGCGGTCATGAGCGCGTCCTGTGGTTCCCACAGGTCAAAGGGCTGCCCTTCAAGTGGATGATGTTCAACTGGCAGACGATCGGGCACGGTCCGCTGCACGTCTTCGACAAGCCGCACTTCGACCTGCACTTCTTCATCCAGGACTACGCGGCCCGCAACGCCATCCGCACCGGCCCCTGCGGTGCCGTCTTCGTCAACTGCGAGGACAATGAGAAGGCGCTGAAGCCGGTCCCGGACCCCTATCGCCCGGAGGGCTTCGGAATGCCGGGGGCGGCCGGCCGCATGGGCAACCACATCGCCAACCTGAACGCTCCCCCGATCAACGGCGGCCCGTTCACGCAGGCGTTCGTCTACGGGACGTACGACTCCCACATCACCTTCTGGGAAACCGTCTACTCCACGGACTGGCTCCGGGGCAGCAAGCCGCAGCGCGAGTGCCTGGCCCTGAAATGGGCGCCCGCGGTGGAAATCAGCGGCCACTACCCCCGCACGTCGTGCGTCAGCTACCGGCCCGAGAAGAAGGACTACCTGATGACGTTCGAGAACTTCGAGTACCGCACGGCACCGGCGGGCGCGAAGGCACCGAACTGGAGCCCGCCCGCCTCTTCCAGCACCCCGGTACCCGGCATCGGCCACAAGCACTGACCCTGCCGGCGACCAACGCGAAAGTGCCTTCCGACCTGGACGACAGGGCTTGGCCCAGGCTTCTGTCGGTCCAGGAGGAAGGCACTTTCCGCGCGCCCGCGAGAAGCCGCGATCCCAACGCCGCCAAGTGCGCTGGAGGCGAACGGTCCCCCTCGACACGCACCTCGCCAACCTCGGCAGCCGCTCGGCGTTGCTTGTCCTCGCCCCGTCCGTCGGCGATCAGGGCTCGAATTCGATGTCGGCGGCGATCGGCAGGTGGTCGCTGCCGGTGGCGGGCAGTGTTCGGACGCCGGTGACGGTCGCCGAGCGGGTCATGATGTGGTCGATCCGGGACACGGGGAAGGTCGCGGGCCAGCTGAAGGGGAAGGCTTGCCCCGTCGAGTCCATCCGCGAGGTGACCGGGGCCAGCCCACGGTCGTCCACCGTGCTGTTGAGGTCCCCCAGCAGAATGGCCTTGTCCAGTTTCTCGGCGGCGAGGGCCGCACCCAGCAGTCCGGCGCTCTCGTCCCGCCAACCGGAACAGAAGCCGTTCCCTCGGACGCGGACCGAGGGCAGGTGGGCGACGTACACCGCGATATCGCCCCAGGGCGTACGGACTCCGGACCGCAGCCCACGGCTCCAACTCCCCCGAATTCCCCGCGGCTTGATGTCCAACGGCCGCACGTCCGACAGCGGATACTTCGACCAGAGTCCGACCGTTCCTTCGACCGCGTGGTGGGGGTAGTCCGAGGCCAGGGCCTTCTCGTAGACCGGCAACGCGGAGGACGTCAGCTCCTCCAGAGCGATGACATCCGGTGCGGCCTCGGTCAGGGCAGCCGCGGTGCCCACGGGGTCGGTGTTCTCGTCACCGACATTGTGCTGGAGCGCCATGATGTCGTGTGCGCCGCGATCCTCGGCCAGAAGCGGCCCGCCGAAGAGGCTCCCCCACACGCCCGCGGGCAGCAGCACGGCCACCAGCGCGGTGACCGAGCGGCGCCGCAGGGCCAGGGCGAGGAACAGCGGAACGACCAGGCCCAGCCAGGGCAGAAACGTCTCCAGCAGGCTGCCGAAGCGGCCCACGGTGTTGGGTACGGCGGAAGGGAAGGCCAGCAGGGCGGCGGTCAGCACGGCGAGCGAGGCGAGGACCCGCCCGCGTGCCCGTGCTGACCGGCCTCCCGCGTCCACGTCCCACCCTCTGCCCCGGATCCGCCCTCACCCACGCTCATGAGCACGACGTGACTGATACGACGCCCAGCCGGGTGATCAGGTTCCAGACCGCCGATTTCGCCCTGTGGGCGGTCCGGACGTGGGTGTTCCTTCTTCGGTCGCGCCCAGGCGATCTTGCAGACGCGCGTGCCGGAACTGGTACACGGGACCGTTTTGGCGGAGCACGCCGCGGCGGTGGGCGTCGCGGAGGAACGCCATCAGGCGCCAGGGCAGGTCGCCGCGCAGCGCGAACCAGGTGCGGGTGAGGAGGAACCAGCTCCAGGTGCTGGCCGGCAGTCCGGTTTGGAATCGCCCCACCAGCCGGCCGGCCGTTGCGATGCTGAGTCCCGTGCCGATCCCTACGGTCAGACCCACCAGTACGCCCAGTTCGCGTTCGATGACCAGAGCGATCACGGCACCGGCGACCAGCCCCGAGCCGAGGGTTTCCACGGCGATGCGGATGGCCAGGACCGCGCGGTCCTGGCGCAGCAGCGAGTCCGGGCTGGCCGAGCTCAAGGCGTCGACGGGGCTGTTCAGCCACTCCATGACGCCGAAGGACAGGCCCAGGCCGATACCGGCCACGAGTCCGGCCAGCAGGCCGACGACGCGTCCGCCCGCGAGATCGGCCAGCAGACCGGCACCGACGCCGGCGCCGACGCCGGTGGCCAGTCCGACGGTCAGGCCGGATCCGAGCGTGCGGCCGAGGCGTCGACCCCGTCCGCGCAGGCGGGTGTTGACCTGCTTGGGGTACGTGGGGGGCTGCACCAGCAGACTGGCGGTGACCGCGGCTGCCGCGCCGGCGGTCACCCCGGCCGCCAGCCCGACCGAGAGCCCCGCGGCGAGTCCTCCCGCCAGTCCGCTGACCAGTTCCAGTATCAGCGCGGCGGCCAGCCGCCCGCCGAGGGACAGTGCGCGGTGGAGCCGCCACCAGGCCAGGTCGCGGGTGCCCTGGCGGTGCAGGTGTGTGGCCAGGAAGGTCAGCCAGCGCAGGGACTGCTCGGGGGCGTAGCCGGGCGCCGCGCCCGCTCGCCCTTGCCGGCCGGGCGCCGCTGTACGCGGGGCGTAGACGGCGGGCACGAACGCGTCCACCAGGTGGTGCTCGATCGCCTCACGCTCCAGGAACCGGGGGCTGCCGAGCAGTTCGGCGGGGTTCGTGGCGGGTGCCAGGTAGGCGGTGCGGGCCAGGGACGCCATCAAGGGGGAGGACAGGGCTTGGGCCAGTGGCGCGGCGGGGTGCTCGCGCAGATGGGCGAAGACGGGGGTCCAGCGGATGTCGTCGGTGACGGTACCGCTGGTCAGGAAGGTGATCGTCTCCCCTACGTCGACAGGTTCGAGTTCGACGACGGCCGCGGTGGCGAGCACCTGACCGCTGGAGGTGACGGCCGCCTCGTACTCGGTGCTGCGGCAGGTGACGACGAAGGGTCTGCCGGCGGCTGCCCGGTCGATTTCACCGAGTGCCGCCGGGCGCAGGTGTGCGGGCATCTCGTCCAAACCGTCCAGCACGGGCAGGATGTGCCCGCCGGTGGCCAGCCGGGTGGCCGCGTCGGGCCCGAAGGCGTCCGGGTTGGCGAGTGCGGGATAGTCCTCGTCGAGCCGGCGGGCGATCCACGCGGAGAGATGCTCGCCGTGCGGCTCCCACGACGACAGCGACAGCAGGACCGGCACCGGCCCGCCGTGCTCGCCGCGGCGCTCCAGCAGTCCGAGCGTCAGCACCATGGCCAGTACGGTCTTGCCCGCCCCGGGCTCGCCGAGCACCACCAACTGCCGTCTGGGCAGAGCGACGTAGCGGGTCACGACGTCGTTGAGGTGGCCGTGCAGCCTGAGCCGCACCGGGCGCCCGCCCACAGTGCGGCCGAGTACCGCGCCGGGCCGGGCGGCGACCGGGCGGGGCGTTGCCGACCAGCGCACGTTCAGCGGCTGCGGCCGGTGGAGCATGCGGATGCCGGACTCCTCCTCCCACTGCCGCCGTACCGTCGCGGCGAGTTGCTCCAACGTCCGGCGCTCGCGGGCCTCGTCGTCATCACTTCCACCGTCCCCGCTGGGCGGCCCGGCCGCCGGCGAGCTCCGGCGTGCCTCGAACAGCGCCACGACGAGTGCCAGCAGCAGCGCGGCGGGCCAGGAGAGCCACAGGTAGGGGCCGATCCGGTCGGGAACGGCGTTGGTGGCGAGGTTGGTGGCCACCGGCAACAGGAAGGCGGCCACCAGGACGAGGCCGAGCGTGGCTCGCGAGAAGCGTCGCATCTTTCGTCCCCCTCGTGCTCACCCGGCCCACCTGATGAATACACGCAGCGCGGCGGTGCACTTCACGCCAGATTACAAAAGCCGCGAGCCCCGGCCCAGGCAATGGCTGGGGCCGGGGCTCTTGTTGTGCCGGGCGGCTGGGTGGTGAGGAGCGTCGTTTTCGGGGGTCAGTCGGCGTGCGGCTGCCGGGTGGAGGGCGAGAGGTGGCCGGCGGCGAGTTTCCACTCCCGGTGGAGGGCGCCCAGGGGAATGCGCTTCTGGAAGAGCGGGGTACCGAAGACGGTGAGCTGGGTCTGGAGCGAGCCGGTCAGGTCCAGTCCGCCGAAGACCTTCCAGTCGGCCGTGGCGGAGCCCTTCCCGTCGGAGGAACCGGCGGCCTCGGCGGCGGCCTCACCGCGCAGGTAGGGAGCGATGTCGGCGTTCACTCCGGCCATGCCGTACAGGCCGACGCTCGCCTCGGTGCCGAAGGCGGCCTTCACCCGGCCCGCCGCCGTCACGGTGGCTCGCGCCGGAGTGGACGTCAGGCCGGACTCGCTGACGGACTTCCAGCCGTTGGCCCGCGTGTAGCTGCCGCCGACCCGGAAGTCGCCCTTGAGGTCCTGCTTGACGTCGACGCCGATCCGGCCGTCGGCCTCCACGGCCAGGTAGCAGGTGAGGTCGAGGTTGACGACGACCGGTACCGGGCCGACCTGGATGACCGGGGCGGCGTGCAGTTTGGCGAACGGCACCCGCAGCGGCTTGTCCTTCCCGATTGAGGCGGCGGCCTGGCCCTTGAACCGCCACTGCGAGGACCAGGCACCGGACAGTCCGATGAACGCGCCGCCAGGAGCCGTGCGGGTGCCGGGACCGGCGGCGGGCGTGGCGGGTGTCCGCCTGCCGTCGTAGGCGAACTCCACCTCGGGGGCCAACTGGAGGAATCCGGCGATCGAGGCGGTGGCGTTCGCCGGGACGTGCTCGGCGGTGGCGACCGACGCTCCGACGTCGAGGCGCAGGCTGCCCAGGGGCAGCGTGGCGCCGTGGGGTCCGAAGCGGCGTTCTCCGTTCTTGGCCCAGGAGACCTTCACGCCCTTGACCAGCGGCTCGACCGTGACGTCCGCCGGGTCGACGGCTACCTTCCCGTCGGCCTCGCCTTTGCCGAGCAGCGCGTCGAGTGTGGCCGGGGCGGTGTTGACCTCGGTTCCCTGCCGTGTCGCGCCCAGCACCTTGGTGACCTTGGCCAGTACGCCGCTGGGGGCACCGTGGGCGGGCGCGCTCGCGATGACGTCGCCGACGGCCACGGCCGCGTTCTTCCGGGGGGCGGTGGGCGCGGGAGTGGCCGGAGGCTGTTTCGGGGAGTCCGCCGGGCCGGCGATGACCGCGCGTCCGCTGTGCCGGTCGTACGAGGCGACTCTCAGCGAGGACTTCCGCGCCGGGTGCCCGTCACCGGACGGGCGGGCCACGGCGGTCCAGCCGGTCGGACCGGACGATGCGGGGGCCGCGGCGACGGACAGCCGCGGTCCGTCGGCGGTGGTGCTGCCGACGGGTTTGTCGGCGGCGTCCCCTTCGGCGGCCGGGGTGGCGGCGGCCGCGGCACCGCCGGGCCCGCCGGCGTCGGTGGACTCGGCGGCGCCGCCGGCACCGGCCGACGAACAGCCCGCGGCCAGCAGGGAGAGGGTGGTCAGGGCAGGTATGAGTGCCTGCCTGGTGATGTTGCGCAAAGTGGACCCTTGGAAACGTGGGGTGGGGTACACCGCGACGAAGTCGCCTCCGTGAACGGCGCCTCACGACAACGGGACGGTTGCGATGAACCCCCGCAGAACGGGAGCTGCGTGATCATGCCATGACCGACACGTTCGGGCGAACCGGACCGGCGCCGAAGGGGCCACCGGGCCGCCGCCGGACGTACCCCACGTGCGCGCCGCCGCTCAGCTCACGCGGCCGCCGGGCTTGGTGCCGCCCGGCCGGATCTTCCAGCCGGTGGTGGCTTTCAGCTTCTTGGCGATCTTCGGGTCGCGCACCGCCGGAGTGCGGTCCTCGGCGGTGACCGACAGCCTGTGCGTGCGTGTGTCGCGCGGCCGCAGGCCCAGGTCCGACACGCGCACCGCGGTGCGGCCCGCGAACGACTTCACCTCCCTGCCGTCCAGATACCAACGGACCCTGAGCTGACGCCCGTCCGGGGCCGTCAGCCGAGGCACGGCGACCTTCGCGGTGTCTCCGTGCCGGAGAGTCCTGCTGCTGGGGGTGAGAGCGGTGATGGCCCGGGCGTGGCGGTGGAACCCGGCGATCATCGCCTCGACACCGGGCAGGTTGAAGGGCTTTCCGAGGGAGCGCATCAGGGAGTTGTCGGTGGGCCGGTTCAGCCCTGTGACGTAGTAGCCGCCGCCCTCGTACGCGCCGACCGTGCCGCCGTCGGGTGACTCCTCGCCGAGCCAGCGGTACCACTTGGCGTGCCGTCCGGCCATGTCGTCGGCCGCCAGTGTGGAGATGTTGGAATCGGCCGGCTCGGGGCCTTCGTACGTCTCGTGGTCCGGATCGTCGGGGTAGAAGTACTCGTCGGCGAGCTTGCCCAAGGAGTGGCCGGTCTCGTGGATGGCGACCTGGCCGGACTTCTCGTTGGCCGCCGACGCGGTGGCGATGCCCTCGTAACCGAGGGTCGCGCTGGGCTCGTTGTAGCCCGCGCCGCCGTACTTCTCGCTGTTGGCGAGGACGATCACCAGGTCGGCCTCCGGCGCCTTCGCCACGTACCGGTCGACCTTGTTCTGGTCGACGCACAGCAGTCGCTCGATGTCGTCGCACCAGAAGTACGAGCCGAGGGCGGTGTCCCGCACGGTGGCCGGGTCCGGGTCGCCCGAGACACCGGACTGGTTCGAGACGGCGTCGACCGTCCAGACGTTGAAGAGGTTCTGGTAGGTCGTGTACGGCTCCACGGCCGCCACCTCGGCCCACTTCTGCTTGGCGTCGGTGCGGAACCGAGCCAGCTCGGCGGCCGTGTAGCCGTCGCCTATGACGACGACATCCAGCCGGTCGGCGGTGGAGCCGTTGTCTATCAGCTTCGTGACCTCGCCGTCGGCGGCTCTCTCGGCCCCGGAGAGCCGGGCCTGCCGCTGGGCCCGGCCGCCGGGCGGTACGTGGGTGTGGCCGGCGCCGGCGGCTGTGCCGTGCTCCGGTCCCGGTATCTCGACCTCGATCTGCGCCCGGGTCTCGGCCGCGGTCCCACCGGGCGGCGCCGGTTCGACGGCCGCGCTGCCGGGTGCGACGGCCAGTACGGCGGTGAGGGCGGCGGTCGTGACGGTCGCCGCCACGGCTCTGCGTCTGACGGAACCCATGAAGTCCTCCCCCTGATACGGAAGTTAAGTGGGCGAGTAAGTGTGGTGAATGAGTTACTTAAACTAGGGGAGGCTCCGAACGTGCGCAATGGCCTACTGCCCATGAATACTGGGGAGTTCGAGAAACCAGGGGGTCACCATGGACGAACCGGCCGAGATCGGCCGCCGGGTGCAGCGACTGCGTACCCAACGCGGCCTGACGCAACGGCAGTTGGCCGAGCCCTCGTACACCCCGGCGTACATCTCGACGCTTGAGTCCGGCAAGCTCCGGCCCTCCGAGACGGCACTGCGCTTCCTCGCGGAGCAGCTCGGCACGTCGTACGAGGAACTGGCCACCGGACGTCCGGCCCATCTGGCCACCGAGCTGCGACTCGGCCTGACCGACGCCCAGCGGGAACTCGCAACGGGCGCCGCCGACGAGGCAGCCGTCCACTACCGCCGGCTGCTCACCGACGCGGAACACCTCCAGCTCGCCCCCGAGCAGGCCGAGGCGCTGCTCGGGCTCGGCGACTGCGCGCTGGAGACGGGTGAACTGCCCAACGCGCGACGGCACTTCGAGGCCGCCGAGCGGCTCCTGGCCGGTGAACCCCTCCCCCGCCGCGTCCGCGCGATCCGGGGCCGCGCCCTCGCACACCTCCTCGCCGGAGAGCTGCGCTACGCCTGCTATCTCCTTGAGTCCACCATCGACGAGCTCGGCGCGAGCGGCCTGGCCGACCCCGAGGCTCTGGTACTGCTGTACGCCGCCGCCATCGGCCCGTACATCGACATGGGCGCCCACGCCCGCGCCGCGCACGCCGCCGAACTCGCCCTGGCCCTGGCGCCACAGGTCAACGACCCGGCTCTGGTGGCGGGCATGCACCGGCAGGTGGCCCGCACGTTCCTCGCCGAAGGACGCACGGCCGACGCCGACGCCTCGCTCGCCAAGGCACAGGCGATCTACCGGCAGCTCAGGCTGCGCACCGATCTCGCGCACTGTCACTGGATGCGCGGCTACGTCCAGGCACAGAGCGGCGAACTCGACTTGGCGGAACGGGAGTTGCGCACCGCCCGCGACATGCTCGCCGCCAAGCGCGCCGCGCTCTACACCGCACAGGTCGAGGTGGAGCTGGCCGATGTCCTACGGCGACTGGGACGGCACGACGAGGCGGCCGACCTGCTCTCGGCCCTCCTGGAACTGGGCGACCGGCACGGCGCGGTGCACGCGGGTGGCGCGCACCGGCTGCTCGGGCTGATCGCCGAGGAGAGGGGTGAGCCGGAGGCGGCCGAGGAGCACTACGTACAGGCCCTGGCCCTGCTGGAGCGCAGCGGAGCCAGCGGCGACCTCGCCGACCTGTGCCGCCTGCTGGGCGACCTGCTGCGCCGGGGCGGCCGCACCGAGGCGGCGCTGGACGTGTACCGCACCGGACTCGGGCACCGCGCGGCCAGGGGCACGACGACCCTGGGACCGGCGCCGGCGGGTCCGCGGATCCCGCAGCCCTGAGTGCGGCGGCCGACCGGCCGCACCTGGCGGGCGGCGCGGCGGGCGGCGCGGCCTACCCCTTGCGGCGCAGTTGTGCCGAGAGGTGGTGTTGCAACGGCTGACCGACCGCCGCGAGGTCGTGGACGAACGTGAGCGTGTCGTCGTCGGTCAGGACGTAGCGGCGGCGGGTGGCGTCGACTTCCTTCGCCGTGGGGGTGCGGGCCACCTCGTGGGTGGCGAGGTCGACCGTGTTGTCGGTCGCGCGGCCGACCGCGATCTCCGCGATGCCGGTGGGCTGGGTGATCAGCGCCTCCACCCGGCCGTCGGGCTGGAGCCGCCACCAGCCGCTCTCCCGGGCCGACGGACGCAGCGGTGCGTCGTCGGCGTCGAGCAGCCAGGCGCGGGCCTCGTAGCGGAGGAAGGGACGGCCGTCGTGGCTGAAGGTGACCTCCTGCGCGTACGCGAAGTCCGCGGCGAGCGTGGGGTAGCCGCCCTGGCCCCGGCCGTGCCAGGTACCCAGCAGGCCGATCACGGGCGAGAGCAGTGCGTGCGGGGCGGGCGCCTCGTCCGGTCGGTGGCCGTCGGGGTACGGATTCTGCGGTGCGGGTTCGAACACGGTATGCGCTCCTGAGGTGGGGGCCGGTGCCGGGTGGCAGCCTAGGGTGTCGATCCCCTCGATCCCCCCGGCACCGTGCGGGAGGCTGCCCCCGGGCCCGCCAACGCCCCCGCCTCAGGCCGGGCGGCTCACTTCTCTGACGGATCCGCCATCGCGGCCAGTACGGCGCGCCAGTCCTCGCCGGGCCGGGCGCGCAGGGGCGGGGCCAGGCGGTCGGCGTGGTAGTGCCAGCGGTGGTCGAGGTCCGGGTGGACCTCGTCCGTCTCGCGGATCTCGCTGTCGCCGCCGAGCAGTGCGGTCAGCTCCTCCGCCAGATCGCGCCACGCGACATGGCCGCTGAGGGCGTTGGCCACGCCGTGTACGGGGGCGTCCAGGCAGGAGACCACGGCGCGGGCCAGGGCCGCTGCGTGCACCCAGGCCGCCCCGTACCAGGCGTGCCCGTGGGTACCGGGCCGCGGGAGGTCTATCGGCCGGCCCGCGCGCGCCGCCTGGTAGAGCAGTCCGGTCGCGCCCCAGCGCAACTGGTCCCGCAGCCGCTGGTGGGGCCCCCAGACCAGGGGCGACCGTACGGCGCTGGCGCCGCCTCGGCCCTGCGATCCGGCGGCCCGCAGCAGCAGCCCTTCGCAGTCGAGCTTGGCCTGTCCGTACCCGCTCAACGGCTGCCGCGAGGCGGACTCCTCCGCCACCCACGCGTCGGCGGGGCGGCCGTAGGCGTCCACGCTGCTGACGAAGACGAACGGGCCGCGCGACCAGGCGCCGACCATGGCCGCCATCGCCGCCACGTCGACCTCGGGACGGGTGAAGGTGCAGGCCGCGTGGATGACGGCATCGGCACTGCCGACGGCCGTACGCAGCCCGTCGAGGTCGGTGAGGTCGCCCTCGACGACGTCCACGCCGGTCGCGGCGACCAGGTGCGCGGATTCGGGGCGGGCCAGGGCCAGTACCGGGCGTCCCTGGGCGGCCAGTTCGCGCAGCACGAACGCGCCGACCCCGCCGGTGCCGCCGGTGACCAGGACGGTCCCCTCACGTGTGCGCCGTGGGCGGGAGGGGGCGGGCGTGGGCGCTGCGGCGCGCTCCGCCTCGCGCGTGTCCAGCAGGGCGGTGACGGCGCGCGGGGTGCGGGACTGCATGATGTCCAGGCCGGTCAGCGGCAGTTTCAGCGCCTGGCGCAGCCGTTCGGCGAGCTGGACGGCGATCAGCGAGTGGCCGCCGAGGAGGAAGAAGTCGTCGTCCGGCCGGGGCGCGTGGCCCAGCAGGTCGGTGAAGGCTTCGGTCACGGCATCGGCGCGCGGACCGTGCGGCGCGGGAGCGGACGGCAGTCCGGGGAGCCGGGCGAGGTCGGGCGCGCCGTCCGCCGTACGCGGCAGGGCGTCCAGCAGGGTCACTGCGGCGGGCACCCGCTCCGGTGGGAGCGCGGCGCGAAGACGGGCCCGGAGCTCGGCGGGCGAGGGGCCGCCGATCTCCCGCAGGACCGCGTAGGCCAGCGGCGGGCCGCCGGCCGGTTCGACCACCGCGGCGTCGGCCACGTCGGGGTGGGACCGCAACAGGGCTTCGGCCGGGTGCCCGACGGGCTCGTCCGGGCGCTCCGGTGCCGCGGCGGGCAGCCGGGAGAGCCGGCGGCCCGGCTCGTCCGCCACCGCGGTGAGCAGGGCGGCCCAGTGCGCCCCGAGGCCGGCCGCCGCCTTCTCGTCCAGTGCGGTCCGGCCCACCTGCACGAGGGCGGCGGGAGCGTCGGTGTGCACCAGGGCGAAGGAGAGGTCGAACTTGGCCTCGCCGGGGCTGACCTCGACGTACTGGCTCCGTGTTCCGGGCAGGCGCAGGGTCGTGGGCTGGCCGAGGACGTCCGCGGTCACCCGGATCAGGGCCGTGCCGTCGGTGTCGCGGGCGGCGGCGCCGAGCCGCTCCAGGATGAGGTCGAAGGGCACGTCGCGGCGCTGCTGGGCGTCGAGCAGCGCCTCCCGGACGCGTTCCACGAGCGTGCTGAACGCGGGGTCTCCGGCGGTGTTCACGCGGATCGGGAGGGTGTTGACGCACAGCCCTACCAGGCCGCGCGTTTCCGGGCCCTGGCGGTGGGTGCCCGCGACCCCGATCACCAGGTCGTCCTGGCCGGTGAAGCGGTGCAGTGCGGCGAAGGCCGCGGCGAGGGTCACGGTGAACAGCGTGGCCCGGTGTTCCCGGCCCAGGTCGCGCAGGGCCGCCGGGATCCGGGGGTCGAGCGGCACGGTGTGGGTGGCGGCCGGCCGGGTGGCGGTGTCGGCGGGCGGGTTCGCGGGGCGGGGCAGGCGCAGCGGTGTGACACCTTCGAGGCGCTCCTCCCAGTGGCGCAGGCCCTGGTCGAGGCGGTCGGCGGCCGTCCGCTCGCGCCGGGCGAAGTCCGCGTACTGGGGAGGTGCCGGCCGCTCGGCGGGGGTGCCCTGGGCGGCGGCCGTGTAGAGCTCGGCCAGCTCCCCCGCGACGGTCTCCAACGACGCGCCGTCGAGCGAGATGTGATGGAACGTCAACAGGACGGTGTGGTCGTCCGGTCCGTGCCGCAGGACGAGGGCGCGCGGCACGGTGCCCTCGGCGAGGTCGAACGGGCGGCGGGCCTCGGCGACCAGCAGCGCGTGGGAGTCGGCGGCGTCGGTGTCCACGACGCGGACGGCGATCTCCGGCGGGGCCGGAAGCACTTCCTGGTACGGCTCGGAGTCCTGTTGGCCGTAGCGGGTGCGCAGGATCTCGTGGCGACGGACCAGGGAGGTCAGCGCGGCGCCCAGGGCGTGCGGGTCGAGCGGGCCGCGCAGGCGGGTGGCGAAGGGGATGCTGTAGGAGGCGCTGTCCTGGCCGAGCCGGTCCATCAGCCACATGCGGCGCTGGGCGTGGGTGAGCGGTGCGGGCCCGTGGTGGACGGCTTCGGGGGCGGGCGCGGGGTCGGGGCGTGCGGCGCGGGCGCGGGCCCGGCGCAGCAGTTCCTCCTGGAGCGCGGCGGCGGTCGGGGTGTCAGTGGCCATCGGTGTCCTCCCGGGCGCCGGGGCGCAGGTCGCTGTGGGTGGCGAGCAGCGCGCGCTCGACCAGTGCGGCGTGTCCCGCCACGGTGGGGGCGGCGAAGAAGTCGGCGAGCGTCAGCTCGACGCCGAGGTCCTCGCGGAGGTCGTCGGTGACGGCGAGCGCGAGCAGGGAGTGTCCGCCCAGGGCGAGGAAGTCGTCGTCCGGGCGGGTCACCTCACAGCCGAGGGACCGGCTCCAGATCTCGGCCACGGCCTGCTGGAGGGGGCCGAGCGGCCCGGCCGGGGTGCCGGGCCCGTCCTCGGTGACGAGGCCGGTCAGCGCGCGGCGGTCGACCTTTCCCGAGGGGGTGAGCGGCAGCGCGTCGACGATCTGCACGTGGTCGGGCAGCAGGGCGGCCGGCAGCACGGCGGCGAGCCGTTCGCGCAGGGTGGCGGGTCGGGGCACGGGCCCGGCGGTGGCCACGACGAAGGCGGCGAGCCGCGCGTCGTCGGGGGTGCGGCGGTGCACGGTGACGGCGGCGTCCGCCACCTCGGGCTGCTCGCGCAGGGCGTGTTCGATCTCCGCCGGTTCGATCCGGAAGCCGCGGATCTTGACCTGGTCGTCCGTGCGCCCGTGGAAGTCGAGGCTGCCGTCCGGGCGCCGCGAGACGATGTCGCCGGTGCGGTACAGGCGACCCCGCTCGGGGTGGTGGACGAACGCTTCGGCGGTGAGCTGGGGCCGGCCGGTGTAGCCGTGCGCCAGGCGGCTGCCGCCGATCCACAGTTCGCCGCGCTCGCCGTCGGGGACGGGCCGCCCGGCGTCGTCCAGGAGGTGGACGGTCGCGCCGGCGACCGGCCGGCCGATGGGCACCTGGCCGTCGCAGTCGGCGTCGGTGACGCGGTGGGCGGTGGTGAAGGTCGTCGCCTCGGTCGGCCCGTAGCCGTTGACGAGTTCCAGCCAGGGGAAGGCGCGGAGCACCTCGCGGGCGTGGTGGGCGGACAGTGCCTCGCCGCCCACGATGACGGTGCGCAGCACCGAGAAGATCCGCGAGCGGCGGGCGGCCAGTTGGTGGAAGAGGGCGGTGGTGAAGAACGCGAGGGTGACGCCGTGGCGTTCGATGTCGCGGGCCAGGTCCTCGAAGGACGGCCGTTCGGTGGTGCACACCACCACCGCGGCGCCGTTGGCCAGCGCGGCCCAGACCTCGAAGGTCGAGGCGTCGAAGGTCATCGGCGAGTGGAACAGCACCCGGTCGCGGGGGCCGACGGTGAGGTACGCCGGGTCGGTGACCAGCTCGGCGATCGCGTGGTGCGGCACGGCGACCCCCTTGGGGCGGCCGGTGGATCCCGAGGTGAACATGATGAACGCCGCGGCGTCCGGGCCGGGTTCGACCGTGGGGCCGCCGTCGCCGTCCCCGACGAAGTCGTCGGGCAGGACCAGGGTGGCGCCGGGGAGTGCCGCGGATTCGAGGAGTTTGCGGTCGCCGACGGTCAGCGTCGCGCCCGCCTCGGCGGTCAGGGCCTCGGAACGCGAGCGCGGATGCGCCGGATCGAGCGGTACGCACACGGCGCCCGCCCACCACAGCGCGAGCTGGGCGACGACGGTGCGGGCGCAGCGGGGCATCAGCAGTGCGACGGAGTCGCCCGGGTGGACGCCGTGCTCGCGCAGCGGGGCGGCGAGCGCGCGGGCCGAGGAGACGAGCTGCGCGTAGGTGAGCGTGGTGTCGCCGTCCACGACGGCCAGGGCGTGCGGGGCCCGGGCGGCGTGCGCCGCCACGAGGGCCGGCAGACCGCCCGTCGCGGGACCGCCGGACGGAGCGTGCGGGGCTGGCGGGGTGCTGTCGGTGGGCACGGGGTGTTCCTTCCGGGCGTCGGGAGGGCTGGGAACGGCAAGGGCGCGACGGGCCATCTCAGGCCCCTGCCGCGTGCCGGGCGGCGTGCCCCTGGTCGATGAGCCGGGCCACGGCGCGCAGGTCCGGCTGGCGGAGCAGGGCGGTGGCGCGCAGCCGTATGCCGCTCTCCCGCTCGATGACGGTCAGCAGCCGGGCGGCGAGGAGCGAGGTGCCGCCGGCCGCGAGGAAGTTGTCCGTCAGGACGGTGGCCGGGCGGTCCAGCAGGTCGCGGACGCTGTTCAGGACCAACTGTTCGGTGGGGGTGGCGCCGGCGGGCCCGGCACCGGCCGGGGCGGTGGTGCCGACGGGCTCGGCCGCGCGGCGGGCCAGCTCGACACGGTCCACCTTGCCGTTGGCGTCCAAGGGGAAGGAGCCCACGATCCGCACGTCGGAGGGCACGGCCTGGGCGGGCAGCCAGGCGCGTACGCCGTCCAGCAGCGCGTCCGCCGTGGGTGAGGCACCGTCGGCCGCCCGTACGTACGCCACCAGGCGGGCGCGTCCGTCGGCGGACCGGGGCGCGGCGACGACGGCGCTCAGGACCGCCGGGTCCTTCTCGAACGCGGCCTCCACCTCGGCCGGTTCGATCCGTACGCCGCTGATCTTGACCTGGTCGTCGAGTCGGCCGAGGAATTCCAGCGAGCCGTCGGCGGACATCCGCACCCGGTCGCCGGTGCGGTACAGACGTGCCACTCCGGGCAGCCCGAGGTCTTCGGGCACGGTGGTGAAGCGGCGCGCGGTCAGTTCGGGGTCCAGATAGCCCAGCGCCAGATTGCTGCCGCCGATGAGAAGTTCGCCGTCCGTGCCGCGCTCGACGGGGCGGCCGCCGGCGTCGGCGACGACCACGGTCACTCCCGGCAGGGGCCGGCCGATCGGAGGCACGGCGTCGGCGTCCGCCGCGCTGTCGGTGGCGTTCATGGTGAAGGCGGTGGTGGCCACGGTCGCCTCGGCCGGTCCGTAGGCGTTGTGCACGGTGGCGGTCACGTCCGCACCGGGACGGCGGCGCATCCGGTCGCCGCCGACCGTCAGATGACGCAGCTTCAGGTCCTGGGGCCAGGGGCGGTCCAGCAGCGGCTCGGCCATCGGGGTGGCCGCGACGGCCACCGACACCCCGGCCTCGCGCCACCAGTCGGCGAGGAGCACGGCGTCCCAGCGGAGTTCGTCGGGCGCGGGCACGAGCGCCGCCCCGGACGTCAGCCCGGCCCACAACTCCAGCAGGTGCGGGTCGAACGCGACGCCGATCAGCAGGGACTGCCGGTCTCCGGGGGCGAGAGCGGTCGTGGTGCGGTACCAGTGCAGGAGCCTGCCGAGGGCGGCCTCGTCGACGGCCACCGCTTTGGGGCGGCCGGTGGAGCCCGACGTCAGCACGGCGTAGAACGCCCCGTCGGGCGCGGAGCGTGCGCCCTCGACGGGCGGGGCGAACGCCGCGACGACGGTGGCGGCGGCGTTGGCTCCCTCGGCGGGCAGCGCCAGGTCGCGCCGGTCGGCGGTCCGGTAGCGGGGCGGCAGGACGGTGGGATCGCCGATCAGGCAGACGACGTTCAGGTCCTCGGTGACGGCGTCGGTGCGGCGTTCGCCGGGGCGGGGGCCCAGCGGAAGGTAGACGGCGCCGAGCCGGGCGAGTGCGACGGCGGTCACCACGAGCGCGGCTGACCGGTCCAGGAGGACGCCGACCAGGTCCCCGGGCCGCACCCGGTCGCGCAGGGCGCGGGCGGCCTCGGCCGCGGCGGTGTCGATCTGGCGGTAGGTCCAGGTGTGGAGCCCGTCGACCACCGCGGGAGCCTGCGGATGTCGCCGGGCCCAGTCCTCGAAGCGGGCCAGCACGCCGGTCTCGCCACCGGTCGCGGGGGCGGCGCCGTGGGCGACGCTCGGCGCGCCGGGGCGGGGGGTGCCTCGTCCGGCGCCGTCGGCGGTGGTCCCCGGCGCAGTCGGTGCGGTCATCGGCTGGTTCATCGGGACTCCGTCACGGTGGTCGAAGCGGCGGGAGCGGTGGCGGGGGTGCCGACGGACGCCAGGGCGGCGGCCTGGTCGGCCAGCACCGGGTTCTGGAAGAACAGGCGCAGCGGCGGGCGCTGCCCCAGCCGCGGCTCCAGCCAGGCGGCAAGCTGCGCGGCGAGCAGCGAATGGCCGCCGGCCCGGAAGAAGTCGGTGGATATGTCGAAGCCGCTGTGGCCGAGGACTTCGCGCCAGCCGTCGGCGAGCATCGCCGCCATCGGATCGTCGGGCAGCGGCGGCGCTTCGCCGGCGGGCCGCTCGGTGGCGGCCGGCTCCAGTGCGGCGGCGGCGCGGGTGAGCGCGGTGCGGTCGGGTTTGCCGCCGGCCAGGCGCGGCATGGCGTCGAGGCGGGCCCAGCGTCCGGGCACGAGGGCGCTCGGCAGCCGGCGGCTCAACTCCGCGTGCAGCGCCTGTTCGTCCCACGGCTCGCTCTCGTCCGCGCTCTCCAGGAAGCCGACCAGCCGGGGACCGCCCGGGGCGTCCCGGTCCAGTACGACGGCGCAGGACCGGCCGCCGAGCGCGGCCGAGGCGGCCGCCTCCACCTCTTCCAGCTCGATGCGGTAGCCCCGCAGCTTGATCTGGTGGTCCAGACGGCCCAGGAAGTACAGCAGCCCGTCGCGGCCCCGGTAGCCGCGGTCACCGGTGAGGTAGACCCGCTCGCCGCCGAGAGCCTCGATGCGGACGAACCGGGCGGCGGTGGCCTCCGGGTTGCCCACATAGCCTTCGGCCAACCCGGCGCCGGAGATGGCCAGTTCGCCTGCGGCGCCGTCCGGGAGCGGCCGGTGGTGGGCGTCCAGGACGTGGACGCGTTCGCCGGGCAGCTCGGTGCCCAGCGGGATCTCCGCCGCGTCGGCGAGGCCGTCCCGGGTGATCTCGTGGACGGTGGAGCTGATGGCGGCTTCGGTGACGCCGTAGACGTTGAGCACGGTGGTGTCGGTGCCGGCGAGGAAGGCGCGCACCACGTCCGCCGGGAGCCGCTCGCCGCCGAGGACCAGCAGCCGCGGCGCCCACCGGCCGTCGCGGAGCGCCGCGCTCAGCTCCTGGCGGGTGGCGAGGAAGTAGCTGGTGGGCAGATTGGCGACGGTGACCCGCGCGGCGGCGAGGAGTTCGGCGAGCTCGGTGCCGGTCGGTACCTCGCGCTCGGGGGTGACGAGGCACGCCCCGGCGTGGAGCGACGGCAGCACCTCTTCGAGGGCCACGTCGAACGACGGCTGGGCGAACAGCAGCACCCGGTCCCCCTGGGCCAGCCCGAACCGGGCGGCCGCACCGGTGAGATGGTTCTCCAGCGCGCCGCGGCCGACGGCGACGGGCTTGGGGATGCCCGTCGAGCCGGACGTGTGGATGAGGTACGCGGCATCGGGCACGGTTCCGGCCGCGCGCGCCGGCGGCAGCACCGGGGCGTCGACCGCGGCCGTCGGGAGGCCGTCGGGCACGCTGACGGGGGCGTCCGGCGAGGTGAGGACCAGCGCCGGGGCCAGCCGGCCCAACAGCAGCTCCAGTCGGGCCGCCGGGTCGGACGGCGAGAGCGGGCAGTACACCGCGCCGGTCCGCAGGCAGGCCAGCAGCGTGACCACGGAGTCGGCGCCACGGGGCAGCACGGCCGCCACCGGCTGCCCGGCCCTCACGCCCGCCGCCCGCATCCGGCGCGCGAGCGAGGCGACCCGGTCGTCCAGCTCGCCGTAGGTGATCCGGCGGGCGCCGACGAGCAGCGCGGGCAGGGACGGGTCGTGGGCACCGGCGGGGTCGAGCGGGTCGCGGTCCGGCACCGGGGGCGCGGCGGGCGCGACGACGGGCGGTACGGGCGGGAGCGCGAGGTCCGCGAGGGTGGTACCGGGGCTGTCGAGATACGCGCGCAGCAGGTCGAGGAACCGCCCGGCGAGCAGCTTGGCGACGTCCTCGTCGAACATGTCGGCGTCGTAGTCCCAGACCAGCGTCATGCCGGCCGCGCCGTACCGGGGGCCGACGCCGCGCCGGTCGTCGGGCAGCAGTACGACGTCCAGGTCGAAGCGGGTGGTGCCGGTGTTGAAGCCCTCGAAGAGGGTGATGTCCAGGCCGGGGACGTCGATGTCGGGCAGTTCGGCGTCGTGGGCGCTGAACATGACGCTGAAGAGGGGGTTGTCCGCGCCCGAGGTGTGCAGGCCGAGCGCGCGGGTCAGCTCCTGGATCGGCACCTCCTGGTGCGGCAGCGCACGGAAGAGGGTGTCGGTCACCTCGTCCATGGACTCCTCGGCGGGGGCGGCCGGGTCCAGGCGGAGCGGGAGCGGGATGGTGTTGACGAACATGCCCACGGCCTCTTCGAAGCCGCGCGGGCGGTTGCCGACCGCGGTGCCGATCACCATCTGCGAGCGGCCGCTGTGCCGGCGCAGCAGTTCGGCGAAGAGGCCCAGAAGCGTCGCGAAGGGGGTGAGGCCGCGCGTTCGGGCGTGGTCGCGGAGGCGTTCGGCCAGATCCGCGCCGATGGACTGGCGAAGCTGGCCACCGTGGTGGCGGCGCCGGGTGCCGGGCCGGGTCAGGCCGGGCAGCGGCATGTCGTAGGACAGCTCGCGCAGTTCACCGGCCCAGAACTCCAGCCCGTCCCGCCGCTGCGCCGTCGCCTCGGCCCGCGACCGGGCACGGACGTGGTCGGCGTACGAGGGTGCGGCGGGCAGCTCCACCGGCTCGCCCAGGACGTGGCCGCGGTAGACGGTGAAGACGTCGCGCAGGAGAATCGCGAACGAGTGGCCGTCGTGGATCAGGTGGTGTTCGACGTGGACGAGCCGGTGCCGGTCGTCCGCCAGCCGGACCAGCGTCCAGCGCAGCAGCGGCGCCTCGTAGGTGTCGAGCGGGGTCTCCGCCTCCGTGCGCAGCAGCTCCTGGAACGCGGCCTCCGGGTCCGTCGCCCCGCTCAGGTCCACGGTGCGCAGGCGTGGTGCGCAGGCGTCGGCGACCCGCTGTCCGGGCATCGCCCCGGCGACGGCGACGAGTTCCAGCCGCAGACCGGCGTGCCGGGCGAGCGCGGCGGCCAGTCCCCGGCTCAGCGCGTCGGCGTCGAGCGTGCCCCACAGGTCGAGGGCGGCGGTGAAGTTGTAGGCGCGGCTGCCCGGTTGCACCTGTTCGTGCAGCCAGACGATCTCCTGCGAGGAGGAGAGCGGAAGCATGGGCGATCCCTGAGGTCGTCGGGTCGGGTGTTCTCCGGCCGGGCATGGTCGGGCCCGGTCGGTGGGGTGCGCGGACCGGCCGCGGATCGCGCGGCGGGTCCGGTCGGTGGAGTCGTGGGGTGCGGGGCCGGTCAGGCGGCTGTCCGCGCCGGGGTCCGCAGGACGTCGGTGAGCGCGGTGAAGGCTCTCTCGGCGGTGTGGTCGGGGAGGACCGCGCGGTCCCACACCATGCGCAGCAGCAGTTCGGGGCCCTGGGTGACGGAGACCGCGAACGGGCCGCGCACGGCTCTGCCGTCGATGTGGATCTCCCGGCCGGGCACTCCGCCCAGTTGGAGCGGGGGGTGCCGCCGGGTGTCGTCGACGGTCAGCATGCCGTCGAGCCGGCCGGTCCAGCCGGAGCCGGCCGCCCGTGCGGCGTGCACCACGGTGTCGAAGGGGGTGGCGGCATGGTCCAGGTCGTCCCACCAGGCGTCGGCCGTCGCGGACGCGGTCGGCTCGTCGCCTGTCGCGGTCGGGAAGACCACGGTGTTGAGGAAGCAGCCGAGCACCGGCGCGGCGCCGGGCGGCCGGCCACCCCACGGGTAGCCGAGCGGCACGACGGGGCCCGCTCCGTACAGTGCCGCTGCCGCCGCACGGCAGGCGCCCAGCAGCTCGGGGAAGGGCACGCCGTCGCGGGGCGCGGGTATCCGCAGCACGGCCGAGCCGCTGGGCGGCATGTCGGCGCGCAGCATCTCCGGCCGTGGCACGGGGGCCCGTTCGCGCACCGCGCGCAGGCGTTCGCCCCAGTAGGCCATCGCCTCGGGTGAGCCGGCGCGTTCCTCGGCGTCGAGCTGGCGCAGCACGGCGTCGCGGTAGGCGGCCAGCTCGGCTGCGATGTCGGCGGGAGAGGGGCCGTCCGTCCGGGGTCCGTCGGCGTAGCCGGAGCCGAGTTCCCCGACGATCCGGGCCAGTGACTGTCCGTCGCACGCGGTGTGGTCCAGTACGACGGCGAGGATCTCCTCCGTGTCCTCCGGACCGTCCGGCACCAGGAACAGCCGCAGCGGCGGCCCCTGCGGCGCCCAGCGGGACAGGGCGCGGCGCAGCACGGTGGCCGCGTCCTCGCCGGGCCCGCGGTCCAGCCGCCGCACGGGCACCCGCGGTTGCTCCAGGCGCAGCGCGGGCGTGCCGCGCACCACGGTGGGGCGGGCCCGGAGCACGGGGTGCAGTGCGGCCATCCGGTTCGCGGCGGCGGCGAGGCGTACGGGATCCACCGTGCCGCGCGGGAAGGCGTAGAACATCGGCACGAGATCCGGCCGCCCCGCGGGGTCCATGGCGCGGACCAGCGCGAAGCGACGCTGGGCGCCGGTGACGGGTAACAGGAGCGGGTCGCCGGTGTCGAGTCGCCGGTAGCGGGCCAGGTACTGGCTCGTGATGCTGAGCACGTGATCCTCTTTGTCGTGGCTGACGCGCACCGCGGAGGGTGGCATGGGCGGGACGGGCCGTGCGGAAGGCGGCGTGGGTGGGACAGGCCGTACGGAAGGCGGCTTGGGCGGGAGGCCGGGCGGGACGGCCGGGAGCGCGGCGGTCGTCAGCCGACGGACGCGGCGGCGGGCGGGGTCGCGGCGTCGGCCGCGGCGGCGTCCTCGTCGGGTCCGGTGGCGGGCAGGTCCCGCATCCGGCGCAGCGGGGAGAGCAGCAACGGCAGCGGCACGGCGAGGAATCCGGCCGCGCACCACGCCAGGGCGGCCCGGGCCCCGAAGGCGTCGGCCAGCGCGCCGCCGGCGAGGGCGCCGAGCGGCAGGGTGCCCCACATCAGGAACCGCAGTGTGGCGTTCATCCGGCCGAGCAGCCGGTGCGGGCACAGGGCCTGGCGGAAGCTCACCTGGGCGACGTTGTAGACGACGGCGCCGAAGAAGACGACTGCGGAGCCGAGGGCGAACAGTGCCGCGCCGGCGCCGCGCCCGGACAGCGGCCACAGCAGCGCGAACGGGCCGGTGGTCAGCGCGGACAGCCAGATGACGCGGGCCTGGCCGAGGCGGGCGGCGAGCCGGCCCGCGCACAGTGCGCCGGCGAGCCCGCCCAGGGCTGAGGCGGCCAGGACGAGGCCGACCACTCCCGGGGCCAGCCCGAGCACCCGGACGAGGAAGACGGCCTGAGTGGC
Organism: Streptomyces sp. NPDC031210; assembly: GCF_055570395.1. Taxonomy (NCBI): domain Bacteria; kingdom Bacillati; phylum Actinomycetota; class Actinomycetes; order Kitasatosporales; family Streptomycetaceae; genus Streptomyces; species Streptomyces sp. NPDC031210. Next base: position 366,733 of record NZ_JBVIHH010000003.1, read on the forward strand.
CATCAGTGTCGCGGTGAAGAAGTTCGCCAGGCCGGTCGTCAGCGCGATCACGCGCAGCAGGCGGTGCCCGAACACGAACCGCAGGCCCTCGCCGATGTCCTGGCGGAGGGAGGAACCCGCGACCCGGGGTGGACGGCTCTCGGGCTGCTTGATGCCCCAGAGGAACAACGCGGACAGGACATAGCCGGCCGCGTCGGCGACGACGGCCAGGGAGGCGCCCAGCAGTTGGACGAGTCCACCGCCGAGTCCGGGGCCCGCCACCTGGGCCGAGGAGCGGATCGTCTCCAACGCCCCGTTGCCGGACACCAGTTGCTCCGTGGGCAGCAGTCGCGGTAGGAAGCTCTGGTGGGCGACGTCGAAGAAGACGGTCGCCACACCGGTGACCAGGGCGACGACGTATAGCTGCAGCATCGTCAGCACACCGGCCAGGGCGGCCGACGGGACGCTCGCCATGGCGACGGCCCGCACCACATCGGCCCGGATCATCAGCGGCAGTTTGCGCATGCGGTCGACCCACGCCCCGGCGGGCAATCCGACCAGCAGGAACGCGGCCGTTTCGGCGGCGGTGAGCAGCCCCACCTGGAAGGCGGGGGCGCGCAGTTCGAGTACCGCGACGAGCGGCAGGGCGACCAGGGTGACCTGGGATCCGAGCTGGCCGGCGGCGGCACCGGCGAGGAGGAGACGGAAGTCGCGCATGCGCAGCGGACCGCCGGCCGCGGAAGGAAGGGTGGCGGGCATACGGCCGACCATGACCGAACCGACGATCAACGGTCAAAACCAGATGCGCACTTTCGGTCGCTTTTCTTCACCGTTTACACACCAAGACAGGAAATTCTCCACCAGATTCCGGCAACAACCGGATGACCGACTCCTGTCGCGCCGCCCGCCAAGAGGGCGATCCCGCGATGACCGCGCTCAAGACCGGACGATCGCGCACAGAGCGTCATGTGACGGACTCCGACCGAAAACAGTCATCGATGTCCGCTTATTGACCGAAGCAGTGAGTTTCTCCGCTATGGCACCGATCCGAACTGCCACCCGGGGGGACGCCGCAGAGACCGCTCACGAAGACCGCTCACCGCGGCGCCCCTCGGTGGGACGGGTCCGCAGGCGCCAGATCACGCGAATCCCCGTCTCGCGCGGCGCCTCGGGCCCTTCCGGCACCCGCACGCGCTCGACTTCGGTGAAACCCAGGCGCCGGGCCACGGCGCCGCTCGCGGGGTTCGCCTCGTCGTGATGGATCTCGATGCGATCGATGTCAGGCATCCGGCGCCCCGCGTCCACCAGGGCAGCGGCAGCCATGGTGGCCAACCCCTTCCCCGTCCACGCGTGGTGGAGCCAATACCCGATGTCCAGCCCGCCCGGACCGATCCGCCGCATCAGGCTGCAGCTCCCGATCACCACACCACCCGAGGTGATCGCGTAGTAGTACGCCTGCCCCGAGGCCCACTCCTCCTCGCACAGCGCCAGAAACCCTTCGCCCTGCTTCCGGTCATGGCTGGACGCGAAGGGCATCCAGGGCAGCAGGTGCTCACGTGACTCGGTGATCAACCGGTCCAGGACCTCGATGTCGCGCCCACGCCAACGGCGCAGCTCGACCAGGTCCGAGCGGAGGATTTCAGCGGGCTGTTCCATGGCTAGATCCTGACGGAGCCACGCCAGATCGACAACGTGATTACCGTGACGCGCGAGGTGGTCCCGGGCGGCGCCTCCACGGCTGCGACACGCCGCCCCCACCACGTACGGAGGTCGTTACCGCTCAGCTCAGCGTCTTCAGCGCCGCCGCGTCGTACGGCTTCAGCTCCGCCAACCGGTCCCCCAGGACCTTCGCCGCCCACTCCGGGTCCTGGAGCAGGGCGCGGCCGACGGCGACGAGGTCGAACTCGTCGCGCTCCAGGCGGTCGAGGAGGTTGTCGATGCCCTGGACCGGGGCGCCCTCGCCCGCGAACGCCCGGATGAAGTCTCCGTCGAGGCCGACCGAGCCGACGGTGATGGTGGGCCTGCCGGTGAGCTTCTTGGTCCAGCCCGCCAGGTTCAGGTCCGAGCCCTCGAACTCCGGGAGCCAGTAGCGGCGGGTGGAGGCGTGGAAGGCGTCGACGCCGGCCGCGGCGAGCGGCGTGAGGATCGCCTCCAGCTCCTCCGGGGTCTCGGCCAGCCTCGCGTCGTAAGCCTCCTGCTTCCACTGCGAGTAGCGGAAGATGACCGGGAATTCGGACGAAACGGTCTCACGGACCGCGGCCACGATCTCGGCCGCGAACTTCGTACGGGCCACGGGGTCGCCACCGTAGGCGTCGGCACGGCGGTTCGTCCCCGCCCACAGGAACTGGTCGAGGAGGTAGCCGTGGGCGCCGTGCAGCTCGACGCCGTCGAAGCCGATGCGCTCGGCGGCCTCGGCGGCCTCGGCGAAGGCGCCGATGACATCGTCCAGGTCCTGCCGGGTCATCGCCTTGCCGGCGCCCTCGGTGCCGTCGACGCGTATGCCGGAGGGGCCGACGGCGGGGGCGTCGGCGTAGGGCGGGTCGCCCTGCTTGCGCACCATGCCGATGTGCCAGAGCTGCGGCACGATCGTGCCGCCCGCCGCGTGCACGTCCTCGGCGACCTTCGCCCACCCCGCCAACTGCTCCTCACCGTGGAACTGCGGCACCCGGTCACTCTGCCCGGCCGACTCGTGGCCGACGTAGGTCCCCTCGGTGACGATCAGGCCCACACCCGCGGCGGCGCGCCGGGCGTAGTACGACCGCACGTCCTCACCGGGGACGCCGCCCGGGGAGAACATGCGCGTCATCGGCGCCATCACGATGCGGTTCGGGACGGTCAGGCCGTTCAGCGTGACGGGCCGGGAAAGGATCTCGGCCGCGCGGGAGGCGGCGGACGCGGTGACGGTCACGGGGGTGCTCCTCGTAGGTACCAGACGGTATGTGCAACGTGCATGGAATGCGTGTGGGGTCAACCGCCCCGGTGGTCACGGCATTCCGCCCGGCCGGTCGGCGACCCTGTGATCCCGATCACGAGCGGGCGGTTGTCGGCTCGGCCTTGGCGGCCCTCAGGCGGAGAGGGCGGATCAGGTGGACACGGTGACTGCCAGGCGGAGAGGGCGGCCGTCAGGCGGAGGAGCCGGTGGCGGGAAGGACGTGACTCAGCAGGCGCTGGAAGGCCCGCCGGTCCTCCTCCCCCAGACTTTCCAGCCCCGTGAGGTTGGACATCAGCTCGGCGCGGATCCGTCGAACGGTCTCCTCGCCCTCCTCGGTCAGGACCACCATCTTGACCCGCCGGTCAGAAGGGTCGGCCTCGCGGCGCACCAGACCACGCGCCCCCAAGCGGTCGACGATGCCGGTGACGTTCGAGGCGTCACAGGCCAGCAGGTCGGCAAGGGTCCGCATCGGCATCGGCCTCCGGAGCAGGCCGAGCATCTTGCCCTGCATCAGCGTGAGATCACGTTCCGCCGCCACGGCCGCGAAGTTCCGGTAGTAGAGGGCCGCGGCCTGCGCGAGCTGGTCCATCAGTTGCACGGGCGTGGGCGCGGGAGCCGTCGGCGACGGAGCCGAGGAGGGGGAAACCGACGACGGAGAGGCCGAGAGCGATGCGGGCGGCTTCGGGCGAGTCATGGCTCCACCCTAGGCACGATTACTTGACTCCCTCAACCATTGAGGATTACCTTCACCTCATCCTGATTACTTGAGGGTCTCAATGATGTATGACGTAAATCTCCCTGGATGGTGAGCTGCCCCGCGCGGCCGAGGCTGTGCGCGCCGAGGTCAGACCGCCCACCGGCCGACCCGCCCGAAGGAACGACACCATGACCACACGGCAGCACCCCCTCGACCACCGCGCGGCCGTGGCGGACGAGACCACCAAGTTCACCGCCGCGCTCCAAGGGGCCGACCTGGCCACCCCCGTACCCACCTGCCCCAACTGGACGCTGGCCGACCTGGTCAAGCACACCGGCAGCGTGCAGCGCTGGTTCTCGACCCTGCTGCACGCACGCGTCCAAAGCCCCCCGCGCAGCCGCGAGGTGGACCTTCGACTCCCGACGACCACGGACGCCTATCCCAACTGGCTGGACGAGAGCGCGGCCGTGGCCGCCGACGCGTTCGCGGCCACCGACCCGGACCTGTCGATGTGGGCGTGGGGCGCCGACCAGCACGCCCGCTTCTGGGCGCGCAGGATGCTCTTCGAGACCTTGGTGCACCGGGCCGACGCCGAACTGGCCCTCGGACGCACGCCCGCGATCGACCGCGCGCTCGCCGTCGACGGGATCGACGAGTTCCTTGTCAACCTGCCCTTCGCCACCTTTTTCGCACCCAAGGTGGCCAACCTGCGCGGGACCGGCGAGACGATCCGCTTCCGCACCACCGATGGGAACGCCGACTGGCTCGTCGGCCTGCGCCCCGACGGCTTCGGGATCGACCAAACCGGCGCCGCGGCAGACGTCACCGCGAACGCGACCGTCCAGGCGACCGCAGCCGACCTCCTGTTGCTCGTCTACGGCCGCCCGCACCTCGACACCGGGACCGTCGAGTACGCGGGCGACCAGGAGCTGTTGTCGCACTGGTTCGCCAACTCCGCCTTCTGACCGAGCACTTCGTCGGTGATCTCGGTGGCGTTTCCCCGGCAACCGCCCCGGACCAGTGCCAGGTCCGCGCGGGTGCCGGCGGATACGTCATCGGTCGCGGGACGGTACCCAGGTCTTCGAGGATCGGCTCGATGAGTTGCGGGCCCCGGCCGCCTGCCGGTGAGCGCGCGCGATTCGTGGTTGTCGAGCCCACCGAGACGGTTACCGACCGCCTCCACGGAGACCCGCGCGCAGCTCCTCGCGGGTGGCGCGAGCGTCCTCCGATCCGCCCCGCTCACTCCGGCCGCCGCGCTCCTGGGCCCGGCGCATCGCCGACGAAGGCCACCAACTCGCCTTCCCCAGAAGGACCAGCGCCGAGGGCAGGATCATGACGCGGATGACGAAGGCGTCCAGGAGGACGGCCACCGCGAGGCTGAAGCCGATCTGCTTCATCTCGGCGAGGTGCAGGAACATGAAGGCGGCGAACACCGTCACCATCACCACCGCCGCGCTGGTCACGACCTTGGCCGAGGACCCGATGCCGTGCAGGACGGCCTGCCGGGTCGCTGCGCCGCCCAGCGCCGCCTCTCTGATGCGGCTGACGACGAACACCTGGTAGTCCATCGACAGGCCGAAGAGGATGACGAAGAGGAAGAGCGGGACCCGGGAGCCGATCGCGCTGGTCGCCGAGGCGTCGAAGCCGAACACGGCGGAGGCCAGGCCGTGTTGGAAGAAGACGACGACCAGACCGAACGCGGCCGCCGCGGACAGCAGGTTGAGCACGACCCCGAGCAGACCGAGGACCACGGAACGGAAGGCCAGGGCCGTCAGCAGGAACGTCAGCAGCAACAGCATTCCGACGACCAGCGGCAGCTTCTCGTCCTGGTGCGCGAGGTAGTCCGTGTCATGCGGGACGTCGCCGGTGACCGCGTACTCCACTCCGGTGATCTTGCCGACCGTGGCCGGGAGATGATCCGTGCGCAGGTGGTCGAGTGAGGCGACGGCCTCGGGCGAGCTGAGCCGGTAGGGCACCGACAGCTCCATGACGCTGGTCCGCCGGTCCTTCGACGTACGCACCGGCTCCGACTCCTTGGCGAACAGCGGATCGGCCTGCGCCCGCTCCCGCAACCGCACGAGCGCCCGGCTCACCTGACCGGACCGTCCGGCGTCGGAGCGGACCACGACCCGGTGGCGGGTGCGCAGTTCCGGGAAGGCGGCGGTGAGCCGGTCGTAACTCCGCAGCGCGGGGATCTGCCGGGAGTGGCTGTCCTTGTTGAGGACCCGCAGCTCCATGCCGAGCGCGGGCGCGGCGAGCGCCAGCATCGCGAGCACCGACACGCACAGGGTGAGCACCGGCCGCTCGCTCGCGGGCCGCAGCAGCAGGCCCCAGACGCGCCCACCGCCGGCCGCCCGGCCCTCCGCCCCGTGCCGCGCGCGGAGCAGGGGCCGGCGGCCCTCGCGTCCGCCGGTCCGGGCGTCGCGGCGGGCCGCCCGCCGCTCGGCGCGTTGGCCGATCTTGACCAGCAGGGCGGGCAGCGCCGTCATCGAGCTGAGGACGGCGGCCACGACGACGATGATGGTGCTGGTCGCCAGCGACGAGAAGACGACGTCGGTGGCCAGGTAGAGGGTGGCGGTGGAGACGACGACAGCGAAACCGGAGACCACGATGGCCCGGCCGGACGTCGCCGCCGCCAGCTCCACCAGGGCCTGGGGGCTCAACCTGCCGTCCGAGCGGGCGCGTTCCTCGCGCTCGCGTTTGAGGTAGAAGAGCGTGTAGTCCACGCCGACCGCCATGCCGATGAGCATGATGATGCTGCTACCGACCCCGGCGTCCGGCAGCACGTGCGAGACGATCATCGACAGTCCCACGGCGGCGGCGATCGAGCTGAGCGCCAGCAGCAGCGGGACGGCCACCATCAAGGCCGAACCGAAGACGGCCAGCAAGGTGAGCAGCGTCATCGGCACGGTGATCGCTTCGGAGAGCGCCAGGTCCTCGTCGCGCTGGGTATCGACGCCGGCGCTGATCGACGGGCTGCCGGTCTCCTCCACCCGCAGGGCGCGGTGCTCGCGCCGCACCGCTTCCGTCTGGGCGACGAGCGGCGCGACGCGGTCGTCGGCGTCGGCCTCCGTGCCCCTCATGGTCACCTCGACGCGCAGTGTGCCGCCGTCGTCCGAGCGGACCGGCGGCGCGACCCGCGCCACCTGGGGCAGCCGCCGCATCCGTGCGGTGATGTCCCGGGCGGCCGCGTCGGCGGCGGCGCGGTTCAGCGGACCTGACCGGGCGGAGATCAGTACCTGTTCGACCGGTTCCTGGTCCACATCCCCCTGGGCCGCCAGGGTTTCGGCGCGGCCCGCCTCCCCTACGCGGTGATCCTCCCCGGTGGCCTGGTGGGTTCCCATCGCGAGGCCCACCCCCAGGCACAGCACCACGAACGCCAGCCATCCGGCCAGCGCGCGCCACGGATGCAGCGCGCTCCAGGCCGCCACCTTCACGGTGACCGGCCGCTTTTCCCCGTCGTACGTCACGGACCCAGCTCTCCTTCGACAGCACGCCGCGCCCCCCACTGGTGCACGTGTCAGTGGAGAATTACAGGTGTCGTAACGAGTCGTCAACTGACATCGCCGGCAGCCGCCTTGGGTGTGAGGGGCTCCAAGGGCCGCCGACCTGGCTTGACAGCCCGTCCCGCCATGCGAAAGTCTCCGCTGACAGGCGTGCAGGACGGTGAGGCTGACAGGCGTGCGGAACGGCGAGAAGGTGGGCATGAACAGCGAGGAGCTGCTGGCCCTGCTCGCCGCCGTGGGTCACGCGCAGCGCCTGCGGGTGATCGCCGAGCTCGCCGACGGGCGGCTGTACGTCAGCGAGTTGGCCCGTCGGCTGGAGATGTCCCGGCCGCTGCTCTACATGCACCTGGACCGTCTGGAGAAGGCCGGGCTCGTCGTGGGCCGGCTGGAGCTGTCCGAGGACGGCAAGGCACTGAAGTACTTCGAACTGGCCCCGTTCGAGCTGACGCTGAACGTGGCCACCGTCCTCGCCGCCCTCCAGGAGGACCGGTCCGGGGCGGCGCGGGCGCAACAGCCGGCGGACAGCCAGGACGCGAACGGCGCGGTGGAGCCGCCGGCCGCGGAGGGACCGAACGACCTTAAGGGGACGCGTACATGAGCGGCAGCACGATCATTCCGATAGCCATCCTCTTGATGTTCTGCGCCTCGGTCACCACGATCGTGGCCTCGTACTTCAAGCTCCAGCGTCACCGCGCGGACGCCGCGGCGCTAGCGGAGTACCGCAAGCTCGCCGAGCAGGTCAACGCCGGCCAGGAAGCGATGAGCGCGCGGCTGACGGAGCTCAACGACCGGGTCAAGGCCGTCGAGAAGCTGCTCCAGAGCGTCGGCTGAGACCGTCGGCGTCGCCAGGGGCCCCGGATGATGCGGGGGTGGGCGGCCCGCCCCCGGACGGTGCGGAGCGCGAGCAGCGCGACGGCGCGGAGCACGGGCAGCGCGACGGTGCGGAGCACGGGCAGCGCAACGGCGCGGAGCACGGGCAGCGCAACGGCGCGGAGCGCGGGCGTTGGACGATGGACGGGCGTCCCCCGGCGCGTCGAAAGTTTTCTCCACCGGTCGGCAACCTCGCCCCCCGCCGCACGTCGTGACGGGTGAGGGCGCCAACAGGCGCCGCCCGTCGACCGTGGAGCAGCCCACCGTGAACCTCTCGCACACCCCCCACCCCACGAGCCGTCCGCCGCCTCCGACGCCACCCGCCCCCTAGCCCGCACCCTGCTGCGTGGCGCGGCCACCACCGGCCTGCTGGCGGCGCTCGCCCTCACCGCCCTGTCCTCGGCCTCCGCCGCACAGGCCGACACGCCGTCACCGAAGCCGGAGCGCCCCGTGGCCGGTGCCGCCACTCCGTCCCCGACCACCGCGGCCCCCCGGCCGAGCGAGCCCCCGCGGCCGTCCGACGGCGGCCCGACCGCGGCGCCCTCGCCCCGGCCCACCTCCCCCACCGCTCCCGGCACCCACCCGACACCGAGCGCCTCCCCCACCGGCCCCGTGCCGACCCCCGGCGCCGAGCGCGGCGACAGCCCCCGGCCGGCCGACAAGCGCGCCGAGCGCCCGCGGCCGAGCGCCTCCCCCGCCGAGGGCCGCGACGAACTCGCCCGCACCGGCGCCTCCGCCACGACCACCCTCGCGCTGAGCGGCGGCGCGGCCCTGCTCGTCGCCGCGGGTGGCGGCGCCGTCCACGCGGCCCGCCGCCGGCGCGCCTGAGGCGCCCGGCCCGCCCGCCCCGAGGAACCGATGGAGCTCTCCACCCTCCAGCACAGCGCCCCGGTACGGTTCGCCGTACCGGGGCCGCGGCACGGCCTGTGGCAGTGGCTGCGGCGCGGCGTCCGCCCGGCCACGACGCGCCGGGAAACCCCGCACTCGGCGTACGCGCACCCCCTCGCCGACGACCAACCGGCGGCCCTCGGAGCGCGGTTGCCCGGACCCGACGGGCCCGCCGACCCGCCGCCGACGATCAGCGAGCTCTACCACGCGCACCGGTTGAACATGGTGCGCCTGGCCGTCCTGCTCGTCGACGACCGCGCCACCGCCGAGGACGTCGTCCAGGACGCGTTCGCCGCCCTCTACAAGCGTCACGGCGAGCGGCTCGACGAGGTCGACAACGCGCTGGCCTACCTGCGCACCGCCGTCGTCAACGCCGCCCGCTCGGTACTGCGGCGCCGGCGCACCGCCCGCGCCTACACGCCGCCGCACGAGGCGGACGCGCCGTCCGCCGAGGAGCGGATCGTGCTGGACGAGGAGCACCGCGAGGTCTTCGCCGCACTGAACGGGCTGACCGCCCGCCGCCGCGAGGTGCTCGTACTGCGCTACTGGGGCAGCCTCACCGAGGCCCAGATCGCGTCGACCCTCGGCATCAGCCGCGGCGCGGTGAAGTCGCTGGCCAGCCGCGCGCTGGACGCACTGGAAAAGATCTTGGAGGCGCGCTCATGAACGGCAGCGACAGCGGCGACGGAACGCCCGGTGACGACCTCCCCGCGCGTCCTGTGGAGGAGCGGCTGCGCCGGGCCTTCGCGGCGCGCGCCGAACTGATCGACATCCGGGACCTACGGCCCGCACGGCCCCCCGGCCCGCATCCGGGCCGCCGTCACCGGCCGTCTCCCAAGCCCTGGCTGCGCCGCTTCGGCATGCCTCTCGCAGCCGCCGCCGCGGCCACCGCCGCCGCGGTCGGCTACGTGGCGCTCACCCCCGCGACCCCGCCGCAACAGCCCTCCCCCGCCTCCTCCCCGGACCCCGTGCGCCCCTCGCCGCCGCTCCGCCCCACCGGCCCCTCCCCCCGCCCCTCCTCCCCGGACCCCACCCGCCGCGGCACCCCCTCCAACACCCGGCCACCGGGCACCGACCCGATCCGACCCCCGCGGCGCACCACGCCGGCCACCCCCACACCAGGACCAACCGAGCGGACAGGCCACCCGACGCACCTCCCCACCACAACCCCCTCACCGTCCCCCTCGGCCAGCCGAACCCCCCAGGGCCACACCGCCCCCGGCGGGGCGACGGCCTCTCCGACCACCAACTCGTCCGACACATCGGCCCGTTGATGTCCGAACGACCGTCGCCACTTCTGCGTGTTCGCCGCGTCGCTGCGCGTGCAGCGGTGATTTCGGAATGACGCGGCCCAACCTCCCCGAGGACGACGGAAGAATCCCATGCGAGGCGCTCCGCCAACCCCGAAACTGGAGGGCATGAACACCCTGTCGGGGAAGACCATCAGTCGGCTGATCCAGATCGCTCGCGAAGTACCCAAGCGGAATCTCCAGGACCTGCTGCTGGACTCCGAAGTCTGCGTGGAGCCGCCCGCCCCTTCTCTGGCCCGGCATGACGTGCTGACGAAGGCTCTGTTCGCAGCGCGGAGGCAGTCGAAGCGAGGCCGGGCAGAAGCTCACGGAGCGCTTCTCGCCTTCACGGAAGGGCTCGTGCGGTACACCGTCGATGCTCGCTCCGAATCCGAGGAGTGGGAACAGGAGCTCTGGCGCGGCCTCAAGGAGAGTCTTCGCAGTGACGGCTATGAACTTCTGGTGCTGGAAGGCGACGGGTCCGGCTGTTTCGGCAAGATCTTGCCCTACGACCCCAGCCCGGCGCCTCTCCACGAAGAGATCACCGTTCTCCAGGAGGAGCTTCTCGGTCGGGGCTACACAGTGGCTTCCGACCACTACGCGAAGGCCGTCCAGCACCTGGCCGACCAGGTTCACACGTCGGCGAACGCGGAGTTGCGCAGTGCGCTGGAGAGCCTGCTCGTCAGCCTGGCCGTCGAGCACACGGACTACGAGGACACGGGACGAGCCAGCCAGGCCGGCGGAGCGATGAGGAAACTCTGGGTGGTGGAGGCGAAGAACGCACCGCAACCGCCCCTCGAACCCGGCAGGCCCCTGCCCGCACGGGACGGCGGTCGCCTGATGGCGGGAGTCTGGGACATCCTCCACCCCGGCGGTTCCCACCCCGGCCCCTCCAACGCCAGGGAGGCGCGGATCCGCATGCAGTTGGTCACGGGGCTCGCCCTGTTCCTGCTGAGCCACTTCCCCGACCAGCGGTAGCCCGGAGGCCGAGAGGGCCAAGGCTTCGTACTCGCCCGCACGGGCCTTGTTCGGAGACCAGTCCGCACCGGCCTTGTGCGGAGACCGTGCCTAGCAGCCCTCCTGGCCGTACATGGTGCGTTCCCAGTCGGTGACGGCACCGCAGAAGCGGGCCCATTCGTCGGCTTTGAGGGACTGGTACAGCTCGGTGAGTTCCGGGCCGAGCGCGCCGGTGACGACCGGGTCGGCGGCGAACCGCTCCACCGCCTCGCCCAGGGTCAGCGGCAGTGCGGCGCCCGTGCCGCCGGTCGCGGTGGTGCCCGCTCCCACCTGGGCCGGTCCGGGGTCCGTCCGGTTCTTGATGCCGTCCTCGATGGCGGCGATGAGGACTGCGTGCGAGAGGTAGGGGTTGACCATGGCGTCCGGCAGTTTGTACTCCAGGCGTCCGTTGGCCGGGAGCCGGACGCCGCAGGACTTGTTGTCCATGCCCCAGTTGGCGTGGGTCGGCGCGAACTGTCCGGCGTGCCAGTACCGCTTGTAGGAGTTGACGGTCGGTCCCATGACGGCCGTCATGGCGGGCGTGTGGGCGAGGATGCCGCCGAGGGCGTGCCGACCGATGTCGGTGAGGTGCAACCGCCGTGTGCCGGGATCGGCAAGGACGTTCTCCTCGCCGCGCCACAGGCTGAGGTTGTGGTGGCAGCCGTTGCCCTTCCTGTTGTCGGCGGGCTTGGGCATGAAGCTGACGGTGACTCCGAGTTCGCGGGCGACCTGCCGGCAGATCTGCCGGTGGACGATGAGCCGGTCGGCGGTGCGGTCCGCGGGGCCGAACATCCAGTTCAGTTCGAGCTGGCCGGGGTCCTCGTAATCGCCCTCGATCATGTCGAGGCCGAGGGCCTGTCCGTAGGCGATCACCTTCTGGTGGACGGGCCGGTACCGCTCCAGGTGATCGACGTGGTAGGCGGTGCTGGTGTGCGGCCGGAAGCGGGGCTCCAGACCCGGCCCTTCCCAGGACAGCTCGGGTTCGCAGCCGCTGCGCACCTCCAGGCCGGTCCGGGCGGTGAAACCGGCGTGCACGCGTGCGAGGTTGCCACGCGGATCGGTGGCCAGGGGCCGGCCGGCGGTGCCCTCGGCGGCGTGCGCGGGTTCGTACAGCCGGCAGAAGAAGCGGGCCGTCCGGTTGTCCCAGGGCAGTACGGCGAAGGTGTCCAGGTCGGGCATCGCCGTGAACTCGGCCGCCCCGCACCCACCCCCCAGCAGGGTGCCGTGCCGGTCGGTGTGGAGGTCCGTCAGCCCGGTGCGGTGCAGTTGCACACCGCCTTCGACAGCGCGCGTCAGATGCCGCGCGGGAACCACCTTGCCGATGACCCGGCCCGTGAGCGTCACCGTCTGGTAGTACACGTACTCCACCCCGGCCTCGTCGATCCGGGACCGCACCTCGTCGGCGGCCTTGCCGGTGTTGCGCTCGCGGTGCCGGTCCAGCTCGTCCAGGTCTTCGGCAGTCGTCATGAGTTCCTCGCAGCGGGAGAAGGGAGCGATCGTGACTCTTCGTACCCGGATTGCCGCGTTGAGCCACTGGGCAACGCCGGGCCGGACGGCGTCGGCCCGGAAGGCTCCCGGCGTCGCCGAGTGAATCTCACGTGGCGCGGCGTGCTGCCTGTGAGGTGTTTCCGCTGGTCATAGACGCTTCCTGGGCGCTGCGGTTTGGATCGGGGCAACAAAACTCAACGGCCGCCCACGCAAAACGCTCGGCTGGGAAACCCCAGCCGAGCGTCTGCCTTCCAGGCGCTCCGCCGGGGCCGCTGATCCGCTGCCCACCTTCACTGTTCTGCGGGGCCGCCCCCGAGACACCCGGGAGGTGGTGCGGGCGCCTGCCGCGCTGCCGAAGTCCGGCACGCGCGGGCGGTTCACCGTGCGGCGGCCGCGGCGGCGCCGGTCATCGCCTGGGGGAGTTCACGGCGTCCCGAGATGCCGATCTTCCGGTAGACGGCGGAGAGGTGGAGCTCCACGCAGCGGACCGACACGTACAGCTCCTGCGCGATCTGGCGGTTTGTCGAGCCGCTGGCCGCCAGCACGGCGACCTTGTGCTCCTGGCGGGTCAGACCGTGGCTGGTGCCGTGCCGCTCCGGGCCGGTGGCCAGGGCGTGGCCCGCGTATTCCGCCAAGGGGGGCGAGGAGCAGTCGCGTGCCAGGTCCACGGCCCGGCTCAAGTGCTCCGCGGCGGCGTCCGGCCCGTTCTGGTTCCGGCTCAGCAGTCCGAGGGAGAGGACCGCGTGGGCCAGTGCCAGTCTGGCCGGCGACTCCTCCAGCCGGGAGACCGCGTCGGCGAGCAACGACAGCCCTTCCGCGCCGCCGGTGGCCACCCCCAGCGCGTGCAGCGCCACGCCCACGCCCCGGTTGGTGCCCCACTGCCGCGCGGCCTCCAGTCCGGCCTGCGCCAGTCGCCGCGACCCGACACCCGCACCCGAGAGGAGGTGATCCGTGAGGGAACTCGACATCGAAGCCCTGCAGATGCTCACCGGCGACGACCCCGTCGCCCTCGACGACTGCAACTGGACCTGAGGCTGGCTCGGCGGGTACGACACCACCCTCGGACCAGGTGCATCCCAACTCGCCAGCGGCGAACGTCAGTTGATCGCGCTGACCAGGGTCAACCTGTCCGCGGCGAGCATCGTCGTCCTGGACGAGGCCACCTGCCATCTGGACCCCGCCGCCGAGGCCCGGGCCGAGCAGGCGTTCGCCGCCCGCGAGGGAACCCTGATCGTGATAGCCCACCGCATCACCTCCGCCCGCCGCGCCCGCCGCGTCCTGCTGTTCGCCGACAACGGCCCCCTGGCGGGCACACACCCCGAGCTGCTTGCCACCTCCCCCCCTCTACGCCGACCTCGTCGGCCACTGGAACAATCCACAAGAGTCCGACGAGGACGACGCCCTCCCCGTCAAGGTCGCGTAGTCCCCACCCTGCGGAGCACCGGGCCCGGTCGCCTCGACCCCCCACACGGATTCGCCCCGAGCGGGGCGGCCGGCCCCATCTGCCTCACCCACGCTTGGCGACAACGATCAGCGGGGTCGGTCCACGCTGTCGCCGAGCGACTCCAGCAGAGCCCGCAGCGCATCGGCCAAGGTGTCGCGTTCGGTTGTGGTGAGCGCGGCGAGCAGTCGATTCTCGGTGTCGACGTGGTCGGGCAGTGCCTGGTCGATGAGGGCGCGACCGTCGTCGGTGAGAGCGACCTGGACGCCGCGGCCGTCCGACTCACTGGGGATACGCGTGACCAGGCCGCGAGCCTCCAGACGGTCGAGGCGCTGGGTGATGGCCCCCGAGGTGACCATCGCCGCCCGCATCAGCTCGGTAGGGGTGAGGCGGTGCGGGGGATCACTGCGACGCAGGGTGGCGAGAACATCGAACGAGGCCGCATCGAGCCCGTGCGAGGCGAACGTACGGCGCAGCTCGGCCTCGACCAGTCGGGAGAGCCTCTTCAGGCGCCCGATCACCGCCATCGGGGACGCATCCAGGTCAGGGCGCCGCGCGGCCCACTGCTCCAACACACGGTCAACGTGATCTGCCATGATCCCAGCCTAGCCATTCCCTTAGCGTTAAGGTACTTTACCTTAGTGCTAAGCAATCGACTCGGGGTCATCCTCGTCACCGCGCTCGCGCCCATGATCTGGGGAACCACCTACCTCGTAACCACCGAATTACTGCCACCGGGCCGCCCGCTCCTCGCCGCGGTGATACGCGCGCTGCCGGCGGGCCTCCTGCTCGTTGCGCTCACCAGGCGTCTCCCCCAAGGGAGTTGGTGGTGGCGCGCACTCGTGCTCGGCGCCCTCAACATCGGGGCCTTCTTCGCGCTGCTGTTCGTCGCCGCCTACCGGCTGCCGGGCGGGGTCGCCGCGACCATCGGCGCACTGCAACCACTCCTGGTCGCCGTCCTCGCCTCCGGCCTGCTCGGCGAGCGCCTGTCCCTGCGCACCACGATCACCGGCGTCGCGGGGGTGGCCGGCGTCAGTCTGCTCGTCCTCCAGGCCGACGCGAGACTGGACGGTCTCGGTGTCGCGGCGGCAGTCGGCAGCGCGGCCGTCATGGCCACCGGAGTCGTCCTCAGCAAACGGTGGCGTTCGCCCGCACCCCTGCTCGCGACAACCGGCTGGCAACTCGTCGCCGGCGGCGCACTGCTGCTCCCGGTCGCCCTCCTTGTCGAAGGACCGCCGCCCGCGACGCTGAGCGGAGCGAACCTGGCCGGCTACGGCTACCTCACAGTCATCGGCGCCGCCTTCGCCTACGCCCTGTGGTTCCGGGGGATCCGGGCCCTGCCCCCCACCAGCGTCACCTTCCTCGGCCTGCTGAGCCCCGTGGTCGCCACAACCCTGGGCTGGGTCGCCCTCGGCCAGGAACTCACCACGACGCAGGTTCTGGGCGGGCTGATCGTCCTCGCCGCCCTCGTCGCAGCCCAGACCGGAGGCGGAGCACGCCGGCCAGCACGCCCATCGGAGCCTCGGAAACCGGAGCCCTCCGCAGGCCAAGCACCCCACAGTCACCCTGGCGCGCCCTCGCGCGCCTCATCAACCAACTGAACCACGCACCCACTCAAGCAACTCAACGAAATGGAGCAGAAACCATGCGCATAACCGTGTTCGGAGCAGCCGGAAACGTGGGAAGCCGAGTGGTGACCGAAGCCCTGTCCCGCGGACACCAAGTCACCGCGGTCGTGCGCGATCCGGCCCGCTTCCCCGCGCTGCCCGCTGCCGCCGACGCCCGTACCGGCGACGCGGGGAACGTTGAGAACGTTGCCGAGTTGAGCATCGACCAAGACGTCGTGATCAGCGCGACCCGTCCGGCACCCGGCCGGGAGGGGGAATTGGTCGGAACCACCAAGGCGCTGTTGGACGGACTCAACGGGACCGGCGTTCGGTTGTTGATCGTCGGCGGCGCTGCCACCTTGACCGTGCCAGGCACCGGCGGTGGCACCGTGATGGACGACCCGGACTTCCCCGCTGCCTGGCGCGACATCGCACAGGCATGCTCCGACCAGCTCGAAGCCTGCCGCGCCGAGACCGGGGTGGACTGGGCGTACCTCAGCCCCGCCGCAATGCTGGAACCAGGAGAACGGACCGGCACGTACCGACTGGGCACCGACGAACTGCTGATTGACGCCGAGGGCAACTCGGCGATCTCCATGGAGGACCTCGCGGTGGCACTACTGGACGAGGCCGAGCAGCCCAGGCACCACCGCGCCAGATTCACGGCCGCGTACTGACCTACCGCCCCACTCGCTCCACGGCCGGCCAAACGGAGACGACGCGGGCCGTGCACACCGTCGCGGGAATCAGCGGAATGCCGTGCGGCAGACGGACGAAACATTGCATGATCATGCGCGATTATGCATACTCTTACTATGTCTAAGGTCCTCACCTCCCTTCCCGCCGGCGAGCGCGTCGGCATCGCCTTCTCAGGCGGCCTCGACACCTCGGTCGCGGTCGCGTGGATGCGCGACAAGGGCGCCATCCCGTGCACCTACACCGCCGACATCGGCCAGTACGACGAGCCCGACATCGCCTCGGTGCCCGGCCGTGCGAAGACCTACGGTGCCGAGATCGCGCGCCTGATCGACTGCCGTGCGGCACTGGTCGAGGAGGGCCTGGCTGCGCTGACCTGCGGGGCGTTCCACATCCGCTCGGGCGGGCGTGCCTACTTCAACACCACGCCGCTCGGCCGCGCCGTCACGGGCACCCTTTTGGTCCGGGCGATGCTCGAGGACAACGTACAGATCTGGGGCGACGGCTCGACCTTCAAGGGCAACGACATCGAGCGGTTCTACCGCTACGGCCTGCTCGCCAACCCGCACCTGCGGATCTACAAGCCCTGGCTGGACGCGGACTTCGTGACCGAGCTCGGGGGCCGCAAGGAAATGTCGGAGTGGCTTCTCGCCCACGACCTGCCCTACCGCGACAGCACGGAGAAGGCGTACTCCACCGACGCCAACATCTGGGGCGCCACCCACGAGGCCAAGACCCTGGAGCACCTCGACACCGGCGTCGAAACCGTCGAACCGATCATGGGCGTGCGGTTCTGGCACCCCGCGGTCGAGATCGCCACCGAAGACGTGACGATCGGCTTCGACCAGGGCCGCCCGGTCACGATCAACGGCAAGGAGTTCACCTCCCCCGTCGACCTGGTGATGGAGGCGAACGCCATCGGCGGCCGCCACGGCATGGGCATGTCGGACCAGATCGAGAACCGGATCATCGAGGCCAAGAGCCGCGGCATCTACGAGGCGCCCGGCATGGCCCTGCTGCACGCGGCGTACGAGCGCCTGGTCAACGCGATCCACAACGAGGACACCCTCGCCCAGTACCACAACGAGGGACGGCGCCTCGGCCGGCTGATGTACGAGGGCCGCTGGCTGGACCCGCAGGCGCTGATGGTGCGCGAGTCCCTGCAGCGCTGGGTCGGCGCGGCCGTCACCGGCGAGGCGACGCTGCGGCTGCGGCGCGGTGAGGACTACTCGATCCTCAACACCACCGGCCCGGCGTTCAGCTACCACCCGGACAAGCTGTCCATGGAGCGCACCGAGGACTCGGCGTTCGGCCCGGTGGACCGCATCGGCCAGCTCACCATGCGCAATCTCGACATCGCCGACTCACGCGCCAAGCTGGAGCAGTACGCCGGCCTCGGCCTGATCGGCGCCTCCGCCACTCCCGCCATCGGTGCGGCCCAGGCGGCCGCGACCGGGCTGATCGGCGCCATGCCGGAGGGCGGCGCCGAGGCCATCGCCTCGCGCGGCGAGGTCTCCGGTGACGACGAGATGCTGGACCGCGCCGCGATGGAGTTCGGCACGGACTGACCAGCCGTGCGAAGCCCAACCCGGCTGGCGACCGGCCCCATGGGTGACCGGCCCGCTGGGTGACCGGCCCGCTGGGTGACCCGCCCGCTGGGTGACCCGCCCGCTGGGTGACCGGCCCGCTGGGGCATCGACCACCCAGCGGGCCGGCCATCAGCCCACCCGAGAGCCGAAAGGCCCCTGGCCGAGCCAACCCGCCTGCGGTGTTCTTGCTGTCGGGCATGCGGATGCCGGCGATGAACTGTGCTGTCGCGGCAGGAAGTTGAACCGGTCCGCCGCACGGTCGGTCGTCGCAGGGCGGCGACGGCCCGATCCCGTTCCGCGGCACCACGCTTGAGGCGGAAGGGCGCTGCTGCCACACCTCTCCCACTGAAGACCGTGCTCTGTTTCAGGGGAGGTGGCCTGTGAAGGCCGTCTGGAAGTACACGTTTTTGGCGAAGTGCTCGAGATAGCGGGGATCGCTCACTTCGAGGGTGAAGTAGGCGGACCCTCCCTCGTCTTCGTCGAGCTCATCAGAGTCATCCTCGCTGAGCTCAAATGACACGATTATCTCCGCGGTACGGCGTGCGAACTCGGCAGACTGAGGTGCGAGATCGATGTAGTGCGTGCCATCCGAGAAGCCGCGCCCGCCGCCCAGCGTGTCCTTGTAGAACTCCTCCGCCTTGACGCGAGGTATGCGCACGCTCCTGGAGTCGTCTTCGAGCAGGTAGCCCTCCTCGTCGACGCGTACCTTCCGGCCGAGATAGAGCTCGAAAAGCTCCTCGAACTCGGCTTCCGTCGCGGCCGATACGGGGCCCGCGCCGAAGTCACCGCCTTGCTTCCACGCATCCATGATGAGCTGCAGCCCGAACTCGGGACCCTGGGAAAACCCGTAGTTATCGGGGTCGCGGTACTGCACGCTGCCGGTGAGGGTGGCGCCGTCACGCGCCCCGGTGAACACGTCGAAGATGTAGGTCATGCGCTTGGAGTGTAGTGATCACCCCCAACTCACGGAGATCGACGCCTCCATCACTACCACCACTCCCATCACCCCCTACCCGACTCCCCTTCCCCCCAAGCAGATCTGACCGGCGAGCACGCTCCTCAGCCGGAGCGCGCCCGTCCACGACCTGTTTTCGTACCTTGCCGGGCTCGTCATACTTCCCAGATGGAGACGCAACCCATGCAGGAGGCGCGGCGGTGGCTGGCCGATCGCGGCGTGAGGCAGGTCGGCGACGGATGGGTCGAGGCCAAGGCGCCGCACAAGCTGCTCACGGCCAACGAAGTCGCGCATTCGTGGGCTGGTGAGGTGTTCGCTGACGAGTGCCTGGCCGCAGTGAACCAAGTGCGGCTCGCCTTCGGACTGTTGGACCTCCTCAACGATTACTGGGTGACGTTCGAGATCCGGAGTGCGGCACAGAGCCCGGAGGGGCACCTGCCGGCTGACATGCTCTGGGACGACTATCGCCAGAGGCTGGAAGCGGAGGCGGACGCCGAGGCTCTCACCTACTCGCTGTGGGTTGACTGGTTCGAGGACCGGCGTACCGCCGCAACGGCCTTCGCCGAGGTCCTCGGTCATGACATCGACCGAGTGCTGAACGAAGGATCACAAGCCCTGATCCGCCGGGCCCGCCGCGTTCTGGAGTGTTCGGGCCCGGTGCCCTGGCCGGCGAAGGAAGCGACGTACGGCACCGCGGTACGGCTCCCCGCACTGCACTCAGCGCTCTTCAAGGGCCTGCTGGCCAGCTATCACGACGTCTACGGCGACCTGGAACCGGCTGCCGCGCTGCCCCTCCTTGACCAACTGAGTCTCCCGACGAACACGACGCACCTAGCTGAACTCCGCTTCGTGCTCGCCGCAGGACACAACAACCACTACCGCAGTCCTCACGCCTGGGACAACGCCGTCCGGGCCTGCTCCTGAGCCGTTCCCTTCGGATCAACGCGCTGACCATACGAATGTCGGCGTCGTGCAGTCCGGCCAGGTGCAGGGGCGCGGTCCTGCTTCGAACAATCAACGCGCTCAAAGACTTCCCAGCCGTGCCCACCCTCTCCGACCGCCGAGCCCACAGCTTCCACGGCACCGTGATCTCTCCTCGTAAGCAATGCGAGGGTTCCGTGGGTCCTGCGGCTCGGTCCATCGGACAACGCCGCAGTAGTGGTCCCGCCGATCCGGACGTCGATCCGGACACCGATCCGGCTTGCGGTTTCCGTTGCGTCAACTCCTACCGTCTTCTCTGTGGCCGGAGAGACCGGCCCGGCGATGGGAGGCAGGGCAATGGCCTGGTCGATCGCGGAGGTGGCCCGGATGTCCGGGGTGACGTCCCGGACACTGCGGCATTACGACGAGATCGGCCTGCTGCCGCCGGCCTGGATCGGGAGCAACGGGCACCGCTACTACGAAGAGGCAGATCTGCTACGGCTGCAGCAGATCCTGCTGATGCGGGAGCTGGACCTGGGACTCCGCGAGATCCGTGCGGTCCTGGACAGTCAGGCCGATCAGGTGGCCGTGCTCCGCGAGCACCACCAACGGCTGCTGGCGGAACGGGACCGGCTGGAGACTCTCGCCCGCACGGTCGGCCGCACCATCGCCGAACTGGAGGAAGACAAGGAGAACAACGGCATGACAAAGATCAACAGGCCGGAGAACCTGTTCGAGGGATTCGACCCCTCCCCCGCTGAGGCCGAGGTGCGCGAGCGGTGGCCTCAGGCATGGGAGCAGTCCCAGCAGGCCCTTGAGACGATGAGCTCCGAGGACATGGAGCGGTGGCAGCGCGAAGTGACGGCGCAGATGATCCGCATCGCGGAGTTCATGGTGGCCGGCACACCGGTTGCCGATCCCGCGGTGCAGGCCGAAATGGACGCCCATTACCAAGGCATCTGCCGCTTCTGGACCCCGAACGCGGTCGCGTACAAGGGGCTGGGCCAGACCTACGTCGACGATCCGCAGATCCGTGCGAACTACGACAAGATCGCCGACGGGCTGGCCGTATACCAGCGCGATGCGATGGTCCTCTACGCCGACGCCCGGCTGAGCTGACCAACGGCCCACGCTGCCGGGGGGCTGCAGACCCCCGGCGACAGGCAATACTCCCCCACGCGCACAACGCTCGACCCACCGGACAGGCCGAACGCTGACAGACAATATGCACCTGGAGCGCAGCAGGTGGCGGCGGTCCCGGCATACCGAGCCGGAAGTCCGGTCGATCCGGTCGCACGCCGATCTCCGCAACGGCCACTGACGTCGCAGGTACGAGCTCACGCGACCAGGCGGTAAGGCGGTCACGCGACGGTTCAGCTCAGGTGGAACCGGCCCGGCGGTTAAGGCACTGAGCGCCGTAGTCGGCCAACCAGCCAACTACGGCGCTCAGTTTTCAGACCCTCCGGGCCAGGAGTCCTACACAGAGCCCTACAAAGGCAGGACGCTGCCCACTGGAGCGATCAGACCAAACACAGGATCGAGGGCCTCAGTGACTTTGGTCAGCCGACCGCGCTGGTTGAGCTTGTCGTTGGTGGCGGGGGCGTCCGCGTTGGCGGGTGCAGCGGTCAAGGCGAGGACGCCGATGACAAGCGCCGCGGAGGTGAGCAGAGTGCGCGTTTTCGTCATGCTTCGACCAACGAGGCAGTCACTCTTGAGACACCATCGAACCCATGACTTCAGCCACCGAGCGGGCGCCTGGTCAAGCGAACCCCTCATTGGCTCGGTGAAGCCCCGCAAGAACATTTCCTTCACTGGTTCGCGATTGATCCCACGTCGGGTGCCGAGCCGAGCCGGGGCCAGGTGAGGGCCCACCTGGGGCTCGCGGGCCGGCCGGCCCTGGATCACCGTAAGTGTCTGGGTCGCGGGCGTCGGCGTCGTCGATCGCGGCGGAGCATCGCCGTACGCCGCGCGGAGCGGAGCATTGCCGTACGCCGTGCGGAGGAGTCACGTCTGCTGCCAGATGGCCGCGTCGAACGTGGCGGTCGCGATGCCGTTGCCGGGCGTCGCGGTGACCGTGAGCCGTGCGATGCGACCTTCGCCGGTGCGGGCGCAGACGACGGTGCCCCTGGTCAGTGGCACTCCGTCCGCGTTCGCCGATTCGATGGTGCGTCGTTGTCCACATCGGTCGTGGCGTGGGTCGGTGAGTGTGCGTCGAGGTCCTTGTCACCGGCTCCGAGCGTTCCCAGTACCAACGTTCCGGACGACCGCCCGGCCCGCGCGGTGGGGGACGACGACGTGTCCGTCGGCGTCGGCGCGGCGGTCCGCTCCGCGCGCGGTGGAGGCGTCTGCCCGCCGGGGGAATCCCCGGCGCCCATCCACGCCGTACGGATGGCCGTACGGTCGGGGCCTGCCGAACCGGACGGTTCCCCGGAGGCCCGCTCCTCCTCATCCACCACCGGCAACTCCCCGCCGCGTTCCTTTACTTGGGAAACAGAGCGTACCGGCGGGCAGCGGAATCAGGTGAACTGTTGGATGCCCCGGCACACCGTTGCCGGCGAGTCGCCCGGCCCGTATCACCGCAGCCGAACGCGAAGGCCGGCCCGGTGAACCAGAAGTCCCTCAGGTCAGCCACGCTCGCCCACTCCCACTCCCACTCCCACTCCCAAACCCACTCCCACACCCACGCCCGGAACAAGATCGCCCAGAGCTATAGCACCGCAGCGAACCGACCGATCAGCCTCGGCATGGCATGCCCCAAAGCGGCCAGATCACGGCCGTCACCAAGGAAGTCGAAGGTGAAGGGTCGGCGGGTCGGCGGGTCGGCGGCAACGGAAGCCGCGCCGGCCAGAACAAGCCACGTGGGGAGCGGTGCACAGGCCCTCATCCCAGGAAGGCCGCAGTAGTCGCCACAAACCGGTCGGCATCGTCGATCCACGGGTAGTGGCCCGCTCCCCGCTGCATGACGAGTACGGCGTCGGGGAACAGCCCCGCGAATTCCGCCGCCGCCTGAGGAGGGCTGTTCAGGTCGAACTCTCCGGCGAGCAGCAGGACAGGGGCCTGGAAAGCCGCGAGCGCCGCACGAGTGGCCTCCGGGGTGAAGGAGCCCTCGGCCCCGAAGAGAGCAACAGCCTCCTCGTTGCTCGGTCGTCCGGCCGCATGATGCTTCTGCGCCGCAGCATCCCACCGGCCGTAGAAGAAAGGGGCGATGGCCTCCCAGTCGCTGCCCGTGCCCCGGGTGATCGCCTCCAGGGCGGCGAACGCCTCCGGAAACCACGACTCGCCTTTCCGAAGCTGCGCGACCTCACGTCGCGTCTCCCCCGTGATCGCGACGTCGACGGCTCGGGTACCCGGGGCGATCAGGGCGAGCTTGCCGACGTTCTTCGGATATCGCGCCGCGTACTGGGTCACGAGGTTCGCGCCGGCGGAGTGGCCGAGCAAGTCGATCTGAGGCAGTCCGAGGTGTGCGCGTAGCGCCTCGACGTCGTCGACCAGGCGGTCGCAGCGGTAGGAGGAGGCGTCCTCGGGAATCGCGGACCGTCCGGTGCCGCGAAGGTCCAGGACGACCAATTGGCGGTGCGTTGACAGGCCGCCGAGGTCGCCGAGGTAGCGGGAGTCCGTGGGCCCGCCAGGGATGCAGACGAGCGGTGGGCCGTCTCCGATCACGCGGTAGGCGAGCTGGGTTCCGTCAGGTGCGCAGAAGGTGGGCATGGCCGGATCCTGCCATCCATAACCGGGTTATACAACTAGGTTATGCCCGCCGAGCCCGCTGATGTATAACCGGGTTGTGGCAGGCGAAGAGCGCAAGCATCAGAATCCGGAAACGCTGACCGAGGAACAGGTCGAGCGGCTGCTCGCCGGCATGAACGAGGTCATCCGCGCAGGCGAGGAGATGCGGAAGCTGCGCGCCGAAATGATCAAAGTGTTCGCCCATCTCGGCTGGACCCAGGAAAAAATCGCCCAGCTCACCGAGATGAGTCAGCCTGCCGTGTCCAAGCAGGTGGCGAAGTACAAGAGAGACGATCCGCCGCCTCCGATGGATCTCTCCCTTGACCAGCACGACACTCCCTGGCTCGAAGGGCGTCTGTGGGGCCTGGCCGAGGAGATCTCCGAGACCCGCTACGGCACCGCCCGCTGCGCCCGCCACGTCAGCGCCTTCGGCCGAGGGAAGAAGCGCTTCACACCCCAGAACGTCGACGAGCTGCGACGCCTCGTCGAAGAGGACCTGAGACTGCACCAGGCGAACCTGCCCGGCAGTTACCGGGACGCGTACGACAAGATCAGTCGTGGTCTCGACACCCAGTCCAAGGCCACCACCACCGCCTCAGCCTCCGCGCGACGCACCCTCGCCTACCAGATCCAGCGCGTCCAACTCCAGGTCGATTCCGAGGGTCTGCCCTACGGGTCGGGCTGACGCGACCCGGCGATGAGCCGTTCCGTCCTGCGGGGGGCGGGTTGATCATCACCGGCGTTCCCTTCATCGACGCGGGTCAGACGGCCGTACCGTTGCGGCCCATCGCGCGACGGAGCGCCAGTCCGGGTTCACCACCGGATCCGAATGCCAGCTTCGGAGTTACCACCATGCTGGTCGGAGAGAAGGACCGGTACCGCGCGTTCGGCGTGCTCGGAGTCGTGAGCGGGCTCGCCACCCTCAGCGGCCGACTCATCGGCGGCCTGCTGATCGGCGCCGAATTGAGGGGCGCTTAATTGAGCGGCGCCGACCTGTTCGGCACGTCAGTCAGACATACGCAATCCACCGACCTGGTAGTCCAGCCCAGCTCGGAAGTCCAGACGTGCGACGGCGGCCCGCATGGCGTCGTAGAGCTCGGCCGGTACCTCGTACACGGCAGCCACAAGTAGTTCATCATCGCCGCGAGGGAACAGATCACGCACGCTCAGGATTTCTTCCCTGGTGAGGCTGGTGACGTGGGCGGCGTTCTCGTCGGCATCCCAGCCGATGAGCTCCCAGGCGAGTTCGGTGGTCTCGGCGTCGATCATGGCTCCACAGTAAGCGGGAGCCAACGGTAAGCAGGAGCCAACCGCCGTACGACGCCGGGCCGTATGCCTCCTCAAGCGCCAACTGTGCCTCCGGGGCTCAGTTCCCACGTCGCTAAACGGCTGGACTGCCCCACGCTGCGGCGCCGCCGGGGAAGCGATTTTCCACGCTGCACACGAGAAGCCCATCCGTCAAGAGAATCCGCGAATTTTAGACATGGTGCGTCATCGGCCGGTGCGCTGAACACGACCTCAGCGCGCTTCGTACTACGGGCTACTTGCGCCCGGGCAACAACAGGCCGCCAGCTCATGGCCGTTGAAGAATTCGTTGTACGGGCCTTCGGACGAGACCACGGCGCTCCCGATCTGGGACGCCGGAAGGGAACGAACGACCGTGACCACCCAGCGCACCGCTCGCCTCGCCGTCCTCCTCGCTCTGCCTGTCGCCCTGGCTCTCTCGGGTGCGTTCGCCGCCCCGGCTGTCGCCGGGGAGAAGGCATTCCAGATCAACCTGGCCCAGCTCAACGACTCGGGGGGCAAGGGTACGGCGATGCTCAGTCTCAACGGCACGCGACTGACCGTGAAGATCGAGTCGGAGGGACTCGTGCCGGGGCAGCCCCACGCACAGCACATCCACGGCTCCACCGACGGCCATGACTTCCACTGCCCGGACGCCAGCGCTGACAAGGACGGAGACGGAATCGTGTCCACGAGCGAGGGTGTGCCCATCTACGGTGAGATCAATATTTCGCTCACCACCCAAGGCGACACCTCCGCCGACAGCGGCCTGGCCATCGACCGTATGCCCAAGGCGAATGCGCAGGGCAAGCTCTCCTACGAGCGCACGATCACCGTGTCGCAAGAGGTGGCCGACCACGTCCAGGATCTCCACGTCGTCCAACACGGCATCGACCCGAACGGCAACGACAAGTACGACTTCGGCGTGGGCAAGAGCGACCTCGATCCCAAACTCCCCCAGGAAGCCACCGCACCTGCGGTCTGCGGTCTTGTCGAGGGCGCGGCAGTCGGATCCATTCCGGTGGGCGGCGTGGAGACGGGTGGCGGAACGGCCGAGAGCAACGAGATCCCCAGGGCGCTCGTAGGCACCGGCGGGCTCGCCCTCGTGGCGGTGGCCGGAGCGCTCGTCCTGGGACGGAGGAGGACCTCCGCCTCCACTGGGCCGACCGGACGGAGCGCCGCGTGAGGGCCTGGGGGAAAGCCGGAGCCGTATCGTTCGCCGCGATTGCGGCGATGATGCTGCTCGGCGGGTGCGGGGGCGAGAAACCGGAAGCGCAGTCACCTCCCGTCGGGCAGCAGCCCGCGCAGGGCGGCCAGGCCAGCTCCGGAACAAGAACGGGAACGGGAACGGAAGCAGGACCAGGATCAGGAGCAGGGGCTGAGAGCGGTAAGGGCGGTGAGGAGGAGACGGGGGGTGCGCGAAAGGCGGCTCCGCAGCGGATCTCCGTCCCGTCGCTCAACATCTCCTCAACCCTTGAAGCCCTGGGGAAGAAGAAGGACGGGACGATGGAAACGCCCGTGGACCCCGACAAGGCGGGCTGGTACACGCCGGGGCCGGCTCCCGGCGAAAAGGGCCCGGCCGTCATCGCGGGTCATGTCACTTGGAACGGCAAGCCGTCGGTGTTCCACCGGCTGTCCTCTCTGAAGGCCGGGGACGCGATCGAGATCACGCGGACGGACGGCAAGTCCTCGAAGTTCACGGTAAGCCGCGTCGCGCAGTACGCGAAGAACAAGTTCCCCACCATCGAGGTCTACAAGAACATCGACCACGCGGGGCTGCGTCTGATCACCTGCGGTGGTCAGTACGACACGTCGCAGCACTACTACCCGGACAACCTGGTGGTGTTCGCGAAGCTGGCCGAGGCGGAATAGCAGCGCACCGGCGAACCGGGTGCCAGAGGCCGGCGTCCTCTCGGGACGTCGGCTCCGGTATCCGGTGACCGGTACTGGAGGTGGGCCGGCACTCGTCTCCACTTGGAAACCAACCACAGGATCGACGTGCCACTGCTCTGCTCGTCGCGCCGGGCGTTCTCTTCCCCCGCGTGTCGACCGCAGCGGTAAGGTCGCGCCCATGTGGGTGGGGCTGGAAGCGATTGACTGGGCGGCGCTGGAGCACAACTACGGGTCCGCCGAGGATGTGCCCGGTCTGCTGCGCCGATGTGCGGGACCGCATCCTGAAGACGCGGACAACGCGGCGTACGAGCTCCTCAACCATCTCTTTCACCAGGGTGGCTGGATCTGCTCCGCCGCCCCGGCTGCGCTGCCTTTTCTGCTGCGTCTGGTCGCGGCGCCGAACGTTCCGAACGTGTCGAACGTGTCGAGCCGTCGCATGCTGCTGGAGCTTGTATCGAGACTGGCAGCCGAGGCCGGGCGGGTAGCCGAGAAGTTCTTGGACCCCGGCTGGCAGTCGGCATGGGAACGGGCGCTACCGGAGATGCTCGTCCTGCTCACCGATCCGGAGCCGGAGATCCGACGGGCCGCGGCCGACGTGCTCCGTGACTGCGACAGTCCCGGTGACCTCACTCTGCCTGCGCTGTTGCGCTGCTGGCAGACCGAGGACGATCCGGCGACCCGCCTTGACCTGATCCTCGCACTCGGCCAAGCGGCTCTACGAGAGCCGGCCGGCGCACATGCCGCCGAGGTCCTCGACCTCCTCCGCGGGCTCCTCGACGCTCCGGAGGCGCAAATACGCCTGGCGGCGGTGCACGCCCTCGCCCCGACCGACCCGGACCTTCCGGCACGACGGCTGGGCCTCTTGCTGGAAGCGGTCCGAGACCCGAGCGTCGAGTTGTGGCGCCACACCAGCTCGGTGGAAACCGGCGTTCCGGGTGTCCACCACTGGACGGCGGCGCTGTTCAGCGGGCCGTCTCCCTCCTTCACGCTCGGCCTGCTGGACGACCATCCACGCCGAACAGCGGATCGGCGCCTTGGCCCAGGCGGGCGGGCTGCTGGCCGAGTGGCGCTCACCGACCGACGCTCTTCTTCCGCGCCTCGTCGCACGGCTGGATGATCCCACCACCGAGATCCGGTTCCGGGCGGCCGAGCTGCTGGCGTGCCTCGGTCCGACGGCCGCGGCTCACGCCGACGAGGTCGCCGCGCTGCTCGACGACACCGCCGCCCGGAGCACACGTAAAGGGGAGACCGTCGCCGAGGCCGCCTTGTGGGCGCTGGCCCGGATGAACGATCCGCGCTGCCTGCCGAGGCTCATCGAGGCGATGGCCGCCACGCGGTCCGGCTTCGCGTCGAATCCTGCCGGCTACCCCGCCACCACCTGGCACCATGCCGTCCTCCCCGCGCTCCATGAGGTCCTGGAACACCTTCCCGACCACGCCGAGGTGCTCCTGCCGACGATCCGCGAGCAGCTCGATACCGCCATGGACGGCAACGTGCTCAATCGGCTCTGCCAGGTGCTCGCGGACTGGGGTCCCGTCGCGAAGGCAGCGGTGCCGCAGTTGCTCGGCCTGCTGGAGGACGACCGGAACTGGACGGCTGCGGCAACCGCCCTGGCAGGAATGGGAATGGCGGCGAACGGGGCACGAGACCTGCTGTTGGCCCGATCGAGCGTCGGCGGGGCACACGCGGAACTCGCAGCCTGGGCCTACTGGAAACTCGGTGGCGAACCGGGACCAGCCCTGGAGGCACTCGCACGCGCCACCACCGAGGGTCATATCCCGCGCCCTCTCCTGCGCAAGCTCGCCGACCTCGGTCCGCACGCCGCCCACTACGCGGACCGGCTCCGGACGATGACCGCCGACACCGACCCCTGGACCCGTATCGAGGCAGCGCACGCCTTCTGGGCTGCGACCGGCGACACCCAGAGCACGGTCCCGGCCCTGACGAGTGCCGTACAGGTACTGGCCAACGACACCTACCTACCGGTCACACTCCCCGCCGTGCGCTACCTGCTCCAGATCGGCCGAGACGCCCGGCCCGCCGCCTCTCTCCTGCGCGGCGTACCGACCCGCGATCAGCGCCTTCGCAGCAACGGCGGTTGGCGAGGCTTCACCCAGGATGAATCCCTCCGCACAGCCATCAACGAGCTACTCATCGCGTGCGACTGACGTCCCCACTCAACGGCGAGCACGCGCGACAGCACGCTGCCGCCGCCCGCAACCAAGGACTCGGTGGCTCCACCTGACCGCTCCCAGTCCAAGCCTGTCGAGAGAAGATCCGGGCCCCGAGAAAGGCCGGCCGCCCGCCCTGAACGATCGATATCGCCGCGATATGCCCCTTCCGTAACGTCCTGCCCCCGGTACAAACCCCCACAACGAAGGGACGTCACGTCAATGCGCAAGCTCATGACCGCCGCCGCGACCACCGGCGCCGTGCTTCTGCTGAGCACCGGCCCGGCGAACGCCGCCGGTGACACCTGGAGCGAGAGTGTCAGCGGGGCGAGCGGCTCCGGCACGCTGGTGAAGGTGTCCAGCGACGACGGGACCAAGGTGACCGCGACGGGGAAGCTGAAGGTCACCGACCGCAAGGGCTGTTACACCATTTCGGTCGGCGTTGGGTTCATCGGCAAGCCGAAGGGACCCCAGGTGTGGAAGAAGTCCGCGCAGAAGCAGTGCGGCCCCGGCACGATCGACGTAACCGCCACTATCGGTCCGCACAACTACTGGGACGGTCCCTGGGTCCGGATCTGCAAGGACGGCGACGCCAGCAGGGCCTGCGAGTAGAGGTCTGCAAGTACCGGCGGGCGCACCGGTACTAGCGGGCGGACACCGGTACTGGCCAGCGCACCGGCGTGGGAGGTGGCGTCCACCGGGCGCCCCTCCCGCGCTTCGCGCGGTGAGGGCCGTCAGCCAAGTGACCGGGCGGGGCTGGCGCGCAGCCGAAGCTTGGGTCAGGCAAGCCAGGGCGGGCGGCCTCCGGTGACCCAGCGGCCGAGAGCGCGGCCGTCGACGAGGCGCAGAGGGGGGTCGAGATCGGCGTTGGCGCGTTGTGCGTCCGGGGTGAAGGTGCTGGTCGTGACGATGAGGGCCTGGTCGCAGCGGTGGAAGGCGCGGTAGGTGCCGTTGACGGCGTAGATGACGGGTGCTCCGACGCGGTTCGATGGCGCGTACCGCTTGCACTGGATGGCGATGCGGCGGCCGTCGGTCAGTTGGAGAAGGACGTCGAGGGCACGATCGTTGGCACCGCCGGAGACGGTGGCGGTGCGGACGGAGGGGTCGCGGCGGGCGAGGTCGGCGACGGCGTGCTCGAACTGGGTGCCGGTCATGTGCTGGTAGGCGGCGATGCTGTGGGTGAAGTCCGCCCGGGCCGTGCTGGGTAGCGTTGGCAGTTGGATGCGACCGGTGCGGACGAGGAGATGGAGAACGGCCGCGACCAGGGCGAGGGCGGCCAGGATGCCGGCGGAGACGGGGTATTCGTGGACCGCGGCGACGACGGTTGCCAGGACGATGGCCGCAGCGACGAGGCGGTTGGTGGCGGCCTCACGGGTGCGGCGGCGCTGGGCAGTGCGGCGCCGGGGCCTTGTGGCGGGGCGGCGTCGGGGGCTCGTGGTGGGGCGGCGGGTACGGGTGGGTCGGCGTCGTCGTGCCGGTGCGGCCATGCGTCCCCCGGGTGAGGTGCTTGGTATGTGCAGTGTGGTGTGGTGCGGCGTGGGCCCGACGTGAGTGAGCCCGGGACGTTGAGCGGTTGTCGGCCGGTTGCCACTCAGTGGAAGCTCGTTTGCGCCGCGCGGCGGCCAATTGTCGGCAGTCCATGCGCCGGGTGCGAGGCGGCCTCCGCGGCGACGGCGCTCACTGGCCGGCTCGCGAGAAGCCGTGCACGAGCTGGGTCAGGAAATCCAGGATCCCGTGCCCTACTGCCGTCGGGGCGATCAGCACCCCGAGTGCCAGCACGATGACCACGGTCAGCTTCTCGTCGAACCGGCTTCTGGACTGCGTACGGCGGCGCAGCCGCAGGAAGACGATGACCGCGAGCAGTACCGCCACGTTGATCGTCAGCAATTGCCCAGACCCCCCGTCCGACCATGACCGTCAGTGCCCGAGGGCAGCCGAGGTCCGCTCCAGCCCTCTTGTATAGCCCGAGCCCGGTGGCGCTGTGGCCGAGTTTCCGGTGCTTGGCAAAAAGCGATTCCCTGGCTGGATTCCGCAGATGAGGCGGCTCGCGGGCGCCAAGCGCCGGTGGCGGTCGGTCCTGCTCGCGGGCGCCAGGCGGCGGTGGCCGTCGGTCCTGCTCGCGGGCGCCAAGCGGCGGTGGCCGTCGGTCCTGAATGTGTACCTCGACGAACAGGGCCCCGGCTCACGCCCGTTCTTCCCGAGTACGCCCCTTCCCCTGAGCCGCCTCGCCGCTGCCGCCCCAGCGCCCGCATCCCGCCGCACCCGGCGCGAAACCCCTCAATGAGGTGGGTGTGGTTCACCGCTCACATGGGTAACACGCCTTTCCGGTAAGGCTGTTGCGGCGGACTTACCCCTGACCGACGAGCCCTGGGAGAGCCGGATGTCCGACCTGGCGACCGTGTCCGCGGAAATAGCCCCCTATCTCGCCCTGGCGGCGAACAGCCTCGGCACATCCGTGATCACCGCCGCCCAGCAGCGCATCGCCGAGCACACCGTGACGGCCGGCGAGGGTTTCTTCCGCCGCCTCCTGCGCCAGGACGCCACCGAGGGCGACGGGACGGGGGCGGAGCTCCGCGGCGGCTCCGCCGAGCCGCTCCTCGACGCCCACCGCGCCGACGCCCTGGACGGGCTCCTCGCCCGCCTCGACGACCACGAACGGCAGTTGCTCTCCGCCGCGGTGACCTCCTGGCTCCAAGGCCCCACAGACCGGCGCGACGCGCCCCACCTGGTCGATCACGTCACCCGCCTCGCCTCGGCCGCGGGCACACACACCGTCTACAACACCCCCACCGCGACCGGGCAGGGCTCGATCGCCGCCGTGGAGATCCATGGCGACATCCACATGGGCGGCGCCGGACGCGCCCGGGACGGCTCATGAGCCGCCCCGGCGAAGGCGGCGACATCCACAACAGCCCGACGACACACGGCGATCACTCGATCGCGGCCAACGACATCAAGAACGTGATCATCAAGTGGGTCATGCACCCGAGCGCGCGCTGGCTCCCCCTGTTGCTGGCCTGCACCGCCCTGGTGATAGCGGGCAGTTGGCAGCCGGAGGGGCCGGTCGGCCAGTACACCCTGTGGATCACACTGGCCGCGCTGTCCCTCGCCACCGCGGCCGCCCGCGTCCTCCTCCGCAGCCCGCGCGACGTCCGGGTCGTCGGCGCTCTCTCGCTCGCCTCCGTGCTGGCAACCGTCGGCGGCTGGCTGGCGTTCCAGGACGTCACCGCGCACGGCGAGATCGACGTGACCGGGCAGATCCGGCCGTCGGGCACACAGCCGCTCGACAACGGAGCACACAGCGTTCTCATCCTCGGCCTCGACGCCTCCGCCCTGAGGGAACCGCGCGACACCCTGCGCCTGACGCTGGCCATCGAAGACCACGACCCGGCCGCGCCGACCTGCCTGCACGACACCCGTGCCACGCTCTCCCTGCTCACGGCGGGCGTCGCGGCGCAGCCGACCGAGATCCCTCCCGGTGGCACCGTCGACTTCGCACTCGGCGCGCGGGTGAGCACCGTACAGATCCACGTCAAGCTGCACACCGCCCGGGGCTGCCGGATGAACGTCCGGGCGACGAGCGCGATCCTGCACGACGAGTGACGCGGCGGGGCACGGCCGGTAGCACGCGTCCACGACAGACGAGACGGTCGACACGACACCTCGACATGGACGGCACGGACAAGACCGAAGAGAAGACGAGACGGTCGACACGGACGAGACGAATTACACGAACGGGGACGCTCATGCTCACACCGGAGACATCCACATCAGGCCAGGTGAGAGGCCCACACCGCTCGTTGCGCGGTCGCCGCCGGCACCACCCTCGCACATTTCCGACCGCCGCGCTGCTCGCCCTCACCACCCTCACCGCGGCCGCGTGCGGCACCCCCGAGCCGCCCTCGCTCTTCGCCGACGGCAAGGTCTCGGTCGGGGCGAAGAACGACCAGCCGGGCACCGGCGTCGTCCGGACGTACAAGTTCTCCGGATTCGACATCGCCGTCACCCAGCAGGTCCTCAAAACCGTCGGCGCCGAACCTGACTTCGGGATCGTCCGGTCCGAGGACCGCACCGCGGTGCTGACCGACAAGAAGAAGGACCTGGTCGCCGCGACCTTCTCCATCACCGGCGAGCGGATGAAACTCCTGGACTTCGCCGGGCCGTACGCCTCCACCTACCAGGGCATCATGGTCCGCAGGCGCGACAACCGGATCCGCACCACCCGCGATCTCACCGCCAAGCACGTCTGCACCTGGCCCGGTACGACCTCCGCCACGGCGCTGCAAGGACCGGCATACGACCGGATGGACGTGTACGAGCAGCCCGACGCCTCCAGTTGCATCAAGGATCTGGAGGACGGGGTGGCGGACGCGGTGTCGACCGACCAGATGATCCTCTACGGGTTCACCCAGGAGCACCCGGATCTCAAGGTCGTCCCCCGCCTCACCTTCGGCTCCGCCAACCAGTACGGGATCGCGATGACCAAGGGCCACCGGAAGGACTGCCTACGGCTGCGCGACGCCCTGCGGGACTACGTGACCAGCAACAACTGGACCCACGACTTCGCGACGTCCCTGCCGGCCGTCAAGAACGCCGACGCCACCTGGGAGACC
Source organism: Streptomyces sp. NPDC031210 (assembly GCF_055570395.1). NCBI lineage: Bacteria > Bacillati > Actinomycetota > Actinomycetes > Kitasatosporales > Streptomycetaceae > Streptomyces > Streptomyces sp. NPDC031210. Next base: position 400,274 of record NZ_JBVIHH010000003.1, read on the forward strand.
GCCTACCGACCACGCGCCGAGACGATCGACGCCCTCTCTTGCCGGGACCGGCCCCGGACCTGAAACCGCTGGGACGCCGACGATCTCAACAGTGACGGCGGCGGGCCGGAAAGCGCGTGCGGATCGGGCATCGGGTTGGCACGCTGAGGTCATGACTTCGCAGCACGACCCCGTCCCCGGCTCCTCCACCACGCCTGGGGCAACGGACTGGACCACTACGCCCCTCACCGCGGACATCCTGCGCGGCGCCCTCGAACTGGAGCACACCGAGCATGGGGTGCTGCCGCACCGGCTGCCCGCCCGGGCCCGCGCACAGTGTGCCGACGGGCAGTTGGCGATGGCGGAGGCCCAGCCCTCGGGCGTACGGCTGGCGTTCCGCACCCGGGCCACCGCCGTCGAGCTGGACGCACTGCGCACCAAGATGGCGTACCAGGGCGCTCCGCCCCGTCCGGACGGGGTGTATGACCTGCTCGTCGACGGCCGCCTGGCCGGCCAGGCCGGTGTGACCGGCGGCAACGTCCTGAGCGTGGACATGGCCACCGGCACCGCCGAGACGCTGCCCGGCCCAACCGGCACCGTCCGGTTCGCCGGTCTGCCCGACCGCGTCAAGGACGTCGAGATCTGGCTGCCCCACAACGAGATCACGCAGTTGGTCGCCCTGCGCACCGACGCCCCCGTAGAGCCCGTACCGGACACGGGCCGCAAGGTGTGGCTGCACCACGGCAGTTCGATCAGCCACGGCTCCGACGCGGCGAGCCCCAGCACGACCTGGCCGGCGCTGGCCGCCTCCCTCGGCGGTGTGGAACTGATCAACCTGGGCCTGAGCGGCAGCGCCCTGCTCGACCCGTTCACCGCCCGCGCCCTGCGCGACACCCCCGCGGACCTGATCAGCGTCAAGATCGGCATCAATCTCGTCAACACCGATCTGATGCGCCTGCGTGCCTTCGCTCCGGCGGTGCACGGCTTCCTCGACACCCTCCGGGAGGGCCACCCCGCCACTCCGCTCCTGGTCGTCTCGTCCATCCTGTGCCCCATCCACGAGGACACGCCCGGCCCCAGCGCCCCGGATTTCACCAGCCTCAGCGAAGGCAGGCTCCAGTTCCGGGCCGCGGGCGATCCCGCGGAACGGGCCGGCGGGAAGCTGACCCTCAACGTCATCCGGGACGAACTGGCCCGCCTCGTGAAGCAGCGGGCGGCCGACGACCCGCACCTGCACTACCTCGACGGCCGGGATCTCTACGGTGAGGCGGACTTCGCCGAACTGCCGCTGCCCGACCAGCTCCACCCGAACGCCGCCACACACCGCCGCATCGGCGAACGCTTCGCCGCCCTGGCCTTCGGCAGCGACGGACCGTTCGCCACCGGGCGCGCCTGAGACGCCCGCTTCTCGTCTGGCTCCGAACAGGATCGGGCCGCCGCGAGGGGAGCAGCCGCAGTCAGCTCCACGGGACGTCATCGGGAATCGCCAGGTCATCTGGGGCTGGGACGGGACAGTTCCCGGTCGGGCCGTGGTGTGTGGTCATGTCTGGGGAGCAGGAGTGGGGTGGTCAGGAGGACGAGACCGGCTGTCGCGACCGCGGTGCGGGGGCTGGTGATGCCGGCCAGCAGGCCCCACAGGGCGGTCAGGGCCGCGATGGTGGCTTTGCTGGTGACCGACCACGCGGTCAGGGTGCGGGCGACTCGGTCCGTCGGGGTGTGGTCGAGCCGGTAGGTGGCGAACACCGGGTTGAACACGCCCATGCAGGTGATCAGCCCGAGCTCGACGACCATGACGAGCAGGAGCCCGGAAGCACCGGGGCCCACGAAGGCCAATCCGAGCAGCCAGCAGGCGCGTAACGTCCCCGCGACGAGCATGACCTTGTGCTGCCCGACCCGCGCGACGAGTCGGCGGGCCAGCCGTGAACCGATCAGGCCGCCGACGCAGGGCACGGCGAAGGCCAGGCCGTATTGCCAGGGGGCGAATCCGAGGCGGCTGAGCATGAGGACGGCGAGCAGCGGGGAGGTCGCCATGATCAGGCCGCTGACCAGGACCGTGTTGAAGAACAGCGGGCGCAGCGCCGGGTGGGCCAGGATGTACCGCCACCCGTCGAGCAGGTCGCCGGCTCGCAGCCGCGGTGCCGGGGTTCGTACGGGGCGCGGCTGCCCGCCTCCGATCGCGCGGATCCCCGCTGCCGAGAGCAGATAGCTGACCGCGTCGGCCACCAGGGTCATCACCGGGCCGAACAGCCCGATCGCGGCCCCGCCGAGCGGCGGGCCGAGCACGGTGGCGGTCCAGGTCGTGGCCTCGAACCGCCCGTTCGCGACGAGCAGGTCCGCCGGCCGCACGAGCGCCTTCACACAGGCGCCGCCGGCCGCCGTGAAGGCGATACCGGCCGCGCCGACGATGACCGAGACGACCAGGAGCTGGGCGAAGCCGAGCAAGCCGAGCGCGAACGCGGCGGGGACGCTCAGCAGCGCGGCGCACCGGATCAGGTCCATCGCGACCATCACCGACTGCTTGCGGCGGGCCTCCACCCAGGGCCCGAGCGGCACGGCGACCGTCGCGCCGACCGCCAGACCCGCGGCCGCCAGGACCGACACCTCGGTCGTCCCGGCGTGCAGCACGAGGATCGCGATCAAGGGGAACGCGTCGAACGCGAGCGACGTGCCGAACGTGCTGACCGCGTACGCCGCCCAGAGCCACCCGAACTGCCGCCCCAGAGACCGCCTAGCCATCATGCTCAGGGCACCTCTCGCTCTCGCGCTCTCGCGCTCTCGCCGAACAACCTCACGTTGACGGGTGAGAGCTAAGCGAGTGGCACACCAGCGGGTCAAACAACCGGTCGACTGGCAGGCACAACGGCACGTTGTGCTACTGGCTGGGGTGGGTGCGACTGGCCGGAGTGGGGCGGCGTGAACCTCGATGCCGTGCGCACCTAGGAAAGGCCGGTCGGACGTCGGCTGTGGGAAGGGAGAGCCGGTGACGGTGGCGTCACTCGTCAGCGAGTCGCCCTGGCGCGGCGGCTGTTGACCAGGGCGGCTCCCGCGAGCGAGATGACGCCACCGATGAGGCCGATGAGGCTGGGGAGTTCCCGGAGGAAGACGAACGACAGGACGATGGTGATGAGAGGCAGGGCGTACAGCCCGGATGTCGCGGCGGAGACATCGAGCCTGGCCAGGGCGTAGTTCCACAGGAGATAGGCCACGGCGGCGGGGAAGATGCCCAGGTAGACCATCATCAGCACGCTGCTGGGCGCGGCGGAGGCCAGTTGGTGGGTGAGGTCTGCGGCGAACGGGAGCATCATCAGGGTGCCGGGGAGGGTGACGTACACGTTGAGTTCCATGGCCCCGTAGCGCTTCAGCAGGGGCTTGGACAGGACGAAGTACAGGCTCTCGGCGAGGGCGGCGGCGAGGACGTAGAGGGTGCCGACGTTGATCTGGAGGCCCGCCTGATCGGCGAAGAGCATGACGACGGTGCCGGCGACGCCCACGCCGACTCCGATCCAGCCGACCACCGCCACCCGCTCCCGAAGGATCGCGGCGGCCAGCATGATGCTGAACACCGGGACCTGGCCCACCAGGAAGCTGGCCGTGCCCGGGCTGACGGTCTGTTCGCCGAAGTTCACGCCCAGGTTGTAGACCACGATCAGCAGCAGGGCGCACAGCAGCAGCAGCGGTACGTCCCGTGCCGCGGGCAGCCGCAGCCGTTCGCGGCGTACCCGGGTGGTCACGCCCCACACGACCAGCAGCCCCAACGAGGCGATGAGGAAGCGGAGAAGGGCCATGGGGCCGGGTGTGAAGTCGTGCAGGGCGGAGCGGATGCCGACGAACGCGGACGCCCACAGGGTCAGCGCTCCGGCGAGGGCGAACCAGACCGTGGGGGCCTTGCTTTTGGCGTCTGTGGGGGCCTGCGGGTTCTCCGGGTTGTCTGGGGCCTGCGGGGTCTGCTCTAGGGTCATGAGCGAGTCCTGTCTACGAGTATTCCGCCGAGGAGGGCGCGTGTGTGCCTCCGGCGCGTGGCGCGGTCTTTCCCTCCGTGCCGGTACCGGTCGAAGCTGAGCAGATGGTCGGGGAGGCCCGCCGGCAGCCGGGCGCCGTCCACGGTGACCGGAAGCCAGCGGATCCGGCGGCCCACCTTCCTGGTCCCCTCGGTGAGCCGCGGGTAGGCGTCGGCGAGGGGAGAGTCGGACCAGTCGGACAGCGAGGGAGTGATCAGCAGCAGGGCGGTCCTGGCGCGCAGCGTGGCCTCCACCAGGGAGGCGGTGTCCTGCTCGCCGTAGGTGGCGCGCAGCCCCAGCGTCGCCAGTTCGGTGGCCACTTCCGCAGCCGTGGTCCCGTCCTGCGGTGCGTGCCAGATGTGGACGTCGGGCGGTTCGTGTGCGGCGAAGCCCTCGTTCAGCAGCAGGCGTTCCTGCCGGAGCAGTTCGTCGTCGATGTGCTCGTCGACGACGGCGACCCGGTCCTCGAAACACGTCGGTAGGTCCTGCCGGGTGAGCGCCCAGGTGTCGACGGCAGCCGGGTCCCATGCCCGCAGACCGCCGCCCTCGGGGACGGGCAGCGCCATGGTGAACGTGCGGCGTTCGGGTGCGGCCGTTCCGGGGCGGGCACGCGCGATGCGGCGCATCAGCAGGGCGACCAGCAGGTCCCGGTCCTCCTGGTGTTCGGCGGCCACCCGCACCGTCAGGCCCTCATCCGGACCGCGCGTCGCCGTGACGGCGACGGGCCGCTGGTCGTCGGTCAGGGCTATGAGCCCGTTGGGGGCGGCGGCCCACTGCCGGAGGAGTGTGGTGTTCAGGACGTCGGTCAGTACCTGCGCCGGAGTGTGGGTCACGTCCTGTGCGTAGCGCAGTTCCTCGGCCGACCCGGCGTAGCGCAGTTCGTCGGCGAGTCCGGCAGGGTGTCCGGACGGCGCGGCCCGCGGTGTCTGGGGCATGGCTTCCGGCACGCAGAGTCGTCCGGGTTGTGTGGTGTCGCCGACCCGGGCCCGGCCGGTTCGCAGCAGCAGGCAGCCGACGAGGCTCGCGGTGGTCCCGGCCGGTGGGTGGCCATGCCCGGTGCGGGCGGGCATGTCGCGCAGGAGCCGCTCGACGGTGGGCCTCAGGGGCAGGCCGTGTCCCGCGGCGGCCGAGTCGGCGATGTACCGGTCGGCCAGTTGCTGGAGCCAGGTGATGTCCAGGGCGGCCACCCGTTCCCCGAAGAGCGTCAGTTCACCGGCGTCGGCGCTTCGCACGAGGGCCGCCTCGGCCCAGCCCTCCGGCTTTCGCCGGGTGGGGGCGGCGGCGCGGAGATACCGGGTCGCTTCGGTCAGGGTCAGATGGCCGACGCCGGCGCGCCGGGCGTCGCGTAGCGCGTCACGGAGGTGGTCGGCCGCCGGTGTCTCGCGCGGGGCGGCCGCTGTGGGGGCGAGCGGCCAGATGCGGACTTCCTGCCCGTCGTCGTCGGTGCCCGCCAGAAGGGCGGCCGCCGGGGAGACTTCGAGGCAGCCGGTCCATCCCGGGTAGGCATCCTCCCGGCGCCACAGCAGTCGGCCGGTGCGGGCATCCCATACGGCGATGCTCTGGTCGTGGGAGAGCGTGGCGATGACCGCGCCGTCGCTGCTCGCCGTGACCCGTGCGACGGCCCCGCCGTGCCCGTCGATCAGCCCGCGGGGGCGCAGTGTGCGCGCGTCCCACAGCCGTACCCGGCCGCCGGCGTTGCCCGTGGCCAGGCCACCGCGCCACCAGCACACCGTCCAGACGCTTCCCGGGCCCGCCGGTACCGCGCGTGCGGTCCAGTCGGTGGTCTCCCAGACGGTCAGGTCCGAGCCGCGGCACGTACCGGCCAGTGCGGTGCCGTCGGGCGACCAGGCCAGGCTGAGGAACACTCCGTAGGGGCTGTGGAGAGGCGGGGCGGTCTGACGTCCGTACCGGTCGGTGACGAGGATGCGCCGGTCCCCGCCGGCGGCTGCCAGCCGTCTGCCGTCCGGGGCCCAGGCGACGGCGTTGACCCACCGCCGGTCGCGCTGCGGGGAGGCCCGCAGGTCGCCGGTGGCGGTGTCCCATACCCGGACGGTCCCGTCCTCCGCGCCGGAGGCCAGGAGGGTGTCGTCGGGGGTCCAGGACAGGGACCGCACCGCTCCGTCATGGCCGCGGAGGGTCAGCAGCAGGTCCGCGGTGCCGGCGTGCGGCCGCCACACCTTGATGAGGCCGTCGTTGCCTCCGGTGGCGAGGCGTTGTCCATCGTGTGACCAGGTCAGGGCGCAGAGCCCGGCGGGGTGGGCGTGCCAGCCGGCCACCGCCGGCGGGCACGCCCGGAGGGCGGCGGTCATACACCGGCCCCGGTGTGTCGCGGTTGGGGCAGTTCCCAGGCGGTGGTCGTCTTGCCTCCCCAGTCCACGGTGGTGCCGTCGACGTCCACGTCGTAGAGGTAGCGGCCGGTCAGGCTGTTGACGATGACGCCGCTGCGCCACGCCATTCCCGCGAAGTTGGGGTCGATCCAGCCGTGGGTGTGCACGGAGAGGTTGTGGGCGAAGATCCGGTGGTCCGGCGGTCCGTCCCAGCGCAGGGAGAAGTCCTCGTTGACGACGACCTTTCCGTCCTCGTCGAGGAGGAGCCGGTCGGCGAGCTGGTCGAGGACGGCAGGGGTTCCGTGGGAGAAGCCGGTCGCCAGGATCACGATGTCGGCCTCGACCGCCTCGATGCCGTTGGGGCCCTCCATCGTGAGCACCCATCCGGAGGGGGCTGGGGAGATGCCGGTGAAGTGCCGGTCCACCAGCATCCGGTAGTCCAGCCGCCGGTCCTGAAGGAAGTCGGTTTCGTACAGCCGCCGGTAGATGGACTCCAGCAGGGGTTGCAGGATGGCGTCGCTGGAGAGTTTTTGCAGGGGGAGCAGGCGCTGCCGCTCGGCTCGGGACCGGGAGTGGAAGTAGCGCGTGTAGCCGGGTACGTACAGCTCGTTGGCGAAGGGGGACTCGTCGAACGGTGCGAAGTTGCCGCGCCGCGTGACCCAGGTGACCTCGGAGGGCAGCCGGGAGTTGTCGCCGATGAGGTCGTCGAAGATCTCGGCGCCGGTCTGTCCGCCGCCGATCACCGCGACGCGTTTGCCGGTGGGGTCGATGTCGCGCAGCAGGTACTCGCTACCGTGGAAGACGGTTTTGCCCAGGTGGGGGCGGGCGCTTTCGGGTACGAAGGGGGCGCGCCCGACACCGAGGATCACGTCCTTGGCGCGGTAGGTCCCCTGGTTGGTGCCGGCGACGAAGCTCTCGCCGTCGAACGTCAGGGACCGCACGTCGGTGCCGAAGCGGAGCGTGTCGAGGTTGGCGCAGATCCACTTGAAGTAGTCGTTGAATTCGCGGCGTTTGACGTTGGGGTGGTCGGCGACGACGAAGCGGTTCAGCCTGCGGCTGCGGGAGAGGTAGTTCAGGAACGAGTACGGGCTGGTCGGGTCGACCAGGGTCACGCAGTCCTTGAGGAAGGGCGATTGGAGTGTGGCGTGCCGGAAGAGGAGGCCGGGATGCCAGTCGAAGCCTTCCTTGCGGTCGATGAACCGCGCCTTGAGTGCGTCCTTGGGCAGCAGTGCGGCGGTACTGAGGTTGAAGGGGCCGATTCCGATGCCGAGGACGTCGAGGTCGTCGGTGGGGCCGGTGCGGTCGGCTTGGCGGGTGGGGTGCTCAGACACGGTCGCTCCTCAGGTGGCAGACGGGCGCTATCTCGTCGGCGGTGAAGGTCTTCTCAGGCGCCGGGGGCGCGGGGACGGTGGTGCGGCCGGGCTGTCGGGCGAGGTCTGCCAGGCGGGGTCGGCCCGGCCTGCCGAGCGCCGTCCACAGACGTTGCGCGAGGGCCGGCATGAACGGCTCGGCGAGGAGGGCGAGACCGGTCGGCCAGGCCGCGCCGCCGGTGACCGGTTGCGCCAGCCAGTCGTCGAGGACCCGTACGGCGGCGGGCAGGGACACCGCCGCCCCGGGCCGCAGGCTCTCTCCCTGCTCGTTCACGGCGCGCACGATCTGTTCGACGTCCTGTCCCGAGAGGGCGCTGTCCGTGGCGTGTGCCTGGGCCTCGGCGGTGGCGAACTGGGCGCGCACCCGGTTGACGCTGTCGACGAACGCGGTGACGGCGAAGTTGTCGCTGCCGGACGTCAGATCCACGTGGCTGAGGTGGTAGCGCAGCTCGTCAGCGGTCGCCGAGGTGCGGGAGAGGAGTTCGTGCAGCCAGATGCCGTGTTTGCGGCTGGTCGAGCACTTCTCGCCCTCGAAGTCGAGGAAATAGTTCGTCACCATGTGGTCGAACGCCTTGAGTTCGCCGTGGGAGTGGGCGATCGCGTGGCTGGCGGCGACTCCGCCGACGGCGTTGTCGATGCCGAACAGTCCGACGGTGATCACGCCGGAGTCCTTGTGGAAGGCGTTGTGCTCGGTGCCGTTCCGCCGGCGGTAGACCTCGCCGCAGTAGAGGCTGAAGCCGAAGTACGGGTTGCTCAACACCCCTTCGGGGCCCGCGAGTTCGCTCGGGATTCCCCAGTCGCCCGGCTGCGAGAGCCGCACCGCGCCCTTGGTCTGGCGCAGATAGGTGACCGCGATGTCGGCGAAGTCGGGGGCCACGTCTGCCGCTCGGACGGCGTCGACGACGTCTTCGACGGAGGGTGGGCTGAGGTACCAACTGTCGAAGTCCTCCCACTCCAGAGGGCCTTCGTCCAGCCGCGAGTGCGGTTCGAGGATCTCGGACGGCTGGTAGTGGTAGCCGCATGCCTCGCAGGCGTTCCCCCCGCCGGGGGTCTCGCACTGGGGGCAGGTGCCCTTCAGCCATACGCCGATGACGTGGCGGCCGCTGTCACGTGACCGGGGGGTGCGGTCGGGCACCTTCCTGGCGGTGCCGGCGTCGGCGAGCCGCTTCAGCAGCTCTTCGTGTATCTGCTGGTAGGGCTGGGTGTGGTCGTCGTCCAGCGGGCTGATCCACGCGTCCAGTTCCACCCCGAGGCTGCGCAGGTCGTCCCCGATGAGCGTGTGGAAGCGCCAGCAGGTCTCCTGGGGTGTGCGGTTGGCGTCGAGCGCGTCGAGGAGGATCCAGTTCTCGTAGGCGTCGCTGCCGCTCATCACCGTCACCTGGTGGCCTTCGCGCCGCAGATGGCGCGCGAGCACGTCGGCCCGGAGGTAGGCGCCGGCCGCGTGCCCGATGTGCAGGCGGCCGTTGGGTGTCGGATGCATGGGCACGAGCAGATAGCGCTGTGGCGCCTGGTTTTCGCTGGTCATGTCACTCCTTGGTGAGGAAGGGGGCGGTTGTCGGCTAGATGCGCGGCGCGTAGGGGGTGAAATCGACGAGCAGGACGGAGCGCTCGCCCCGGCGTTCCTCGGTGCCACGGCGCACCGGGCTGACGTAGTGGCTGACCTCGGGGTCGTAGACCGCGTAGGAGTCCAGCGGCGCGTCCAGGGTGAACTCCGCCTGGATCAGCTCTTGGCTGACTTCGTCGGGGCGCAGGCCGGCGCAGCGCGGCGGTGCGATCACGTTGACGCCGCCTGTGACGTTGTAGCGGCTGATCAGGTGGGCGAAGGTGAACGGTTCGCCGTCCTGGTGCAGGACGTTCGGCGAGGGCACGGCCTCCTCGTCGGAGCCGTCCACAGCGAGCTTGAGGAGGTGCACGCCGACGTGGACGAGTCCCTGGCGGAGGGTGTCGAGCTGGGTGGCTTCCTGGGCGTCGAAGAGGATGATCTGGCGGAGCAGGGCGTTGGCCTGGGTCTCGGGCGTGAGTGCCGGGAAGCGGCGGCGCCGCCCGGGGTGTTCGGGGTTGTGGTCGCCCTGGTAGTACTCCGTGACCGGTCCGAGTACGGGGTCGTGGGTGGTGGGCAGCCAGGTGAGCGACTGCTCCCACGGCACGTAGACCGCGCGTCCGTACCTGCGGTACCGGTGGGCGTTCTCGGCGTAGGGGTCGGGGGGCAGTTCCGTGAAGGTGTCCCGGAGCTGGCCGAAGAGCGCGTCGGCGTCCCGTTCACCCACCCTCGCCAGGAAGTCCTCGCAGTCGTAGCGTTCAAATCCTTTGGTCATGAGGCGTGTCGACGTTTCGACAGATACGGTCGTCATTCTTTCCTCCGTCTTTACTGCCTGGGAATCCCGCACTTGGCCAGGGCGGGGCTCGGTAGGCTTTGGGATTCCGGGGGGGGAGTTACGGGCTGCCGCCATAAAACCGAGGAGATTCCTCAACTCGGGTTTTTTGGGAGAATATCGGCGGCGCGGGCGGATCGAAATTTCCGACCCGGCTTGAATTTTCCTTCTCGCATCTCACGGTAAATGACTGGAGATGCGCCGCGCAAGGAGCCTGTTCATTAATATTCCGGGCGTTTGATCCGCGATGCTTCACCGCAGGGCGGCGGTGCGCCCCGTACGGCCGTGCAGGGCGCCTGCCGTGGGGCAGCGGCGTTCATGGCCGCCGCTGCCCCAGGGCGTCAGGCGGCTTTCATCTCAGAGTATTTCGCACAGTGCACGGGCGAGCGGCATGGCGGAAGCGGGATTCTGGCCGGTGAGCAGGGCGCGGTCGCGGATGAGGTGTTCGCCCCATGGCGGGCCCGCCGAAAAGCGGGCGCCGCGTTTGACCAGCCGGCCCTGAGTCGTCCAGGGGATCAGGTCCACAAGTCCGAGGTCGGTCTCTTCCTCATCGGTGAAAGCCGTCATCTCGTAACCGCTGAAAGGCCAGTCGCCGGTGGCGTCCAATGAGGAGAGCAATGCCGCGGGGCCGTGGCAGACCGCGGCGATGGGTTTTCCGGCGCGATGGAAAGCGCTCAGTACGCGGCCGCAGTCGGGGTCGGCCCACAGGTCCGCCAACGGCCCGTAGCCGCCGGGGATGAACACCGCGTCGAACGTCTCCACGTCGATGGTCCGCAGCGGGACCGGAGTGGTGAAGCGCGGGCGGAGCGCCTCGACGGCCTGGTGCAGTTCGGCGCAGCGCTCTGCCGAATACCCGGTTCCCTGCGGGGTGAGCCCCGCGGGGTCGGGGCCGGCCGGCGCGCCCTCGGGAGTGGCGATGACGGTGGTGACGCCGGCGGCGGTGAAGACCGCTTCGGGTTCGACGACCTCTTCGGGCCAGAATCCCGTGGTGTAACTACTTCCGTCGGTGAGGGGTAGCTCGGTGGCGGCTGACAACAGCAGCAGGACCGATGGCATGGCCGCCTCCTTCCTGTCGTGGTGGGTGGGGTGCGGTCGCCGGCGGGCCCACCGGCCACGGGGTGCGCCACCGGCGACCGCTGTTCATCGCCCGGCCGGTTCTTCGGCGTAGAGGCCGAGCTTGTCCAGCAGGGGGAACTCGTTGTACGAGAACAGCACGGCCTCGTCGGCGCCGGGATTGGCGTGGCTGTGCCATGACCAGGAGGGCACACAGAAGGTGTCGCCGGCGCTCCACGGGTGGACCACGCCGTCGATCGTCACCGAACCGCTGCCGCGCGCGGCCACGTAGACGACCGATCCCGTGTGCCGGTGGCTGCGGGTGTGTTCACCGGGCGCCAGCAGTTGCAGTTTCGCGCCGATGGTCTGCGTCACCGGGCCGCCCGTGACGGGGTTGGTGTATTCCATGATCGTGCCGTCGAATTCCGAGCGGTGACCGGCCCGTGCCGCCGCGATCAGCGCTTCGTAGCACTTGTCCCAAGGGTAGGAGAACAGCGGGGAGGCCGCGCTGTGCCGGCGGGTGTCGGGCAGCAGCAGCCCGCCGTAGTGCGCGAGGGTGTCGGTGCGGGGCTGTGCCGCGAGATGACTGCGCTGCGGATGCAGCTCGAAGAAGTTCGCGCCGAGCGTGTTGACCAGCGGGTCGTTGGTGCAGTCCTGCCAGATGACGAGGCCGTCGTCGGCGTCGTTGCCGTGTTCGTGCCACAGCCGACTGGGGGTGATCACCACGTCCCCGGGGCCGACGGCCATGCGGTCACCGTCGACGGCCGTCCAACCGCCCGCGCCCTCGATCACGAAACGGATGGCGGAGGCCGCGTGCCGGTGGGCCGTCATCGTCTCGTGCGGTTTGAGTGTCTGGAGCCCCGAGTACAGGTGACCGACGGCCGACTCGTAGTCGGGGTGGCCGGGGTTGAGATGGGTGATCACCCGGAGCGCGGCGTCCTCGCCCTTGACGAAATCGGCGGCCTCGACAGCGAGGGGGCGGAGGTCGGCATAGCGCCACAGGGCCGGCACCGAGCGGGGGTTGGGGGTCCAGGACTGGTTCTCGTTGGCGGCGCCCCACCGCCCGACGGCGTGGTGCCGCGCCAGCCGGTCGGCGAACGTCTCGGGCTCGGCCGGGACCTGTTGCCGGACTTGGGCGGCCGCTCCGGTGAGGGACGGGGTCATAAGGGGCTCCTTTCGCTGGGACGCGGGGCGGTGCAGCGCTGGGCGGCCGAGGTGAGTTCTCCCCACAGGGCTTGGATGTCGGCTTCGGTGGTGTGGATGTTGCCGATGGAGATGCGGAGCGCGTACCCGGAGCGCACCACGGTGTGGGAGACGAAGGACCCCCCGGCGTCGTTGACGGCCCGGTGGATGCGCCGGTTGAGGTCATCGGCGTCCCGGGGGTCCAGTCGCTGGTCGTGCGGTTGGTAGCGCAGGCACACCAACGGCAGCGGGGTGTCGTTCTCCACCACCCAGTCCGGGTCGGAGCGGGCCCGCTCCCGCAGGCCCTCGGCGAGGGCCACGGTGGCGCTGAGCCGGTCGGTGAGGCCCGAAACTCCGAAGGACTTGATCAGCCACCACAGTTTGAGCGCGCGGAACTGCCGGCCCAGTTGCAGGGAGTAGTTCATGAAGTCGACGCTGCCGTCCTCATGACGGGTGCGCAGGTATTCCGGTACGACGCGGAAGGTGTTGGTGAGGGCATCGCGGTGCCGGCAGAACAGTGCGCCGGCCTCCATCGGGCACATCAGGACCTTGTGCGGGTTGGCCACCAGCGAGTCCGCCCGGGACAGATCGGGAAGGTGCGGGCGGACCTGGGGGGCCAGCCTCCAGAAGCCGCCGTAGGCCGCGTCGACATGCAGCCAGGTGCCGTGCGCGGCGCATACGTCCGCGAGGTCCTCGACCGGGTCGATCGCTCCCACGGAGGTCGTGCCGACGTTCGCGACCACGGCCATCGGCCGGTAGCCGAGCTGTTCGTCCCGTTCCAGGCATTCCCTCAGAGCGCCCGGGTCGAGCCGGCCCTCGGGGTCGGCCGGGATGCGGACCACGTTGTCCAGACCGATACCGAGGGTGATGGCCGCCTTGTCGATGGAGCTGTGGGTCTGGTCGGAGGTGTAGATCCGCAACCGGGGGACGTCCCGGCCGGCGAGCCCCTGCTGCCGGATGTCCAGGCCGGCGAGGTGTTCCCGGGCCGCGGCGAGGGCGTACAGCGTGCCCAGGGACGCGCCGTCGACCAGGACCGAGTCCTCCGCCGCGGTGTAGCCGACCATCTCGGCGAGCCAGTCCAGCACGGTCAGTTCCACGGCGGCGGCGGCCGGTGCGGCATCCCACAGCATCACGTTGACGTTCAGCGCGGCGGTGAACATCTCGGCCAGGATGGCCGGTCCGCTGGAGCTGTTGCTGAAGTAGGCGTGGAACCGCGGGTGGTTCCACAGGGTGAGGTGGGGACGCACATCGTCCCAGGTCTGGCTCAGGATCTCGGGGAACGGCTGCGGGGCGTCCGGCAGCGGTTCGTCGAGCACCGCACGGATCTCCTGTGCGGAGCGCTGGGTGGTGACGGGCTGTTGACGCAACGTCGTGAAGTGTTCGCGCAGTTGCGACAGCAGGAGTTGGCCGTTCTTCTCCAGCTCTTCGGGGCTCCAGTCCCCGACGTTCTCACTCATAGGTGTCCTTAGGTGGCACGCGAGCCGACGTGAGGGATCAGTGGTCGTGCTCGACCTCGACCTCCAGCTCGGTGGCGTAGCGGATGTGCCGCGGACGCGTGCAGAACTCGCGGTACAGCGGCTCCGCCAGGCTCTCTTCGGTGGCGAGCAGGTCCTGGTGGTCCTGCTTGCTGCGCCAGGAGTACTGCCACGTCACGAGGTGCGGGTCGGCGTCGTCCTGGAGGAAGGTGGCGTGGCCGTTCCAGCCGGCGTGCGCGTGGGCGTTGTCACCGAGCGCGTCGTCCATGCGCTGCATGACCTTGGTCGCCTGGCCGGCGGCCTCGTCGTTCAGGCACCAGGTCTCGATTACGGTGATGGCCATGACAATCTCCTCTTCGTGTGTGTCCGTGTGTGTCCGTCAGGCATTGGCGTTGAAGTAGTCCTGGAGCAGCGACTGGCCGCCCGGGACGAACTTCTCGCAGATCAGCTTGTGACTGGCGCGGTTGTGGGACTGGGCGCGCCAGAGTTGTGTGGCCGCTCGCTCGACCTCCTCCGGTACGCCCCCGGAGCGGATCGCCCGCTTCAGGCTCGTGCGTATCGAGCGCATGAGGTCCAGCATCCGCTCGTGGTCGCTGTTGAATTTGCCGGAGAATCCGGGATTGAGCCACGGCGGCTCCATCGACGGCCTGATAAGGCTTTCGTAGGCCGTCTCCGGGAAATCCGATGCGTAGCGCATGCAGGAGGTCGCGGCGCCGTACAGTCTGCTCAATGTGCCCAGCAGCGGGCGGGCGGACCGCCAGTCCCTTTCGTCGATCGCTTTCTCCAGGGCCAGGAGATAGGTGTTCATCACCGTGAGGTGCAGATGGAAGACGTGATGCCCGAGCTTCCAACGGCGCACCGCCGTCTGCTGTTCCGACGAGATAGGCATTGCTGTGGTGCTCTCCTTTCGCCAGTGGGGTCGGAGATCTGAGACCTTCTCAGCTCGCCATCTGCCACAGCGTGTGCTGCAGGATGATGGCGATACCGTCGAGAATCTGCGCCTGGTCGCCTTCTTCGAGGCTGGTGGCCGGAAGGTCGGCGCTGACCTGTTCCGCGACGGAGAGCACGGTGTTCACCCACGTGTCCGGCGGCATGTCGTCCTGATGCTCTATGCGGAAATAGGCGTCGTACTCCTCCGAATCGCTGAGGGGTTTGACCTCGCCGGGTGCCCGGCCGTCACCGGGGAGGGTGATCGGGGCGATCAGGCGATAGTCGTCTACCGCGAGTGTCACTTCACTCATCATGCTTCCCGTCTGTTGGCGGAACTTCGGCGGATATTTCTGTCAGAGCCGCTTTCGCGCTTATCGCGTGCTTTCCTCCGGAGCCGCTGGTGCTGCCCGGGCGGGCCTGCGGTTGGAGAACCACACCGCGGCGATCACGACCACGCAGCCGATGAGTTGGCCTGCGGTGGGCGTCTCCCTGAGGATGAGCAGCCCGAAGCCGATGGCCATGACCGGCTGGAGCAGCAGCAGGGCGGCGGAGGTGTTCGGCGCGAGCCTGGGTGTCCCGGTGCTGATCAGCAGCCAGGCCACCACCTGCCCGAGGAGGGCGAGGGCGATCACCCAGCCCCACGACGCCGGCGACATCGACAGGGTGATGCCGGTGGCGAACAGGCTGATCACTCCGGCGGTCACCGCGGCGGCGCCGGTGGAAATGCAGATCGGCGTCACCACGTGAGTGGGACTGCGTTCGCCCGACACCCGGTTGAGGTACAGATACGCGGCATAGGCGACACCGGCGGCCACCCCCAGGAACGCACCGCGCACCGTGTTCCCCTCTGCCGCACCATGTTCCAGTGCGCCGCTGGACAGCGCGATTCCAGCCAACATCACGGGGGCGGTGAACAGGAAACGACGAGAAATCGCCGTTCCGCCGATGATCCGGGCAAGCAGGGGGAATGCGATGACTTGCACGTTGATGAGCACCGTGGCGACCGCGGCACCAATGTCCAGGATGCTCATGGTCCACATGACGTAATCCACGCCGAGAAATACGCCCGCGACCACCGCATAACCCTGAAGTGGCCGCGCGAGGCGCCCTTTGCGCCGTACCTCATGAACAAGCAGTGGCACAAGTACGGCCAGGGCAAGGGCGCAGCGAAGGAAAGCCGCGGTCCCGGCGGTGATGTCGGCAAGCTTGACAAACATCGCCGAAGCCGACAAGCAGGCGGCACCGCTGATGACGAGCAGCGCGGGAGCCGTTATGGCGGGCCGCGGAGCCCGGTCGGGGTCATCAGTGGTCGTTACGGAGGGCGTTGAGGTCGCATCCACAACGTCCACGATCGCAGCGTGAGCCCTGTAACACTATTCAAGATTCATTAGCTAAAAGCGTTAGCCTGCCTTACATGATCACTTGGGAGAGGTTACGTGTCTTCGCCGCCGTCGCCCGGTTCGGTTCCGTGGGGGAGGCGGCCGCCGCGCTGCATATCACCGGCCCGGCGGTGTCCCAGCACCTGCGCAAACTCGAGAAGGAGGTGCAGTGCCAACTCATCGAGCGCGACGGACGCGGCATCCGGCTGACCAGCGCCGGTCACATCCTGGCGGGGCCCGCCCAGTCCATGGTGTCCACGCTCGCGGACGCCGAGCGCGACCTCGCCAATCTGCACGGCCTCGTCGCCGGTCCGCTGCGCATCGGTGGCGTCGCGAGCGCCATACGGGCGTTGGTCCCGCCCGTGCTGAGCAGCCTGATCGAACGCCACCCGCGTCTCGAACCCTCCCTGCGCGACGGTGAGGCGGTCGACATGATCCCGATGCTGCAGGCGCGGCAACTGGACGCGGTCGTCACGGAGAGCTGGGCTCATCGGCCGGCGCACATGCCGCCGGGCATCCGGACCACCCGTCTGATGCACGAGGACGCCCAGTTGGCGGTTCCCGAGGGACACCCGCTCGCCGACCGGGAGTTCGTGGAACTGAGGGAACTCCACGGCGAGTTCTGGACGAGCTGTCCGGCGGGGAGCGACGCCCACGAAGCCCTACTGCAACTGCTGCGCGCGCACGAGGTGGAGGCAGAGGTGCGCTACTGCGTATCCGACTACGCCACCCAACTCCATCTGGTGGCGGCCGGTCTCGCGGTGACGTTGGTACCGCGCATGGTCCGTAGCTCCGCTTCCTCCGGCGTGCGCTTCATCCCCTGCCGGCCGACCGTGACCCGCAGTGTGATCGTGGCGACCGCCGCCGACGCGGAGACGCCGCGCGTACGGGCCTTCATGGCGGAGATGATCCGGCTCGCCTACCGCAACGAGCCCAGCTTCCCCCCACCTGCTCAGCGGCACGCCACGTCTGCGGACGAGCGGACACCTGCCTCGGACACGACTGCGGACGCGAACACGGAAACGACTGTGGACGCGAACACGGACGCGACCGGACCGACGGACCCGCCACCGAACACCGCGCACCCGCTGCCCGATACCGATCCGGCCCCCGAAGCGGCCACTTGACGGTCCATCGCGAACGGGACCGGCCGGCCCCGCCCTCACGCAAGATCGGCCGGGAACCGCACAGGCACCGACTCCGTCGTGTATGTCGTGATCGATAGCACTGACCTCACCGTTGACCAACTTGCCGATGCCTGGCAGCACATCCACGACACCTCCCCGGCGGACGAAGCGGACCCCCTCGTCCTGGACTGCGCGCGCAGGCTCGCCGCCGACCCGGGCGGGGAGCAGGCCCGTGTGTGGGTGTCCGGACGAGATCTGGACGGGTGACACCGGGCTGCTCACCGGCGAACTCCTGACACGGGACGGTGAGACCGAGACCGAGCGGGTGCTGTGCCCGGGCAATGTCGCGGGATGGGCTCGTCTCACCGCGGATGTGATCGCCCCGTTCACCGTCCGTCGCATCCCCGTGGGAGCGCCGGAGGACCACCACAGCCGCATCAGCGACCTCTCGGCCATCGTGAACGACTACCCCTACGGCGATCCGCACGAGGAACTGATCGACGAGGCCACCCGCCTTCCCGCCCGGCCGACGCGCGGAGTGCTGGCCGGCTACCTCGTGACCATGAACGCGACCTGTTGGTACGCGGCGTCGGAGAGGATCACGGACCGCTCGGTACCGGACGCGATGATCAAGGGGATCGAAGCCGCCGTCCCTCTGCTGGGCGACGCCCCGTGCACCCACGGCTCCGGCGAGCATCCTGATACCGACGATCCGGACTACACGAACCGGGTCGGCTACTCGCTGCGCAGCCCGGGCGGCCGGGCCGAGATCGCCGAGTACTACGGGTGGTACGAGGAAGACGAGGCGGACCAGGAGGACGAGCCCCTGGACGCGTGGGTGTGCCCCGCCTTCCTGCGCGACCTCGCGGACGAGACGCTCGGTGTGCTGGCGGGCGGTCTGAAGTCTTTCGAGACGGCACCGGACGACGAACCGGGCGGTTCCGCGGAAACGGCCTGATCGGAGCGGCCAACGTGTCGGCCGCGGCGTCACCCGACGCACCGGCCGGGAAGCCGGCGCGGGCGCGCTTCTGAGCGCCGGCCTCTCGGGCGTGATCGGCCGCGCTCCCTGGCGCCCTCCTCCCCTCGCCGGACCGGCACATAGACTTCGCGCCGGGCTCCCGGGCCCTCCCCCGTCCCGAGGTAAGGAGCCGGTCATGAGTTGGTGGGAATGGATCGCCCTCGTGCTGGGCCTGCTGCTGGTCGCCTGGTTCGCCGTGGCCGGTCTCGTCAGGGCGGGCAGCCAGATCTTCAGTAGCTTCTACGAGACCTTCCGCAGGATCCGCGAAACGTTCCGCTGACCTACGTCATCGACCGACATCGACAGAGAGGTGCACGTCACGTGCTTGCATTCCTGGGGCTCTTCCTCCTGGGGCTGGGCGTGCTGAGCGTCTTCCAGGTGCTGCGCGCGAGGAAGCGCGTCCACGCCATGGTGACCACCGAAACGGTGTCGTCCCACGAACTGCGTGAACTGCACCAGGCGGCGCTCGGCGCGGTCGGCACCGGCGCGTTCCGCCAGCTCGTCGAGGCGGCGGGGACCGCCCGTCCGCACCCCAGCGGTCCGCTGACGTCCCAGCTCGGCCGGACGGAATGCGTCTGGTTCCGTACGCGGATCACGCGCAGGTACGAGACGCGGAGCGGCTCCGGGATCGACATGAAGATCACCCGCAAGAGCCAGGTGGTCTCCGATTTCATCAGTCCCTCCCCCTTCCTCGTCGAGGACGGGTCCGGGTCGACCGTTGTGGTTCCCGGGAAGGGCATCGTCGACCACGCGCCGAAAACCCTCGACCACTTCGATGTCTACCAGCCCGGTCAGAACGAATCGTTCGGATTCCTCGACCTCCCCGGTTTGACGCGCAGCCAACGGACCCTCGGCTTCCAGCAGGAAGAGTGGGTCCTGCGGGCGGGCGACCAGTTCTACGTACGCGGCGAGGCCCGTGACGACGAGCGCGGCGAACTGAGCATAGGGGCCCCCTCGGATGGCAGCCCGTTCCTCATGACCGCCAAGTCCGAGCAGGACCTCATCGCCGTCGAGCAGAACAAGAAGAAAATCTTCGGCGTCATGTCGTGGGCCGGTCTCGTGCTCGGCCCGTTGGCACTCGGCGGCCACTGGATTCTCCACGGCTGACGGTTGATCGTAGGGGTTGACGGTGGGGAGTCGACGAGTTACGACCGCCCGGCCAATCCCTGGGGGCCGACCGCAATCGGAATGCGGCATCTGTTGCCTGCGGCAATATCAGAGAAAGGCCACCAATTCACTCGGCGGAGGCCGGCGGCCAGCGGGAAGTCGGCCGGCGCCGGGCGGCGGCAGGCCGGAGGGGCGGGCCCCGGGGCGTTCGGCTCGCCTCGAAATGACTCGGATGGTTAGTGTCGGAGCGCAACGGTGTCGTATCGCCACGGTTTCTACGCTTGGCCCACAGATGGCAGGGCTCCTTTTGGGGGGACCAGCAAGGAATTGACGTCGGCTGGCGGCCAGGGGAAAGTGGTGCGGGAATTCGGCAGTCATGACCGGCAGCGGACCCAGAGATGTCGCCTCGTACCCGGTGGCACTCGGATGGCCCTACAATCCGTCCATGGCTCAGAAAATTGTCACCATCTATACCGATGACCTCACCGGCGAAGAGACCTCCGAGGCCGCCACTCACGTCCTGTCTCTCGACGGTGTGACGTATGAACTGGACTTGGGACCGGATAGCTATGACCGGCTCCTGGAGGCCGTAGCGCCGTTCACGAAGGTCGGACGCAAGACGGGGAAAACACGAAAGGCTGTTCGCCAGAGCGCCGCCAGTGGCGGGAACACCGCGGAAATCAGAAGCTGGGCGAAGGAGAACGGCTACCAGGTCAACGAGCGCGGCCGCATCCCGGCTGAGATCCGTGAGGCATACGCGAAGGCCAAACAGCCCAAATAACGCAGAGGCATGCGGGCTGGGGGGGGGGGGGGGGGGGCCCCCCCCCCCCCCCCCCCCCCCCCCCCCCCCCCCCCCCCCCCCCCCGCACCGCCGC